>JBDSHN010000114.1:0-3398 GCA_039918435.1 Bacteroidia bacterium | reverse complement strand
ACAAAACATTACATTGACATTTGCAATATTGCCACTGGAGATGTAAGTGCCGAAGTTATTTCTACGGATTACGAAGAGATCATCAAAGAAGGTGAAAAGCTGGCTGCACTTCATGAACGCATTGTAGTGAAAGTGCCGATGATCAAAGACGGAATTAAGGCGATAAAATATTTTTCTTCAAAAGGAATCCGCACCAATTGCACGCTTGTTTTTTCTGCCGGACAAGCGCTTCTTGCTGCAAAAGCGGGCGCTACTTATGTTTCTCCATTCATTGGCCGACTTGATGATGTTTCAACGGACGGATTAAATCTCATTGCAGAAATCCGTTTGATCTACGATAATTATGGTTACGCAACACAGATCCTCGCGGCTTCTGTGCGCCACCCGATGCACATTATCGATTGCGCAAAGTTAGGCGCGGATGTTGCAACTTGTCCTTTGAGCGCGATCCTTGCGTTGCTGAAACATCCGTTAACTGATAATGGCTTAAAGCAATTCCTCGAAGACGCGAAAAAATTTGCGTAAGCAGTGCGCAGTTGCCTGTAGTCAATTATCAGCTTTTATTCAGACTGTTGACTACAGGCATCTGATAATGAATACTGACAATTGACCACTGAAAATGTTACTTAGAATAAATCCTGACAAGCCCGACGAAAATTCTATTCGTAAAGCCGCCGAAGTTTTGCGCTCAGGCGGAATTATTATTTATCCGACGGATACTGTTTATGGAATCGGTTGTGACATTACACAACCGAAAGCGCTGGAAAAACTTTGTCGTCTCAAAGGGATTAAATTAGCAGAAGCAAATTTTTCTATCATCTGCCACGATCTTTCTCACCTTTCCGATTTTACCCGCTCGATCTCTACTTCTGTTTTCCGAGTGTTAAAAAAAGCATTGCCCGGTCCTTATACGTTTATCCTGGAAGCGAATAATAATGTTCCGAAAATTTTTCAAAGCAAAAAGAAAACAGTCGGTATCCGCGTTCCTGATAATTTAATTGTTCAGGAAATTGTAAAGGCGTCCGGCAATCCGATTGTATCTTCTTCGTTGCATGACGCGGATGATGAGATGCTGGATTATTACGCTGACCCTGATCTTATTTATGAAAAGTATAACGAGAAAGTTGACCTGGTTATAAATGGCGGTTATGGAAATATCCAGGCTTCTACTGTGATTGATGTTTCAAAAGGAGAATTTGAAGTTGTACGCGAAGGTCTTGGCAGTGTTGAACATTTGTGGTGATACTAATTGAAAATTCAATATTCAAAATCTTAGAATTGTTACACCACATTTGCATTTCCTATTTCTAATTGGCGAATCTTCAAATGCATTTCTTTTCGCAGGATTGTACCTTTTTTCGCGGCGAGTTTTTTTTCTTTTCTCTTTTTTAATTTTGCGTCGAAAGTGATAGGACCGCCGCCGAAATACATTAATATAAATGCTGCGCCGATGAGTCCAAGGTTTTTTACAAACTCGTCAAATTCTATTCCGATGGTATGAGGTGTACTGAAATTCCAGAAATCATGCATTACCACGGTGACGGGAATAAGCACTTTTACAATTAAGCCTGCGCCAAACTTTGTTTTGAAACCGAAAATGATGAACAAGGCACCTACGAGCGCCACTAAGCCTGAAAGTGGGATGAGAATGTATGGAAGGAACATTCCCTTTTGTTCCGCCTCCTGAATCATTGTCGGAGTAAAATGTTCCACTGCATCTTTAAGAAATACGCCGCCGAATATTACTCTTCCGAACAATAACATAATGTCGGCTGCAAGAGCTTTTAATTTTGGGTTAATATGCATAGCGTTTGAAGAATAAAACCTTAGAAACAAAAAAAGTTCTGCATTTGCATATTCAATTGATGTGCCATTATTTTTGGTCGGAAATTAACCAATACATGGAAAATGTGTAGATAAATTTACTCAATCGAAGAAAATAAGTCGGCGTTTGTTGATATATAATGAAATTACGGCACAGCGAAAAGATAAAAATACCATGTGATATTTGAAAGTACGATCATCAGCGGTTTTAGTTAGCTCATCAATAAGGTCTTTCAATTTCACAAGACCACCGGCATTAAGCATGTGATAAAGGCATGCAACAGCTACAGCAAAATTTTATTATTGCAACAAATCCTGTCTGCCAACTTTAGGATAACGTTTATAAACCTTTTTAAGCAGTTCCAAATGTTCAGGAATAGAAACATCCAAAGGGTCTTTAGTAATTCGTAAAACCCACGAGCCTGATGGTGTTTGAAAACATTCGTGAAATAAATTCTTATCTCTTTCGTAATTAAAGTCCACCGTTTCTGCAATTTCTTTCGACCAGTAGTTGATCCAGTACACAAACCTTGGGAATAAATAATCTACCAGACCATGTTTCGCAAAGTCTGCAACCGGAGGCAATCCATAAAGAATATCGTCAACAGTACGATCGCTAAACATAATTTGTGAACTTGGAATTTCTCCCATGTAACCGGGCGAAGCCACTTCTGCATAATACGCTTGCATGGTATCACCAATGCCGCCAATAAGGGAGTTCATTATGTTTATATGCTTTTCTTCATTCGGAACCACAACAACTGTGCGAACAAAAGCATGGCTCTTTAGTCTTTCAATGGCTTCCCATGAAAATCCTTGCAGGTGAAGAAATTTATCAGGCAAATTATTGCATAATGCAAGACTCTCTCCTTTTAATTTTTCCAGAATATATTCTTTCCTATTTTCAATTTTTTCATAGCAAGTAGATGTAAGTCGATACTCCAATTTATACGGTGTAAGCATGGTGTCAATAAAATCAACTGCGCGGAAAATCAATGCCGGTTCTTCGAAGTAAGAAGGGCTATAAATGTAAATCATGAATTCATTTTCTCTCATAATATTTTTTTAAGGGTACGTTACAACTTCTATAACCAAGGATTCATTTCTTTTCTTTAAAGCTTTTTTATATTCAGGATCTGTTACCGCTACAATAAATGGCAAACCACAGGAAATAGCAATTTTTTGTTCTCTGTTAATTTCCGCAAGATCACTTTCCAATTGATTATCTCTTATCGGAGGAAATTTAGCAATCTTCGGATTACTATATTGAAAAGTCTTCACTTCCCACAATTCATTTTTGGGTTTACCAGTCCATGCATCAAAATTTTTCCCTTTCAACCACCAGTCTCCTAATCTGCCTTGCTCGTCCTTAAGATTAGGCGGTTTTATATCGGCAATGTCATGATGGTTATTTGTATTTCCTCCTAAATGTCGCCCTACTGGTATTGGCTCACAATCATCCTTTTTATCATCCGTCGGAGGCGGCGGAACAACCGGCTTCGGCTTCTCTTTTGGCTCTGGTTTCTCCTCCGGCTTATTTTCAGGTTTATCAATTGGTTTCGCAACAGGAGCTT
>JBDSHN010000113.1:0-48018 GCA_039918435.1 Bacteroidia bacterium | reverse complement strand
CGAGAATGATTAGCGGAATCAACATCGTCTTTGTGCCTTCACTGTGTTTTGCATGCGAATGATCATCGTGTGAGTGATCTGCAATTCTTTCTTTGTTCCAGAAAATGTTGAAATATAAACGGAACATGTAGAATGCTGTAATGGCTGCGGTGATGATCGCAACAACAAAAACAAGTTTGTTGGATTGAAAAGACGCGGCAAGAATTTCTTCTTTCGAAAAGAATCCGGCGAAAGGAGGAATTCCTGAAATGGCTAAGCAGGCGATGAGGAAAGTCAAATGTGTAACCGGCATAGCTTTTCTCAATCCGCCCATATCTTTCATTTCATTGCTGTGGATATAATGGATCACAGCGCCAGCACCAAGAAACAACAGTGCTTTGAACATGGCATGCGTAAACAAATGGAACATCGAAGCCATGTAGCCTAATCCATGTTCACCGCCGTAACCTGAAACGCCAAGTGAAAACATCATAAAACCAATCTGCGACATGGTGGAGTAGGCGAGGACTCGTTTGATATCGGTTTGTGTGCATGCAATGATTGCGGCGAATAATGAAGAGAATAAGCCGACATACGTTACAACTTGTAATGCCGGCGGACAAGACAATGCAAAAACAGGAAACAATCGCGCAACAAGATAAACGCCGGCAACAACCATTGTAGCGGCATGGATCAATGCAGAAACCGGTGTTGGCCCTTCCATCGCATCCGGAAGCCAGACGTGTAACGGAAACATCGCTGATTTTCCTGCGCCGCCGATGAAGACGAGAACGAGTCCCCACGTGAGCGCAGATACGCCCATGAAGGAAGCCGCAGTTACGGCGGTGTAATAATCTGAATTTGTAGTGAAGCGTTCGATCAGTGTCTGGAAATCGAGTGTGCCACTGTAGAAAGCAAGGATTAAAATTCCGATCAGAAATCCAAGATCTGCAAAACGTGTAACGATGAATGCTTTTTTCGCTGCTGCAACTGCGGAAGGTTTGTCGTAATAAAATCCGATCAACAGGAAAGAAGAAACGCCAACCAATTCCCAGAAAATATAGATCTGGAAAATATTGCTTGCAAGTACAAGTCCGAGCATGGAGAATGTGAAGAGCGAAAGAAAAGAGTAATACGTGGAATAACGTTCTTCACCATGCATGTAGCCCATGCTGTAAATGTGCACCATCAATGAAATGAAAGTTACGATCACGATCATCATAATGGAAATCGGATCGAGAATTACGCCGAGATCAATTGAAAGGCCGGGGGCGAATTGCAACCAGGTGAATTTGAATGCGATGATCTGCTCGTAAACGCCTGCTGCATTTTTTCCGACAACGAAGAAATATTCGTAAGCCGTATAAAATGAAATAACAGCCGCTGCTAAAAGCGAAAGTGTTCCGAGGATGCCGGAAAAATTCTTTAAATACTTTCTTCCGGTGAGTCCGATGACGAGAAAAGTCGCCAAAGGCAAAAGCGGAACAAGCGCTATGAGTTTCGAATGCAGCATAATCAGAATTTCATGGAATTAGCGTCTTCCACGTCGATTGATTTATATTTCCTGTAGAGATTGATAATGATCGCGATGGCAACTGCGGCTTCAGCGGCTGCAATGGTGATGATGATGAGCGTGAAAAATAATCCGTCGAGCTTTCCCGGAAATAAATATTTATTGAACGCAACGAAATTAATATTCACGCTGTTCAATATAAGCTCAATCGACATCAACATGGTGATCATGTTCCTTCGTGTGAGAAATCCGTAAACGCCAATGAAAAACAAGGCGACGCTGATGACAAGAATCTGGGGCAATCCTATTTCGCTCATGCCTTTGGTTTTATTTTAATTGCAATTACAATCGCGCCGATCATGGCAGCTAGCAGCAACATACTGATCACCTCGAAAGGAAGAAGATAACCGTGTGCTGTTGTGCTCAGCATTTGCATACCGATAGTATTGACACTTGGTTCAATGGCTTTTTCATTTCCAGCAGTAAAGCTGTGGCGGTTGATAACAGTTAAGGTCAATGCAAATCCTGCAGCTGCCGCAATAGCAGCAAAAACAGATCGCGCGAGTTTTGGCGCTTTCATATCTTCTCCTGAATGATGCGTCAGGAAAATAGAGAAGATGATCAGCACCACAATTCCGCCGACGTAAACAACGATCTGCACCGCTGCAATAAATTCGTAATTGAGCCAGAAATATAATCCGGCAATTCCGATCAGGCTGAACAAAAGATAGATCGCAGCACGGAAAATCTTCAGGCTGGTCACGCCCATGATCGCTCCGCCAATGATCATGGCAGATAGAATATAAAATATGATGGTATGTGCGCTCACTTTATTCTACTCCGGCTTTAAGTTTGGAATCAGGAAGATTAAGGATCTTTTTCAATTTCGACTTATCAAAAACACTGTGCTCGAATTCTTGTCCCATCACGATTGCTGTGGTCGGACAAGCGACAATGCAAAGATTACACATCGTGCAAAGATCAAGATGATACACCCATGTGTCGATCGCTTTTTTCTTTTTGCCTTCGTCGTTGATCACTTGTTTGGTAATGATCTTGATCGAGCCATTCGGACAAGCAATTTCACACGCCTGGCAACCGGTGCAGCGATGTTCATTCGCTTCATCATGCGGCATAATTACTTCACCGCGAAAACGATCTGCCATCACTAATGTGGCGCGATTATCAGGGTATTGTTCCGTTTGAATTTCTTTCGGGTGCGTGAAATAATAGCCCGTCATCTTCATTCCTTTCAGAAGAGATTTGACTGACAAATAGATCGTTTTAAAATATCCCGGCTCTTTCATTTCGTGTTTACTTGAAACTATCAATTAATCTTTTAAAATCAGGAAAATAATTATACAACTTATCAGCGTCTAATAATTTTAGTAATTGAGACCCATGATTTACTTTATGATACATCCCTTTTTTGGAATCTTTTGTTATCCGCTGTAATTCTTCATCAGGGTTGACAAATTCACTAGCATTCTTTTTCGTTAGACGCTTACTTATTTCTGAATTATAAAAGTCATCTAAAATTTCAGGTTGGGAAATAAACCAAGCCTCCATTTCCTGAATCATGTAAAAAACGGAATCATATTGTTCCTTAATACCATATTCATTCAAATCCTTATCAGCCTCTGTTGAAGGAAAATCCAGGTCGCATAATAATTTTGAATCTGTACTGGATTTAAAATGCTTAACGGTTTCTGATTTTCCTTTTCCCATTACTATCCGAAGTAACCTTCCTTTAGCTTTCTTTTCAATAAGCATTCCAAAACCCACGCGGAGATCTCCATTACTGGTATCTGTAGTACCTTCAATAAATAGCCGCCTGCTTACCATCTGTTGCCTCCTATATCTCCTTCTCGCCACATTTTGCCAACACTGTAATCTTTATACCAATCCTGAAAGTCATCTTTTGTATAGCTAAGAATTTTTGATGAATTATTTTCATCTTTTTCAAAGACACGAATATTATTAATATCGAATCCGTTTAATAGATTCTCTGAGTGTGTTGATATTACCATATTTGATTTTTCAGATGCTTCTATTATAGCATTACAAATATTAGAAATCATATCAGGATGTAAACCCACTTCAGGCTCATCAATGCAAACAAGTGATCCTCTGTCCGGGTTAAATAAAATTGATAATAAGCAGAGGTATCTTAACGTTCCGTCTGAAATATTATTGACGTGAATGGAACTATTAAGATTGTCTTCATCTAACATTAATTCGATATTTCCTCCAATAATATGAAAATCAAAACCCTTAAACTTTGGATTTACATGATTCAACATACTTTCAATCTTGCGGTAGCTTGTTTTGTTATTTATGTTAATAGTATTTAATATTTGAGGGAGATTAGTTCCATCAGGTAATAGTTTTTTTTCCGAAGTCGGTAGCATAGGCTTTCGAATCGGACTTAGTGGTGTTGTATCGAAGTAATCATACACAACAATATCAGCAATTGCTTTTCGTAAAGCTGAAAGTGGAAGATAGCGATTCGTGTCAAATATCTTTGATAATGCTAATTCAGTTGGTTCAACAAAATCGCTATAACTAACCAGCTTGGTTTTTATGGTATTGCTGTTTGGATCAATCACTTCAGATAATACACCAACACCATTATTGAAATCCAGGTAAATAAAACCATCGGTCTTAGAAGTGACAATTTTTTCAATCACGTAATAATTTGAAGTACTTGGACTTTTATAAAGTTCAATAGTATAAATTAAATCGCTTGAAAAATTGTATCCGTAATTCCTGATTACTGTAGCATCAAAAGTATACTCTAATTTCAAATAGTTTTTTTTGTTATTCACACCTTTAAAAAAAATATTGTCGAATCCACCTAAAACATCATACACATATTTTTTCAGACCAATTCCAGCAACACCCTCTTTAAGAATTCTAATGCATTTGATAAAATTTGATTTTCCAGAACCATTTATACCGACGAGAATATTCTGGCATTTATCAAATGAAAATGTTTCATCTTCAAAACTTAAGAAATTCGATATTTTTATTTCCTTAATCATTTTCTTTATCTTAAAAATGCCAACCCATTATTGCCATTAACGTAACGATAAGCACATTCACCATGCTGATCGGTAATAAATATTTCCACTCAAGGTTCAGCAGCTGATCGACACGCAGGCGAGGGAATGTCCAGCGGAACCACATGATGATAAAGATGATGAAGAAGGTTTTTCCGAAAAACCAAAGCGATGACGGAATGTAATCCATAATATGATTAAAGCTTTCCCAATGACCGAAATGCAATGGCATCCATCCGCCAAGGAAAATTGTTGCAGCGATTGCAGAAACAACAAACAGATTAATGTATTCCGAAAGCAGGAACATTGCGAATTTCATTCCTGAATATTCGGTATGAAACCCGCCGGTTAATTCTGATTCTGCTTCGGTTAAATCGAATGGCGCACGATTAATCTCTGCTGTTGATGCTACAATAAAAATGACGAAAGAAATAATAACAGGAATATGTCCTTTGAAGATCCACCAGCCATCTGCCTGGCTCATGACGATGTCGGACATTTTTAAGCTTCCTGTGAGAATGACAATTGAAATCAGCGAAAGACCGATTGACAATTCATAACTCACGATCTGCGCACCGCTTCTCATCGCGCCGAGCAAAGAATATTTATTGTAGCTCGACCAGCCCGCCATCAGAATTCCTATCACCGCCATTGACGAAACAGAAGACACATAAAGAATTCCAATGCTGATATCCCAAATCTGGAAATCTTTTGCAAATGCGATCGGCGCCATAACCAGCATAGCGGTAACGACCATAATGTAAGGCGCGAGATTAAAAAGGAATTGATCAGCAGCAGTAGGAGTGAGGCCTTCTTTGAAAAGCAGCTTTACCGTATCTGCGATAATTTGTAAAGAGCCTTTTGGCCCAACGCGGTTTGGTCCGAGACGAATCTGCATGAACGCGGCAACTTTTCTTTCCATGTAACCGAGAAAGAAGCTGAGCATCACCAAAAATCCGATCAGGCAGATTCCTGTGATCGCCATTTCGGTTACAAGCACGAGCTTCGGGTTGCCGAAAAGATCGCTGAGCCAGGTGTGAATATGGCTTGTTAAAGAAGAAAAGCTGATCAGTAAAGCTGTTTTCACTATCTGTCGATGTCTGGAATTACTAAGTCAATGGTGGCCATAATTGCAACTAGATCGCCGATTTTAGCGCCTTGTGCCATGTGAGATAAAGCAGAAAGATTGCTGAATCCGGGTGAGCGGTATTTTACACGATAAGGAGAAGCAGCGCCGTCGCTCACAATAAAAACGCCTAATTCGCCGCGTGCAGTTTCAACGCGCTGATAATATTCTCCTTTCGGAAGCTTGATCACCGCTTTTGTTTTTTCCTGGAAATCACCTTCTGGAATAGTATCAATAAGCTGTTCAATAATGGAAATGGATTGTTTCATTTCCGCCATTCTACATATATAACGTGCGTAACAATCGCCTTCGGTCGCAAGAATTTCTTCAAACAAAACTTTATCGTAAGCGCCATAGGGATTCCATTTACGAATATCGCAGCTGACACCGGAAGCACGTGCAGTTGGCCCTGTGCAACCGAATGAAATTGCATCTTCTTTTGAAAGCACACCAACTCCTTTTGTGCGCTGTTCAAAAATAACATTGCCGGTAAGCAGCTGATCGTATTCAGCAAGATTTTTTTTGCATTCCGCAATCACGTCTTTCGTGTGTTTCACAAAATTCGGATGCAGATCGAACATCACGCCGCCGGGAACCATGTAATTCTGTGTCAGTCGAGCGCCGCATGTTTCTTCCATAATTCCATTGATCGCTTCACGGTCGCGGAAAGCATAAAAGAAAGGTGTGACGGCTCCAAGATCGAGACCAGTGCAGCCCCACCATAATTGATGCGAAGCAAGTCGTGTCAATTCTGCCATCAGTAAACGAATCACCTGCGCGCGAGGCGAGGCTTGAATTCCCAAACCTTTTTCAACGGTGAGCGCACAGGCTTCATTATTAATATGCGCGGATAAATAATCCATCCGGCTGGTGGCGAAAATGAAATTCCTGTAAGAAAGATTCTCGCTCATTTTTTCAATGGAGCGATGAATGTAGCCAAGGTGTGGCTGAACTTTGTGAATGGTTTCTCCGTCGAGCCATACTTTTAAGTGCAGCACGCCGTGTGTGGACGGATGCTGCGGCCCCATGTTGACGACGAATAAACCATCATCCGTAACGGTATCTTCTCCCAGCAATTTCATATCTCGATCATGTTTTCGTCCACGTAATCTTTTCGTAATGGGAATCCCGGCCAGTTATCGTCAAGGAAAATCCTGCGTAGATCCGGGTGATGTAAAAATGTTATTCCAAACAGGTCAAAAACTTCGCGCTCATGAAAATCTGCTGTTTTCCATAATGGAGTTAAGGATTCGATCTGCGGATTTGTTCTGTCTGTCAATTTTGCTTTCACAACAAATTCATGACGATGCGTTTTTGAAAGCAAATGATAAACCATCATAAAATGATCTTTCCAGTCGATGCACGTGAGGCAGAAAAGATAATCCATGTTGAATTCTTCCTTGTTACGAAGCGAAGTCATGAACGGAAGTAATTGCTCCGGCGGCACAAGCGCGACAAGAAATTCTCCTGTCTCATCGAAGGTAACTTCCGGAAGTATTTCGGTGATCGCAGTTTTTAAATCTTCTTTGTTCATCGTTCCACCGTTTTTGTTTTGCCGAACGTATTATGTTGCGTCTTGATCTTTTCCTGCAGCGTTATCATTGCATGCAGTAAAGCCTCAGGTCGGGGAGGGCAGCCCGGAATATAAACGTCAACCGGAATAACATGGTCGACGCCTTTCACGACGGAATACGTATTATAAAAGAATGGTCCGCCGGAAATGGTGCAGGCGCCCATTGCAATTACATATTTCGGTTCCGGCATCTGATCATAAAGACGTTTTAGTACCGGCGCCATTTTCATTACGATGGTTCCTGCAACAATAATAAGATCGGCCTGGCGTGGCGTAGCGCGTGCAACTTCAAATCCGAATCTCGACCAGTCGTATTTTGCACCAGCCGCCGACATCATTTCAATTGCACAGCAGCTGGTACCGAATACTAACGGCCAAAGTGAATTCGCCCGTGCCCAGTTAATAACATCATCGAGTTTCGTCACCAGAATTCCGCCACCGTCTGTAGGATGAACATCTCCGGGGAAAGAAATTTTATTTTCGTCAATTAAAATATCGTCAGCCATCTCGTTTTATTATTGTTTCAGCGCAGGAACTTATCATATTGTTGGTTTCTGAAACGAAGAATATGATAAGTTCCTACATCCATTTAAGCGCTCCTTTTTTCCAAGCATACAAAAGTCCCATAAAAAGGATGAACATAAAAATTATGATTTCAACAAACGCAGGCCAGCCAATATTTTTGACAACAACGGCCCACGGATACATATAAATCAATTCAACGTCGAAAACGAGGAAGATCAGCGCGAACAAATAATAACCAACATTGAACTGAATCCAGTTTGATCCGGTGGGTTCGATGCCACATTCATAAGCTTCACCTTTTACAATATTCTTCGACGACTTAGCCAGAACTTTCGACAAAAGGATTCCACCGCCTGCGAATGCAATTCCGCAAATTATAAGTAAAATGAGTGAACCTGCGCCCATGGTTAATTTATTGGTTGTTCATTTGTTATTTATCCCGGACATTGTTCTTGTAAACAGGGGTGTGCCCGAAAAAAGTGTGACAAATATTACTTTTTAAAAACAATTTTCGGTTACTTTACACCAACTATTTTTCCCTATCATTTAAACAACTACGATAATGGCGATTAAAATCACAGATGATTGCATCAACTGCGGTGCTTGTGAGCCTGAGTGTCCGAACGGCGCAATTTTTGAAAATGGCGGCGACTGGAACTTTGCTTATAAAACTGAAGTAAAAGGATTATTTACTTCTAAAAGCGGCATTACTGTGGAAGCGGAAGCTGATCAGCCAGCGCTTTCTGCTGATTACTATTATATTGTAACAGACAAATGCACCGAATGCGTAGGTTTTCATGATGAGCCGCAATGCGCGTCGGTTTGCCCTGTTGATTGCTGCGTTCCTGATCCCGAAGCAGTAGAATCAAAAGAAGAGCTTATCGGCAAAAAAGAAGTATTACACCCTTAGTAAATCCTAATCGAAACGAATGGACACGTTGGAACAAAAAAGCGGAAGAAAGACTGAAGTCAGGAAAGCCGAAAATATTGTAGTGCGTTTTTCCGGTGATTCCGGGGATGGAATGCAGCTTACTGGAACCCAATTCACCGATACATCAGCATTTTTAGGCCAGGATCTGAGCACATTTCCTGAATTTCCGGCAGAGATCCGCGCCCCGATCGGAACAGTTGCAGGAGTTTCCAGTTTCCAGGTAAATTTCGGAAGCAAGGAAATTTTCACGCCCGGCGATCGGTTTGACGTGCTTGTTGCAATGAATGCTGCTGCATTAAAGACAGATATTCACCAATTGAAAAAAGGTGGAATCCTGATCGTTAATACCGCAGGTTTTGATAAAAAGAATTTAGGCCTCGCGAACTATAAAGACGGAATTAACCCGCTCGAAGATGGCTCAACAGAGGATTTTATCGTTTATAAGGTAGATGTTACCAAATTCACCAAGGATGCGCTTTTAGAATCCGGTCTTGGTAACAAGGAAATGGAACGTTCCAAGAATATGTTCGTTCTCGGACTTCTTTTCTGGATGTTCGATAAATCCATGGATTATACCATGCAGTTTATCACAGAGAAATTCTCTAAAAAGCCGGAAATCATGAACGCGAATATTACCGCGTTGAAGGCCGGCTGGAATTTCGGTGATACAACAGAAGTATTTACCACCCGTTTCCAGGTTGATATTGCAAAACTTCCTGCAGGTGTTTACCGCCAGATCACAGGAAACCATGCAACCGCAATCGGCCTGATCGCAGCAGCTGAAAAAGCAGGAATTGAACTTTTCTTAGGTTCTTATCCTATTACACCAGCTTCCGATATTTTACATGAACTTTCAAAATACCGCGGAAATGGTGTAAAAACCTTCCAGGCAGAAGATGAAATTGCTGCTATTTGTTCCGCAATCGGAGCTTCGTATGCCGGCGCGCTTGGTGTAACTACAACCTCCGGCCCGGGACTTTCTCTTAAAGGAGAAGCAATCGGCTTGGCTGTAATTACTGAAATTCCTTTAGTCATTGTAAACGTGCAGCGTGGCGGGCCTTCTACCGGTCTTCCTACAAAAACAGAACAAGCTGATCTTTTACAAGCTATTCATGGCCGGCATGGTGAAGCACCGCTTCCTGTTCTTGCCGCTTCTTCGCCAGCTGATTGTTTCGAAACAGTTTATGAAGCAGCCCGCATAGCGATTGAGCACATGACGCCGGTTATTTTCCTGAGCGACGGATATGTTGCCAATGGTTCAGAGCCATGGAAATTCCCGAATGAAGAACATCTCAAGCCGATCCATTGCGAATTCGTAACTGAAACAAATAACCCGGGAGGAAAATTCCTTCCTTATAAGCGCGATGAACGTTTGGTTCGTCCACGCACAAAGCCGGGAACTAAAGGATTGGAACACCGCATTGGCGGACTTGAGAAACAAGATGAAACAGGAAACGTTTCTTACGATTCTGTGAATCACGAGAAAATGGTTCACCTGCGTCAGCAAAAGATTGAGAAGATCGCTGACTTTATTCCATTGGCACATGTTGACAGCGGAAAAGAGCAGGCAAAATTGTGTGTTTTAGGATGGGGATCAACATCGGGAGCAATTAAAACTGCTGTGCGTGAATTGATTGCGGAAGGACATGACGTTGCTCACGTTCATTTGCGTTATGTTAATCCATTCCCGAAAAATCTCGGCGAATTACTGAAAGGATTTGATAAAGTCCTTATTCCTGAAATGAACCTTGGCCAGCTGTGTCAGCTGATCCGCGCGAAATACCTTGTTCCGGCAATAAGCTACAGCAAAGTGCAGGGACTTCCGTTCGCTGTGGATGAATTGAAAGCAAAGATTGTTGAAACCCTTAATAGCAAGTAAGATGAGCACAGATATTATCACTCCAGAACCAAAAAAGTCACCGAAAGATTTTGCTTCCGACCAGGATGTAAAATGGTGTCCGGGATGCGGCGATTATTCCATCCTGAGTCAGGTGCAGAAAGTATTTCCTGACTTTGATGTGAAAAAAGAGAACTATGTGTTTATCTCCGGAATCGGCTGCTCTTCACGTTTTACATATTACATGGACACTTATGGTGTTCACAGTATTCACGGTCGCGCGGCGGCTGTTGCTTCAGGAGTAAAAGCTACCAATCCTGAACTGGATGTGTGGCTGATTTCAGGCGATGGCGATTCCCTTTCAATTGGCGGTAACCATTTTATCCACCTCATGCGCCGTAATTTCAACATCAAATACCTGATGTTCAATAACGAAATTTACGGGCTTACAAAAGGACAATATTCACCACTGTCTGAAAAGGGAATGGTAGCAAAATCAACGCCATACGGATCTGTTGATGAGCCATTTAATCCACTTCAGTTAGCGTTAGGCGCGAAGTCTACTTTTGTTGCCCGATCACTCGATCGCGACCCGAAACACCAGCAGGCAATGTTCAAACGTGCACATGAGCACAAAGGAACTGCGTTTGTTGAAATTTACCAGAATTGCCCGGTTTTCAATGATGGCGCTTTCTTCGCGTACACTGAAAAAGGAAGCAAAATGGAAGAGTGCCTTTTCCTTGAGCACGGCAAACCATTGATCTTTGGAAATAACAGCGACAAAGGACTCAAGCTGGATGGTTTGAAGCCGGTGATCGTTGATTTGGCAGGCGGCGCTTCTGTAAATGATCTTTGGATTCACGATGAAAACGATCATACAAAAGCAATGTTGCTCGCGGGATTATTTGATGATGCATCACTAACACCACATAATCCACGTCCATTCGGTGTGTTTTATGTAGAGCAGCGTTCAACTTATGAAGAAGATCTGAAAGCTCAGATTGAAGCAGTTAAAGCGAAAAAAGGAATAACTCCATTGAATAAAATTCTTTCCGGAGATAAAACCTGGATTATCGCATAGGTACGATCCGCCGCGGCGAAACGAATGCTTCGAATAGTTACGAAAAGCATTTCTTGACTTTTGTGTTGCGAAAAGCAAAATAAGTCCGAAAGGTTTTCGATAGAGGTACGAAATATGAAATTGCTAACGCAATTCTGTTTCGTACCTTTTTCTTTTGGTATTTTTCAGGAACAGGTAGAATGAACAATGTCATTCGCTGTAGCGGATATCAATATGTTAAACGTCATTCTGTAGACATCGCTATCGATTTTATCGACCGGCTTACTTTAAGTTTTTATTTCTAATTTAACAACTAAAACAAAGGCAGAACTTAATGAAAAACAAATATGTAGACTTCATCTCAGACGACCATTTGCTAAAGTGTGTTGGCAATCTTCATAATGCTTATTTGAAGGCAAAAAACAATATCACTAAAAAGAATTTTTATTCGAACAAGGTTGACACGATCAAACTTACTTTTGATGCGAAATTTAATGGTATAAATGAAGAAAGCCTTATTCAGGCTGAAATTCTACGGCAGATTGACAAATCAATCAATAATTCGATAGGAACATTTCACGAACATATATTGGGAGGAATAAAGCGTTTCGAAATAGGAAATTTGAGTGGCTTTGACATCAAAGCAAAAGACAACAGTTTATTTGCCGACATCAAGAATAAGCACAACACAATGAACAGTAGTTCGGCTGAGGCTCTTTTCCAAAAATTGGCTAGGTATGCTAACGATTATAAAAAAGCAAAATGTTACTGGGTTCAGATTTTAGCCAAGGGTAGTTTTTGCGAGTTATGGACTGGTGAAATAAATGGAAAAGAATATAGCCATAGTAGAGTTTACAAAATTTCGGGCGACCAATTCTATGCTTTGCTTTCAGGTCAAGAAGACGCCTTGTTTAGGCTTTATAAAGTCCTGCCAATTGCCATTAAAGACTATCTAAAGTCAATAGACAAAAGCGAAGAAATAGCAGAAAATTCAGCCTTAGAAGAAGTGAAATCTGAAATTAAGAAATCTAAAAGAACTATTTTAGACCAAATTACTTTTGAAAACTTCAGGTACTATTTAGGCTTTGACAAGTTGTAATATTGATTTAAAAATTTCACAATAGAATAACCAACTTCTTTCCCCAGATTTACAGGAACTGCATTGCCAATTTGCTTATACTGTTGTGCAACGGAACCTTCAAATTTCCAATCGTCTGGAAATGTTTGAATTCTTGCATATTCACGAACAGTAAATGGACGGGTTTCCTCGGGGTGACATCTTTCTGTTTGCTTTTGTGCAGGGCTACAAGTTAGTGTTAGGCAAGGTTCATCCCAACCGATCCTTCTTGCAATACCAGTTTTTCCGCCACCTAAATAAAAACTTCCACCCATAAATTCTTTTTGAATTTTTAAAGGCAAATCACGCCAATAACCTTTTGGGGGAACTAAATCCAAAACATCTATTTTACTTTGAGGATACTTTGCTCCTGAAGATTTTGGAACATTGCAATTAAACAATTTGCCTTTTTTTAACGCATCTTTTAAATTGTAAATTTTCTTATATGGTTTAGGATATTCATATTTCAAATGAATGTCTTTTCTAATTCCCACTAAAATTAATCTTTCCCTTTTCTGCGGCACATTAAAATTAATAGCTTTTAAAACTTGAACAGGAACAACATTGTACCCAATTTCATCTAAAATTGAAATCATTCCTTGTAATGTCTTTCCATTTTCGTGACTTAACAAACCACGAACGTTTTCACCTATAAAAATCGGAGGATTGACTTGCTTTACAACTCGAGCAAATTCGTAAAAAAGTGTTCCTCTTGCATCTGCAAGACCTAATTTTTTTCCTGCGTAACTAAATGCTTGACAAGGAAAGCCACCAGTAACAACATCGATTTTATTTTTGTATTCAGAAAAATCAAAAGAACTTATATCACCTTCTAACACTTTCCAATGCGGACGATTTTTTCGTAAAGTTTGACAAGCCCATTTGTCAATTTCATTCAATGCGACACATTTCAATCCCGCTTTTTCCATTCCGACCGCAAGACCGCCAGCACCAGCAAACAATTCTAAAACAGAATAATCATTGTGAGGCTCGACATGGTTAGAAGCATCACCTTTAACATCGTTGCTAACAAAGTCAGCAAACAACATTTCGACCTGCTCCCGTTTATAGACACGATAGTTACTCATTGGTTCACGGACAGCGCACAACTTGCCTTCTCTATCCCAACGTCTGAGAGTTTCTTTACTTTTACCAATGAGCTTAGAGGCTTCTGAAAGTGTTAAATATTTATTCATAACCATATAGCTTAACATTATACAATGGTTACAAATTTATAACTTAAAATGACATTAACAACGCTGACTAAAAAAAGCACTTGCCATTTAGTTCAGTACATTTAATAAAGTTTTTCGGTTAAGAAAATTTTGTGCAAGTAAATTCCGCACCTCGCTTAGCCAGAAACCGTTACTTGCAATTTTGCCGACAAACACTATGACAACGAAATTTCAATGGAAAAAATTATTAGTGCAAATAATAGTCCTTTTTAATGCGGCAATTTTCATTTTATACGGAACCGTAAAATTAATTGGACTTCAACTTGTGCATGTCGAACCTGCCGCAGACTTATTATTTAAAGACGTTAGTCCATCTCATATTATGTGGCAATTTTTTGGTCTAAAAAAAGGGTACATTATTTTGATTGGGTTAAGCGAATTAATCCCTGGGGTCTTACTATTATTTAAGCGGACAAGGTTTCTTGGTTCTATATTGTACTTATTTACCGTGACGAATGTTTTAGCAATAAATATATTTTTCGTTGTAACTACAAATACATTGACATTAAGCATCGTTCTTTTTGTTAACACTCTAATAATTCTCTTTTCTGAAAGACAAAAACTAAAGCCTTTATTAAGTTAAACGGCAAACGCGTAGGCGTTTGGACACGTAAGAACCTGTAAATAAATAATGTACTTACTTTCCGTAATTGCCTTTAAAGATTATCTTTGTTATTCACGGCAATACCTATAAACCTATGCGTTTCCTCCGACGCATTTTATTCCTCTTATTTACCCTTGCTTGCTTTCAACAGGCACGCGCGTCTCATTTAATGGGAGGCGAAATCACATGGACTTGCCAGGGCAACGGGCAGTTTGTTTTTCACATGAAACTTTATCGTGATTGCAATGGCTCAACTGGCCCGCCATCTGCTATGCTTGATGTTTTTAATCACCCGAGCCTGACGCAGATTGCGATGAATTTAATTTCGCAAACGGATATTTCGCCGACCTGCAATATCATCGGTCCGAATATTTCCTGTGCTGCTGCCAATAATACACCGGGCGCAGTGGAGGAATTTATTTATCAATCTTCTGCCATCACTATTGCAGGAGTTCCACCAGCCGCCGGATGGATTTTTGCATACCAGAATTGCTGTAGGAATAACGCAATCACGAATCTTGCAAACCCTTCGGTGGCCGGATTTACATTGCGTGCGAAAATGTTTGCTTACAATAACATGAATACGAGTCCATGTTATGATAATTCGCCCGAATTCCTCGAAAGTCCGAAAACAATTACATGTACTGGTTATCCTTTTACATACAATCATAATGCGGTAGACAGGGAAGCTGATTCTATTGTTTATGCATGGGATGAACCACTGGATGTTTATACCACAATTCCTTCACCAATTTATGATGCGCAACCGATTCCGTTTGTAGCGGGATTCTCTTATACAAGTCCTTTGCCGGGTCCTTCAATGAATCCGGGTAATGTGGCTGCTGTATTAAATACCGCTACAGGAGAAATTTCCTACACTTCTTTTACCAGCGGAAATTTCGTGAGCTGCATTCGCGTGGAAGGATGGAGATGCGGCCAGAAAATTGCAGAAGTGTACCGCGATATTCAAAGTGTATTGCTTCCCTGCGGAAATAATTCGCCGCCGAATGTAACGCCGCCATTTCAATCCAACACCATTTTCCAGGATACCGTTTATGCCGGTGCGCTTGTAAATTTTACACTTTCGGCCACTGATTTTGACCTGCTTCCGAATGGTCAGCCGCAAACGTTAACGATCAATGCAACCGGAAGCCAATTCGGTGCAGGATTCAGCAGTACCACAACTGGTTGTCTGAATCCACCGTGCGCAACATTGACACCACCGCCACCGGTATCAGGAGTGCAGGCAGTAAACACAGATTTCAGCTGGCAAACAGCATGTAATCATGTCAACTTTGCATCGCAGTGTTTTACCTCGTCTAACACGTACAATTTTGTGATCAGAACAACGGACGATTTTTGTCCTGCACCTGCACAAAACATTGCCACCATTTCCATCACCGTGCTTGGATATCCTGTAGTTCAATCGCCGGTGATTCATTGTGTAGCTGTAGCTTCGAATGGCGCTGTTACACTTACCTGGGAACAACCGCTTGATACCGCAGGAACGTTTAACAGCTACCATATTTACAGCTCCACTTCTCCGAATGGACCTTTTACTGTGGTGGATTCCATTTTCAATTACAACCAGCTTTCCTACACACATGTTGGATCTAACGGAAATGCAGGCCCGGTTTATTATTTTATCAAAACACGATCGGGTTGTGGTGGAATGGTATTGCTGAATGCGCAGGATACGGTGAGCTCGATTTTTCTGAACGTGGTGAACAATGCAAATGTTACTGCTAATCTTTCATGGAATAATATTCTGATTCCGGCGCCGACAACACAATATACATGGTTCAGAATTTACCGCGAATATCCTGTTGGAAACTGGGTGCTCATCGATTCAACTCAATCGCTTTCGTATGTGGATTCTATCTCCATCTGTAACTCGCTGGTGAATTACAGAATTGAAATCGGTGATTCACTTGGCTGCGTTTCGGTTTCAAATATTGATGGTGATATTTTTCAGGATCAAACGAGTCCTGCCATTCCGGCTTTGGATTCTGTTTCTGTAAGCAGTGTCAATTCCGCATTCATCAGCTGGCAGCCCAGCACTTCACCGGATGCGATTGGATATGTGCTGTATCAATACATCAACGGCATCTGGACTGCAATTGATACGCTTTTTGGAATTAACAATACTTCTTACACGAATCCGATTTCCAATTCGGGTCAGCAAAGTGAAAGTTATGTGGTTGCTTCATTGGATTCATGCGGAAACATCAGCATTTTCAGCACAGTGCATCACACACTTTTTGCAAGAAAGTCGTATGATATCTGCGATGCGACAGCGACACTTTACTGGAATTCCTATATCAATTTCCCTGGTGGTTCAGGCGGATATGAAATTTATGTAAGTGATAACGGCGGGCCATTTTCACTTTTGGGAACCACCAATGCAAATGATTCAGATTTTGTACATGCAGGGCTGACACAATTTCACACCTACTGCTATTATATAGTTGCTTATAATACAACGCATACCATTACTTCGCGGTCGGAGGTGGTTTGTGTATTTGCCGATGTTCCGGTACAGCCGCTTTACAATTACCTGCGTGTGGCAACAGTTGCCGGTTCAAACACGGTGACACTTAAAGCATTTGTGGATGCAGCAGCTGATGTTCCGTCCTACAATATTTACCGCGCTGACAGTCTTACCGCTGGTTGGGTATTAATAGGAAACACATTGGCAAATCCTCCAGCCACAATGGTGACTTATGTTGACGTAACTCCGGAAACGGACAGGCAGAGTTATTATTATGAAGTTGTTCCGGTGGATAGCTGTGGCGTGGAAGCACCAACCTTTAATTATGGGCGAACGATTTTTCTGCAGGCAGTGAGCAATAGCGAGATTACGAATACAATTAGTTGGAATGATTATGAGCAATGGCTGGGCGGTGTTTTGTTTTACAATATTTACCGCGGCATTGACGGAATAACAGATCCGGTTCCGATTGCAAGTGTGCCGTTTACCAATGCAGGACAAAACATTTACGTGGACGATGTTTCTGCTTACAATCATTTCATCGGAAGATTTACTTACCAGGTGGAAGGGGTGGAAGGGCCGGGAAATGGATTTGGTTTTGCAGACACCACCTATTCAAATATTGCGGAGGTGATGCAGCGTCCATTGGTATTTGTACCGAATGCATTTACACCAAACGGAAGTGGGTTGAATGATTTTTTCATGCCATCAACAGGCTTTGTGGATATTGTGGATTATGATTTTGCGGTGTTTAACCGTTGGGGTGAAAAGTTGTATGAGACGAATGATCTGAATGGTGCATGGGATGGAAAATATGCAGGGCACAAGTGTGAGCCGGGGGTTTATGTTTGGTTGCTTACTTTTAAGACTGCGGATGGGCAGTATATTGATCAGAAGGGGACGGTTACTTTGATTCGGTAAAATTTAATGTTCACTATTGAAGGTTTTAAATTGAAAGTGATTTTATGAATGACCGTGCCTTCGTGGCATTTTCACGCGGGTGGATTTTCGTGCGATTTCTCATTAACAAGAGAATGATCTGAAATAGCCCCGGTAGCAGCGGCACCCCGCAGCCTCGTTAAAAAGCAAAGATTAAATTTTAAGGTAAAAAGAGATTTGACGAGGCGAGGAGTATAGCGGATGACGGGAGAAATGCTTCTAAACACTGAAATGCTGCTGCTTCTCAACCTGTTAATGAAAATTTCTCTAAAATCGCGCATCTCACATTACACATCGTACATCCTTTCACTATCTTTGCACGAATTTTAACGGCAATAAAATTCCCCGAGGGGATCCTTGGGACAACCTGCGTTCTTATGTCTAATGATAATTCCAAATTTATAGGTGAAGGTCTCACCTACGATGATGTACTGCTGGTACCTGACTACTCAGAAGTGCTTCCACGCGAAGTTGATATTCGCACAAAATTCTCTCGCAACATTACTATCAATACTCCGATTGTGTCCGCTGCTATGGATACGGTGACGGAATATGAGCTGGCGATTGCGATTGCGCGTGAAGGTGGAATAGGTGTGATTCACAAAAACATGACCATTGAGCAGCAAGCGGCACAGGTGCGACGTGTAAAACGATCGGAAAGCGGAATGGTGCAGGACCCGGTGACGCTTCCTGAAAATGCAGTGATATTGGATGCGCTGAACCTGATGCGTGATAACAAGATTGGCGGAATTCCGGTAGTAGATAAAAACGGATTGCTAGTTGGAATTGTAACGAACCGCGATCTGCGTTTTGAAAAAAACATGAAGCGCCCGGTGAAAGAGGTGATGACTTCGGAAAATATAATCACCACAAAAGTAACTGACCTGAAAAAGGCAGAGCAGATTCTACAGAATAATAAAATTGAAAAACTTCCTGTAGTTGATAAGAATAATAAGCTGATTGGCTTGATTACTTATCGCGACATCAGTAAAATAAAAGAACGCCCGAATGCAAGTAAAGATGATTTGGGTCGCTTGCGTGTGGCTGGTGCGCTGGGTGTAACACATGATACGATTGAACGTGCAACTGCGCTTGTGAATGCCGGTGTGGATGCAATGATCATTGATACTGCACACGGACATTCGAAAGGCGTGCTTGAAATGCTGAAGCTGGTGAAGAAGACCTTTCCATACATTGATATTATTGTAGGAAATGTAGCAACTGCTGAAGCCGGACTTGCATTGGTAAAAGCCGGTGCAGACGGTGTGAAAGTAGGAATCGGCCCGGGATCGATTTGCACTACGCGTGTGATTGCCGGCGTTGGTGTTCCGCAATTAACGGCGGTGATGATGGTGGCGAATGCTTTGAAAAAATCGGGCATTCCTGTGATAGCTGATGGTGGCATTCGTTACACAGGCGATATTCCGAAAGCAATTGCTGCGGGTGCAAGCACGATTATGGCGGGATCGCTTTTTGCGGGGGTGGAAGAATCGCCGGGAGAGACGATTATTTTTGAAGGAAGAAAGTTCAAAACCTATCGCGGAATGGGTTCGCTGGATGCGATGGAAAAAGGATCGAAGGATCGCTATTTCCAGGATGTGGAGGATGATATAAAGAAACTTGTTCCGGAAGGAATTTCGGGTCGTGTGCCTTATAAAGGAACGCTGGGTGAAGTGGTTTATCAATTGGTAGGCGGACTTCGTGCAGGAATGGGATATGTGGGTGCGAAAAATATTGCGGCGTTGCAGGATGCTAAGTTTATCCGCATTACTTCTGCTGGTATTCGTGAATCACATCCGCATGATATTGTGATTACGAGAGAGGCTCCTAATTATTCTACTAAATAGGTGATTGGTAAAAGGTAATTAGTAATTGGGGAAAACAGTCAGAAATTCAGTATTCAAAATTCAATATTAGGAATAAAAGATTTTGAATAATCAAGGCAATGCTCAACGTTGAGAAATAACGGTGAATAAAAATTTGAGCGTAAAAGAATCTGCTTCAATTTTCTGGTTCCGCCGCGATTTGCGGTTGGAGGATAATCATGGATTATTCAAGGCGCTGAATAGTTCGGATGCGTTGTTGCCGGTTTTTATTTTTGATAAAGAAATTCTCGGCAAACTTTCGGATAAGAAAGATGCGCGCGTTTCATTCATTCATAAAACACTCGAAGCGCTGAATGCGGAACTGGTAAAAAAAGGGTCGTCACTTTTTGTGGTTTATGATTCGTCCTTAAAAGCATTTGAAAAAATCTGCACTACGTTTGATGTAAAACAGGTTTTCACCAATCACGATTATGAACCGCAAGCTATAAGACGCGATGCTGAAATTGCCGCATTTTTAGAATCAAAAAACATTGGGTTTCATTTGTTCAAAGACCAGGTTATTTTTGAAAAAGCGGAAGTGATGAAGCCGGATGGTTTGCCGTATAGCATTTTTACTCCGTATTCGAGAGTCTGGAAGCAAAAATTCGCAGCGCAGCCTTTGCAGACTTTCCCTTCTGAAAAATTACCTGATCATTTTTTAAAAACCAAAGCTTTTGAAATCCCTTCGCTGGAAGAAATTGG
Source organism: Bacteroidia bacterium (assembly GCA_039918435.1). Taxonomy (GTDB): domain Bacteria; phylum Bacteroidota; class Bacteroidia; order Palsa-965; family Palsa-965. The sequence goes on along the minus strand of JBDSHN010000113.1, from coordinate 27,459 downwards.
TTTTAAGAAAAATGAAATAGCCATTCCAACCATTGTGCGGGATAAAAACATCATTCGTAATTACGAAGCCACGCGCAATTTCCCTGCGATCGATGGAACCAGTAAACTGAGCATTCATCTTCGTTTCGGAACTGTAAGCGTACGCGCATTGGTAAAAGCTGCGAATGAGCTAAACGAACAATGGCTGAATGAATTGATCTGGCGCGAATTTTTTATGATGATTCTTTTTCATTTTCCGTATGTGGTGCATTCCAGCTTCAAAAAGAAATATGATTTTATTCCGTGGAGAAATGATGAAGCGGAATTCAAAGCGTGGTGTAATGGAACAACCGGTTACCCGATAGTTGATGCCGGAATGCGCGAGCTGAATAAAACAGGTTTCATGCACAACCGTGTGCGTATGATTGTTGCAAGTTTTCTTATTAAACACTTGCTCATCGACTGGCGCTGGGGCGAAGCTTATTTTGCGGAGAAGTTGCTCGACTATGAACTTTCATCGAACAATGGCAACTGGCAATGGGCGGCAGGTTGCGGTTGTGATGCTGCGCCGTATTTCAGGATATTCAATCCGACTGCGCAAATGAAAAAGTTTGATCCGGAAATGATTTACATAAAAAAGTGGGTGCCGGAATATAAAACTGGTTATTTACCGGAAATTGTTGAACATGAATTTGCGCGCAAGAGAGTACTGGAAGTTTTTAAGAAAGCGTTGGGATAACTACAGGACTGATATGGCGGTGGAAAAATTAGTAGTGGCTCAGCTTAATAATCCTTTTTTCTTTAATCTGTGAAATCCGCGTAATCTGTGGCAACATTTCGTTCTGCCACAGATTACACAAATTGCGCGTATTATTTCTGATTCAAAATGCGATTAGTAAGCATGAAAATTCCAATTAGCCACTACCGAAAAATTACTATGGCAGGAGAATAATTTTCTACTTATTGTATTTCCCTTTTGTCCGGATAAAATTTCTTAACGAATCTGGTCGTGTAGAATAGACCTGGAAAAAAATAGAATAATCAACCGGCTTAAAATTTTCTTCGCGTTGTTTTCTTGCAACCCAATGAATTTTGTCTTTTGAAACCACACCTTTCATAATGATCCTGTCGTAATTTGAACCAGCTAACTGAAATTTTTCAAGCTGGATGGTGTCGCCTTTCACAAGATAATTTCCCCAGGAACCTTTTAGTGTTTTTGCATTCAGCATGGCGTAATAAGGTTCATAATTATTGGTTGAAAATGCTGAACCATTCGCATAAAAATAAACCGGCTTTACAGGCGTCTCGGTATACTTTGCGGTTTGTGCATCTGGTTTTGGTCCGAGCGTATCGGAATAATATCCGTCAAATCTTAAAAGCGGATGTGAGCCTGATTTGAAGTTTTTATGGTAAAGGAGCGCATTGTCGTAGGTTGTACAGGCGACTATGAGGAGGAGAAAAAGAATAGAAGCTGAGAATTTCATTATGCAAGTTAACTACTTCTTATAAATATTTTCTTGTGTGGAGGATTGCTACAAAAGGCACCAAGTTTGTGTCCATGAATATTTCCTTTGCAGGATTTTTACCACAGAGGCTTACAACACAGCAGCCTGCCGACGCACGCCAATCTCCGCTGATTTCATATCATAATTAAATGCTGAAACACGGAAGAGGGAAGAAGCTAAGGTTGATTGTGCCTGCGCAACTTCTAATGCATTTCCTTGTCCGAGGCGTAATCGTTCCAGCGCGAGCATCATTCCTTCACGCGCCATCTTTTCATTTTCTCTTTCGAGCGCCAATGCTTTTTCTCTTCCGTCATAAACCGAAAGCGCATTTTGTAATTCAAGACTTGCGGAAAGATTTGCCTGCTGGAATCTGTATTCAGTAGATTGAATATCCAGCTTTGCAACTTTCGATTCACGGTTTACTCTTCCGCCCTGGTATAAAGGCATTGAAAATGTAAGACCTGTTGACCATCCATACGTTTGATTGTAAAGTGTAAATCCCGCTGAATTTTCTGAACGGCCGAAATTGTATGCAGCATTCAACGCTACTTTCGGATAATACTGTGTGCGTGTTTCACGATAAGCAAGTTTTGAAATTTCAACCTGCGCTTTAAATGCAAGCAACGCAGGGTTTGCTCCATACATTTTCTGCTCCAGCTGCGCACGGTCAGCAAGTGGCGATAAAATAATGCTGTCTTCCACAGTGTAAACGATATTCACATCACGCGCGAGCAACGTATTCAGCTGACGTTTTGAATCATCCAGCAGGATGGAAAGATTGATCCTGTTTTCTTTCTGAATGTTGAGATCAATTTTCGCCTGGAGCAAATCTGTTTTTGGCCCGAGCCCTGAAATGAAACGCGCATCTGTAATTTTTACACGTTCTTCATTGAACTTTATAATTTCATCCGTCGCATCAATCTGCTGCTGCTGGCGAACGATATCATAATAGGAAAGAAGAATATCACTGGTCACAGCCAATACATTTGCACGAAAATTATAATAGCCAAGTATTTCAATCTGCTCCAGCTTTCGTTTTGTGACAAACATTTTTGTTCCGTCAAATAATGTCCAGCTTAGTGCAATTCCGGCAGTAAGATTTGTTCCTCCTGCATTATTTGAATTGATCTCTGTTCCGTTAGTCAGTTCCTGGTGAATAGTATTGCTGTTGATTCCATAGCCCGCATTCAGCCAGACAGAAGGAAGCATACCGGCATTGCCAGCGGAATTAAGAATGGAATCGGCCTGCTGCTCATTTTTTGCAATCAGGATCTCGAAATTATTTTTCAATCCAATCCTTAATGCTTCGTCGGATGTCAGCAGGGTTTGCCCCATGAGCAACACAGGAAAAACAAGCTGAAGAATAAGCAGCATCTTTTTTATCATCTTACAATTGTTCTGGAGATTGTGCCGGTGTTTCTAATGGTAATTCCAATTGTTGTTCTGTTTTTTTATCCCTGTGCGATAAAAAGCTGTACATGGCAGGGATAATATAAAGCGTCAGTAAAAGTGAGAATAACAAACCGCCGACAATAACAATTCCTAAAGGCATGCGGCTTTTTGCACCGGCACCCAATGCAAGCGCTATTGGTAAAGCGCCTAAAACTGTTGCGAGCGTAGTCATCAGGATCGGACGTAAACGCGCGACAGCTGCATCTTTTACAGCGTCGAACTTTTCCTGGCCACCTTCACGCAGCTTGTTTGCAAATTCTACAATGAGAATTCCGTTTTTAGTAACAAGACCGATCAGCATGATCATTCCGATCTGCGAAAAGATATTTATTGTTTGTCCGAATATCCAGAGTGTCAGAAGTGCACCGGCAAATGCAAGCGGAACTGTAACCATGATCACGAACGGATCGCGGAAGCTTTCGAATTGTGCTGCGAGAATTAAATAAATAAGTGAGAGCGCAAGGATCAAAGCAAATGATGTATTGGAGGAGCTTTCCACAAAATCGCGTGACTGACCAGTGAAAGCGGTTTCAAATGTTTCGTCAAGCTGTTCAGCTGCAATTTTCTGCATCGCTTCAATTCCTTCGCCAAGCGTTCTTCCCGGCGCAAGTGAAGCTGAAATGGTCGCCGATTTATAACGGTTGTAATGAAAGAGGGAAGGAGGATTACTGTTTTCTTTAATTGTGATCACATTTGCAAGCTGCACCATGCTTCCTGATTTGCTTTTGACATACAGATCAGAAATGTCGTAAGGATCGTCACGGTTGGCACGATCAACCTGCCCGATTACCTGGTATTGTTTTCCGTTTGACTGGAAATAACCAAAGCGTCTTCCGCTCAGCATAAATTGCAATGTGTTTGAAATATCAGCAACACTAATACCGAGAGAAGTTGCTTTTAACCTGTCGATGGTAACTTCAAGCTCCGGTTTATTGAATTTCAGATTGACATCGACCATTGCAAAGGTGGAATCTTTTTGCGCGGTGCTGAGAAATTTGGGAATGGCTGTCTGTAATTTTTCGAAATCCAAATTCTGCAAAACGAACTGCACAGCCATTTGAGAAGCTGCTCCCAGCGAAGTGCTGATCGTTGGTTCCTGTGATGCAAACATTTTTGCTTCGGGAAATCTTTTTGAAATTCTCGTCATGCGGTCTGCAATTTCCTGTTGCGTCGCATTGCGTGTATCCGGATCATCCATTCTTACGATCACGTTTCCGGAATTCACAGAAGCATTTCCGCCACCACCGGCAGCAGTAAGACTGAAAATCATTTTGGCTTCCGGAACACTGTCGATCACCGCGTCAGAAATACGATAAATAATATCGTCCATGTAATCGAAAGAAGTTCCTTCGGGCGCAGTGACCGGCATACGCACAGCGCTGCGATCTTCCATTGGCGCAAGTTCTTTTTTCAGATTTCCGCCGACAAAAATAATGAGCAGCACACAAATGCCGAGAATGACAAAAGCCATCCAGCGTTGTTTCATAAAACTAATTAGTGTGCGGCGGTAAAAATTTTCCATTCCGCGGAAAAATGGTTCTGTTGCAATATAAAAGCGCGATTGTCTATGCACCTTCCTGCTCATTTTCACATTCAGCACAGGCGTAAGTGTAAGTGAAACCAGTGCAGATATCAGCACCGCACCGGCAACTACAATTCCGAATTCACGAAAGAGCCTTCCAGTAAAGCCTTCAAGAAATATAACAGGAATAAAAACAACAGCGAGCGTAATAGAAGTAGAAATAACAGCAAAGAAAATTTCACGTGTTCCTTCGTGCGCGGCTTTCACGCGATCCATTCCGGCTTCGATCTTTTTGTAAATGTTTTCTGTCACAACAATTCCATCATCTACTACAAGTCCTGTTGCAAGCACAATTCCAAGCAGCGTAAGCACATTGATGGAAAAGCCGAACAGGTACATGATGAAGAATGAGCCGATGAGCGAAACCGGAATATCGATCAACGGACGTAATGCAATGATCCAGTCGCGGAAGAATAAGTATATGATCAGGATCACGAGCGTGATTGCAATCAGCAATGTTTCTTTTACTTCACTGATGGAACGCCGAACAAATTTTGATTTGTCAATACCGACATCGATCGACATTCCTTCCGGCATCGTTTTTTGAATCTGGTCGAATCGTTTATAAAACTCATCGGAAATATCAATATAATTTGCACCCGGCTGCGGAATAACAGCGAGTGAAACAGCACTTATATTTCTTAATCGTGAAATGGTTTCAGGATTTTCCGGACCGAGCACAGCCTCACCAACATCTCGGAAACGTATGGTCTCTCCATTTTCCTGGCTGATGATTAAATTATTGAATTCTTCTTCCGTCGTTAAGCGTCCAGAAACTTTTACGGCCATTTCAGTTCTGTCGCCAGCAATTTTTCCTGCCGGCAATTCAATATTTTCTTTTGCAAGTGCATTATTAATATCCTGCACGGTAAGATTGCGCGCAGAAAGTTTTGACGGGTCAATCCACAAGCGCATTGCCGGCCTTCGCTGACCAAAAATCCGCACTTCACTTACACCGGGAATGGTTTGTAGCTTTTCCTGCATTACATTTTCGACGTACAGGCTCAGCTCCAGGTCATTCATTTTTGTGCTCTGAACCGGCATAAAAAGAATCGGATCACTGTTTGCGTTTGATTTTGTAACGGTTGGTGCAGCATCAATATCCTGCGGAAGATTTTTTGTGGCTTGTGAAACTTTATCGCGCACATCATTGGCTGCTTTTTCAAGATCAGCGCCAAGTTCAAATTCAACACTTATATTACTTATTCCGAGTGCGGAAGAAGACGAAACCGATTTTATTCCATCGATACCGTTAATTGATTTTTCAAGTGGCTCGGTGATCTGCGATTCAACAATTTCGGCATTTGCACCCGCATAAGTAGTACGCACAGAAATAGTGGGCGGATCAATAGCAGGATATTCACGTACGCCTAAAAATGTATAGCCAACTGCCCCGAACAAAATAATAAGTATGCTTAGCACCATAGCGCCAACAGGACGACGAAGAGCAAGATCTGATAATAACATTCGTCTTTTATTTAACCGATGAAAATTTTAAAGCAGAACCCGGACGAACAAATTGAATGCCGGTGGTCACGATGGTATCACCGGGTTTAATCCCCGAAATGATTTCAACCGATGACGGAGTGCGGATCCCGGTCTGTACTTTTACAAATTCAGCTTTACCGTTCCTGCTTACTATAACTGTTTTAAATCTTGCCTGCGGAATGATCGATTCACTTGGAACAAGAACGGCATTCTCATGTATACCAAAACCAATTTCAACATTGGCTGATGCACCTGGAACTAATTTTTTATCCGCGCTGTTAACCTGTGCGCGCACATGAAGATTTCTTGAACCCGATTCAATATTTTGTTCTGTAGCAATCACGGTTGCAGAAAATAATGAAGTATCGCCAGCAACAGAAAATTGAATGTTTGTGTTTTTATCAATTTGTGCAGCATAGGATTCAGGAATGCTGAAATCCAATTTCAATTGCTGATCAGAGCGGATGGTGGCAAGCGCTGTGCCCGCAGAAACAAATGCGCCTTCACTGATTTTACGCAATCCGATTGTTCCGTTAAATGGTGCGCGGATCTCTGTTTTGGAAAGCTGTGCATTTACAGCTGCAATATCTGCCTCAAAGCCTGCAACTGTTGTCAACGATTGTTCATATTCCAACTGGCTGATTCCGTTGATCGCTACAAGCTCTTTCTGCCTGCCTGCAACTGTTTTTGCTGTAGTCAGCTGCGATTGAAGCTTGGCAAGTTCAGCTCTTAAATCTGCATCGAATAGTTTTACAAGCAATGTTCCTTTTGTCACATGTTTTCCTTCCGGAAGATTCAGCATTGTAATTCTTCCTCCGACTTCAGGCATCAGCACCGCTTCTTCTGCAGGAAGCAATGCACCTGACACTTCAATATGATCCTGAACAGTTTGAGGTTTTACAATATGACCTTCAATAGCCGGCGATTCTTTACTTTTTGTTTTAGCAGCGTCTTCATTTTTACCACCGCAGCTATAAAGAAAAATAAATGCGGGTAAAACGAAACAGAAGTATTTTTTAGAAAGATCAATCATAAGTAAAAAAAAAAGTTCAAAATCAATGTGCAAAAATACGAATTCAAAATGCAATTCCATGTGAATACATGCATTTTTTATAGTTAATTACAATTACTTCAGGGGAGAAGTTTTTTGTCCTGCCGGAGCTGCTTCTTCTGCCGGAGACGGAGGTGGTGTTTTAAAATGTTTGATATTATACGTCAAAGTAAACATGAAATAACGTTGCAATGTATTTGTTCTGCTGTCTTCAATATAGGTATCAGTTACAGTTCGGGTTACGCTTTTGTTTTGATTCAGCATATCAAACACACTGAATTTGGCTTCAAGCGATTTGTTTTTGAGAAATTTATAACCAAGGGAAGAATTCCACAAAATAAAATTCGTGTTGAATCCTTGTCCAAGCCCGGAATAATAAACCTGGTCGACTGTTGTATTAAAAACAAATCCTTTGTAAAACAACCAATTGAATTTCGCCGAAGCTGTATGTGTAAAATACTGGTTGTCGGATTGCTTCTGAACGCTGTTGTGTACCGTATTAAAGCTTCCGTTATAAGAAATTGTAAAATCAATTTTTTCTGAAATATTGCTGGAAATCGTAATGCCGGGACCGAAATTAATATTGTCAGAATAATTTACTGTGCCATTAATGCGTGCGGGAGTTTCTGAAGCGCCGGTTGAGAAATTAAACCCTACGTTCGATTTTAATTTTGTAAGTGCGAAGCTATAAGTGAAAAACATGCGTGCATTTTTATAGCCTGACATGTTTTCGGGGCGCGTCAGTTGTGAGCCCGAATTAAGGAATACGCCATTTACAGTTGTGTCTCTTGTTGCAATGAAAGTAGAGTTTGCAATGTAATTACTGGTAAGTCCCGCATAAAAGAAGGCAAAAAATCCTGTTGCTTTTTCTACGTTGGTTTTACCGAAGTGTGTGATCAGCGTGTGCTCATAAGATTGTGAAAGGTCAGGATTTCCGGCTTTCAGCTGTAGCGGATTGGTATTATCAATTACATTTTGCAATTGTCCGACAGAAGGAGCAGAGGTACCTGTGCGGTAAATTACTTTCAGGTTTTTTCCTTTGTTGAATTTGTAATTGAAGGTTGCATTCGGAAGCATGTTGTGGAAACCTTTATCGACTTTACTTTCAACAGGAAAAGTCTGGTTACCTGTCAGCACAGCATATTGAAAATCATTTCCGACAATAAGACTTGCTTTGACACCATTATAACGATAGCTCAAACCTGCTTTTTGAGTGAAATAAGTATTCTCATATTTATTTGTCAGTGCTGAATCCGGCAACGAATAATCGTTTGCGCTTGCATCAAAATTATCTGTTTGTTTATCGGTATTGCTTTTGGTAATCGATGGAGCATATTTAAAAAGCAATTGCCCTTTTTTACCAACAGGCTCAGTAAAAGCAAGTGAAGATGAAAGTGAAAGTGAACCTGATTTTGTTTCAGAAACCTGGTTGATCAACGTGGTGTCATTTGAATATTTATTGAAGGAATAATATGAACCTGTTCCGTTGCGTGGACTAAAAGTTTCATTCAGATCAACCGAAATAGTTCTGCCTTGCTTGGCAAAACGATGACGAAAAGTAACGCCGGTTGATAAATTATAGCTGAGATTATCCGATTGCGTATTTGTAAGCGTAGAGGTAAGCGGAGTGGATTCATTTGAAATATTTTCCCCGGTCAGTGATTTGGTATTATCAGTAAACTGCGAAGTGAACTTGCTTGTAAAGACCAGCATATTCATTGAATCGATTGCGTACTCAAAACGGAAATTAAAACGATGATTGATATTTCGCGAGTTACCGGAATTCGTTTCATTATATGCTAGTGCACTGTCAGAAGTCGTAAAATACTCGCGCGATAAAATGGTGGAATTTTCATTTTCGCTGTAATTGAAAAAATAACTGCCTGAAACTTTTATTTTCTTTCCCCAATCGTCAGAATAATTGACACCGAAAGATTGGGTGGTGGTGATTCCACCCTGTTGCGCAACAGAGAAATTATTTGATCCGCCGCGCGAATATCCACCCGAACCGCCACGGCCTGATCTTCCTTGTCCGCCCGAAGATCCTGTCATACCAGAAAGATCAGACATGCTGAAATTCTGCTGGTTGATATTATTCGACATTCCAAGGAACGTAAGTCTTCTCGCGTCTTTAAATAAATTTAATGTTGCTCCTGCGTTGTAACGCGAATCAGTACCATAACCTGCATACACTTTTCCGAATTGTCCGTTCAGTGTATTTTTCTTAGTAATAATATTAATCGTTTTCTTCGACTGCCCATCATCAAATCCGGTAAACTGCGACTGATCGCTTGACTTATCATACACCTGAACTTTGTCGATCATGTCTGCAGGCATGTTCTTCAACGCAGCATTCGGGTCATCGCCGAAATAAGGTTTTCCATCTACCAAAACCTGTTTTACTTCTTCCCCGTTTACTTTTAATGTTCCTCCATCATTGGTAACACCGGGCAGCTTATTTACGAGATCTTCCGCAGTTGCATCCGGATTCGTTTTGTAAGCTGATGCATTAAAAGCAGTCGTATCTCCATCCTGCGACATACGAACTTGTTTGTCTTTGATCTCTACACCGGAAAGCAAAACGCCTGCATATTCCATTGGAATTGTTCCGGCGAAAACATCGGCATTGGTTACAATGATGTCTAATGTTGCAGCACGATAACTTGTGTAAGCACTGCGAATACGGTACGACCCGGGGGGAATATTGCTGAGTATAAATTTTCCAAGCGTGTCCGTTACTCCTCCGGTAATAACGCGTCCTGTTGTATCGGTAGTGCTTTTAATGATAATGCTTGCGCCGAAAAGCGGATTCACGCGGGTACTATCCGTGATGATGCCGGAAACTGTAAATGTTTGTGATGAAGCTGAATTGCAAAGCGTTAAAAACGTAATGCAGAATAATGCAGCTATGTATTTAAAATGCGTCAATGATGGAGTTATTTATTCCGCTAATTTACGGCAAGTCTTCCAGCGAACGGGGAGCCCAAAGCATATAAAAGTTAAAATCGGCTGAATGCGATAAATGCCGTATTTCTGCCGGTAAAATCATAATTTACTTTAATGACGGAAAAAGTGATAGGATGAGTGGTAAAATGGATGGAAGAGATATTGATTTGCTGTTTATTTATCAATATAAAATCCATTTTCACCCGGTTCGTTTGGAATTTCCGGCGTATAATTACGAGGATTCGGCCGCAGAATTTTTATTTTCCGGGATTGTTTTATTCCTGCAATTTCTACTTCTAAGAGATATTCTCCAGGAGCAGGAGCAAAGCTACCAGCTAGATAAAATATTTTTTCTTCTTTCATGTTATTTGCTTTCTGCCACGTTCTGTAATTTTCTGTATTTACAGAATCCACCACAAGCGGGCGATTAAGAAAATTCAGACCCGTTTCACTCGTATCTTTCATTTCCGAAAAAATATAATTTCCATCTGCCGACTTGAGCCTGATCGTGGTCGGACCGAATTTGTTTGTAAACCAGCATAAATTCAACATTACCCTGGTGACAGGTTTGTATTCTTCGGCTATTTCAACATAATCATTCTTCAGATAAAGTTCTCCGGTTTCAAATACAAACAGGTTCTGTTGCGCAATACTGTCATTCATCAATTCAAGCGCGGCGATGTCTGCAATATAAATTGATCTGCCATGCGTTCCTACAACAAGATCATGTTCGCGTGGCTGAATAACAAGATCATGAATTGCGACCGGCGGAAGATTATTGAACATACGCATAAAACTTTTTCCTGCATCGAGCGATGTATATAATCCCTGGTCGGTGCCGACAAAAAGCAAATTCTTATTGACAGGATCTTCACGTACTACATTCACAGGTTCCGCAGGCAGGTCCAAGCCGATAGTTGTCCACGTTTCACCAAAATTTTCAGAAACGTATAAATACGGCTTGAAATTATCCCATTGAAATCCGCTCAACACTGCATACACGCGGCCTTCCACAAATGCAGAAGCGATCAGTCTGTTCACGCGTAAGTGTTGCGGAAGTTTGTCGGAAATTCTTGTCCATGATGCACCGCCGTCTTTTGTAACATGAATTAATCCGTCATCGCTTCCCGCATACAGCAACCCGAATTTCATTGGTGATTCGCAGATTGCCGAAAGTGTGCCATAAGGAACATCACCGGTTCTTCCGCCGCGTGTTAAGTCGCCGGAGATGGCAGTGAAATGATCGCCTTTATCCATTGAGCGATATAATTTCTGCGCTCCGATGTATAAAATATCCTGGTTGTGCACCGAAAGCCAGATCGGTGCCTGCCAGTTGAAACGCATCGGCTTGTCGCCCAATTCCATTTCAGGACGAATTTCTTTTTCCGAATGTTGTTCTTTATTCAACCGGAAATAATGACCAAACTGGTAACCGGTATAAATTGTATTATTGTCACGCGTGTCAACTTGTATTTGCATTCCATCTCCACCGAGAATACGCTTGTAGGAATATTCGCCATCATCGTACCAGCCAAGACCGGCAGAATAATTCGAAGGACCACACCATACGCCATTATCCTGCAAACCGCCATACACATTGTACGGTTTCGCCATGTCAAAATTCACAGAATAAAATTGCCCCACAGCTGGCGTATTCGCTTTGAACCAGGTTGCACCATTGTCCCACGAAATATTTACACCGCCATCATTTCCATTGATGAGATGTCCTTTTCTTTTCGGATCGATCCACAACGCATGATGATCTCCATGCTGATTTGCTCCATTGGTAGATTTGAATGTTTTTCCGCCATCTGTGCTTTTTAATAATTCAACGCCTGCGATATAAACTTCATTCACATCAAAAGGAGAAACCCAAATCTTTCCGAAGTAATAGCCATACGTATAAAAAAGTCCTTCAAGCGATTTTGTATTTGTCTTTTTCCAGGTTACGCCGGCATCATCAGAGCGATAAACTTCTCCGCCGATAATTGGCTTACTGAAAAGGTCGCTGTTTGCGTCTGAAACAAAATCAGCGAGTGCAACAGGCTGTATTTTATTCGTCATGATTTCGTCCCGCACATAGGCGACAGTATATTTTTCCGGGAAATGATTATCGGTTAAATATTTCTGCAGTTTTTTATTTTCAAGTGCCAGAAATTGATCTTTTGTCATTACGCGAAAATCGTTTGACGTAATGTCTTCGTTTTTTTTAATGGATTTTGCATCCATTTCCTGGTTGTCGACAATCGCATAAATAATATTGGGATTTCCCGGGAAAATGCTGAGGCCGATTCGTCCCAATCCTTCGCCATTGGGTAATCCGCTTGAGGATCCGGAAATTAAATTCCATGTTGTGCCTTCATCCGTGCTTTTATAAATGCCGGAAGATTTTCCACCTTCCACAAAATTCCATGCTTTTCTTTCTCTGTGCCATGCAATTGCGTAAAACACTGTAGAGTTATTCGGATCAGCAAAAATATCGATCACGCCTGTGCTTTCGTCAATGAATAAGGTTTGTTTCCATGTAGTGCCTCCATCTATGGTTTTGAAAACACCACGTTCTTTGTTGGGTGTATATAAATGTCCGATGGAAGCAACAAGTATTGTTTTCGGATTGGTTGGAGAAAGAATTATTTTCCCGATGTGATGTGTTTCTTCCAATCCTTTATTTATCCATGTTTTACCTGCATCTGCGCTGAAATAAATTCCTGTTCCTGAATAGGAAGATCTGCTCGAATTGCTTTCACCTGTTCCCACCCAGATTTCAGGAACGGGAGTTTTCCAATTCACAGCGATATCACCGATGTCAATTAAATCACCATTATCAAATATGGGAGAAAACGTTGTTCCGTTATTATTCGTAAACCAGACACCGCCTGAAGCATACGCAACATAAAACTGAGTCGGATCAATTGGATTTACTTCCAGGTCAACAACACGTCCGCTCATGACTGTTGGTCCGACATTGCGGAAAGAAATATTTTTTACCAGCGAACGGTTTTCGGTATCAGTACGCTGAGATAATCCGGCAATACGTTCAGCTGCTGTAGTTCCTTTTGGTTCGGGAGCAGTAGGAAGGGATTTTTGCGCGGATAAGAAGACCGGGAAGATGAGCAGGAGAGAAAGTACGATGGATTTCATTGGTGGTTTTTGATCGGGTATGAAATTAGGGAGAATAGTGCGAATATTGCAGCAATAGAATTTTTACATTGGAGAAAAAATAAATGATGAAGGTATTTTTGAGTTGGAATTAGTGTTTAACTGATGTAAATTTAATACTAACGTGGGATTACTGTTGATAGCCCCAAGCTTTCAAGCGCAACTGCCGAATATAAATTCAATTTGAACCCATCCAACTTTTATGAATAATCACATAGGTAAAACACCGGAAACTAAAAGCAAAGCTGCGGCAAATAATTTTCTTGAAAAACAGGATAGGAAGGAAGTTGCTTTTGAATTTGCAGATAATCGTCTAGAAACAATTGCACAAAGAAAATTGCAGTCGAGTGTAAACGAAGTTCAATCTACTGCAATACAAAATAGTACCGGCCATAGTACTGATGGTATTATTCAACTTGCAGTAGATATACCCCAGGTATGGATCGATGAAAGATTTGGAGAACAGGGTCTTGAGCGTGATGGTGATTTTGTGTGGATGGATGGAGGTGAGCATCAAAGCAGAAATCTCTCTCATATTCATCTATTTTCCATAACCAAAGGAAAAATCACAGGACAATTAACCATACGAAATGCTCAGGCTGATAATGGAGGAATAGCTTTTGATTCAGTGACTATAGGAAGGGATTCGATTGTTGCAGAAGTGATCAATAAATTTGGCGCTGACGCTCCTGGTCAGGAACACAGAAAGGAAGTGGTGGATGCCTTGAAAGGTTTAATTGATGCACTTATAAATGTATGGCAGCGTTGGAAAATTGAATAGTATAACCGTTTTCTTCCGAGAAACTGTTATTCCTTAAACCCTTCAAAAATCCCCAACCCGAACAAAGCGAAATCATATTTCACCGGATCTTTCGCATCAAACTTTCTTAGTCTTGCAGTTAATTCTTCCACTGCTTTCCAGTCGGATTGTTTGCGCTGAAGCAGTCCAAGATTTCGTCCCACTTTACCTACATGCACATCCAGCGGAATCTGCAGCAGGGAAGGGGAGATTTTTTTCCATATTCCGAAATCGACACCCGCTTTATCCTGCCGCACCATCCAGCGCAAATACATATTGATTCGTTTCGCGGATGAATTGGATGCGGGATTTGAAATATGTTTATCCGAACGTGCATCGTGTTTGATGGAAATAAATGTGTCACGGAAATGAACAATCGCATTTTGCATGGGTGAAATATTCCCGCCTTTTATTCCCGCCTCAAAAACATTTTCCATTCCGCCGTGCTTCTGATAAATATTTCGCAAGGCCAGCACGAAAAACTTTGCATCCAGGCCGTTAAATGTCCGGTGAACAAAAGTTTCGAGTCGCTTTAAATCTTTCGCCGTTGCAGAAATAACAAATTCATAAGGAGAAAGATCCATCCGCTCCATCAGCTGATTTGCATTGCGGATAATAACCGGGCGTTTCCCCCATGCAATGGTAGCCGCAAGAAATCCCGCAATCTCAATATCTTCTTTCCGCGAAAAACGATGCGGAATTGAAATAGGATCGCTTTCGATAAACGAAGGACGATTGTACTGGCTGACTTTCTCCCCGAGAAATTCCTGCAACCCTTTATCGGTCAGCACTGATTTTTTCATTGTAAATTGTTGAGTTTTTGGTTCTTGATTTCGGCTAACAATTATACTTGAACATTGTACATTGTTTGTTTTTTCTTGCAATGAGAATTGCCATGGAAGGAATGTTCAATGTCAAACAAACAATGTTCAATTTACTAGGGAAAAATAAGAAATAAACAAATCTTTTTTTCAACTCAGCATCCGAAACTCAGCACCCGAAACCTTTTAAACCTTTTTACGCTTCCATTGCAACACGCTCTTTCATTTTTGCAATTTTATCATTCATTGATTTGAAAAAGCGAAAGCGCTGCTTTTCAGAAACGCCGCTTATCGGTGTTGATTTCCTGATCAGGTTTTTTATCCAGTTTTCCGTTTCATTGCAGAAATCGGCATTCGTGGTCACCATCGTATTGAACGTATTGTGCGAAATATAAACACGACGACCGGCGCCTGCGGAAATAAGCACACAATTATTTCCGATCATCAGTTCTGAGTTGTAGAGCGTGTAATTCTGCGTGGTTGTTGCACCCGGAACGTCTCCATGAAATTTTGTGCTGTGCGCCGCCTGCCATTCAATGCGTTTGATCATTTTCGCAATTTCATCCAGCACATCGAGCATATCCTGCTTGCTGTTGAACAAGCCCGATTCCCAGTAATATTCAACTTGTTTTAATGTGCTGTTCAACGTGTCTTCCGACCAGATCTCGATTGAAGGAATATGCAGGTACAATTCATAAATTTCTTTTACTGTGTCCAGCATTTTCTGCGACACAGCGGAAGGGTCAAAAATTTTTCCTTCGATGGTTCCGGAATTTAAAATGGAACGCGACCAATAAAACAATTTAAACGCTGAAAGTTTCGGGAACTGGAAATGATGAAAGATCGGCACATCCTCAGCGGCAAAAATAATTTCTTTTTTTTCAAGGGGTTTTATCTGGCGAAGATCGTCGAGAATATTCTCCAGGTATTTCTCGAAACTTTCTGGTTTTTCAGAAAGTTGATTGTAGCTGAAAGTAACTGAATTGCCTTTGCCGCCCTGCACACCTGCATAATCAAATGCAATGCGATAATGGCTGCAGATCTTTGAAACTTCATCAATGGTGAGCGCAGTTTCACCACGAATCCTCCTGTATGCGCTGTCGGTGCTCACACCAAGTAAATCAGCCATTTCATCTACTAAAGAATGATTCGCTGGAATGGTTTCCTTCAGGCGTTGAATGAATAGTTCCTGGATTGTTCTTTCGTTGTCGGCCATGGATTCGGTTGATAAGTTGATTTAATCCGGTTTCGAATGTTGCAATTATTGCAACTATGGATTGAGCAGTTGTAAAAATCGCAAAAAAAGAGATACGAGCCTTCAATTTCACTTCGATTTGTGTGTTTTGCCAACGTTGGTGTCGTGCCTGCGGAAAGCCGTTTTCTATGGTCTGACGTGTGTAATAGTTTTGCATCGTCAAACTTTAAAACCAAACAAATGAAACCAAACAAAAGTGTCTTGCGATTCATTACCGGATTAGTATTCTCCGGACTGTCTGTCAATTCGGTGGCGCAGACAGTAGCTCCATCCAACGCTTCAATAAATACAAAAGCGAAAGTTGTAGTTCTGAATTTCGATTCTAAAATTCCGAATTATGACCCGACAGCAATGGGAAACCTGGTGCGGATTGAACTTGAAAAGCTGGACACATTCAACGTAATGGATCGTTATGATGTGAATTATCTCGTGGAGAAAAATGAATTGAAGATCAATAATTGTTACGGTAAGATTTGCCTTGTGGAATTAGGAAAAGCATTGGGTGCGGATAAAATGCTTACCGGAAGTGTGGAAGTTTTCGGACCTTCCATTGTATATACGATGCGACTGGTGGATGTAAAATCAGAAATGATCGAACGTACACAAGTGACTGAATTTTTAAATCAGCAGAATGAAATTCAGACGATGACTTCTGTAATGCTGCGCCAGCTTTTTGACCGGCCAGTAGATTACAATGTTATCAGTCAACTAATAAAGCCGGACAGCTACGATGCACGTGCAAGAATGCCGGTGGTGGAAAAAATGAATTTATCAGGGCCACGCATGGGTGCAACGGTTTTCACAGGAGAAACAGCAACAATTCTCGGCGCGGAAAAAGCGCAGGGCGGATACAAAGCATTCCCGGTAATGTTCCAGTTCGGTTACCAGTTTGAAAAACAATACCTGGCTGCAGGACAATTCCAGGCTTTATTTGAATTCATTCCAATGATAACCGGTCTTGACCAGGGATTATTTATTCCAAGCTTTACCATTATGAATGGAATTCGCGCAAACCGTTTAGGGCTTGAATTTGCTTTTGGTCCGACGTTCAATCTTGTACAGAAAGATTTTGGTTATTACGACAGCGAAAATAATTGGGTGAGAAGGAAAGAATGGAATACGCAGAATTCAACTACACCGAATGCAATTCCGCCAACCTTCATTGAACGCATAGACAGCCGCGGCGATTATAAGTTAGGATCAAATTTTGTTTTTGGCGTTGGTAAAACATTCCGCAGCGGAAACCTGAATGTGCCGGTGAATGCCTTCTTTGTACCGGGAAGATCGGGATGGAGATTTGGATTGTCGTTTGGTTACAATGCTAGAAACCGTTCAAAAAGATAATCAAGAGTATATCACTGCTGTGCGATCGGAATAACCCCTGTTGAATTGTGCAGCGTGAAGAAAAGCAGTTAGGCTTTTCGGCCACGCCGGTGAATGCCGGCGTGGTTTTTTTGCCACTTTTCGCTGCTGCGAAACGCAGATTAATTTAGCAGATTAAGACAACTATTTAGCTTTGTATCGTCTCTCTATTGCAAAGCTGTTTTCATGAAGTTAATTTCTACATTAGTTTTCTTCGCGGCATTTTGTTTTTCATGTTCATCCTTTCCGGAAATTGAAAAGCGTCATTACCGTAGTGGATTTTATATTAATAAGCATCACGAAAAATCAAGCAAGGGAAAGTTATTCGTCTTTGATGAGGAATTTTTTTTAGAGGAAGGAGCAGGCAATCCGCCGCGGCGGAAGGCGGCAGCTGGCAGGATAAACGGTGCTTCCGCTGATTGTGTTTCAGTGCATGTTTTGCCAGGTATAAAAACAGAAGTTGATTTGCAGAAATCATCTCTGGAAAAACGGATACTTACTGAATCTGAAAATGATCAGCAAAAAAAGAATATTCTACTCCCGAAGAAAATTATTCTCGCTAAGAAAAAAACCGCTGCTGAAATTTCTTCATGGCCAATTGAAACTCCGAAAGAACCATTTAATAAAAAAGCGCGAGCAGCAATTGTATTTTATGTGCTTGCTAAAATTATACTGGTTGCTGCTTTTATCGCTTCACTTTTCAGCTTGCTGAGCACTGTATTGATTATTGCAGGAATTGCTGCTTTGTTTGCGCTTCTTGCTTTGCTATTCGGAATTTTGGCGCGTAAAGAATTAGCAGCACAATTGCCTTATGAAAAAGAACTGGGTGAAAAAGAGGCGAATGAAGTTGTCGGACACGCTATAGGTGGAATTGTTTCTGCTGCTTTCATTCTTCTCCTTGCGTTGGTTATCGAATGGATAAAAAGAGAATTTTAAAACTGTTTTTTTTCTTTATGTATGGAATGTTCCTGCGTTTTTTATGCCACAGATTGCGCAGACCTAAAAAAAACAAAATGAAAATCAGTTGGATTTTATAGCGGGGTTTATTCTTTGGTTACCGCTTGATTAGTTAAATTTAATCTGTGGCTTATACCAGCTTATCCAAATTCAATTTTCTCAACTTCGGTGCGAGAAACATTACTGTGCTTGCTACCAGTACTGTCATGCAGCCGCCAAAAGCAACGGAAGGAATTAATCCAAGCAACCGCGCTGCAATTCCAGATTCCATTTCCCCGATCTCATTGGAAGATCCGATGAAAATGCTGTTTACTGCCGCAACTCTTCCACGCATTGCATCAGGCGTTAGCAATTGTAAAATAGTATGACGGATCACAACGCTGATCATGTCGAATGAACCGGCAAAGAAAAGCAGGGCAAGCGACAAATAAATATTCGTTGAAAAAGCAAAACCAATTATACAAATGCCGAAACCTGTAACGGCGATATATAAATTCCTTCCCGCTTTTCGTGTTGTCGGAAAATAAGCCAGGCCAAGACCCATAAGTATTGATCCGACTGCGGGTGCTGCGCGCATAAATCCAACATACATATCAGCGCGACTGCCCAAATGCAAAACATCATTCGCAAAAACAGGAATCATCGCCACCGCACCGCCGAGCAAAACAGCAAACAGGTCGAGCGACAAAGCCGAAAGCATCACCTGGTTGCTGAAGACAAAACGGATTCCGGCAGTGAGACTGTCCATAAGCTTTTCCTTTTTTTCTTTCAGCGGAACAGGATGATTGTAGATCGGAATGATCAGCAGGAAAGCGAGTGTGATCAATGATGAACTTACGCCATACGAAAACTCAATACTGATAAATCCCATCAATAAACCACCGATCAAAGGACCGAGCACGGCTGCCGTTTGCCAGAGATTAGTGGTCCAGGTTGCGGCATTGGCATACAGTGCGCGCGGAACCAATTGCGATTGAAAGGCTGGAAACACAGGACTGAGAAATCCGCGTGCAATGCCGGTGCAGAAAATAATTCCGTAGATCGGCAATGTTCCGAGCGAATGCAGCAGCGTAGTATCTGAACTGATATAAAAAAGGAACCAGGAACAGATCAATAAAAAAGCCGTGCTGATCTGCATGATCACTTTTCGTTTCACAACATCTGCAATATGTCCGGCGAAAATGGCCAGCACGATAAAAGGAATTGCTTCTGCCAGACCGATGTATCCGAGACTTAATGCTTTTTGAGCGGGCGTTCCTTCGGCGAGCTTGTAGATCTGCAGCCCGACAACGACGCTTTGAATCTGAACACCGAGCGTAAGAAAAAAGCGCACAGCGAGGAAAATGCTGAAATCGCGGATGCGTAAGGATGCGTAAGGATCTTTTTTTGGAATCAGCTGTTCGTCTTTCACAAAATCATTCAGGTGTTTACAAAGTTATTGAAGTTTTTTCCAGTGGCGACTTTTCTTTCAAATTGATACATTAAGTTTGTATGGAGCAACCCGTTATGAAAAAACATATCCTGTTTTACTTTTTATATGCCACGCTTTTCATGAGCTGTGGTAATGGTGCAAAAAACAATGAAAACGATTCGGCTCAAAAAGAGGCTGATTTAACTGAAAGCGACCCTTCCATTCCGCATGAAGTAAGCAAGGGAAATAAAACGTATGCGTTTATGCCTGATACTGCGGTTAAGTCTGTTATTCTCGGAAATCCGAAATGCTTAAAAGGTTTTTACCGTGCCAACGGATCAAATGCTGTTTCACTTGGTGGCGGACATCATGCTTTAACGTATTACAATCGCACAAAAAGTAATTCGGAAGAAATGGAATTGCTTATTACCGAAGATACAAATGGCGATGATGTTGTTTATGCGTTCATCGTTCAGCGCGAAGGAGAAGAGAAGGCACCTGCTCTTGCTGCTGCACCAATTCCTGCAACAGATATGAATTTTATTACAGGACATGGCATTTACATTGGTATGCCTTTCGACCACGTGATGTCGGTTTATTCCAATCAATCTTTTATGGAATGGGAAAAGGGCGACACGGTTTACCTGCAATACAAACCGAAGCCGAAAGACAAAAATTATTACAAACGTTATAAGCCGGAATCATATAGTGTTGTGTATAAATTCAAGGATGGCACATTACGACGAATGGAATATACTGTCGATCCGAAACAATTTGAGAAACAATGAACAGGATTTTGTCAACCGTCATCCGTTTAAATGATCATGCGCCCATTGCGGTAGATTATCATTTGCCGGAAGTGGGCGATAATCCTGTGCCGGTTTTAATTTTTCTGCACGGTTTCAAAGGATTTAAAGACTGGGGTCATTTTCCATTGGTAGCAGAATTTTTATCACGTTCAGGATTTGCTGTGGTGCGTTTTAATTTTTCGCATAACGGAACAACGTCTGAGCAACAGACTGAATTTTCTGACCTTGAAGCATTCGCAAAAAATACGTTCTCCATGGAATTGAAAGATCTCGATGCAGTGATCAATGATATTTTCTGGCGTGGCGGAAAGGAATTGAATTGTGATCCGAAGCGAATTGGTTTGATCGGGCACAGCAGGGGAGGTGGTATCGCATTATTGGCATCGCATCATGATGAGCGTGTGAAAGCGGTGGCAACGTGGGCGGGAGTTTGCGATTTTGAAGCGCGTGTCAATCCACCGAACCTGATCGATTGGAAAAAGAATAAAGTGCTGTATGAATTCAATTCACGGACAGGTCAGCAGATGCCGGTGAATTTTACATTGCGTGAAGATTTTTACAAGCATAGAAAAAAGCTGAGCATTCCACATGCTGTAAATCACATGCCGGTTCCGCAATTGATCGTGCATGGAAAGACAGATCCAATTGTTCCGTTTTCAGAAGCAGAAAAATTAAGTTCGTGGAATTTATTCGCGCAGTTGGTTGAAATTGAAAATGGCGATCATACGTTTGGAGGAAAACATCCCTGGGAATCGAAAGAATTACCGGAGCAGATGATAGCTGTTTTGCAAGCTACTATTTTATTTTTCAGAGAAAATCTTTAGAACACAAGAGAAAGCAAGGCATGTAATTTGAATGATGACCATTAAATTATAATTATGACTGTCATTCAGAAAACCCAGCTTCCTCTTTACGCAAAACTTTCTCTTATTACAATCGGGCTTGCAGCGCTGTTCGCTATCCTTTATGTTGGCCGCCCTGTTTTTGTTCCGGTAATCGGCGCAACACTCGTCGGAATCATGTTCAGTCCTGTGGTTGATTTTCTGATGCGTAAAGGAATCAACAAAATCATTGCTATAAGCATTACACTTTTACTCGGAATAATTGTAATTTCTGCGATTGGATTTCTAGTTGCGTCACAGATTTCAGGACTAAAAGAAGCGATGCCGCAAATAAAAGAAAATTTCTCATCGTTGCTCGCTGATGTGAAAGGCTGGACCTCATCCAACCTGGGATTAAGTCCGCAAAAGTTCGATTCAATGTTCAATGCAAAAAAATTGCTCAGCTCCGGAACTCCTGAAATGGGGCAAACTTTACTCAGCCTGGGGAATGTATTGATCCTCGCAGTTGTTCTGCCGGTTTATATTTTTCTGATTCTGTTTTATAAACCATTGCTGGTAGAATTTATTCACAAGCTTTGCGGACACGATAATGAAGACATCGTTACTGATGTTTTGGCGACCACGAAAGTCACAATCAAAAGTTACCTTTCTGGTTTGTGCTTGGAAGCATTGCTTGTAGGAACATTATATTCAGTCGGACTTCTGATTATCGGTATTAAGTTCGCGATTCTGTTGGGTGTGATAGCTGCGCTTTTGAATATTATTCCTTATGTAGGACAAATAGTCGCCGGTTCTTTATCTGTGTTGATGGCGCTTGCAACAAAAGAGTCACCAACGTATGCTTTAATCACGCTCGGCTTGTTCGCGTTAATTCAGTTTATCGACAATAATTTTTTTCTTCCGCGAATCGTTGCATCAAAAGTCAAGTTAAATGCTTTGATTTCTATCATTGTGATCATTGCAGGGAATTTATTGTGGGGAGTTCCCGGAATGTTCCTTGCAATTCCACTCACTGCTATCTGCAAAGTTATATTTGATGATATCAAGGAATTAAAAGCATGGGGATTTTTGTTGGGATCTTCTTTGCCGGGTGTGAAATTAATGAAGGAACAGAAAAGTCAGAAGCATACGAAATAATGTTGGTTACGATCCGTCCTGGCGGAACGAATGATTGCGAATAGTTACTAATCTGTATTACTTCCGGGTTTGTATATAAGGTTCAAATAATCTAGTTAATCCGCGTAATCTGTGGCCTGAATCTGCTTAATTTTACATCATCATCTTCGCTCTTAAAGTACTGGCTTTTCAATTCACAATACCCCTTGTTGAAAACGAAACCTATCTACGTTGAAACCCTCATCCATACTTCTATGGAACGGATATGGGAATTCACACAAACGCCTTCCATTCATCAGCAATGGGATCTCCGTTTCACCACCATCGAATATCTTCTTAAACCTTCCGACGAAGCGCCGCAGCGTTTTTTATACCAGACACAAATAGGGTTCGGCATAAAAGTCTCAGGCGAAGGTGAAAGCGTCGGCAGCCACAGCAAAGAAACCGGAGAAAGCACTTCGGCACTCAAATTCTGGTCCGACGAAAAAATTTCGCTCATCCGCACCGGCTCCGGCTATTGGAAATATATTCCTGCAGGTGACAATGTTGTTTTCCTCACGCGCTACGATTACGAGGTCCGCCACGGATTCATGGGCAGGCTCATCGATAAATTATTTTTCCGCCTGCTCATCGGCAGAGCCACCGCATGGAGTTTTGATGCATTGAAGAACTGGCTGGAACAGGGAATTGCACCTTCGTTATCCAAGAAATTATTCTTCACGCTTTTCATTGCCAATTTTATGATCGCCATTACGTGGATCTATCACGGCATTTTTCCCAAGTTGCTGCACATGGAAACCGGCGAGCTTTCTATGCTTACTGCAACAGGCTTGTTTAAAGGAATGGAACGTGAAGCAGTTTACGGCGTTGGTATCGCTGAAATTATTTTCGGTATTGGTTTTCTCTTTTTAGGAAGAATGAAATCCATGCATTGGCTGAATATCATTTCGTTGCTCGCATTAGGCATTGCCGCGTACACTGCGAAACCGGAAATTTATATTCACCCTTTCAATCCTGCAACCACAGCATTCGGCGTCATGGGCTTATCCATCATCGTGCTTGCGATCCGGAAATATGTTCCTTATGCAGGAAACTGCAAACGTAAACCGGGGAGGAAAAATGTCGATCTATAAAAAAATGCTTGGTAGCGATTTTCAAAAACTCCATCCTAAAATGCAGGAACGTTTCGACCTGTCAATCGAAAATGGCATGCGCATGAAAGGCACCGGGCAAATGGATCGCATCTGGAATGCGGGAATTCACACAAAACCTTTCCTGCAACTCGGCACCATGCGCAACATCATGTTTCCTGAAACGGGTAAAGACATTCCATTCACCATCGAAAACTATTGCTACCTCGACAGCTTCGGTCGCGAAACAGTAACATGGATCAGGAAATTTTATTTCGAAAAGAAAACAAGAAATTTCGATGCTACAATGGTGTACAGCAATAAGCAGAATCGCATCATCGATTACCTCGGCAACAAACAGCATCTCGTTACCGATCTCGATTTGAAAGTAACCAACGAGGGTGGCATCATCATCCGCTCAGGACCACAGCGTTTTTACGAAAAGAAATTAGGATTTGATTTTCCCGAACTATTTTCCGGCAATGCAGTAGTAAATGAATCGTACGACGAGAATACTGGTCGTTTCAACATCAGCGTCAAAGTGCATAATAAAACCTTCGGTGATATTTTTGGTTATAATGGTTTTTTTAAAGCGGAATTTAAAAACATAGAACCGGAAAATATTCCTGCGTATGCAAAACCGCTGCGGGAAGAAATCCGCGAATAAAAATCAGGCTTATGGAAACGCAGGTTAAATCTTCGGGCAGCTTCAGGCTCACTTCTTTTGAGAAATTTATTGAGCTTTCAAGGCCATGGTTATTGCTTTGCAGTTTTGTTTTCTTTGCACTCCTCAATCTGTGGTGGCTTGCAATTCCAGCTGCAGTAGTAACAGTCCTTGCCGGGTTTGTGCAAATGCACGACGCTATGCATAACTCACTGGGACTTTCTAAAAGAGTTAATGAATTTGTATTGACCATGAGCGCGATGTTGCTCCTTAAAAGCGGCCATGCTATGCGCGTCACACATCTTCGTCATCACGGACAATGTCTTGGCGAGGATGATCCGGAAGGCGCGCCAGCTAACTGGACCCTGAAACAGGTTTTTATTAATGGACCTTATCACATTTTTACATTGCGCTCTTCTTCCTGGCGTATTTCGCCTGCTACACACCGTATTCAATTCATTGAAACAGCTATCACTTTTTTATTGCTGCTTGCTTTTATTTTTATTTATTATTTCACCGGCTCTGTGATTGCGCTTGTTTATTGGGCCGCCGGGTTTGTGCTCAGCTCGCTCATGCCATTTTGGGCTTCTTACATTCCACATCATCTTGCTTCAAGAAGTCCTGCACGTTTAGCAGCCGTAAAATTGGCGCGCATCTGGACGCCGGTCATTTCCTCTTTCGCATTTCATCATCTGCATCACCTCTACCCAAAAGTGCCCACTGTTTTATTACCCAAAGCCGCGAAGGAATTGCCGGAGCCAGGTGAAGATAATCATGATCATTATCATCCTCATTAGGAAAAAGGAACAGGCAAAGAAGTCGGCAGGTGGCAGGCAAAACAGGAGCGGGCAGCAAAAAAATTATCTGCGCTATCTCTGCGGAATCTGCGAAAATCTGCGAGGGAAATTACCACGCGTCAGCTGCTTGCATTTAACTTATCCATTCCGCTCCGAAGCCGCCCGCATTTCCAAAAACATTTCATTAAACCGTTTCAGCACATTCGCAATAAACTCAGCATCCACCAATTTTTGCACTGCTTCAAGCCCCGGATAGTTGCCCTGGTCAAATTTATAAACCTGTTCCATCGGACCTGCTTCAAATTTCACGATGAATTTGTCATTCATGTGAAACACGGTGATCCGCATGTCAGGGTGAGGAATGTTTCCGACTATTCTCATTTTAAAAAAGTAATTGGTTATGAAAAAGTGAATGGTGGATGGGAGAAAGAAATAGGTACAGGAAATTGTGATTGATACAAAGTTGTTTTTTACGAATCACTTTTTCTTACCAATCACCTATTGCGGTGCTTTGTAATAACCGGAAAAGTCAGAATTATCATGCGCATAGTATTCGATGATGGCAGTTGCCAGGTCAGCGTACACTATAAATTTATGTTCGCGCAGCCAGGCCATTGCTTTTGCGTCTTTATTAATTGCATTGGCAGTCGCGGCCCAGAAAATATGGTTATGCTGCATCAGCCATTGAAAAGCTTTTTTATCTCCTTTTGCTGCATTCACAAAAGCGGCGAGATCGAAATGTTTATTATCGATGAGCCACTGGAAATTTTTCTCTTTTCCATTCTGCATAAATTCAACAGCTTCCGTCAATTCACGATGGCCTTTTTCAATCAGCCAATTGTATGCAGGAGTATTAAAAGGCTGAAACAAAGCCGTCATCTTCCTGATTACATCACCGGTATAACTATTTGCAGACATAATTGATATATGATTTATGATATACTATGTACGATTTTGTTCCGATTTAAGAACAATTTTTTATATCGTACATCGTAATCCGTACATTCTTTTTTTACTCTTCCTCATTTGCTTTTTTCACCGCTGCAACAAGATTGAGCCACGCTTTCAGGTTATTCTTCTGCAAATATTCTATCGCTTTTTCATCCCCGATAATTGCGCCTGCACACATTGCCAGACGCGCCTGTTTGCCATCAAACAAAGCCTGAACGGCAAACGGATCGCCTTCAGTGGCAACTATAAATAATCCCCACTGATCGTGGCCGTATTCATGCAGCCATTCCACCGCGCTGTCGCTGCCGAAACGGATTGCATCGTGCACCATTACCAATTCCGTTTTGCCTTGTTGCTGCAGCCACTCCTGCGCTTTGTCATTGCCATTGATTGCGTCGGCAAGCTTTTGAATGGTTTGATCGTTCAGAAATGCCATTTTCAGTTTTCAGTTTTCATCTGCTACGGCAGAGTCAGTTTTCAGAAATCAGTTGTCTGTAACCAGGCGTTGACAACTGATAATATGTTTTATCCTTTTGATTGCATGTAAATAAAGATCGCTATACCGATAACTGCAAGTGCGCCCACAACCGCTCCGGCAATTTTCCAGAAGCTGTATGGACGTTCGCCCTGCACTTCACCTGTGCGGCCATTGATCATGAATCGATATATTTTTTCGCTGTAACGGTAAGCGCTCAGCCAGATCGGCAATAAGATGTGCTTGAACGTTACATTTTCATACGTAGTATTCATTGAACTGATCTGCTGAACATCACCGCCAATGTGTTTGTTCACTGTGCCACGGATTATTTTTTCCATTTGCACTTTTGCTTTTTCAAAACCGGTTTTTACATCTACCTGGTATTGTTCTGTAATAAATCCGGTAAGAAATTGCTCATTGAAATGTTTCAATTCGTGCAAATCCCATGGCTCTAATTCATTCGCCAGCTTTTCCGGAAGCGATTTGCTTGCATTCACCAATACATCATCAAAATCATCATTCACCGTTCCGCTTACAGGAATCCAACTGGTTTTCTGCACCTGGCGTGTACGTGAAACTGATTTTCCGTTTTCGGTTGTGGTATAGTTTTCTGTCACGTAATAATGTGTTCCGCGCTGACCATTATAATTTGTGTAGGTATTGGAATCGTATGTCCAGTAAGGAATGTAAAGTCCTTTTAATTTATCATTCTTCGCAATTGCTTTCAGATCATTCGGCGCCCACCACAAACCGTGAATCCATTTATTGAAAACCTCAACTCCTTTTTTCTTGTCAATCTTGAAAGGCAAGAGGTAGGAGGGACGAATTGTATTGGCAGAAGTGCCGCCACCCTTAACCACGAGTGCAGTGCCGCAGAACGGACAACTGTCTGAAGTGATATTTGG
>JBDSHN010000112.1:0-25316 GCA_039918435.1 Bacteroidia bacterium | reverse complement strand
AAAAAGCCCTGTTAATTCCAACCACCCATCTCATCTGCACATACTCCGGAGAATTATACGGTGTACTGTTCAGGAATAACGGCATGTCGAATCGAATTACTAACGGCTTAACAGTTTGTAAAGGAGGGAAACGTTTTATGGTCAATGCAAAACCAAGACCTGCATCTGCACGCACATCACTCATTGCTAATCCTTCGGTGGTATAGTTAAAATTAATTCCCCCAATGTCACCGAAGAGATAGGAGGTGATTCCGATCACAGAGCTTACTTTAGGCATTCTTCGCGCAAGAAATTTAAAAAGCTCCTGGTATTCGATCTCTACATTCTCTGCATATCCTGTCGTGCCTTTGTAAGTGTTCCGTACGCCGCCATACCAATCATACTGCGGCATGAGATAACCGGCATATCCGCGAAGATTTAATCCGCCGCCGGCCTGGAAATGATTTGCTTCTGATGCATTCGGATCGAAGCCGCCCCAGTCATCAGGGAAAAAAGCGACGGAGCGTGTGTATTTATTATCCATCATCGTTTCCGGGTTTGCGCCAGCGGCATAAAGCATCGATTCGCTCGCCCAATGTGTTCCGGTTCCGATCTGCGCGAATGTTCTTGTGTTAATATTGATTTTTCCAAGATCATTTCTATTGACAACATTCAGCGATAAGTAATGATAATCGTAATCGCTTCCTACTGCTGTTGAACGCAGGTTCATCTGGATACTTCCATTACCATGATGATACGCATACGGATGCTCGTAACCGAAAGTCAACGTATTGTTGAACTTGTTCACTTCCCAATCATTCGGATAAACAAGGTAGGTGAGGTCTGTAGAATCGGCACGGTACATCATTTTGTATTGAACATAGAATTTATTTTTAAGCGCTTTATCCCACACTTCAAATCCCGCAGTAGCAGCATCAAGTCCGTCGAGGTGGCGGCCATTAAAATAAACGGCAGAATTTTTTACAAAACGATTTGTAGGTGTGCGGTAATTTAAAACAACAGAAAAATGATCGTACTTATTCAGGTAATCTGATGAGTCGAGCTGACTCTGGAATAATGCTGTATTGAAATTTACAGTAAGATCAAATGTTTTCAAAGCGCCCATATAATCACCGCTGAGAAAAAATCCGGCTTTCATACCATCATACGCATTGTACCAAAAGTCAGGGCGTAATTTGTACGTGTAAAGTTCCCACGAAGGCACATTATAGATCTTCGAATCGAAAACCATTTTCTTCGGCGCCTTTTTATAATTGTTCAGCATGTTCACATCAGCGAGACGGTGTGTGGTGTCAATGATCACATTCTGAATGCCGGATGGAATAACAACGGTTGCTGTGTACTCTGGCTGAATTTTATCCCAGCCGATCCAGCGAGGTAAAATGGTTGCAGAAGTTTGTTTTTCGAACCAGGTATTCGGAATATAATAGTTGTAGCGTTTTCCGTCATTTGCCACCACAGTAAAATCAACCGGCATTTGCATTCTGCCTTTACGTTCAAAAGTGATTGTTGCGGTGTCGCCTTTCAGCCTTTTCACGCGGCCCACATTATAATCAATTGTTTGTGCGGTGGTCAGCCATTCATCGAAGAACCAGTTCAGGTCGACATGCGTGTACTGGATAATTGAATTGCGGAAATCTTCCACGTAAGGATGTGCAAATTTCCATTGATCAAAATAATGTGCAAGCGCTGCTTCAAATAAAGAATCGCCTAAAACATATTCCAGGTTATAAAGCATTACTGAAGTTTTGCGGTACACCATTCCGTAACCACCACCATGACGAAGTGCGCCGTTAAAATGATCGGAGTGCTGATCAATTATTGTTTCATCACCTTTAGCAGCGTCAAACATATAATTGTTATAGCATTCGCCATTGCGCACATCCACTTCCTCTTTGAATTTATTGACGTAATCCGAAACGTATTCACCATGTTTTTCGAGCGGGCCGTCAATTTTAATGTAAGCCCGTGTCGAAATAAACTGGGTGAAACCTTCATCTAAAAGTGCACGGTACGTTTCATTACTTCCTACCATTCCGAAAAACCAGTTGTGTCCTACTTCATGTGCAAGCAGCGTGCGATAATTCGGATCAAAACCACCATCAAGTGTAAGCATTGGGTATTCCATCCCGTCCTGCGCATCTGCAACAATCATTTTCGGATAGCCATACATGCCCACATCAGTAGAATACACTTCAATCACCCGCGCTGTATAGGCAGCAGCATTTTGCCAGCCAGCACAATGTTGCTCTTCTACCAATGAAATAACGCGGATACCATTCCAAGACGATTCGCCAATACGATAATTCGGCGAAGTGGTCCATGCAAAATCATGCACGTTCTCCGCATGGAATTTCCATGTTTTGATTGTGCCGTCAGAAGGAATAATTACGCTCGGCACCGATTCCCATTCTTTGTTCCTGAAATTTGTAATGTCAAGCTGCTGACGAAGTTCGGCTGGTAAAACTTCTTTTTCATTCGTCATCACGCCTGTTGCATCGAGAATGTAATTAGATGGCAAGGTGATGTCCACATCATACACCCCGAAATCGCCATAAAATTCACGTGTCAGATGCTGATCAGTGTCCCAACCCTGCTTTCTGTCATAAACTGAAATGCGCGGATACCAATGCACCACATCGTAATGTTTTGATCCGAATGTTTTATACATTTTCATACGACGGCGAATATTTCCACCAGCATCAAAATAAGTTTTAAATGTCAACGTAAATTTTACTGAAGTATTCGGCAGCAATGGTTTTGGCAGCCATACTTTCATCACTGTATTATCCGTTTCTGTTTGCACAGGTTGTCCGTCAACCATTAGATCCGCTACCGTAGTACCCAATCCCTGCGATTCATATTTTCCATAGTGCACATTGAAGTTATTGTTGCGATGCAGATTATCGGTATACGAACCTGGCTGAAATGCATTTTCATACAAATGAAAATACACGAAATCAAGTGTGTCGGGCGAATTATTCCAATACACGAGTTCTTCTGTACCGCTTACAATATCTGTATTATCATCCAGCGAAGCATTGATTTTATACTGCACATCCTGCTGCCAATAGCCCGGTGTCGGAAGACGGTTCTTCCAGTAATAAGGATTGGAAGCAGCGCGATAAGGAATATCAGGATTTTGAGCGGAGGCGGCTATTCCTGTAAAAAGAAACAGCGAAATAAACAAGCTTCTGAGCGACATAGCAGGTAAGATGGTTGAGTTACAAATATAGTTTTTAGTTCGGAGTGATTAGTTCGGAGATTTTGTGTGATTGCGAGGATCGATCAGTGCGGGAAATGGATGATGACAAAATTTAAACAGCCTATAAATCAATAATTAAATATTTGAAAAGTATTATTTACTTATAAGGTGTATTTTTGCAGATCGGATATGATAGAAATTGAATGCCCTTCCTGCCTGATAAATATCTGTTTATCGGATACGCAACTTCAGAACGAAGACCTGATCTGTGATTGCGGCTATTTGATTTTTTTGGATGAAATGGGAGTGAAGCCGTTGCGGATTATTGTAAATGATGAAATGAAAAAGTGTTCTTAAAATAATTTCCCGGGTTTCAGGTTCTGGGTTCGGAGTTAAAACTATAATTGAATATTGAACATTGTTTGTTTTTTCTTGTAAGAGAATTCACCTTAATTGGAACGTACAATATCAAACAAACAATGTTCAATGAACAAGGAAATAAAAGTTAAAGATAATACGCCAGGAATTTTAACCCGAAATCCGCCAACCCTAAACTTTTTTAAACCGTCTTCACAACTTCAATATCCAGAACAAAATCCCCATTCGGCATAACAGCTAAAATTACATCATCACCGGTATTTACTTTATCCGCCTGCGCCTGAGTTAATTTTACTTTTTGGTTTACCAGCGTAATCATTTTCCCGTCTTTCGCCTGGATCTTTCCTTTCATCACTTTTTTCTGCCAGGCATTAGTCGCTTTCCTGTGAAGTAATAATACATTGACAAATAAACGTGCAGGCAACAAAGTCAGGAAAACCAATCCTACATTTACCCAGCTGCGCAGCTCCGGCTTGTCGGCTAATCCAAATTGTTCGTAATGCAGATTTTCATACGCAACAAGAAATCCAAACACAACAAAAGGAATAAGATACATGGTAATGCCACGCACCATTTTTTTCTGCGACAATTCGGCTATACGGTCTTTTTCTTCCTGGGATAAATTGACAAGCTGAACAGGTGGCTGAATCATGGGTTTTAAATTTTCATAAAAATACCAATTAAAAAATAATGTGCGATGTAAGAAGTTCGATGTGCGATTTTAAAAAGAGCTGTTTTCGGGTAATGCTCAATTTGGAACTTTAATCCTTACTAATTGTATTCAGAGCCAGGATAATAATCCGCGCAATCTGCGTAATCTGTGGCAGAACGAAATGTTGCCACAGATTACACGGATTTCACAGATTAAAGAAAAAAGGATTTTAAACTGAGCCACTACTTGTTTTTCTTCTGTTCCTTCAACTTCGATTTAATCGTTAATTTTGTAGTAGAAACGCATTTATGAATCCCATTACGATAGCAATAGACGGTTATTCCTCCTGCGGAAAAAGCACGATTGCGAAAGCGCTTGCTGCGCAACTCGGTTATAGCTATGTGGATACGGGCGCAATGTACAGAGCTGTAACGCTTTTTTGCATGGAGCATGGCCTTATCAAAGACGGTGCTTTTGATGAGCATGAAGTGGTGCTGGCATTGGAGGAAATTCACCTCACATTCATGTTCAATGCAAATACAAAATCGTCGGAAACATTTCTCAATGGCAAAAATATTGAAAAAGAAATCCGTACGATGCGCGTTTCTTCCGTAGTAAGCCCCATTTCCAAAATTCATGATGTGCGCGTGCATCTTGTGGCGTTGCAACGTGAAATGGGGAAAAATAAAGGTGTGGTGATGGATGGAAGGGATGTCGGTACCAATGTTTTTCCGGATGCTGAATTGAAAATTTTCATGACTGCAGATCCGGATGTGCGCACGCATCGCCGCTATGATGAACTTGCGGCAAAAGGAATGAAAATTTCATTCGAAGAAGTGCGTGAAAATCTTCTCTCCCGCGATTACGAAGACACGCACCGCAAAGAAAACCCGCTTCTCAAAGCGCATGATGCAATTGTACTCGACAATACTGATATGACGCGTGAAGAACAGCTGGAGTTTGTGAGGAAGCTGGTGGAAGAAAAGATCGGTGCCGGTATCAGCCATTAATAAATACCGGCCACTAAATTTTTCTCAGATCATTTTTTAAAAACCGGCCGGTTACTGCACGGTAAGCATCCGAAGTTATTTTCCCTGCTTTACCGTCCACTTTTAAATATGCTCCATCCAGATTCAATAACTTTTGCAGCTCTTCAGCTTTGGCCACATATTTTGATGGCGCATAAGTAACACTTTCGCCCAACTGTTCTATAATTGCTTTTCTATCAGTAATTCCGAAAACAATTACCTGTTTTTCTGCAAGACGGCGAAGGATCACAGCAGCGCCGCATTGTTTAGAAACAGCAGTTGCCGAAAAGACACCATCGGTTACAAATTTTCCCTTTGAATATTGATTACTGAAGCTCCACAGGTAAGGCGTATTGATATTGATACCTTTCCTTCGGTAACCAAAACCATTATAGGCTTCCAGCTTGTACAATAATCCCGGTAAAGACCAGTCTTTCCAGCGGTCCAATCCGGAATAAACCAAAGCATCTTCCGCGCTGAATTCCCATTTAAAAGGTGGCGTTCCTGCAAGCGGTCTTCCTTTCGGAACATGAACCGTTCTTGCACTAAGGGGGTCGCCGTTATGCAAATGTGTTGTGAATTTGCTTCCGCCTTCAAGGTTATGAGCTATGCCGATAAAATACCAGGGCACACCGGTTTTCTGGCTTACTGTTTCATATCGCTCGCGGGACACCATGATAGTTTTTACTGTCAGATCTACTATTGCATATTTATCCGGTGTGATTACACAAGTGTCAAACAAACGCTGATAGTTTGCCTGTAATTCAGGAGTGTATAAAGGAGCAGCCATAAATTGAAGTTTAAGTTTATTTAAGCATAAACATAATTCAATAAATTCAAATTCCAAATTGAAGGCTCAGCGCCATTTTGATTGAATGATTTTGCGCTTTCAATTCCTGATTTCATTTGCTTAAAATCATCCAGTCACCAGATCATCAAATCACTAAATGCGCGTGTGACGTTTTGCGTGTTGGTATTTTGTCTACTTTTGCGCTCGCTCCGCCGGAGACCCAAGAGTTACTTGAGTTATTAGGGGCACAGATAGTTGCCATGCTACGGTAGGCAGGCCCCTTATAAACGAGAATAACTTAATCAATGACAACATTTTCAGAGTTGGGCTTGAAGCCCGAACTTGCCCAGGCAGTTGCTGACCTTGGCTTTACCCAACCTACTCCTATCCAGGAACAGGCTATTCCCGAACTTATTCAGAATCCCCGCGATCTTGTAGGCCTTGCGCGTACAGGAACAGGAAAAACTGCTGCATTCGGTTTACCACTTTTACATTTTATTGATCCGGAGAAAAAATTTCCGCAGGCATTGGTGCTTTGTCCGACACGTGAATTGTGTATCCAGATCACAGAGGATTTAAAAACATTCGCGAAACATCTGCGTGGTGTAAGTATTCTTCCTGTGTATGGCGGCGCAAGCATCAGCATGCAGATTCAAGGTCTGCGTCGTGGCGTACAAGTGATTGTTGGAACACCTGGTCGCTTGAATGATATGATCGAGCGTGGCGCGTTGAAGCTGGGTGAAGTGCAGACAGTTGTGCTTGATGAAGCGGATGAAATGCTCAACATGGGTTTCCGTGAAGCAATTGATACCATCCTTGCTGAAACACCAAAGGAAAAAAATACATGGCTTTTCTCAGCGACAATGCCGAGCGGCGTTGAACGTATCGCAAGAAGCTACATGACAGATCCATTTACTGTAACGGTAAAAGGAACGCAGGAAACAGATGGTCGCATCGATCATTTTTATTGTGTCGTTCAGGCGCGTGATCGTTATTCCGCATTACGCCGTGTGATTGACGCGCATCCTGATATTTATGGAATCATTTTCTGTCGCACAAAGATGGAAACGCAGGAAGTTGCAGATCATTTAGGTCGTGATGGCTACATGGCCGATGCAATTCACGGTGATCTTTCGCAGCAGGCGCGTGACCATGTTATGAAACGTTTCCGCACGAAGTCAATTCAGATACTCGTAGCGACAGATGTTGCAGCGCGTGGAATTGACGTGGATGATGTAACACACGTTTTGCATTACCAGTTGCCGGATGAACCGGAAGCTTATACACACAGAAGCGGTCGTACAGGTCGCGCAGGGAAGAATGGAATATCCATTGTATTCCTGCATGCGAAAGAAACAGGAAAGCTTCGCGTGATTGAGCGACTCACACAGAAAAAATTAATTTATTTACCAGTTCCTGACGGTGTTGATGTTTTAAAAAATCAATTGCTTTCATTCTCGGTCAAGTTGCGCGAGACAAAATCGGATAATGTTGTTCCTGCTGAATATGTTGATTTGCTTAAAGAAGCGATGGGCGAAATGACAGAACAACAAATGCTTGAGAAATTTATGGCATTAAATCTTGCCAAACTTTTCGCTGATTATTCAAGATCGCCTGATCTTAACGTGAGTACCAAACCACGTGAGCGCGGCGAGCGTTTAGAGCGTCCGGAACGTGCTGAGCGCGGTTATGAAGAAGCGACAGGCGATAAACACACGTATTTCATCAGCATCGGACGTATGGATAATGTTGATCCGGGTCAATTGCTCCGTATTCTTTGCGATCACCTGAATACCGATCGTACACATATCGGAAAAATTGATCTCAAGCATAATTTCTCTTTCGTGCAGCTGATTGGTTTGGAGCCGACGGATGTAATGAACCAGTTCAAAGATTTCGATTACAAAGGCAGACCAGTCCGTGTGAACCAGGCCGAAAATGAATCTGGTGGCGGCGGAGATCGTGAAAGCCGTCCGCGCCGTGAAGGTGGTTTTGGTGGTGGCGAAAGAAGTTTCGGTGGCGAACGTAAATCATTCGGCGACAGAAAACCTTACGAGAAAAAATCGTATGGTTCTTCTTCCGATAAACCATACGAACGTAAATCATTCGGCGACAGAAAGCCATTTGAGAAAAAATCATTCGGTTCTTCTGCTGATCGTCCGCAGCGTCGTTCTGCCCCGGTTTCGGAAACTCCCGGAAAAGGATTCGGAAAGCCGGATAAAGCGGACCGCGGTGAAGGCGATTGGAAAAGCCTGATCAACGATGGGTCTGACCGCAAGAAAAAATTCGGAAAGAAAAAGTTCTGAGTTTTGAGTCCGCCGCGGCGGATGAGTTCGGAGAAGTTAGTTCGGAGATAGACTCAGAAAACCTTTGATATTAAATTGACAAATCCCGGTCGTAAATGATCGGGATTTTTTGCTGCAATTTTTTTGCGTGCGGGATAGTAGTGGAAAGCCCGGAGTGTGCGGCTGGAACTTCAAAGGTTTCGGGTGGCTTTTTGCGCGCCTGTAACCTTAGAGGTTTGCGCGATGAAAACGAGGACTTGCAGCGAATAGCCCGTTAACACGCCCAACTAATTAATTAATATTTGCTTACCGTCTGATTTGCCAACAGGTTATTTTGTGGTTTTACTTTCCATTTGTTTACCTAATTTTTCATATTCAATATCATTCGGTTCCCAAAGTTCAATTTTGTTTCCTTCTACATCAAGAATATGAACAAACTTTCCATAATCAACCGATTGAACCGTGTCGACAATAGTTACGCCGCTTTTTTTCAATTCTCCGAGAAGCGCATCCATATCGTCGACCCTGTAATTGATCATGAAATCTTTTGTGGAAGGTTCAAAGTATTTTGTTCTTTCAGAAAACGGACTCCATTGGGTAAATCCTTTTTTCGTGCTGTCTGCTCCCTGATACCATTCAAATACGGCTCCGTAATCGTTAGTATTTAAACCCAGGTTTGCCGCGTACCATTCTCTCATCTTCTTCGGGTCTTTGCACTTGAAGAAGATGCCACCAATGCCCGTTACCTTCTTCATTGTTGACGTGTCGCTGGATTGCGTTGTTACTATTTCTTTAAATGCAAAACCAAAACAGAATGATGTTGCAATGGCTAAGAGGAGTAAAACCGGTTTTTTCATTTTGATTTAGTTATGTTTCGTTTGTAAAATCAACTTTATTCAAGAGCAGGAGCAGTCTTCTTTTTCACGATAAATGCACTGACCAATGTAACGAGTATTCCGGGCGGTAATGGTTCCAGCAGGGTGTAAAAGAAAACAACAACCGGGTTCTTAACCATTTCAATCATTGAATTCATTTCAGTTTGTTTTGCCTGTAGTTCACTTACGCTTGCGCCCGATGCTTTAGCGGTGTTGATCATATCATTGGCATACTGTTGATAGAAATCCGGCATGATGAAATGCTGAAAGATCATCCACGCGATAACATATATAACTGAAGCAACAAGGCTGATCAGAAGCCCAACGCCAAATGCACGGCCAAAGCTGATGACGCCGTTGCGGATATTATCACGGTAGTTCCGTGTTCCGAAAAAGACGAGTGTAAAAGCAAGAATCATGGTCGTATAACCGATGATCATTCCGCTTTCCATGTGATCGCAACCGAAAATTCCGAGCATCACTAAGAATACCAGGCTCATAATGCTGCCTGCAATAAGTCCGTAGGTAAGTACGATTTTTCTCATAAACATTTTTTAGATTAAAATTGTTTTGCGTGAATATGCTGCAAAAGAACGTTCCCCAAAGGAAAAATGCATCACCCGAAAGTATGATTTACCTGCTATTCAGTCCATTCATTCTATCGTTTATGCAATAATACGCAGCGATTGGGCTTTTTGAATGGCTTGTGTGCGCCGGCTGACTTCCAGCTTGACAAATAAATTGGACGTATGCGTTTTTACAGTGTTCAGCGAAACGAATAATTTATCGGCGATTTCCTGGTTGGATAATCCGTCGGCCACCAGTTGAAGCACTTCCAGCTCACGCGCGCTGATGTTCCTTTTTTCAATTTCAGGTTGATCAGGTTCGAAAAAAGCAGGTTGGGGAACATTTACCGTTACAAGCTTTTCAACTACTACAATTTCTTTTACGTTTTTCGGTTTGATCAGCTTGCTTCCCGCCCAAACGCCAAGGACGGTAAAAAATAATGCAATCAGTCCCGCGTAAATTTCAAAAGCATGCGTCGCGATCAGGAAACGGTACTCAAGCCATTTCAATAAGCCCGTAAGCAATCCAAGACATAAACCATAGAGAAGGATCTTCTTTATCATGCCATTCGGAATTGCAATTATTGAGCGACCTTCCATCCGTCCGGCGTATTTTCAACATGCGTAATGAGCGAGTCGTAAAATCCGGGAATGGCGACAGTGACAATAAACTGGCTACCGTGTGGTTTTGCGCTTACAAATTCAGCTTTCTTCAATTCTGCATCAGAAGGATTTTCTTCCTGCGAATTATAGATGAGGTTATAGTCAAAACCTGCAGGCGGACCATCCCATGCTTTTTCATCCTGAAGCGCTTCGTCGCATTCTTTAAAATAATTTCTCCAGTGGTAAATAAAATTTTCTGAAACCATTCCGCTGGACTGAAATTTTTTCAGCCATTTTTCTGTTCCGTTGAAATCAACTGCGTAGGTCAGCGTGGTATCACCATTATTCGGACAGTTTTTCACGAGGTTAAATTCATTTATTTCATCCGAATGCTTGTTGTACCACAGGTAATAATTTTTTATCAGTTCAGTTTGCGCTGCATGAGCGGCTGAATGCACAGCGATGGAATCAGAAATATTTTTCTTTTCCATATTATCGTTACATGAGGTTGAAAAGAAAAAGATGAATGCAATACAGGAAAAATAAATGTGTTTCATAATTATTTACGTGAGATGGTATTCATCATTTGCCTGAGCTTTTCCATTTCTGAAATATTAAATGCAAAATACCAGGTTTGGATTTTCTTTCCTTCACTTTCATCAATTACAGTTTCGACCCATGTATATTTTTCGGTTGTATATTTTACTGTTTTTGATTGTTTGCCCAATTGCATACCGGTGCTTTCTTCTTTCGAAACAATATTTGCAGGACCGTGTTCATCAGGCTCAGGTCCGAAATAAATTCCTGCTTCGCCTTTATTATACGTCGTGTCAAATGAAGTAATGTAATACACGTTGAAGTCACTCCCGGTCTTCTCCTCTATTTTATGCGATTCCGGAAGATCGATTGTAAAGCCTGTTGTTCCGATATTCGTTTTTACGCTTTTACCAAATGTAAGAATTGAAGTGTTTGTATTCGGTTCATTTTTGGTTTTAGCATCTTCTGAACAGGAGAAATGCAAAAGTGAAATTACAGAAACAGAAAAAATCAGTAGTGTTAACTTTTGCATTTTCCCAAATTTTATCTGCGCCATCTGCGTAATCTGTGGCAACTTTTACGGCCACAGATTACGCAGATTAAACAGATATTAAAATTGAAATGGATTAATAGGTTTTTCGGATCGCATTATCCAATGAATATTTTCCGGAACCGATGACAAGAATAGCAAAATAAAGTAAGCAATAAAAAATGGCTGATTCGCTTTCTAAATAGGGCTGGCCTTTATCAACGATGAAGATGATGACGAGCATACAAATGATGAGTGGAATAGTTGCAAGCCGTGTGAAAAGTCCGGAGACAATAAGAATAGAACAGAGAAATTCCGCGAAGATGGTCAGGGACAATGAAAGTGTATGCCCGACATGC
The DNA here is from genome assembly GCA_039918435.1 of Bacteroidia bacterium. Taxonomy (GTDB): domain Bacteria; phylum Bacteroidota; class Bacteroidia; order Palsa-965; family Palsa-965. The sequence goes on along the minus strand of JBDSHN010000112.1, from coordinate 13,509 downwards.
AACGGATCAGGAAATGAATCTGCTTTTTCGCTGAAGGAAGCAAGTTTTTTCCAGCCGTGTGAAATCATCAAAGCGGAAGTGAGGCGCAGAAGGAGCGCGGTGATGTTAAGAGTCGTATCTGGTTTGAATGGAAATAATTTCATGATTAAAGAGTTAATTGGTGAATTAAATCAATTCATTTTCAAAACCTCTTCCGGCGACATTGCATCTTCAAACATCCCAAGAATTTTCTGCAGCACACGATCTACCACACTATCCGGACAACTTGCGCCGCTTGTGAGAATTATATTCACCGGCTTTTTACCTGGCAGCCAGTTGGTGGTTTCTTTCACATCATGCAAATGCAGATCGAAATGACGAATCAACTGTGACGAAATAATTTCAGAATCATCTTTAATAAAATAGGTCGCAAATTTTCGATCACATAATTCTGCTAGATGAGAAGTGTTGGAGCTGTTATAACCACCAACAACAATTGCTAAGTCAGCATCCTGTTTCAGCAATGCATACGTGGCCTCCTGGTTCTCATTCGTGGCGTAACACAACGTATCGCGCGTATCGGCAAAATGATTTTTGATCTCAGCATCACCGTATTTATGGATCATCACTGTTCTCAGAAAATCCGCAATTGCTTCTGTATCCGTAGCGAGCATGGTGGTCTGGTTAATTACTCCGACGCGATGCAATTGTTTCTCAGGATCGAATCCAGGTGAAGTTCGTCCTGCGAATAACTGATCAAACGTTGCGCGCGGCATATTTCCTTTTATGAATTCGCCGAGCAGCATCGTTTCTTCCATGTCTTTCACAATGATGACCGGGCCAAACGGCAGACTTTGTGAAAATGTGGCGCGTGTTTCTTCATGTGTTGGTTTTCCGTGAAGCACAATAGTATAATCGCGGCCGCCGAGCTGTTCGGATTTATGCCATACGCGTTCTACAAACGGACAAGTTGTATTATATTGCCGTGTGACAATGCCCAACGATTTTATTTTCTGCTCAATGTCAAGCGTCGTTCCGAATGCAGGAATAATCACCACATCTTCTTGCTTCAGTTCTTCCCATGGAACAAGTTGTTCCCCATTCGTATCCATCAGGAATTTCACACCACGAGAAACAAGATCGTTATTCACTTCCGGATTATGGATCATCTGGCTGAGCAGAAAAATACGCTTGCCCGGATTTTCATCTATTGCACGAAAGGAAATTTCAACCGCATTTTCCACACCGTAACAAAATCCAAAATGGCGGGCAATAAAAAATTTCACCGGACCAAAATCAAGCAGAGTAGGAGAGAAGTCCTGCTTTTTCGGATCCTTCAGTTTACGAATAGCCTTCAGCTTCGAAATAATCGGGCTGCGATAGAATTCAGGAATATTGAAGGATTTCATGGAGAACTACAAAGGTAAGCAACATTCCCATTGGGTACGAATTACGAATGTTTCGAATAGTTACGAATAGGCGACCCTTATGACATTCGTAACTATTCGTTTTGGTTCGTAATTCGTACTCAATCGTATTTCGTATCCAATCGTATTTCTTATCCAACGGTAATTCGTACCCAATAAAAAATCCTGCCCCGAAAACGGAGCAGGATTTCTTTGAAATAATATCGGATTACTGCTTGATCAGTTTTTTAGTCAATACCGTTGTTTCATTGCTTACGTGGATGGTGTAAATTCCGTTTGCCAATGTAGAAAGGTCAACTGTTTTTGTATTTGATCCTGTGAAACGTGTGCTGTAAACCAGTCGGCCGTCCATTGCGGTGATTTCAACCAAAGCATCTTCCATATCAGAAAGGCTGATCGTGAAATTACCATTTGTCGGATTCGGGTATACATTAACACCGGCTTGCGCAGTTTCATTTATGTCTGTACAAACATCAACAAATACAGTTGCAGAAACCGGGCAATTAATTGAACCGCCACTTGTTTCAGAGCCTGTTGAATCAGTTGCTGTTGCATAAACAAGTGTCTCGCTGTTACCGTTAAACTGGCTGCCACCTTCGAAGTGTAAGTACCAGCGATTGTTCCATGGTGCGTAAGTGAAGCTCGCAAGGTCAGAAAGATTTGTGAAAGGGAAAGCGATGGTTGTTGGTTGAGCAGGAAGCACTCGACGGTGAATGTTATCATCGTTTTCGTCACGGAAAAGTACTGAATAAGCAGTGCCGTTAAATTCTGCAACTCCGGTAACAGACCATGTTTCACTGTAATAAAATTCCGGGTTTGCAAGAGTTCCCAATTCAGTAACAACACCATCCTGCAGATCGATCACATACCATGTGTTGCGCGGTGAACTGTAAAGAATAATAAATCCGTGACCGGCAAAAATTCCGCTTTCATAGTTGAAATTACTGTCCCAGCCAAATGGGATGGAATCGGACAAGGTAATTACACCGGCAGTAAGCGCAAGATTTGCATCCAGCGTACGTAATTCTGTTACATACATAGAATCGATAACGTTTGCATCAGGAATTCCTGTAATCGGATTGTACAAGGTGTAAAGTGTTCCTGTTTCAAGATCACTTACCAGGCCATCCATGCGCGGAAGACGAACAGGATTCTGCAGGTTAAGATCAAAACGACCCGTAAAATCATCACCAACGATATACACATTGGTCATCGTTACAGCCATTCCGCCGCGGTCATCTCCGGTAATTGAATCATGATCAATCACAACACTGTCCATGTCCGTCATAGAAGTGATCATAAAATAATCATCATAAATTGCAGATGCAGCATAATATGTGGTTGTTGCCGAAAGCGGTGGTGTGGTAAATGTATTTCCTGTATCAAGTGCGTTGGTGAGATTTACATCGCTGAACCAGACAATATGACCGGTTCCTTCAACAGTAAAAGTTGAATTATTGAACGGACAAATTGTATCTGCAGAAATTGAAGAAACATACGGTCCTTCGTTGATAGTTACATAAACTTCTGATGTTGTAACGCACGCCGAAGGATTTGTATAGGTGTAAGTAAGTGTGTAATTGCCAGGCATCAATCCGTAAGGGTCGAAGTTTGTTCCTGAAATACCGGAGCCGCTGAGAGTTCCGCCCGCCGGTGAAAAAGTAAGTGCAACTGGTGCATCAACCGAACAAAAAGTAGTTGAAGGAATAGAAAGTGATGCAACAGGACCGGAAGTACAATAATTATACACCAGCTTCACACGAGCATGGTTGGCGTTGCAGAATAAATCCACATCAACTGAAGAAATACCTGAAAAGCTGATCAGGTTATCAGCAAGCCAGTTATTGATTCTTGAAGCAGGAAATGTGAGTGTTGCAGAATCTGGCATACAATCGTTGCCGTCAAAATAAGCATGTGTAGCTCCGATTAAAATTCCGTTTTCATCATAAATAGAAATAAATTCTGACGAAGCACCGAAATCACCTTCGTAATAAACTGTCAGGGTTGCAGTTCCGAAAGCAAAATTGGAGGTAGAAGCAATTGTCCAGTTAAGGGTGTCGGGCGTACTTGTAAGCGTGTCGTAAAGGCTTGTCTGGTTGAACGTCTGTGCTTTCATTTCATTGCCACAAACGGAGGCAATTAAAATGAAGGCGGTAACAAAAAGTCTTGTAATTTTTTTCATTAGTTAGTTTGATTGGGTTGTTTAGTTTTACTTCACTCGTTTTTTTGGGTTTGCAAAAGTAACGTTTACTATCCGATAATTTTAGTGATTAACCACTAAATGAAAAAACGCGGGCGAAATGCTTCATTTACAAAGCATTCAATCTTATAAATGTATAATTATTTGAAAAATGATAACCAGGGTTACGAATGGCATTCCAGCTTTCTACCTTTTAATCTGCGCTTTATTCAATGCATTGGTAAACGCTTTCGCATTTCGCAAATGTTCATTGTAATCGGCAGTAAATTTATTATGCCCTGTTCCGAATTCAGCGCACATGTAGATGTAATCGCTTTTGAAATAATTTAAAACAGCATCAACTGCAGCGGTAGATGGAATTCGTATCGGGCCGGGAGGAAGGCCGGCATACATGTATGTGTTGTAAGGCGAATTAATTTTTTTGTCTTCATCCAGCACACGCAGAATAGAAAAATCACCGAGCGCAAAGATCAATGTCGGATCGGCCTGCAATGGAATTCTTTTTCTCAAACGGTTAATGTAAAGCCCTGCAATGATCGCCTGCTCGGCATGATCATTCATCTGCTCCGATTCTACAATGGAAGCAAGAATAATTACATCCGATTGCGATAAAGGAATGACAGCAGCTTTTGATTTCCTTTCATCTGTCCAAAACTTTTTATATTCCTTCGACATCCGTTCAAAAAACTGCTCTTCGCTGGTATTCCAATTCAATTCATACGTATTCGGAATAAAGAGCGTCATGATGTTTTCCGGCGTCAATCCATATTTGCTGAGAAATCCTGCATCATTCAGCAGCAATAAAAACGTGGATGAATCTGCTTCCAGCTTTGCACCAACACGACTCGCAAGTTTTTCTTTTGTGCGAATATTATTGAACGAAAAATCTACCGGCTCCTGCAATCCCGCGCGCAGCATGTTCACCAGTTCCTGGTTATTTATTCCGTCTTTGATCCGGTAACGTCCGGGCTTAGGCGTTTTAAATTTTTTCAACTCTGTGATCAATGAGAAAGAAGCTGTGTCTTCTACGATCTTCGATTCCCTGAGCTGCATAAGTAATTCCGGCATCGTGGTTCCCGTGCGCACAAAAAGAAATTCTGAATTGTGATCCACGAGGTGAACATTGGGACGATAATAAATTTGCCAGAACCAATAACCGCCTGCTGCTGCAAGGCCAAGCACAAGGATCAGAAATGCTAAGATGATTTTCTTTTTCACGGGGAATGAAATTATTTTAATTGCTGTAATTGTTGTTTTAACTGTAGTGCCTGGTTGTTGGCAGGATTTACTTTTAAAGTACGTTCCACATATTTTAATGCTTCAGAATAATTATTGCGGTAAATATACAGGCCCGCTTTATTCATCAACGCTTGTTCATCATCCGGATTTAATGCAAGCGCTTTGTTGTAATACATTTCAGCTTTTACATCATCTTTTTCTTCCAGCCATAAATAACCAAGATTAGTTAGTGCCGGAACAAATTCAGGATATTCATCAATCACTTGCTGGTATTGTGCACGCGCTTCAAATTTCTTTTGTTGTGTCGCAAGTGCTAATGCATATTTACTTCTGAAATCGGGAAGAAAAGGCGCAAGATCAACGGCCTTTTTATAAAAAAATTCCGCCGTTACCGGATCACCCGATTTAAAAAATGCTTCACCGACACGGTAAGAAGTCCATGCATCTGCATTATCAAATGAAGGATGGATGAGCAGGCTGTCTGCAACAAATGTACGTCCTGCTCTTTCCGTCAGGCTTTTCAACCCTGCGAAATCATTCTTCAGGTAATAATAATGCACAAGGTCGCTGAAATTGGAACGAACCGCAGCAGTGGAATTTTCAGGCAAATATTTTTTAGCGGAATCCAGAAACTGCGGATCGTGCTCAAATTTTTCAAATTGCTGCAGGTAAGCACGTGCTTTTATTTTCGGCGCCGGATTTTTATCATTGACCGCGTAAAGGCCAAGGAATCTTTTTACGCCTGCAACTTCATTCGTTGCATTTTTCTTTTCTGTAGGCCTGCGGATGAAATGATCGTGCACCGTTACGTGTGGAATATCAATTGCACCCGAACGCGGCATGTGACAGCTTACACAATTATTATCTGCGGCAGCGAGATGAGCAGGTGTGTCGGAACATTTTTCCAGTTTGCTTTTATTTGTTCCGTGACAACTTTTACATGCGTTATTGAAATTCTCATTTGCAGTTTCTTTCACCGACACGTGTGGATTATGGCACGTAACGCACGTGAAAGATTCTTTATACGGACGAAGTGAATCAGTTGTATTTCCTAGTGTTCGCGCTTGTGTCACCAAAAAGCATTGCGACATTTTTAATCGTTCCGCGTGCGAAGCCATGATAAACTGATCTTCCATTCCTTCATATTTCGGCATGAAGACGGTCAGGTAATCAGACAAAACCATTCCCGGACGGAAATCGAAAAAAGATTTCCCTGGCATGACCACTGCATTTCCCTGCAAGTGACAACGCTGACAAACATCGAATTGCAGGTCAGGAGAAAGTTTTCCCGGATTGACAATTGTGTAGTCGATGTATTTTGATGTGTCGACAATATTTCCTGCTTCTTTCTGTGCGATGTGCAATGATCCCGGGCCATGACAACGTTCACAGGTTATTCCATTCGGAATCTGCGTGAATTTATTTTCAGAGCCTTTTACAAATTCAGGAAGTGCATTATGGCAGCTCATGCATTCCAGCCCTATCTTTCTTTCGAAGCGCGAATTAAAACCATTTTCAAATCCGGGAGGAAGATCCCAATGTCCTTTTTGCGCGTAGAAGGTCATTGGCATTTGAAAAACATAACCGTTTTCATTGCGGATATGAGAATTCGTATGCTGACCAGAACCAACGATGTAATCAATTTTTTCAGTGCGTGAATAAACAGTGTCTTTTCCTTCGAGACGAAATTCTTTAATGAACATAATACTATCGCGGAAAAAACTCTGGTACCACATATTATTCGAATCGTCGTGAATCAAAGATTCCTTCCCGAATACACCTTTGCTTTTTTCTTTCGTCGCACGGTCGAAGGATTGTCCCATGCCCGTGTGAATGAATGTCGCATAAATATTCTCATGACATTTTCGGCACGCCTGCATACCCACATAATGCACAGCAGTATCATGATTCAGGTAAAGAAATGCTGGTGTAGAATCGACTTGCGTTTTTCTCGTTGCTTCACCGCCACAATAAGACGCGGTGTATGCAATTCCCAAAAAGAGAAATAAAATGAGGGGAATACGGATGGAGTTCCGTTTAAGGAGCATTTTTACCTGGATGAGAATATAAAGGTAAGAGGAAAGGCGCAGGCAAAAAAGGTGGCAGGTGGCAGAAAGAAAATAATTAAACCCGGGCAAATTTGCACATTAACAAATTTGTACATTCTTTTTCAGTGTCCTTTTCTGATCAGCTGCATCAAAAGTTCATCTACAAAACCATCACCAACACGAATCCATTCTTTCTTGATTCCTGTAATAACGAAATGATGTTTTTTGAAAAGATGAATGCTTTCTTCATTATCAACCGTAACATTCACATACAGTTGGTGCAGGTGAAGCTGGTGAAAGCAATATTGAATAAGCAGGTTTAAAGCTTCGGTCGCATAACCTTTTCCACGATCCATTTTTTCGGCAACGAGAATTCCGATTCCAGCTCGCTGGTGCTGCGGATCGAAATCAAACAGGTCAATTGCGCCTACATCAATACCATCTTTCGTGCTGATCATCAAACGCAATTGTTTATTAGTATGAAGATCCAGATGCGATTGTGCGATGTATTGCTCCAGCACAAAACGCGAAAATGGAGTTTGCGTATGAGAAGCCACCCAGATCGCGGTGTCGTTTTCCCATTTGTAAAGTGTTTCCACATCCTGCGGCTCAAGCGCACGAAGACGGATGCGTTCACCAAGAAGAAGCTTAACCTGAATCATGGTTAAAGGTAATAGGAAAAAGTGATTGTTGTTTATCGTTTGTTACTTGTTACTTGTTGTTCGTTGTTGTTGTTGTTGTTGTTGTTGTTGTTGTGGAAATTACTTTTTTAAATCGGAAATCCTTTAGTGTTGGTGATGTTAGGAATAAGTTACTGCTTGATTTCTTTTATCCGTTCAATCCGTCCGATCCGCGTTCTATTTTAAAGAAGCAGATTGCAACGCTGTGCTCAATTGCTCCTTAGTATATGTCAATAGCTTAAAGTTTCCTTTTGTTATAGTGTCTGCCATATTCAATTCAAAAATGTCACCTGTTGCATTCACCTTTTCCATCAATGGCAGCAATTCAAAAATAAAATTCGCCTGCCTCATTTCATTCCCCAGAACAGCCGCAACAACATCACGAATCGGAAAAAGACAGGAAATTTTTCCTTCAACCACACGCTCGTACCTGGAGAATTGTTCTTTCGTTATTTTTTCTATTGATTCAACATTGCTCGTTTTCCATTCGACAAAAATTGAAGGAATGTTTTTTCTTTTGATAAATAAAAGAAGTTTTTCCAAAGGACTTCCCATCTGCCTGCCGGAATCTGTAATCGAATAAATTTTTCCGTCAACAGCAAGCAACAGGTGAGGAGGAGTGCTTGTTGCATTAAATAGGATAATGTAAATTCCTTCCTGGAAATCTTTGTCGCCGCCGGGAAGAATAGTATTCAGGACGAAATTTTTCACAGTTACTTTCTTTTACCTTTTACAGGAACAGGAGCATTTCCACCTCCTATACGCGATCCGATCTCTTTAAAAATACCAATGAAGGTGACGTGGTTAAGCGGAAATTCGAGGAACACATGTAAGAAACTGAGCAGGAATAGCACATTGAATCCCCACATATAATTGTAAAGATAAAATGTGATTGAGGCAACCCAGAGCACACCGATAATGACGAGACGTTTTTTAGGAATCTGATGCCATTTGATGACTGATGTTTTCGAAAACCAGTTGAGATAATGGTACGTGTATGCAAATGCGATAAACCGCATGATAGCAAGACCAACCTTCGAATTATAAGTGGATTGAAAGATGAAATCCTGCTCTTCCTTTGAATGGAACGGCGGAGCTGGATAAGCGCTGCTGTCCCATACATTCAAAGAATAAAAGTTAACAGCGTGAAAGCTGGGGTATGTTGTTTTTGCGTAGGTCGTGATAAAATTAATATCGGGATGAATGAAAATGAAAAAGAGCGGACAAAGCACAAACAAAATGCAGGCGATGTAGCCGCTTATGCTTTTTCCTTTTAACGCACCGTAAAACATAAAAAGGCCGGTGAAAAGATAGACATGTATCAGAGTTGGAAGAAATACAGAGAAGAAAATCACTCCTTTGTTGGCAAGCAATGATGCGGCAAGAATAACGATAAACGCGATTAAACGGTAAAATGTTGATTTAAAAATAACAAGAGCGAGTGAAGCAAAGAACGCAATGAACACGAGCGCTGTTGTAAAATTGGACTGTGTATTTGAACCGGGCTCTGTGCCATAGAGATGGAAATCAGGAAAAACTTTGTCAATATAAATAGCGAGGAAAAGCAATATGCCGGCAACACAGAGAATGATGAAATCTTTTTTCCCTTTGGTGAAATAATTACGTTCATGCAGCCAGGAAATCTCGGTGAGGTAATGCGCCGGCCCAAGTATGGCGTAAGAAAACAGGAATAATTCGAACGGAACAATAAAAGCTACTGCAACAGAAAGTGCCATCAGACCAATGTTGAGGTAATTAATCCGATCTGAATTTGATATGCTGTTAATTGCGCTCACTTAATATTTTTTTGAATATTTATAATTCAATCTCTCCCTTAAATACAAAAGTAGCCGGACCTTCCAGCCACACATTTGTAAAATCATTTCCATCACGTTTGAAATGCACAGAAAGATTTCCCCCGCGCGTACTGACAAGGCATTTTTCATTTGTTGATGCAACTCCTTCTAATGCTGCAGCCAGTGCGCATGCTGTTACGCCCGTGCCACAGGAAAGCGTTTCATCTTCCACGCCACGCTCATAAGTACGAACAAAAATCCCCCCGTTATCAAGCGCAACAAAATTTACATTCGTTCCTTCTTTCACGAAACGATCGCTGTTACGGATCTTTTTTCCTTCTGTCACCACATCCATCACTCTGACTTTATTATTAAATGTTACATAATGCGGTGAGCCGGTGTTCATGTAAAAAAAATCTTTGCCCTTTTCTATTTCGCTTACGTCATTCATTTTCAGCTTCACCGTTTCCGGACCGATAATGGATTTATGTTCGCCATCGACAGCTAAAAATGTGACTTCATGTTTTTTTATTGCACCAATATCCAACGCAAAACGTGAGATGCATCTTCCGCCATTGCCACACATCGAACTCGCATTTCCATCCGAATTGAAATAAACCATTTCGAAATCGTAGCCTTGTTTATTCCGCAGCAGCATTAATCCGTCAGCACCGATTCCGAAACGACGGTCACACAAATGCGCGATGAGCTTTACATTGAAAGCGTCGAATGAATTTTCACGATCATCAAACAAGATGAAATCATTTCCTGTGCCTTCGTATTTGTAAAAGGGTCGCTTCATTGAAGTTTTGAAAGCGTGTTTTCGTCGGTGATACGTTCGAGCTGGTGAAATTCTGTTGTCGGTTCAATACGGAAAACACCGGTGAGACATTTCAGCACCGTGGTATTATCCACTTTAAAAACCGAAACAAGATCCTGGTCGCCATAGCCGAAAAGAACAAGCTTGTTGCGCACGAATTTATAACCGTGATAATTCAAAGGTGATTTCCAGAATTCAACCGCAAGACTGCCCGGCGCAATTTCCCTTGGAGAAAGACTATCGGATCTGCGCGTATCGATATTGATAACCATATATGTTTTTTCAGCAAGCTGTTCATCTTTACGGACAACAATCTCAGCGTTATTTTTATTTCCTGTGTAAACCGCAGGCAGAGAATCAAGGCTGGTTTGCGTTTCTTCCGTCGCAATTTCGGCAGATGAAGCAGGAATTTCTTTCTTCACTTTTATCGGCTTCACTTTTTCCTCTTCCTGATTTTCTTCCGGACTTACTTCTGCAGTTTTATTGATTTTTTCTGTCAGCGATTTATAAAACGATAATTCCCTGACGTATTGGTCGAGTTTAAGCACAAAAAAACCACCGCCAATCACAAGGCCGAATAACAGTCCAATGATAAAAACCTGGAACTTATCGCGGAAATAGGCAAAACGGGAACGGACTTTCATAGGCAAATTGGCAGGAAGCAAAGTTAGTAAAATGGAGACATCTTATAAAAGGAGAATTTAATGTCCGCCGCGGCAGACATTAAATTCCTCCGGTCACCGACATCATCCATCCATAAATGTTGTTAAAACCACTGCCACCGATACTTTCTGTATGATTTTTGCTGTTAGTATAGTTGAACTTTTACTGGTTTTATTAACTCTCAAAACGCGACGAAAAATGAAAAGGTTTATCAGCACATTAGCAATTGCTGTTATGGGTGGCGCAGCTGCCCTCGGTCTTAACAATTTATTTTTTAACACTCAACCACTTGCAGATGATGCGAAACAAAAGGTGCAGACGCATTTTGCTGCTTTAGGCGGCGCTTCCGGACCTGTTGATTTTCGCGCAGCTGCTGATCAAACCATTCATGCGGTTGTGCATGTCACCACAAAATTCACCTCCAATCAAACCTATTACGATCCGTTCCAGGGATTTTTCGGGGGCGGAAATGGTATGCAGGTCGTTCCGCGTGAACAGGAATCTTCTGGTTCAGGCGTAATTATTTCCAATGATGGTTACATCGTGACAAATTATCACGTTGTAGAAAACGCTGACAATATTTCCATCACTTTAAATGACAAAAGGACTTATGAAGCCAAAGTTATTGGAACCGACCCTAACACAGACCTTGCAGTGATAAAAATCAATGAAACTAATCTGCCTTTTGTCGCTTATGGTAATTCGGATGCTGTGCAGGTAGGCGAGTGGGTGCTGGCGGTTGGAAATCCGTTTAACCTGAACTCGACTGTAACTGCCGGAATTGTAAGCGCGAAAGCAAGAAATATAAACTTGATTTCTTCCAATGGAAGCGGGGCAGGAGCGGTAGAATCTTTTATTCAGACAGATGCTGCAGTCAATCCGGGGAATTCCGGTGGTGCGCTTGTCAATACCAATGGAGAACTCATTGGTATTAATTCGGCTATCGCTTCACAGACGGGTTCCTTTGCGGGTTATTCGTTTGCAATTCCGGTGAACCTGGTGCGTAAAGTTGTTGCTGATCTTATGGAATTCGGCACCGTTCAGCGTGGATATCTCGGTGTAAATATCCGGGATGTGAATGCTGCGTTGGTGAAGGAAAAGAACCTCAACAAGTTTGCCGGTGTTTATGTAGAAGGAGTAATTGACGGTGGTTCTGCTGCTGATGCCGGAATAGAAGGTGGGGATGTAATTACCCGCGTCGGGGATGTTGAAGTGAATAACGTTCCTGAATTGCAGGAGCAGATCAATCACTTTCGTCCGGGTGATAAAGTAGCAATCACTTTTTCACGCGGTTCAAAAGAAAAGACGGCAAATGTTGTATTAAAAAATAAAAACAATTCTGCTGCGTTATTGAAAAAGAACGATAAAACGGATGAAGCTGAAACCCTCGGGGCAACATTCGAAACCATTGCACCTGAAGACATGAAGCGCTTGAATGTTGAAAACGGACTTCGTGTAAGCAAGCTGGAAGCAGGTAAGCTCCGAAATTCAGGCATTCGTGAAGGTTTTATTATTACGAGCGTTGACAAAAATAAAGTGAGTAGTCCGGAAGAATTAAAAAGGATATTGGACAGCAAGAAAGGAGGAATTTTAATTGAAGGCGTATACCCGAATGGATCAAGGGCCTATTATGCTTTCGGAATGTGATGCGTTCGTCGATCAATAATTGCCATTGATCGAGAAGTGAGCAGCGTTATCACAAGATTTTGAGCAGGTTAACGTTTTGTTGTAAAAAGATTACGTCAATACTTGTGTTCCGATTTCAGAGGCCTTACCTTTGCGCCGGAATTGTAAACGACCCAACCTTACGTGCTGCCGGTTTTTGAGTGGATGGACTAAAAATAAAACTATGAGACAACTAAAGATTACCAAGTCGATCACGAACCGCGAAAGCGCTTCTCTCGACAAATACCTCCAGGAAATTGGTCGCGAAGACCTTATTACTGCGGAGGAAGAGGTTGTGTTGGCAAAGAAAATTCGTGATGGAGATGAGCGTGCATTAGCTAAAATGGTAAAAGCTAACTTACGTTTCGTCGTTTCTGTTGCAAAACAATACCAAAACCAGGGATTGAGTCTTCCCGATTTAATTAATGAAGGAAACCTCGGTCTGATTAAAGCTGCGCGTCGTTTCGATGAAACACGTGGTTTTAAATTTATCTCTTACGCCGTATGGTGGATTCGTCAATCAATTCTCCAGGCATTAGCTGAGCAGTCGCGTATTGTTCGTCTGCCTTTGAACCAGGTTGGATCTTTGAATAAAATCAACAAAGCGTATTCCCGCCTTGAGCAGGAATTTGAACGCGAACCAACAGCAGCAGAACTTTCAGTTGTGCTTGAGCTTCCGGAAGACAAAGTAGCCGACACCATGCGTGTTTCCGGCCGCCACGTTTCTATGGATGCGCCTTTGCTGAATGGTGAAGATAACAGCCTGCTCGACGTTCTTGTGAACCACGATTCACCACGTGCCGATCGTTTGCTGATGAACGAATCTTTGCAAAAAGAAATTGAACGTTCACTTGCAACATTGACAGAGCGTGAACGTGATGTGATCAAGCTGTTCTTCGGAATCGGCTGCCAGCACGGATTGACACTGGAAGAGATCGGCGCGAAATTTGACCTCACCCGTGAGCGCGTTCGCCAGATCAAAGAAAAAGCAA
>JBDSHN010000111.1:0-34380 GCA_039918435.1 Bacteroidia bacterium | reverse complement strand
AATGATCAGTCCGACACTGATGCGGTCTTTCCCAACTGGCTGAATGCCGAACCAACCGCTTTTGTGTTCAGGTAAATAAACGATCTGTAAAAGTCCGACGTCAATTCCTTGTGTATATTTTGCGCCTTTCCAATGAGTAAGGAATGCGATACGGTCTAATTCTTTGTATGTTTTTTTATCTCCGAAGCGGCGTGCCAGAAAAGTATCTTGTCCGCTTGCGTCAATGAGAAACTTAGCTCTGTACGTTTGTTTTATGCCACCATCTTCAGCAACTTCCACTTCTACAATTTCATCCGGGTTATCCAAATGTGCGGCTTCTACTTTTGCAAGCTCTTTTACTTCTGCACCTGCTTTTCTTGCGCGGTCGAGCAGCATCTTATCAAAATCGGCACGGACAACGTGGAAGGAGAGATAAGATTCGTCAGGAATAATATTTTTGAAGCACCAGGTGGAGCTCGATTTTCCATCGTGACTGGTAAAACGTGCACCGGGTTTGCGGACAAATCTTTTTTCCATTTCTTCCAGCATGTCCAGCTCTTTGAAAAGCGGGTAACAAAAGGGAAGTAACGACTCGCCTACATGCTGACGCGGGAATTTTTCTCTTTCGAGTACAAGCACGCTGTAGCCTTTTCTTCGGAGGTAAATGGCAGCAGATGAGCCGGTAGGGCCGCCACCAATAATGATGAAATCGTAAATTTTGCCTGACATAGAGGAGGTGTGTTAAGCCGTTTCTAAAGTAGGTAATATTTTGGAAAATTCAGGACTGAATTGAAGCGCTGGAAGCGCAGTTTAAATAATCATTTTCTTTAATCTGTGAAATCTGCTTAGTCTGTGAAAGCAGTTTCGTTTTGCCGCAGATTGCGCTGATTATTTATTCTGATTTTAAATGGGATTAGGTAAGAGAGAATTAAATTTTCAAATTAAAACATTACCTAAAGCCTGGACGCAATCAGATTCCGCAGTACATCATTAGGTCCCGAATAGATCAACGCAGCTTGTGCATCGGCAAGAATTTCTCCGATTCCATAATCAGAAGTAAAGCCATTTGCTCCGTGTAATACAAGCGCTTCTTTTGCAACGGAATTTAATGCTTCACTGGAAAAAACTTTCGCACGTGCCGCCGCCGCAGTGACATCCATGCCTGCATCGATCATTTTTGCTGCTTTGTACACTTGCAGTCTGCAGATTTCTGTATGCAAATACATTTCTGCAATACGGAATTGTACGGCCTGGTGTTTTTCCAATGCAATTTCTCCATGCATCCGCGCTTTTACATAATCGCGTGAAAGCGAACAAAGACGCATCATCGTTCCTGCGTGCATGGCCGACATCACGGTGCGTTCCCAATTCATTGATTCAAGAAATACCATTACGCCGGAACCCGTTTTGCCAATGATATTTTCTTTTGATACAGCCACATCATTCAGGAAAACTTCACATAACGACGAATCATGCAAGCCGTTTTTATGAATAGGTTTTCCGCAAGTATAATCGTGCTTATCTTTTTCAAGAAGGAAACAAGTGATGCCACCGAAAAAACCTTTTGTTTCATCTGTCAGCGCATAAACTAAAATTCCACTTGCGATGGAAGCATTGGTGCAGAATATTTTATTCCCGTTAATTATAAACTGATCGCCATTTGTTTTTGCTGTTGTTTTCATTTTGAATGCATTGCTGCCAGAACCGGCTTCGGTCATTGCATTTGCAAGAATATATTCGCCGGCCACAACCTTCGGCAGGATTCTTCGTTTAATATCTTCGGAGGCGTGTTTTACAACCGGAACCAAACCAGCAAGTAAATGCGCTGACATCGAAAAAGTGAATCCGCCATTTTTGCAACCTTCAGAAAATCCTTCAATGGAAAGTGCCGTTTCAACAGCATTTAGCCCGGATCCGCCAAAATCCGGTGAAACTACGGAAGCCACAAGCCCTTGCGTTGCGGCAATTTTCCAGCATTCTGTAAAAGATAAAGAATGACATAAAATTCCTGCTTCAAAAGCCGCTTTACGTAATTCGGATTCACGCTCACTTAAATTAAAATGCATAATCTGGCAGATAGATAATCTTAACGCTCTAAGGTAATTCCTTGTTGGGATTTATTGTAATATTGATGCCTCGATTTCTCTTCCGATGAAAAAAAATCTGCTAGTGCTCGTTTTTATGTTGCCATTCATGCTGAATGCGCAGCTCGATAAGCTTCATCCCGGAATGCGCATGGATGAATTTCATAAAAACTTTCCTTCTGCTGTTCCGGATCTTGCAGCGATGACCAGTGATATTTATAAGACCGATACGATCATTGGCGTAAAGGGCGAATCCCGCTATGAAGTGGTGAAGGATTCTGTGAAGCGGTATGTTTTTCATTCAATACCTTTTAGCGGACCTGGTGCAGAATTTCCAAAAGCTGACAGTGCTGATTATATCCGGCTTGTGCGTGCAGCTGAAGAATTGGCCGGACATTATTCTGATGTTTTCGGCGTGCCTTCAAAACAAGGAAAAGTAAATCCAAGAGCTACAACAACCAATGAGCCGAATTCTTTTTATGCGATATGGGAAAAGCCGGACGCACATATATCAGTAACGGTACGGAAAGAGATTGAAGTTTTGAATATGATTAATGCTCCTGTGAATTCGCGTGAAAAGAAAAAGAATAGTTCTGCTTATGTGCTGGAAATCTTTGCTGAAGGAAAGTGGTCCAAACTTCGTATTGATTTTGAAATTGGAATTACAAAAAATCAATTCCGTGCTTTGATGCCTGCTCTTGCCTCACAGGTAAAAGATTTTCCGGATTGCTGGATGATGAATGATACGCTTGGTGGTCGTGATTCTGAATGGCATTTTTGGTTTGTCGATAATGTGCTTGCCGGTTTTACATTCGACAGCTACAATGGAGATTCATACGGAAGTACCAATAAAGCCGCTTATCCCATCTTATTGAAAAAGGCGCAACAATTCCTTGACGAAGAACAAAAATCATACGGCGCAGCAACTGTATTACAAGTACCGCCAACAGATGCTTATGTGCCGGTGAAAAAAGTACCCACTGCTTTTTCTTTCGATGATATTTATTACAATGCAGAATGGGAAATGGATAAAGGGAAAACGTTATTTATCAGACTGCATGAAAGTGGCGGAAAGGGATCATCATCGCTTCACCTGGAAGTTTATTTTGGAGAAAAAGAGGAATAAGGGGCAGGCAAAAAGGCGGCAGGCGGCAGGAAAATTATTGCTTCATTTCTTTGAGGGCTGAAGGGAGATAAAATATTAGCAACTACTTTATTTGGGGCAAGAAGTTTAACCTTATTTTTTTCCTGCCGCCAGCCCCTGTTTTTCCTGCTCGTCATCCAAAAAAAAGACAAGCGTTTATAAGATTAATGGCTTTCCAATTGTTTAAGGTTAATTTTCCCGCTGGAGGTTTTGGGTAATGATTCCAGAAAATTTATTTGTTCGGGAATCATATATGCCGGAAGCAATTCAAGACAGTGTTGTTTTATTGTGAATGCTGTTGTTTCTGTTTTAGGTCGCAGTGCTATGAATGCGCGTAAAAAAGTATACGCATCAGCATCCGTTCCTGCGATTACAACAGCCTCGAGCACGTCGGGATGTCGGAGCAAAACAGTTTCAATTTCTTCCGGTTCAATTCTATACCCGCGTTTTTTTATCATGCGATCGATACGGCCGGAATAAACGAGCTCATTATTTTCATTCATCTCTACGCGGTCACCGGTTTTGTAGAATTGTTTTCCCTCCTGATCAATGAAAGAGTTTTCATTCAGGTCAGGCCGTTGCCAATAACCAGTTGTGACATTCGGACCTGCAATCAACAATTCGCCTTCAAGAGAGATTTTTCCCTGTAACTGCGGACAAACTTTTCCTATCGGGTAAGGATCGTTTCTTTCCTCATCAATCGGCTGCGGAATTTCGTACCAGGTGCAGACATTCGTTTCTGTTGGTCCGTACAAATTGAAAAACGTTGCATTACTCCAGCTGTTCATCAGCTTATGCAAATACTGAACAGGGAAAATTTCTCCTGCAAAAAGCACAAGTCGCAGGTAAGAGAAATTGTGTTTTTCAATTTTCCCGAAATTCAAAAGCAGGCTGAGCAAACTTGGTGTTGCGTAGATGACGGAGATCTTTTTATTCGCCAGCAATTCCGCAAGCAGGTGGGCATTTTTTATTGTCGCATCATCGATCAGCAGAATTGTACCGCCGCATCCGAATGCAACGTAAAGATCAAACACCGAAAGGTCAAAATGAAAAGGCGCAATAGAACTGAAACGATCATTGCTGCTCAGGAAAAAAGTATCGAGACACCAATCCGTAAATGCGCGGGCATTTTCATGCGTAATACAAACTCCTTTCGGCGGACCTGTTGATCCGGAAGTGTAAAGAATGTATGCGAGGTCTTCGGTATGATTTTCAGCGGTGAGAAAAGTGATTGACAATCCATCTTCACTTGGTGTCGACATCATTTGTTGCTGGCATGGAATGTCGGAAGGGAAATTTTTGGCGTAAGCAATGAAAGCGTGCGGATCAAGGTTTCTCAAAATTAATTGCAATCGCTCTACAGGCGTTTCGATATCGATAGGAATGTAAGCGGCGCCTGTTTTAAGAATGGCAAGAAAAGCTGCAATAGCCGGAATAGTTTTCGGAGCCATCACTACCACGCGACAACCTTTGCCGATACCATTGGAAGAAAGCACGGCAGCTTTTTTTTCTACAAGCTTTGCAAGATCTTCATAAGAAATAGTTTCGCCAGCCAACGTTTCCAGCGCGGTGTTCGGGCCTGAATGTTCTGCAGATTGAAAAAACAGCTCTTCTAATCTTGGGCTCACTTCATTTTCTTTTGCACAAACGCAACAATTGTTTCGATTGAATCGAGATTATCCTGGTCTACTTCATGCGCTTCAAATTCAATCCCGAATTTTTCTTCGAGATGTGAAACAAGCTTCAATGCAACAATAGAATCCATTGTGCGTGTTTTGATGAGTGATGTGTCGTCTTTTACATGACCATCATCAACGCCTGCGAAAATATTATCGATAATAAATTTGCGGACAATTGTATTGATATTTTGTGCGGTTTCCATCATCAAATATAAAAGAAAAAGGGGACGGAAAAAAGTGGGACGAGGGGCGTGGGACGGGTAAGGAGGACGGGAAAAATGGCGGCAGGAAGCAGGAATGTAATTTTGCTTTGCAGTGTAATTTGTTATCAGTCCCTTTTTTTTTCGTCCCCTCGTCCCTCTTTTTTTATCCTTTTATTTTTCCCGCACAAGAATTTTCTTCCTGATCTCCGCTTCTAATCTTAGGGCAATTAATTTATGTCCGATCGCATTCGGATGTGAATCTGCTTCTGAATTCTGAATAGAGGAAGCATTGTGGCCAGCATAAACTCCGGAAAGATCGAGTACAATAAAACCATATTCTTCTGCGATCTTGCTGAGCCTTAAAAATTCTGCCCGGGTATCGCCGTCAGTGGTCGTTGGGAAAAATACCCAGACAGGTTGCGCATGGTGTGCTTTACAAAGAGTAGTAATTTCATGATAACCCCAGCGCAGCAGTTCTTCCTGGTAGGGCTCCATCTTACTCATCATTTCAAGACGGGAAGTGGATTGTTTAAGGCCGGTTTCGTCAATGACGCGTTGAAATTCCGGGAACTCCGAAAGGTCAACTCCGAAAGCAAGCAGGCGTGAAATATTTTTCGGTGTGTATGCTAATTCACCCGGATGTGCAAAGTAAAAAACGTAATCAGGTTCGTATTGAAATATTTTTTTGCGGCAGAGTTCTACGGCTTGCGGCAATAAATATCCGCCATTGGAAAAATTAAGAATTTCAAGATTTCCTGCGCCTGCTTTTTTTAAGGAATCATTCAGCCACTCTTCCACCAATGCTTCAAACGTAACTTCTTTTTCTACTCCGGGACCCATCACATACGAACCGCCACAAAATGCAAAACGTATTGTTCCTGCTGGTTTTGCATCTGTGTATTCTTTGTCACGCAATCCCATGTGATTTATGTTGAGATGATATCCGTGGTGTAAAGCTCTTGCGTTCGGCACGAAAACACGAAGCAGCACGTCGCCCGTGGGTTTTGTTGCGCCACTTGCTTTTCCCCATTCGGCATCTCCTAGCAAACGAAACTGCCAACCCGTTCTTGAAATCCCGCCAACTTCTGCCATCTGATCATAATAACCAAGGTCAACATTCTCACGGTCGGCATCATTTACTTTTGCTTCATGAATTTCATCAGCGATTATAGCAGCTTTAGCATCCACGGGAAGTGATTTTGCGAAGAATTGAAATAAAAGCAGCGCAATAAAAAGCACATTTGCAAAAGCAGGAAAAAGGATTTTTTCATTCCGTTCACGCTTTACCGAAGATGTGGTTTTGAAGAAATATAAATAGGTTCCTGCTATCACAACCATCACTGCCAACATTCCAAGCGCAGATAAAATTTCATTCATTCCGCCATTCGCTCCTTGTTTCATGATGAAAAACCATGACGACATGTTGTCTGCATTCCACAGCGTCCATAATAAGCTGGCAAATAGAAAAATCCCTGTTATGCGTAATCCGCCAATGAGGATGGATGCGATTGCAGAACGTTTTGAGGCTTGATTTTTCCCCGTATTATGATATTGATAAATTCCATCCGCAGTAATAAAAACGCCCATTGTCATCCAGTAGATTGCGTCATTCGGAGAAAAAGAAAAATGCCCGCTGATCCAGTACAATTGCTGTGAATGCATCATCCAGGAAAAGAAGAAGCTGGTCAATCCCGCAACGATCATTACTTTATACTGCCCCATTTTTCTCAGGCGGAAGAAGATCGGGAAGTAAAATGTTTTCAGAATAAAGTCGCGCCAGTAATGATTGATCTTTCTCCATAGATCTGAAAATCCTTTCGCGAAAAAGAAGTTTTCAAAGATGGCATTCAGATCATAACCGAAAAGTGTGACCCATCCCACACAGATCTGAAACATTCCGACGATCTGGATGATAAGGAAATAAGAAATGAAATTGTAACCAATCAGCGTGATTAAATTTTTCACTTCACCAGGAGGAATTGACCAATAATAATACACAATGCGATGGATCACTAAAAGCATAATTCCCATTGTGATCCTGAAAATTCCTTTGCGGTAAATTTCTACCGATGGACGTGCGTAATACGTTTCGACATAATTCCTGTAATCGATGATCGGGAAGAGCAGAAAAACAAGATTGGGAAGGAGGAAAAAATAATTGAGCCTGCGAAATAGCGGAATGAGTTCAACGTTCCTCTTTTTGTAATACAGGTAGCTCACCATCCTGAACATAAAAAGTGAAGCTATGTAAGGAACAGCGATGATTGCTCTCGGTGCAAAGAACCATTGATTGCGCAGCACAATCATTCCTGCGGTTATTCCGGCAATTAAAATGATTCTGAAAAGGAGTTTAATTGGTAACTCAGCACACACGAAAAGAGAAAATGAAACGAGCAAAATAAATCCACCTGTAACCCAGCCGAGCGACCAGATACAAACGATCCAGAAAATAACTGTCAGCAATAAAGGCCGCCATTTTATGGGAAGAAAAGCGTTGAGCAGGAATGCCGGAAGGGTGATGTAAAGTAAAACGGGAAGTCCTTGCTTATCCTGAATTTTATAAATGCCGGTAAAAATGCAAAGCAAAGCAAGCTGTAATACGAGCAGTATAAATCCTTTACGGTCTTTTACAAGCGTATTTTCAATGGGGTTTTTAGAAGGAAGATGAATTTTCAAGGTTGCTTTTTAGCCAATTTGTCCGCTGCCTGCGAATAGCGGCGAAAATTAGATATTTTTAGGTGATTTATGGCCTATACGCGTGGAAAATACCTCCGGATCATCTCAGCGATTTACCTCGCGTTGCCGTACACGCTTTTAAAGCAACGTTTATTTTTTCGTTTGCGAAAGCCACCGGAAGGTTTGCCACAATTTCTATGCATCGGCACACAAAAATCAGGAACGACATGGCTGAATGAACAATTGAAAAAGCATCCTTCACTTTGTATGCCCAATCCGAAAGAGGTGCGTTTTTTCGACTGGTATTTTTATCGCTCGTTCGACTGGTATTTGAAACATTTCAATTGTGCGAAGGGAAAAATAAA
The DNA here is from genome assembly GCA_039918435.1 of Bacteroidia bacterium. GTDB lineage: Bacteria > Bacteroidota > Bacteroidia > Palsa-965 > Palsa-965. The sequence continues at coordinate 26,250 of JBDSHN010000111.1, read as the reverse complement.
AGGAGAGGTTACACCCGGCTACAGCATTATTGAAAAAGGACGCGTTAAATTTATTCGCCACGTAATGCCGGATGTGAAAATCATTCTGCTGCTGCGGGATCCAAGGAAAAGAGCATGGTCGAGCGCACGTTATCATTTTGCAAAAGAAATGAGCCGCGATCTGAAACAGATTTCAACGGAAGAATTTATTGCACATTTTCAAAAGTCCTGGGTGCGAAAGATGGGCGATTATAAAACAATATGGAATAAATGGTCTTCTGTTTTTCCGCGTGAGCAACTGCTGGTAATTTTTAATGAGGAAATAGATGCAATGCCGGAGATTGTGATCGAACGAATTTATAACTTCATTGGCGTGCCGCTGGTTAAGGATAATGCTACGCTTGTTTCCCGTCCAAATAAAAGTGAGGAATTGGAAATGCCGGCTGAAGTGAAGGAATATCTTGATAAGGAATACCTCGGATTGATCAGGGAAATGCCGCAATGGCTGGGAGAAGAGAATCTGTATTGGAAGGTTTGAGAAAAAATCTGCGTAATCACTATCATCTGCGTGAGAATTTTTGGCTCGAAGATTCAAATGATTTCGCAGATGGATCAGGATGAAAGTTGTTGGTAAAGTTGGATGAATCTTACGGCCTGCACTTTAGATGAAAAAACGGCTTGTGCTTCGGAGGCGATTTTTGTTCTGTTAAAATTTTTTCCCAGAATAAGATCAAATCCTTCCTTCAAATCTTCTTCATTCGTCAAAATTCCATTTTCATTATTCACCATTTCAGACACCCCACCTTTATCAATCGAAAGCACCGGCGTTCCACAGAAAAGAGATTCAAGGATGACATTCGGAAAGTTATCTTCTCTTGAAGTATGAACCAATGCATCACATGCATTCAATAGTTCAGCAAATTGATATTCATCTGTAATATGCCCGGTGAAATGAATGCGGGAATCTGATGATAAGTTCCGGCTGCCTTTTTTCCCGGCAATGAACAGCTTTACCTTTTCATTTTTATAAGAAGAAAAAGCATCCAAAAGAAGATCAGCTCCTTTCCTGAAATATTCCAACTCAGCTGAAGCGAAAAATAAAGCACGTTCATTTTCTTTTATTCCCAAACGTTTTCTTAATTCATCACGGTTGTTTCGCGGATAATAAACAGAAGCAGGAACGCTGTTGGGAATATCAAGGTGACTTTGCGTAAGAAAAACTGCGCTTGCCCTGCATAATTCAGTCATATACCGGCTTGGCGCAACGATTGTAATATCTTTTCGATCGTACGCTTTACGTTTAATTTCCAGCATGGGATTGGAAATGGAAGCAAAGGGTTTTGTATTAAAATAAGATTCATAATGAAAACCACCTGTGAAAGGCCACGCATCATGTAATGTCCACACAACCGTTTTGTTTATTTTTTCAAAAAAACGTTCTACATCAATCATCCCTGCCACCCAATGCAAATGAATAATATCTGCTTCTTTCACCAGCGGATGTTCTTCCATGCGCCATAGAGAATCAGGAAAAGAAAAAAGCTCTTTTGGTTTTCCTTTGAAACGCACTTTCCAAGCTTGTAGGTAACGTTTCCATTTATCTTTTCTACGGATGCTTTTGAAATTGATCTCACCCGGATTTGCTTCGAGTGAAAAAACATTTCTTTCTTTATTTTCTTTTCCGAAAATGCTCAGCACTTTACTGTCAGTCTTTGCCTCAAGCAACGCATCATGCAGTCGCAGACACGCAACGCCCGCGCCTCCTCCTTGGTGTGTGCTCAGGTGCAGGATCTTCATGAATTAATTGCGCGTTTTAATAATTCGGAATACGAAACCGTCAGCAACACTTCTTTGGATGGCGGCCTCTCTTTTTTTCGTACCAGCTTGCTTAATATTGCGGCAGCTGCATTTTTTATTTCCAGCGCATTCAAAAGCTTTTCAATGGAATTCAGCGGATCTTTTAAGAGCTGATCATAATTGAAAAAAATAATTCCTTCCTCTTTTGAATCCAGGTAATGCTTGTAATAACGATCATACAAGGCTTCATTTGATTTATCAGAAACAACCTGCGCTGAATGTTTCCAGTCGGTTGGATTTCTGAAAACTACCAGCCGTTTTGAATCCGGAAAAACTTTTTTAAAGAAAGGCTCCAGCACGGAAAAATGCGGGTTCTTGATTAGCGGGTATTCACCAAAACAATTTGATAAATACGCTTTAATACAATGAACAGAAACCTTCCGCAGCACACGCATCTTATTTACATTCTTCACCCTGTCGTCATGAATTTCAAGCAGCGTAAATTTCCGGAAAGCATCATTACGAAGATCTTTCACTTCAATTTTTTCTACGCTCGCTTCATCGGGTGGATTATCACCATAAGAATTTGTGAGGTGAAATAAATACCGAGAAAGATCCATTAAGAAATAATTCTCGAAATAACCATCCGGGTTAATTGCTGTTGCCTGCAATAAATGTTCCTGCGGACCGGCGTCGAATCCGGCTTTGGAAAGAATATTTGTAGTGATGCTCGTGCCCGATCTGAAAATTCCGCAAACGAGCAGGGGAGGAGCCTGTGTTTTGCTGATGGATTTATACGGCATGAACGAAAGCCGTGTGAGCTGAAGTGTGATGAGATTAATAAGATGTGCGGAAAGGCTGTTCATGCTTGTCGGCAAGTTAAATATTTTTTTCGCCGATGAGAGGAAGCTCCCTTCAAATATAAATTGAAGTGAAACCCGTATATTTCGGGCGTGTCGAAACCGAAGTTTGCGCATATCATCAATACAGTTTCTCCTGCGGATAATGCAGCGCTTGCAAATGTGCAGGCATTGACGCTGGAAACAATACAGGTGGCGCATGCAAATGCAGCAGGAAAAGTGGAGGTAGAATTATTGTCGGCACAATATGAGAATGCCCGTGCTGGTTTGCCGGAAGGAATGCGTGCAACAAGCAATTTAGTTGAATTTGCAGCAGGTAGAAAAGAGCTGAACACAAAATTAAAGCTCCCATTGCTGCGTGAAATCCTTTCAAAGCTGAATGAATCAAAAGACGCAACGCATTTCGTTTACAGCAATCTTGATATTTGTGTAATGCCGTTTTTCTACGAAGCGCTCGCTGCGTATGTTGAACAAGGATATGATGCAATTGTGGTTAATCGCCGCAGAATTTCTGAAAAGTATTTGCAGGAGAAAGATTTAAATTTAATGTATGCGCAGGCGGGAAAAACACATACCGGATACGATTGTTTTATTTTTTCGCGTGAGCTGCTGAGTAAGTTTATTTTCAGAGATATTTTTATAGGAACGCCTCCTTCAGGCAATGATCTTTTTTATAATATTTTCACCTTCGCGAAGAACCCGGTTTTGTTTGCAGAGAAACATCTCACTTTTCACGCGGGAATGGATCTGCATAAACCCTGGGGCGATGCTGGTGTGAACGCGCACAATCAAAAGGAATTTCTTCTTTTGTTAAATGAGCTGAAGTCATCGATCGATATTTCAAAATTCCCCGGTGCGCAGGAAGTGTTTTTTAAACGGCATTTCAAATGGCTAATGAATCCGACATTTCATTATCCGACCATGATGAAAGCAGATTTTAAACAGCTGGGAAGGAAGCGAAAAAAATATCCAGAGACGGAAACGCCTGGAGGGAAGAGTAAGTATTTGGAATGGCTGATCCGTAATGTGAATTTCCGGGATTGGGAATAGTATTTTCTCATAAACTGTTTAGCAAATCCACTTCTTTATCGGCAGGATATAATCCCGGGAAAAGCATTGTGGAAAAAGGAATCGGATATTTTACATAATACATCATTGAAATGCCTTCCCTTTTGGAAGTAAGCAATTCCATTTCAATCAATGCATCTGTAATTGTTTTTAAAGTCTTATCTGAAGTCCCTGTAATTCTCATCGCCTCTGATTTGGAAATTTTTCCTTTAAGAAATACATCTGTGAGAATATATTTTGCCTCGGCTTTCATTCTTTTTCTTAACACCATAAAATCAACAAAACCCTCAATACGTTTTAGCATATTTCGAGTGTCAATTACCTCGTACATAAAATTGACCTGGTCTATTGCTGTTTTCAAAAAGTATTCGCAGAATTCTACCAGGAATTTGTTGGATAAATTTCCGCGCCCGTCATAATCGTTATAGCGGTGTAAATCGGCATTGGCAAGTTTTGATTTATAATCCGTATTAGAACGCGCAAGCCCCCGTGATATTGACCATAAGCCTGATGAATGCAGTTGCTCATATATAAAACAAGAATCCGAAAACAATCTTACAACTCTCCCGTTTCCATCAAGAAAAGGATGTATCCATGCTAATCTATGGTGTGATGCAGCAATGGAAATTATCCGTTTGATTTTCGATTTATTTGAGGTAGCTGTTGGATTATAAAAATTCTCAAACCTTTCAGTGAACAGAGGTAAGTTTTTATAATGAGGAGCAATGTGCCTGCCAACTTCAACTTCACACGTTCTGAATTCACCGGGTATCACCTCTTGCAGTTTGCCTTCTTTTGATTTTACTGTTCGGAAATCCGACGGCAAATAATCGTAGAACCTTTTATGTATATCCTTTATATAGTTGATCGAAGAAGGTATTGTTTCGTGGTCATCTACGGCAAATTTTTCGGATATACTTTTAAGCACGTTTATATGCGCGCGTGCCTCCATCTGAAGATCGCGCTTGACTTTATCTTTTGAAAAATCATTTTTTAAAGCTTTGTCAATGTCAATCGGATGCGTATCATGACCTTCAATTAAATTGGAATAGTAACTATTCATCGGCCTCAGAAAATCTGCAATCGCAACTCTTGTCAGCGGGTTCATCGTTCCTGATAATTTTGCTGCTTTCTCCATCAGTTCAAGTGCAAGCGCCTCCAGTATTCCTGAGTTATCTTCAGGAAAAAGAGGTTCCATTGCACTTGTGGTTGAATAGATCGCTGTACTCTTATCCATGCTCCAAAGGTACAAATTCCGGTAGTTATTCCGGTATTTATTTTCACAGCAATTCCGGTTATTGTTCCAGCAGTTGTTTTGTGAAAATTCATTGCTTTTTTTTGAACTTGAATAGTGTAATATGCTTTATGTCACCATATTAATTATATAAATGAGTTCTGTGCTTAACTTTTATTATCGATAATAATGGTGAGTTTTATATAATTATTCCGGTGGTAATTCCGGCAGTAATTCCGGTAGTCGTTCCGGTGGTAATTCCGGGTATGTTTCAGTTGGCAGGTCTCAGCACTCTCGATTCGTTTTATTCCAATGCTTATCAATAGGGTCAAAAGCCCCACAATTAAATTCGTGTGATTCCCGCTGATCAATGCGGTTCAGCGTGCATAAAATTTACTCCTCCTTATCCGTGTTCTTTTTGCAGATCAGACAAAGACCGGGTGTAGGGTAGAAATCAGGATTTATTTCTGTGCCGTCATCGTTAAAGTAAGCCATCAGAAAAATGAATTTTATAGGTTAGAAATAAAATTATTTTTCGGTGTCTTCAATCGTGAATTTTTCTTCTGTTTTTGTCAGCTTACTTTTTTCACAGATTTCATATAAAGCAGCGATTAAATCTCCTGTGCGTTCAGGCGGGAACATCGATTCCATGAATTTTCTTTTTCCGTTTCGGTAAACAATTATAGTAATGAGCGAACCATCGCAGCAATGCGCATCTCCGAAATCAAGCGTGTCAATACCGATGGTTTGAATTTCATGGACGAGCTTATTGAATGCAGAATCATTCGCAGTTCCTTTGAAATAACCGGTTTTGGAAGAATCCGTTTCTAAGCCGTCGCCACGATTAAATATTTTCTCCGCGTACAACTTCATGTTTTTATTACCATCAACTTCCATTTGATAAACAGGGCACGTACCGAAACATTGCGAAGTATGAAAAATGATCTTTTCAAATGGGGCGGGAGTGGTGGTTGCTTCCGGTGTTGGAGGTTTGTTGGTTGTTGCACAACCGAAGAGAAACGTGATGCAGAGGAAGAGGTAGTTTTTCATGGGCGGGTGATTTCGTTAGGTACAAGTATAAGATAACTTTCCCGCTTGTGAATTATACAGCTAATGCGTGAATTATACATTCATCGTGGCTGATTGTACAATGCTGTTTTTTTTCTGCATAATGGTTTTTTAAGTTTGAACATAACTAAAAAGAAATTGCATGAAAAAAATTGTATTGGCCTGCGTATTCAGCATGGCCGCATTCAGCCTTTGGGCGCAAACGGAAGCCACAGTAGAAATTAAAACTTTGGAACAGGTAGATCCAGGAAAGGCTATCGAAGTTAACGGTATTTATACTCCTGCTTCCGGAGATATAAGGCCCCCTGCTTTTCACACATGGACTATTACTCCATGTACAGAAGCGGGCGAGGTAACGGATGAGATCCTTTATTCGGAAACCATTGAAGGTGCACCTGGTTCGGACTTTGAATTTCCGGGAAGCGAAGAATATCAGCGTGGACAATTTTATCGAATTGATATTTATGTGGCAAACGATCGTGGCGAGCTTGCGGTAGCTAAAGGCACGGTGGTGGAAGCCGATAATGGTAACTCAACAGGAGTTACAGGGTCAACTTCAATTACGGTGGCACCCGGGGTAGCGCCCACCGGTACAATGCATAGACTTTATTTAGGCACTAACGCGTATTATTATACACTCACGCATACTGGTGGCGACTTTGTAACTGCATTTGGAGTAATAGTTAACGGTAATGGTGTAAACCCACTAATCACTTTCCAATTTACTGGTCCGGATGAATCACTGGATTTTTCATTCAATGTAGCGTCTAATGTAACGCCTTGCCAATCAGAAACATTCAGGATTACTTTTTTCAATACTATAATCGGAGAGGTTTCCCATTTCGACTATACGATTAACTGCAAAACGGATAGTAAGCAAACGGTAGTGTATATGGGTAACGATCTATATTACAAAGGCGATGATAACCATATTCACAAAATGTCAGTATCGGGTGGTGGATGGAATTACCAGGCAATTACTCCATTGGGCGGTTGGGGCAATATAGAGGTGGATGGCTGGTTGTGTGGAAACCCTGCTTCAAACCGGATTTATTTTAAAAGCAGGGATGGGAAAATATATAGCATGGATGATAATGGCGGCAACAACTATACGCTTTCCCAGGTAAGCACTGTATATGATGTAAAAAGCGATTTGCAGCTGCGAGGCAATACGCAGCTGATCTACATAGCAACGAATAATACTGTCCATACCTTAACCTATAATGGCGGCTGGGCTCCATTCAGCATTGCAACAGCATCTAATTATACAGCTAAAAACCTTGCTTATGAAAATGTTCCGGATGGAAATATTTATTTCAGGGATGGGAATAATAACGTTAAAGGTTTGTGGCTTAATGGCAGCAATGTCTGGGAGATTGTAAATATGCCGACTACGGTAGGTTGCAAGGGCGATATGCTCTATGATAATAGTATGCAGCGCGTTTATTTCAGAGGAACTGATAATTATATTCACTGCACAGAGTGGAATAATGCTTCATCCAGCTGGGTATATGATGCAATGGTTTCCACGAATGGGCAGATATCAGCAGAGAATAGCCTTGCGCATATACAGGGAACGGACAATATTGTTTTTAAAGGTGCGACCGACAAAGTGTATTCAACAACCAAGCAGCCTAACGGAACATGGCATACCGACTGGCTGGAGGGTACGTATTCCAGTGTTGCAGGCGACCTTCTTATGGATTGGACGCATGTATGGTTTATAGCTCAATCCAAACAGCTTTGCAACTATGTATATACTAATAGTCCTGTGTGGTCGGTTAGCCCGCTCAATTCATCAGCTCCGGCAAATACAATTGGTTGCAGCAGTTTTTACCGCCTCGCAAATCCGCAGGCAGAGAACATCAGCAGTTCTGAATTGTCTGTCTTTCCAAATCCTTCCAACGGCACTTTCCAAATGAACTATGCTGCTGCTGTAGAAAATGTGCAGGCAGAATTATTCAATCTTCTTGGCGAGCGTTTGGATAATTTCAGCTTTAGTGGCACGAGTTATAACTATTCGCCGGCAACGAACCTTGCGCCGGGTGTTTATTTACTTCGTGTAACCAATGGTGTAACTATTACAACCACACAGTTAATGATCCAGTAAGCTGGTACTGTTTTAAAAATAAAGCCCTTGAAATTTTTTCCGGGGCTTTATTTTTAAAACATTTTTTTCGAATACCTTCAGGATTCTTCACCGAGCAGAACACGTAAAAGATCTTTTTTTCTGCTGCGGGAAACTTCCACATTGGTGCCGTCACTCATCACTACTGAACCTCCATCACCCCGACGGTAGTTTTTAATATGAGTAATATTGACAAGGTGAGAGCTGTGCACACGGATAAAGCCGGCTTCACTGAGCTGTTCTTCATAATAACCAAGTTGCCGGGTGATCAGGTATTTTTTTAATGAAGTATAGACATACGTATAATTAGATTCCGCTTCGAGACGTATAATTTCTTCGTGCTTTACCATCGAAAATCCTTCCGAAGTTTGAAGCGCCAGATGTGTTGCACTATTTTTGCGAAGTTGCATCTCCAGCTTTTCAATGCGGGTAGATTGCGGATCAGGGAATGAATGCACAGCCAAACGTTCTATAGCAGCCAACAGCTCCTCTACATCAAACGGCTTCACAAGATAATCGTGGGCTTGCTCACGTAGTGCACGGATGGCGTATTTCCCATGCGCCGTAGTAAAAATGACATGGCGGATAAATGAATGCGCAGCCTTCAGCACCGCGAAACCATCCAGGTGAGGCATTTCTACATCAAGAAAAATTACATCCGGGCGGTGTGTGTGTATGATTGAAATGCTTTCACGCGCATCATTACAAATGGCGGTTACCTCCACCTGTGGACAATAATTCTTTAGCAGCAAATGCAGGCTTTCCGAACTGCTGTATTCATCGTCAATAATAATTGCTTTCATAACTCAGGTAGAAGCTGGAAGTAAATGTTACGTAAAAAAAGGCATCCGTATAATTACGCGGGTCCCTTCAACCTGCCCTGTGCCACTCACCTTATCAATGATCTCTACACCGTATGTTTTGTCACCTTGCTTTTGCATCAAAGCCAACCGTTGCTTGATAAAATAAATCCCCAGCGATTTTTCTTTTGTAACTGTTTGTGTTGCTTTTATTGTAGAGCGCCCCACACCATTATCATCAATTATACAAGATAATAGCTTTTGGTCAATAAATTGAAGCTTCACCGTAAGAATTTTTTCGCCGTCTTTTGGCAATAATCCATGCCAAACTGCATTCTCAATAAAAGGTTGAATCAGCATCTGCGGAATGCGTATTCCGGAATGAAGCAAGCGTTCATCAGTAATTAGTTCAAAGCTGAATGCATTGCGAAATCGCAGCGCCTCCATCTCGATGTATTTGTTGAGAATATCTATTTCATCAACCAGGCTGATATTTTCATCGGTATTGCTTTCAAGTATTTTACGCAGCAACCGGGAAAATTTAACGAGATAGATATTGGCTTGCTTAACGTCGTTGGACAAGATAAACTGTTGAATGGAATTCATTGAATTAAAGATGAAGTGAGGGTTCATCTGAGCCTTGATCACTTTCGTTTCCATTTCATACATTTGGCTTAGCAACCGGTTCTTTTCTTTTTCCCGTTGCAGCTCACGTTTATATTTATTTGTGATCAATGCGATAATTCCATAAAGAAGAACCAGTAAAATGATGATGATAAAGAAAAGCTTCAGCAAGTGGTGAATCCTGTTGGGGTCGGCTTCGTTGTATAAGTCTGAAACATTTTCCGGCGAAAGAACTTTATTATAAATGCGCACATCATCAATGGCTGCATCCAGGTAGCGGTTATTCTTTGTGTTGGCTGAGTTTCCTATCATCACCGAATCGCCAGCCAGGAACTCAGTGCTGAAATTTTTATTCACGCAGCTTTGCAGCGCACCGTCCAGGTAAAGGCAGAGTGAATCATCGTTGTAAGTTATCACTGCATGGTGCCATTCGTTCAGTGTTAACCGGTTTACGGATCGTGCTTTAATCTCATTTGTTTTATACGTAGACGATGCAGAGAGCTTTTTGACCTGCAGTTCATACGCGAGGGAATAAGCCTCAAAATAATCATCGCCATTTGCATTCTTTGTTAAAATGATGGGATTCCAACGTGCGCCAAGACCGGAATAGATTTCCGCATTCATTTTCAGCCAAAGCGAAATGCTGCCTGCCTGGGGTTTCAAAATACGATCGGTGCCAAGGTTCAGGTAACTTTGGTTATTACCGTGCAGCAGGCATGCAGAACGTGGGTTTCCGAAACGGTCTTCACAATAAGATACACCAATCGCTTTGGCCGAAGCACCCATTTCATTGTGAGCATTCCCTTTGTTAAAGGAATAATAAGCAACGAGCCCGTCCTCGTCTTGCGCAGGTGCAGGTAAACAGGGAGCCAGTAAAATAAAAACAACTAAAAATTTAAGCATGGGATAACTTAGATCAACTAATACTTGTTGAAACAACCATCAAACTAATCTTTTGGTTGGTAGCAGTAACATTAAATTCATGATTGTACCACTGATCAATTTGGTCAGCGTACATATAACTTCTTCTTCCGGATCATTATTGTATTTGCAAATAAAAAAACAGGATCCCTATAAAAGTCCTGGCGTATTTCTTTGCAGTTGTCGTTGTAATATCGCATTTGAGTTTTTTGAAAATATCCAGGTGGTGGGAGCAATGATCCTAAAACGGCACAGCCGAAACAATCTTATTCAAAAATTTCATCCGCCCCAATTTCATTCTCTCCACCGCACTCATCGTATCCATCTTCTTCCTGAAAATTTCCTTCGCCTTTTCAAACAATAAAATGTCCCACTTATTCGCCTCCTTTAAAAATTCCATTGTCTGCTGACTTACAGTTTCTTTTTTCTTCGTCAGATTCGTTTTCCGGTAAACCGGCAATGTCCAGCCCAGCTTTTCACCAAGCATAATCAGCGATTCATCATAATGTTCCTGCAAACCGAAAAAATCTATTTTATGTTCCAGGTTGTGCAACGCCAATAAATAATCTGCTTCGTTGATCGTTCCGAAATCTTTGTGATGGCCGCTGATGTAACGCACCAGGCAATTATCAATATCGCGTTTCTCTTTTTGTGCATAAAAAGATTCAATTGTAGTGTCGGGCAAATTCAGGTATTCGTAATGCTTTACAGAAGGCGTTTCTTTCAAAAAATAATAATGCGAAATAACACGCGAAATAGGCGGACGTAAAAAAGTAAAAAGAAAACTTCCCGGAATATCTTTCACTTCATCGTAACCTAAATGTCCTTTAATGAGAAAAGGATTTTCGGATTTTGCTTTCTCCAATGCAATTTCACGGATTGAAGTGTGAACAGTTTTTACATGAAGAAATTCTTCGCCGCGGTATTTTCTGCTCAACACATTATGCAGTGTCGTGCCTCCTGTTTTAGGAATGTGCATGAATACAGTTAGTCCGCCGCGAATACTCATAGAATGAATTTATAAAAATGACGGATCACGCCGAGTACTGGCCCGGGTAATTTTCCAATCCACGGTTTTTTTCCAATGAGCTTTTGCAATTTCAGCAACGAAAGCACATTCGCCGTGATCTCTTTTTTCTGACCAAGAAATTCCGGTAACACAATATCAACAATCAGAACAAAGCGCGATTCATTGGTACGGTTCCATGCGCTGTGTGTGTAAGCATCGCAGAAAATGAGCCACTTTCCTTCTTCCCAGGAACGCTGCTCGTTGTTTACATCAATACCGCAAGCAGGCAATTTTGCGGGAATGACAAGCCCGAGATGACAACGCGCAATAAGATTAGTATCGCCAATATGCGGATGAATTTGGGTATGCGGAGAAAGTTTACTGACAGTTGCTGTGAGCAATCCGGGAATATTTTTCAGCAAGCGATTTAATTCCGGACAAGCCGCACAATTTTTTTCATTTGCTTCGCCCCAGAAATAAAAATTCAGCACTTCCCATTTTCCATTGGTGAGCGAAGAATTAAAATATGGTTCGAGCGAATTATTTTTTGCGGAAAGCAACGATTCAATTTCGGACTTAATTACCTGAAAAGATTTTTCAGCCTCTTTTAATTCTTCCCATTTTACATCGTCATAAAAAGCGGGCAATGGTCCATGGTAGCTTCCGCCCATATAGGAATACCACGGTTTTATTTTTGAAAGAGTTCCCGCTGAATTTTTCATTTCAATTCCAGCTTTAAACGCGTTTTGTTTTCAGCAGCTGTTTTGGAATAAACTTCACGTATGTTTATTTCTGCCTCGTGAGTTGGATGATCAACAAGCAGCGTGAAATTTTCGCCGAACATTCTAACAAACGACTTGCGGAATCGCGCTGATTTTGAATAATAATTTTCATTTGTCAGTACGTATTTTTGATTGAGCGCTTCTTCTTGACCGGGAAGAAGTACATAACCGAGATTATAATTGTAAGCAATTGCTCTCTGATTATCGCGCAGCATTTTGATATACGTACGCTCCATGCCGAGTAAAAAAGAAATTTCTGTAAGAAGCATCGAAGCGGCTAGCGGCGCATGCGTTTCAAGCAATCGTTCATTCCAGATAAAGACGCCTCCATTGGCAGTTTCTTTTTTCTCCCAGTCAATATCAGCCCCATAGATGAGACCGATCTGCTCGTTTTTATAATTGACTATGAAATAATTGTTGAATTTATTGTCAATGGACGCAAACCATTTTTCCTGCTCGTCTTTAGAAATTTCTTTCCGCGATTCCATAAACCGGTTAATCGCATCCGAATTTCTGTGCTGTCTCACCATCTCAATATCGTGATGCTGCAGACGTACGAGCACAATTCCGAAACCGGTAATGATCATAAATTAAAGATAGAAATTCGTCAGAGTACTTCCGCAATCGACCAGGAAGGACGGCGGCTTTGAAGATGATAAATTTTGTACATGTATTGCCCTATAATTCCCATGCAAAACATGAGCAGGCTGGTGGAAAAAAGTATTGCAACAATCTGCGCGGTAAATCCAAGCTGCACATGCGGGTGTGTGAATTTCCGGAAAATAAACCTCACGCCAATCCAGAAAGTGGTGAAGGAAGAAAGCAGTCCGATCCACGTCATCAGTTTGAGCGGAATAGCCGTGTAATTCACAAGAATATCAAAGTACATCATAACCAGACGGTACATGGTGTAGCCAGACTTTCCTGCTTTACGCGGATGATGTTCCACTTCCACACTTGCAAAACGCGCCGTGTACCAATGAAGAATTTCATCAATAAAAACGTGCGACTGATTTTTATGATAGACGATTTTATCGGCAAGTGTTTTTTTCATCAGCCGGAATGAACTTCCCACGCCGGGGTTTCCACCCACCATTTTTGAGCTGCGCTGAACGAAAAGACTTCCTGCATTTCGTGCGGCACTGTGCTGTTTATTGGTGTTGTAAATGCCGTAGATCACATCTGCTTTTTTCTCGTAATAAGCTTTCAGCAATTTCGGAATTTCAGCAGGTGGATGTTGCAGATCATCATCCATTGTCATAACAAGTTCGCCTTCTGCAAAACTGAATCCACAAACCAACGCGTTATGCTGGCCAAAATTCCTGGAGAGCTGAATGCCGCGTACTTTATCAGGGAAATTTGCTTTCAGCGCGATAATTTTTTCCCAGCTTTTATCTTTGCTGCCATCATCCACAAACACCACTTCAAAGGCTTGTTTTCCATTGAGCGTGGAATGAATAGAATTAAAAAGTTCATCCAGCAATTCTTCGCTGTTATAAACCGGGATGACAATCGAAAGCAGTTCGTTATTCATTCTCTAAGCACCAAGTAAATATCCGCCGTCCAAAATAAGATTTATTCCTGTCACCCATCTTGAAGCCGGTGAAAGCAAATAAATTGCAGCATTAGCAACATCTTCTGGCAAACCTGCGCCGAGTGGATATTTGCTCACATGTTTATCCATTTCTTCCGTTGACATTTGTTCTGCGGCTTTATCATACATCGGCGTTTTTACCATCGCAGGCGAAATATAATTTGCACGAATTCCCTGCGGGTAAAGCTCAAGGGCGAGCACTTTTACAAATGATTCAATAGCAGCTTTTGATCCTGCATAAGCTGCACCACCTTTATGCGGATGCTGACCTGAAATGGAAGAAAGAAAAACCAGTGACGCGTCGCGGTTTATTTTTTTCTTTTTCAAAATCGCGGCCATCATTAAAACAGGCGCTTCGTAATTAATGTTCAGCGTTTGATCGAGCTTTTCCTGGTCGAGAAATTTTGCGGGAAATGGTGTTACAATTCCTGCACAATTTACAATTCCATCTACCAGTGGAATTTCATTCGCCAGCTTTTCGCGATCACCTTGCAGCAGCAGATCAGCTGGAATAATAGTATGGTTTTCTCCGGTAAGTTCGCTTAACGTTTTATTTAATTCCTGCTCATTTCTCCCGGTTAAAACCAGCGTTGCGCCCATTTGAGCAGCAGAAATTGCAATCTGCCTGCCGATGCCTGAAGAAGCGCCGGTAACAAGAATGGTTTTTCGGTCAAGATGAAAAGGAGTTGGAGCCATGATGAAATTACTTTGCTAAATGTACACTACCTCCGGACAAACAATGCTATCTGTTTCAAGATAGCAAGAGGCCCATGAAAGTCCGACTCCGAATCCTGAAAAAATCCATTTCTGCGGCGACTGCGCTTGCTTTTGAAGGTTTGCAACAATAGTAAGCGGAATAGAGGCAGAGCTTGTGTTTCCGAATGCTGGTAATGAATAAGGAACTTTTTCTACAGGGATTTTTAATTTTTTACGGATAGTTTCATTCATCAGTAGGTTGGCCTGGTGAAAAATAAAATGGTCTACATCACCCGCATTGATCTTTGCAAATTCAATTAACGCTTTCATATTGGCAGGTGCTTCACGAACGGAAAAATTAAAAACATCAAGCCCGTTCAGCCATAAATTTCTGCGGTGCCGAACAACTCCCTTTTCAACTTCTTCGTTGATGTATGTTTTGTCGCTGATCGGGTGCCGTAATCCGCCATCAGGAATAATAATTGCATTTGCACCACTGCCGTCACTTTGCAGGTTGAAGAAAATTTTTCCATCTGCATCATGCTCAATTGCAGTTGCTGTTCCTGCATCGCCAAAAAGCGGCCAGGTACTTTTATCATCAGGCGTCATGGCGTGCGTGGAAATATCTCCTGCCAGCAACAACGCTTTTCTGAATCCGCCCGTGGAAAGCATTCCTGAAATAACGGAAAGTCCATAAACATATCCGCTACAGCCAAGACTGATATCGAAAGCGGCTGTTGTTTTTGGTAATCCTAATTTATGCTGGAGAAGAATGGAAGTAGCAGGAAGAAAATGATCAGGCGATTGCGAAACAAAAATGACAAGATCGATTTCAGATTTGTCCCATTTCAATTCCGTAATTAATTTTTCTGCTGCAACCTGACAAAGATCCCCTGTAGTAGTTCCTTTTTCTGCAACGTGGCGTGTAGCAATTCCGGTGGTTTTGATAAGCAGGTTGCGCTCCGGCTCAGAAATTTTATCGTAATCGCGATTGTCTTCAATACCTTTTGGAACTGCTGCTGCAATACCTTTAATGCGTACACCGGTGGCTGCGAAAAAAGCCATTTCAGGAACGGCTGGAAATTACATTGTAAATATCCTGCACAGTTTTGCAGCCACGAAGATCTTCACCCGAAATGCTTACATCGTATTCGGTTTCTGACAATGCAATAAGGATGAGCGCATGCATAGAGCTCCATTCGGGCAGATCGCGGAATTTAGCATCGGGGGTTAATGTGCCCGGCGTAAGTCCGTCAATTTCACCTTCAATTTTTTTGATAAAAACAGCTATATCTTCCATATTTTCTTCCTCGTAATGAAAACCAAAAGTACAATTCCTTTTCGGATGTCTTAATAGTCGATAATTGCACCCGACCAGGAAAGCCCTACACCAAAACCGGCCACGAGTACTTTCATTCCGCGTTTAAGTCTGCCGTTTTGAATGGATTCATATAGAGCAATCGGAATGGTAGATTGAACAGTATTTCCAACTTCGGCCATACTATGAACGAATTTATCTTCCTGAATGTCGAGTTTTTTGCGGATCGTTTCATTCAGCATGATGTTCGGTTGATGAAATACAAAAAGGTCAATGTCCTCTTTTTGTAAACCGGCTTTTGCGAGTACATCGTTTACTAATTGAGGAACGCGTTTCGTTGAAAACATAAAAACGCTTATGCCATCCATAAAATAGTTGGCATTGCAGATCACGCTTCCAAATTCATCTGTCGTTTCATCATGTGATCCGTAAGTAATCGGATTTCTTGCGCCACCATCGCGGATGATGATTTTTTCATAACCTTTTCCATCGTTTCCGAATACAAAAGAATTAATGCTTCCGTTTCCATCCGCTGTAATCAAAGTAGCTGCTGCGCCGTCGCCAAATACAAAACGTGAACCTTTATCTTTAGGGTGTAACGTATTGGTAAGAGAAGAGGCGGTGAGGAGCACTATTTTTTTCATTCCGGCAGCTGCAATTAATCCAGCGGCTACGCTTAATCCGTAAACAAAGCCGCTGCAGCCCATTTCTATATCCATTGCGCCGCAATCGTTCCGGAGTCCGAGTTTTGCATGGATGATGCCAGAACTGGAAGGAAGGTAATAATCGGGTCCCTGGAAAACGAGCAGCAGGAAATCAATTTCGTTCTTGTCAATGCCATGTTCTTCGAATAATTTTTTCGCGGCCCTACAAGCGAGATCAGAAGCGGTTTCACCTTGTGCGATAATATGGCGTTTGCGCACACCAATCTTATCGAAATTCGACTTTTTCGAATCCGGAAACTCCGTAAAAAAATCTTCATTCGTATAAATTGCATCAGGAAGATAATAGCTGATGGCCTGGATGGTTGACATTGACCCAAAAGTAAGAAACGGTTGGCATCTTTTGTAAAACCATACCACACATATATAGTAACAGGCCATTTAGGGAGCGTCATTTTTAATGCAGATCTTTGAAAAAATTGTAATCCCGGTTATAAATATGCGCCCCGGCCAGCTTTCATTGGTAAAAATGGAGAATTCAGGGGCTAAAATTGACAATTGGACATGCTATTTTAGCGTATTTCAGTGAGCCCTGGCCAAAAAAATAACACAGAAATTGGCGGCCGAACCAAAAAATGATGCCAAAACCCCGAGAATCCCTGAAAATCAGCAAAAATAATTTTCACGGGATGTTGTTTATAACGAAGTATTTGTACCTTTGCCCTCCCCAAAAACCGGACGGGGTATGTATTTTTTGCAAAATCAACTGATAATCAACAAACTGTAAAGTTCTCATGCCAACGATTAATCAACTCGTACGCAAAGGCCGAATCAAGATAACCAACAAGAGCAAATCTGCTGGTTTGAATAGCTGCCCACAAAAGCGTGGTATTTGTACTCGCGTGTACACAACTACACCGAAAAAGCCAAATTCTGCACTTCGCAAGGTGGCCAAAGTACGTTTGACCAATAAATTAGAAGTTATCGCATATATCCCGGGTGAGGGACACAATCTCCAGGAGCACTCAATTGTGCTTGTTCGTGGTGGTCGTGTTAAAGATCTTCCTGGAGTGCGTTACCATATCGTTCGTGGCGCTCTTGACACCGCAGGTGTAGAAGGCCGTAACCAGCGTCGTTCCAAATACGGAACCAAAAAAGCAAAAGCAGGCGCAGCTAAACCAGCCGCAAAAAAATAATAGTACAAAAAGATAAACTCTCACTGAAATGAGAAAAGCAAGAGCAAAAAAACGCCCACTTCTACCTGATCCGAAATTTTCGGACATTCTGGTTACACGTTTTGTAAACAGCCTGATGTATCAGGGAAAAAAGTCAACAGCTTACATCCTTTTTTATGATGCGATCGAGATCGTACAGAAAAAAGCAGAAGCAGACGGACTTGAAACCTGGAAAAAAGCATTGACCAACGTTACACCTAACGTTGAAGTGCGCAGCCGCCGCGTAGGTGGTGCAACTTTCCAGATTCCACAGGAAATTCGTCCCGAGCGTCGTACAGCTCTTGGAATGAAATGGCTCATCAGCTACTCCCGCAACCGTAACGAAAAATCAATGGCTGCACGTTTAGCTGCTGAGATCGTTGCTGCAGCGAAAGAAGAAGGCGCAGCATTCAAAAAGAAAGAAGATACTCACAGAATGGCAGAAGCTAACAAAGCTTACGCGCATTTCCGTCTGTAATAATATTAGCAGCAAACAATTATCATGAGCGATTTAGCATATACAAGAAACATCGGGATTGCAGCCCACATCGACGCAGGTAAAACAACCTGCACCGAGCGTATTCTTTATTATGCCGGAGTGAATCACAAAATCGGTGAAGTTCACGACGGTGCTGCCACAATGGATTGGATGGTACAGGAGCAGGAACGTGGTATAACCATCACTTCTGCTGCTACCACCTGCTTTTGGAATTACCGCGATAACAAATACAAAGTAAATATCATCGATACACCTGGTCACGTTGACTTCACAGTTGAAGTTAACCGTTCCCTCCGTGTATTGGATGGATTGGTTTTCCTTTTCTCTTCAGTTGATGGTGTTGAGCCACAATCTGAAACCAACTGGCGCCTTGCCGATAATTACGCTGTTACCCGTATCGGTTTCGTTAATAAAATGGACCGTGCCGGAGCTGACTTTCTAAATGTTGTAAAACAGGTGAAAGACGTTCTTGGTGGCAATCCTGTTCCGCTTCAGCTTCCTATTGGTGCTGAGGAAAATTTCAAAGGTGTAGTTGATCTGATCAACAACCGTGGAATTGTATGGAACGAGGAGGATAGAGGAATGACTTTCAAGGAAGTTCCCATTCCGGAAGATATGATTGCAGACGTTGCTGAATGGCGCGAAAAATTGCTTGAATCCGTTTCTGAATTTGATGATTCTTTGATGGAGAAATTCTTTGACGATCCTAATTCTATCACAGAAACAGAGATCCTCACAGCGCTTCGTAAAGCATGTGTTGCAAACAAAATCGTTCCGATGGTTTGCGGTTCTGCTTTCAAAAACAAAGGTGTACAGACCATGCTCGATTACGTAATGGAGCTGATGCCTTCACCAATGGACAAAAAGGCTACGATTGGAATAAATCCAGATACAGGAGAAGAAGTTTCCCGTAAGCCAGATGTAAAAGAGCCTTTCACAGCGCTCGCTTTCAAAATCGCAACAGATCCTTTCGTAGGACGTTTAGCATATTTCCGCGCTTATTCTGGTCGTTTGGATTCAGGTTCTTATGTCCTGAATACACGTTCCGGTAACAAAGAGCGTATCTCCCGTATTTTCCAGATGCACGCGAACAAACAAAATCAGGTTGATTTTATTGAAGCGGGTGATATCGGAGCAGCGGTAGGATTTAAAGACATTAAAACAGGTGATACACTTTGCGCAGAAAATCATCCGATTGTTCTCGAAGCAATGAATTTCCCTGAACCGGTTATTGGAATCGCGGTTGAGCCAAAAACTCAGGCCGATCTTGATAAGCTCGGAATTGCACTTTCTAAACTGGCTGAAGAAGATCCTACATTCCGTGTCCGCACGGATGAGGAAAATGCACAAACCATCATTTCCGGAATGGGCGAGCTTCACCTTGAAATTATTGTTGACCGTCTCCGTCGTGAATTCAAAGTAGAAGTAAACCAAGGTGCGCCGCAGGTTAACTTCAAAGAAGCATTCACAGGAACAGTTGAGCACCGCGAGGTTTACAAAAAACAAACCGGTGGCCGTGGTAAATTTGCTGATATTAAATTCACAGTATCACCTGTTGATGCTGACTTTGTTCCGGACGCTAAAAACGGCGGATTGCAATTTGTGAATGAAATCAGCGGTGGTAATATTCCACGTGAATTTATCCCTGCAATTGAAAAAGGATTCCGCGCCTCCATGGTAAATGGTGTGCTTGCAGGATACCCTGTTCAAACCATGAAAATTGAATTGACAGACGGTTCTTACCATGATGTCGATTCTGACGCTCTTTCTTTCGAGATCTGTGCAAAATCAGCTTACAGAGAGGCGTTACCAAAAGCAAAACCTGTTCTTCTTGAGCCGATCATGAAAGTGGAAGTGCTCACTCCGGAACAAAACATGGGTGATGTAGTAGGGGATTTGAACAAGCGTCGTGGACAAATTGAAGGAATGGATAGCCGTAACGGAATCCAGGTTGTGAAAGCAAAAGTTCCATTGTCCGAAATGTTCGGATATGTAACCCAGCTGAGAACAATTACTTCAGGACGCGCTTCTTCTACAATGGAATTCGATCATTACGCAGAAGCTCCGAAGAATACAGCAGAAGAAGTTATCGCGAAAGCAAACGGAAAAAAAACACAAAAAGCATAACCACGTTCTTTTAATTACATAAAGCAGAAATGAGCCAGAAAATCCGCATCAAATTGAAATCGTACGATTACAACCTCGTTGATAAATCGGCCGAAAAAATTGTTAAAACTGTAAAAAGCACAGGTGCTGTAGTAAGCGGACCAATTCCACTTCCAACACACAAGCGAATTTTCACAGTATTGCGTTCCCCACACGTGAACAAAAAAGCACGTGAACAGTTCCAGCTCTGCAGCTACAAACGTCTTCTTGACATCTACAGCTCAACCTCTAAAACAGTTGATGCATTGATGAAACTTGAATTGCCAAGTGGAGTTGAAGTAGAAATCAAAGTACCATAGTCAGAAGAAAATTAAACAAGTAAACAACAATTCACACATACAATGTCAGGCTTAATTGGTAAAAAAATCGGAATGACCAGCATCTTTGGTGCCAATGGTAAGTATGTACCATGCACAGTAGTGGAGGCAGGTCCTTGCGTTGTCACGCAAGTAAAAACCAAGGAGAAGGACGGTTACGAATCCCTCCAGCTCGCCTTTGACGAGAAAAAGGAAAAGAACACTTCAAAATCAATGATGGGCCACTTCGCAAAGGCAAACACAACGCCTAAACGTAAGCTCGCTGAATTTGACAGTTTCAAAGAAGAAAAATCCAAAGGTGATGTTATCACAGTTGAACTCTTTATTGAGGGAGAAGTGGTGGATGTAACCGGGATTTCAAAAGGAAAAGGTTTCCAGGGTGTTGTAAAACGTCATGGATTCTCCGGAGTAGGTGGACAAACTCACGGTCAGCATGATCGTCAGCGCGCACCTGGTTCCCTTGGTAACTCTTCTTACGCTTCACGTGTTGTACCAGGTATGAGAATGGCTGGTCGCACAGGTGGAAACACAGTTAAAGTTCAAAATTTAACGATCCTGAAAGTAATGCCGGAAAAAAATCTTTTGATCATCAAAGGTTCGATCGCCGGAGCTAAAGGTTCTTACGTCCTGATCCAAAAATAAAGATGGAACTCGCAATACATAACACAGACGGAAAAGCTACGTCGAAGAAAGTGAAGCTTGATGAATCAGTTTTCGGAATTGAGCCGAATGATCATGCTATCTATCTTGATGTGAAACAATATCTTGCCGCTCAGCGCCAGGGTACAAGCAAATCCAAAGAGCGTGCGGAAATTCACCGTACGACCAAGAAGTTGAAGCGCCAAAAAGGAACAGGCGGAGCCCGTGCAGGTAGCATGAAATCCCCTTTATTCCGCGGTGGTGGAACAGTTTTCGGACCAAAACCACGTGATTACGATATGAAGCTGAATAAAAAAGTGAAAGCACTTGCCCGCAAGTCTGCACTTTCTTACAAAGCCAAAGAGAATAACATCATCATTCTCGAAGATTTCAACTTCGATACACCGAAAACCAGCCAGTACACAGCAATGCTTTCTGCTTTGAAAGTTGCTGACAAAAAAACACTGCTGATCCTCGGTGAACTCAACAAAAACATCTATTTGTCCTCCCGCAATTTATCACGCGCGAAAGTTGTAACAGTTTCCGAACTGACCACCTACGACATTCTTCACGCCGGTAACATCCTGCTCTCAGCAAGTTCGGTAGAGACTATCCAAAACCTGCTTAAGAACTAAG
Source organism: Bacteroidia bacterium (assembly GCA_039918435.1). Lineage (GTDB taxonomy): Bacteria > Bacteroidota > Bacteroidia > Palsa-965 > Palsa-965. The sequence goes on along the minus strand of JBDSHN010000111.1, from coordinate 4,239 downwards.
GCCATGAACGTTTTAATAAAACCGATCATCACCGAAAAAATGACATCAAGCGCAGATAAAAATCCGCGTTATGGTTTCGTAGTCGATACTAATGCCAACAAATTGCAGATCAAATCTGCAGTTGAAAAAATGTATGGTGTTACTGTTGCTTCTGTTAACACGATGAATTACATCGGCAAAGTTCGCTCGCGTTTTACACGCGCCGGCATGCAGGTAGGCATCGCTAACCGTCACAAAAAAGCTGTCGTGACACTCAAACAGGGCGACCTGATTGATTTTTACAGCAATCTCTGATAATTAATAAACCTATAGAGAGAAATGGCACTTAAGAAATTCCGTCCGCTAACGCCCGGACAACGACACAGGACAAATGTTACCAATGGTGACATTACCTCGTCGACACCTGAAAAAAGCTTGCTTGCACCGATTTCAAAATCAGGTGGACGTAACAACACAGGTAAAATGACCATGCGCTACATCGGCGGTGGACACAAACGCATGTATCGTATTGTCGATTTCAAACGCGACAAGCATGATGTTCCTGCAGTTGTAAAAACAATTGAGTATGATCCGAACCGTACAGCACGTATTGCTCTTCTCAATTACTCAGATGGCGAAAAACGCTACATCATCGCTCCGGCCGGCTTAAAAGTTGGAATGAAGATCATGTCTGGTAAAAAAGCAATTCCTGAAGTAGGAAACGCACTTTTCCTTTCTGATATTCCATTAGGAACGATCATCCATAACATTGAATTACGTCCTGGTCAGGGCGCAAAGATTTCCCGCTCTGCAGGATCTTTCGCACAGCTCAGCGCTCGTGAGGGTCGTTTCGCAACATTGCGTCTTCCTTCAGGTGAAACACGTTCAGTGCTTGTAACATGTCTTGCTACAATCGGAACAGTTTCCAATTCAGATCATAATCTTCAGAGCGATGGAAAAGCCGGCCGTAACCGTTGGTTAGGTCGCCGTCCACGTACACGCCCTGTAGCGATGAATCCAGTGGATCATCCTATGGGTGGAGGAGAAGGCCGCGCATCCGGTGGTCACCCACGTTCACGTTCTGGTAAGAAGTCTAAAGGACTTAAAACACGCTCACTGAAAAAAGCTTCGAACAAGTATATCATTGAACGACGCAAAAAATAATTAAAATAAGAAAATGGCACGTTCGCTGAAAAAAGGCCCATTCGTGGAGCCAAGTCTTGAGAAAAAGATCGTCAACATGAATGCTGGCGGAAAAAAAGCTGCAATCAAAACCTGGTCTCGCCGGTCAATGATCACACCTGATTTCGTAGGGCATACATTCGCAGTACACAACGGAAATAAATTCATCCCAGTGTATGTAACTGAAAACATGGTTGGTCATCGTTTGGGAGAATTTGCCCCTACACGTACCTTTCGTGGTCACTCAGGAAACAAAGACAAGGCTACCGGAGCCAAAAAATAATTGATTCTAACGACAAGATAATATGTCACGCAGAAAAGAACTTGTAGCGAACGAACGCAAAGAAGCGATGAAGACCACTTACATCGCGCGCCTTCGCAACGTACCAACCTCACCACGCAAAATGCGCCTGGTTGCCGATATCATCCGTGGCAAAGAAGTTTTCAAAGCCCTGAACATTCTTCGTTTTACCGACAAAGAAGCTGCAGGCCGCCTGGAAAAACTCCTTCGCTCGGCTATCGCGAATTATGAAATGAAATCAGGCAGCACAGCACAGGCTGATGAACTTTTCATCAAAACCATCATGGTCGACAGCGGGGCAATGCTGAAAAGAATTTCCCCGGCACCACAAGGTCGCGCGCACCGCATTCACAAGCGCTCGAATCACGTGACGCTTATCCTTGATCAAGTTACCAACGCATAATTATCACTACAGAAATAAGCACCTAATGGGACAAAAAGCAAATCCAATCGGCAACAGGCTGGGAATCATACGTGGTTGGGAATCCAACTGGTATGGCGGCAAACATTACGCTGACAAATTGGTGGAAGATGAAAAGATCCGCAATTACCTGAAAGCACGTCTGTCAAAAGGCAGCATTTCTAAAATTGTGATCGAACGCACAATGAAGCTCATCACAGTAACGATCCATACAGCCCGTCCCGGTATCATTATCGGAAAAGGCGGTAAGGAAGTTGACAAGCTGAAAGAAGAGATTAAAAAGCTGACAAAAAAAGAAGTTCAGTTGAACATCTTTGAAATCAAACGTCCGGAGCTTGATGCACGTTTGGTTGCAGACAGCATCGCACGCCAGATTGAAGGCCGTATCTCTTTCCGTCGCGCTGTTAAAATGTCAATTGCTTCAACCATGAGAATGGGTGCTGAAGGAATTAAAGTAAAATGTTCCGGTCGTTTGGCAGGAGCGGAGATTGCCCGCGTTGAAGGTTACCATGAAGGTCGCGTTCCGTTGCACACCCTCCGTGCTGATATTGATTACGCACTTGCAGAAGCTCATACATCTTACGGCCGCATCGGCATCAAAGTATGGATCATGAAAGGCGAACTTTACGGAAAAATCGATCTTTCACCAAATTCGCAGGCAGCTGTTCGTGAGAAAAAAGCTCCGGCAAATGCAGGTGGTGGTCGTGGAAACCGTCAGCGCAGAAACAATAATGGTCCAGGAAATACCCGTCGCGAAGGCGGATCTAACGAAAGCAAATAATATAAGGACGTTTAATTTCGTCCCGCTATAGAACAACTATCATGAGTTTACAGCCGAAAAGAACAAAGTACAGGAAGATGCACAAGATGAAGATCCGCGGCAAGGCTACGCGCGGAACACAACTTTCATTTGGCTCTTTTGGTATCAAAGCAATTGAAGAATGCTGGATGACCGGCAAACAAATCGAAGCAGCCCGTGTCGCAATGACCCGTTTCCTGAAACGTGAAGGCCAGGTTTGGATCCGCGTATTCCCCGACAAGCCTATTACCAACAAGCCTGCAGAGGTTCGTATGGGAAAAGGTAAAGGAGCACCTGAGTATTGGGTAGCTGTTGTAAAATCAGGAACTGTTTTGTTCGAAGCGGAAGGTATTCCGATGGAAACAGCAAAAGAAGCACTTCGTCTTGCAGCTCAGAAATTGCCTATCGCAACAAAATTCATCGTGCGTAACGACTACTCAGCGGATAACGCGTAAAATCACATCGTGATGAAACAGAAAGAAATCAGCCAAATGTCGTTGAGCGAGATCAACGACAAACTCACCGAAGAAAAAGGAATCCTGGTAAAGCTGGAGCTTAACCATACCGTATCTCCGATCGAAAACCCTTTGAAGATCCGTGGTTCACGCCGCATGATCGCTCGCCTGAATACAGAAATCCGCAAACGCGAAATCGAAAGCACTAAAAACTGATTGTTCGCATCGGACAACAACTCATAACAATGGAACAGACCACCATCAATCGTAGTGACCGCAAAGAGAAAACAGGAACTGTCATCAGCAACAAGATGACAAAGTCTATCGTAGTTTCTGTTGAACGTAAGGTGAAACACGAGAAATACGGAAAATTCGTGAAGAAGACGTCAACCTTCATGGCGCATGACGAAAAGAACGAGTGTAACATCGGCGATACCGTGCGTATCATGGAAACCCGCCCGATGAGCAAAAGCAAATGCTGGCGCCTCGTTGAAATCATCGAACGCGCGAAATAATTTTTGACGAATTAGTAAACAACCAGAACAATGATCCAACAGGAATCCAGGCTTGCAGTAGCCGACAATAGCGGAGCAAAAGAAGTACTCTGTATCCGTGTACTCGGTGGTACAAGAAAACATTACGCTTCTATCGGTGACAAAATCGTTGTCACAGTAAAACACGCCCTTCCTTCCGGTAATACCAAAAAAGGAACCGTGTCTAAAGCAATCGTTGTGCGCACACGTAAAGAAATCCGCCGCGCAGATGGTTCTTATATCCGTTTCGATGATAACGCTTGTGTACTTTTGAATGCACAGGATGAACTTCGCGGAACACGTATCTTCGGACCTGTTGCACGTGAGCTGCGCGACACAAACTATACAAAGATTATTTCACTGGCACCTGAAGTGCTTTAATCCATACAGTGCAAAATGAGCAAGTTCAAAATTAAAAAAGGCGACACCGTAGTGGTGATTTCAGGAGCTCACAAGAGCGCTGATACCAAACGCAAAGTGGTTTCTATCGATACTACTTCAAGCCGCGCAACGCTGGAAGGCATTTCTGTGAAAAAGCACACAAAGCCATCTGCAAAACATCCACAGGG
>JBDSHN010000110.1:0-17095 GCA_039918435.1 Bacteroidia bacterium | reverse complement strand
GGTTAAAAAAATAACAGTACTATAAAATAATATGAAAAACAGCATTACGCTTGCTTTACTGGTTTCAGGATTTTTGCCCGCGATCATGTTCGCGCAACCCGCGCCGGCCCTCGACCAGAATTTTCCGTACCTCGTTACTTTCGGTAATAAAGCGGAAAAAAGCTGGGGCGATGATGATTTTGAACAAACATTTTTCTTTTCTGTTCCTGCTTCATGCAGTCAGCCGGTTTACATCCGCGTTTTCGATCCTAATGTTGGTGGAAAAATAGATGAGAACCGTGGCGGTTTTAATACAAAAACAAAATTCACTGTATACGGTGGTACCGGTGCGCATTCCAACCCAGACGCAAGGAAGCATGATCCGGTAGGAAATTTCCGCAGCGGCGTTCAGCTTGCTACAAAAACGTTCGGCGCCGATACAGCTTACGACGAAAAGTGGTACACCTTCGGACCATTCAGCCCCGTGGAAGGAGAATTGCAACCTGATTTCGGGGGTTATGTTTTTAAAATTATCATTGAAGGAATTGAAGGTGATGACGGCAATCTTTACAAAATGTATCTCTCATCCAAAAAAGATGCGAACATTGATATTGAAGGCGGCAATACATTTACTTACGAATTCAGTCTGCGCATGTCGGATCAGGTCGGAACTATCGCGCATCTTTATCCGTTTATCACCAGTGATGTTGTTTCAGTTAAAACATTCATTTTTGATTATGATAATGATGGAATTATCCGGACGGTTTCAGTGGCTGTCAAAGGTGAAATATTCAAGCCAAAAGGTGATGGTACATGGGCCGATACCATTCATTATACAACCAAAGAAGAATTCAATACTTCGCTCGATATTCAATTCATCAAACAGAATAATGCGAAGAATAATAATATTGTCGTTTACATTACCAATCAATATGGTGAAATGATGCCGTTTTATACAGTGCCGATTGGTGGCGTTCCAAAATATAAATATAAAATAGGTGTAAAGCCCGCAAAATAAATTATGAGCATTAAACTCAGGCTTCTTCTAATTACGCTTATTCTTTTTCCGGCTCACTTTATTTTCGCCCAGGTTTTTTCAACCCGGCTTTATAATGAAGAGAAAGGATTGACAGGAAATTTTATTTTTTCTATTGCCCAGAATCACAAGGGTGTGCTGGAGATCGGAACTGAAAAAGGCCTTGTCGGATTTAATGGCGATCAGTTCGTAACAACCAGGATGGTGAACGGGCTTGCTGAAGACCAGGTTTCTTGTGTGTTTGTAGCAAAAAACGGAATCACGTGGCTCGGGCATTTTCAAAAAGGCATCAGCTGCGTATCGAACGGGGTGGTGAGCATTATCGATTCGACAAAAAGATCATCGGGAAGAATCACTTCTATCGCGGAAGATAAATACGGAAACATCTGGGCAGCTTCAACGGGAAAAGGATTGATGCGCGTGGATGCCAGTTCCCGAAAGACAAGTTTTCCGGCAGATTCAATAAGTTCGTTTGATGTGCTGCTTTTTGATTCAGGCGGGCGGATGATCACAGGGTCAGAAGATGGAATTAAATTTTATTCTGTCGGGCAAAAAGGAAATATTTCCGCTCAGGAAGTACTTGTTGAAACGGCAGGAAAAAAAATTGATGCGGCATGCTTGGGAACATTGTATGGTAAAGAAGTTTTGTTTGTATGTATCAATGGCGATGGATTGTATTGCTTCAGAAATGATAAAGGAAAATATGCTTTGATCGCTGTTGTAAAAACGGAATTGCATTGCATCGATATGAATTTCTCATCGGTGGCCGGCACGCAAACCAATGACGTATGGGTGGGTACATTAGGTGAGGGATTGCGAAGAGTAAGTTTTGGCCCTGCATTCTTTCCTTCCCGTACAGATGCTTTTCGCATGACAGATGGTTTGCCTGATGAAAATATCAAATCATTGCTCGTTGATTTTGAAAATAATCTCTGGATCGGAACATTCGGCCATGGACTAGTGGAGGTTCCTTACACTGTTTTTCGTTTTTATACAATGGGAAACGGATTGATAAAAGCGGAAGTGAATTGTATTGTCAAAGATCATCTTGGTGCATTCTGGCTGGGAAACGATGATGGTATTACGCGTTTTGAAAAAGAGGATGCAGGCAAAACACGTTTTTATAACGATGATAATGGATTTGTAACAACAAAAGTAAATTGCATCGCTGCAGATCAGAAAGGAATGCTGTGGATAGGTACTGATGGTGCAGGAATTTACCGGTTGGATCCTGCGACGGAAAAATTTGAAAATGTATCAAAGAAATATCATCTCAGTGCAATGATCGTTAATACGATTACGGTTCCGCAGGATGGAAAAGTAATGTTCGGTACAACTGACGGACTTTACGTTTACAAAACAGCAGAGGATACTTTTACGTATTACACAACCATGGAAGGCTTGCTGCATAATAATATTCAGCAGCTCTATACCGACCTGGATAATAACGTATGGTTTTCTTCTTCCGGAACTCCGCCCTATATTCTGAAAGATGATGAAATAAAACCATTCTTCGAAATAGAGAAGATCCATGGCTATAACATCAACGGAGTATACCAGGATAATCTGCGTAATACCTGGATTGCTACAGAGGGTGATGGCATCTTTTCTTTCAACGGTAAGTCTTTCCAACAATACAATTTGAATAACGGCTTAAAGTCGACAAATTGCCTAGGCGTTATTGCAGATGACAAAAACCTGCTTTACGTAATTCATAAAACGGGCCTGAGCTTGAAATTTCCGGATGATACAATGTTTTATACGTTTTCCGGTTATGACAATCGTTTGTTCAATACTATTAATCCGTTTGTATATAAAGACAACGCTGGAGTAATTTATTTCTGCTCATCAGAAGGTTTGATTGAAATTACTTCGCAGGACAAATCTTATTTACGTGCACGTCCGCACCTTTCGCTTTCAAGATTGTTTATCAATGGAAGTGAACTGTATCCTCGAAATGAGCTTTTCCTTGATCCGGGAACTTACATTCTTTCATTTGAATTCAATAATATTTTATTCGGTGCGCCATATCCTCCTCCTTTTTATTACCGGATTGTGGGTACGGATTCGGTCTGGCGTATTTCTAATGGCAGGAATATTATTATTCCGCAACTTTCTTCAGGAACGTATGAGCTGCAGGTTTGCTCGGATAAAAATGGAAATTTGAGCGGTAAAAATTTCGCTGCAGTTAAAATTTTCATTGATAAACCATTTTGGCAAAAGACGTGGTTCATTGTTACGGTTCTCTTGCTTGTGCCAGTTGTTATTTTAGGATTGATCCGTTTGCAAACACTTTCACTTTTGAAATTGAATAAGCGTCTGCAAACACTCGTAAGCGAAAAAACCTCGCTGCTGAATGAAGAGAAAGAATCCGTATCGCGAATGAATATTGAATTACAAAGCAAGAATAAAGACATCACTGATTCCATCGAGTACGCAAAACGGATTCAGCTGGCTATTCTCCCGGAACTTTCCATTCTCAAAGATCAGTTCCCGGAAAGTTTTGTTTTTTATCTCCCGCGCGATATTGTAAGTGGCGATTTTTACTGGTTCGCACAAAAGGGGCCGTTATTTATTCTTGCACTCGTCGATTGTACCGGTCATGGAATTCCGGGCGCATTCATGTCGATGATCGGTTCTACGCTTTTGAATAAAATTATTTTTGATTATGATATTATAAAACCATCAGAAATCCTGAGCTGCCTCAACAAAGACATTAATGCATCGCTTCACCAGGAAGAATCAAGTGAATCTTCGCACGACGGAATGGACATTGCTTTATGCGTGATTGATAAACGGGATAACACCTTAACGTTTGCAGGTGCAGGCCGTCCATTGATTATTGTGCGTAACGGAGAACTGAAAGAATACAAAACCAATAAAGGCGGAATTGGCGGAGTATATAATAAGGTCTATCCTGTTTTTGAAGAGATCATTGTTCCATTGGAAAAAAACGATTCAGTTTATTTATGCTCCGATGGATTTACCGATCAGTTCAGCTCTTCTACCGGTTCGAAGTTTTCCACCAAACGCATGCGTGCTCTTGTAACCGAAATTTCAAATCTGTCAATGAATGAACAAGGAAATAAAGTGCACGATGCTTTCTTTTCCTGGAAAGGCGAGGAGTTTCAATTCGACGATGTTCTCTTTATGGGATTTACATATTGATTTTCAGTAGTCAGTTTTCCGTTTTCAGGTGCCGGTTTTCAGTTGTCTTTCCTGACTGACAACTTACTACTGAAAATCCTTCACCGTTTCATATCCTGAATCTTCAAGAATGCGGATGGCACTTTCCGCGTCTTCGTTATTTACCTGCAGTTTAATTCCGCTTCCGTTAAAAGTGAAAAAGGGTTGAAGCATCATGCTATGCTCGTCTTTGAGATAACAAAGAATTCCTTCCGACTCAAGCCGCGCTTTTGGAATAGCAGCTTCATGCGCGTAAGTAAAAATGGCAACAGTTACGAAAGTGGACATGTCATTAAAGTTAGCATTTTTTGATAAAGCTTTTAACCCAGTCCCACCCAAGCCGCTGTCTCCCAACGCAATTATTCCCTTCACAAAACCGTTACTTTTAATAGTCTGTGGTCTTATGCCTCCAAAGCAAATCCACCGCTGGCTCGCTTTTTGCCTTTTCTAATTCAAGCATAAACACGTAACTTTGCATCTCCCATGAAAACCCTGAAAATCAAGACAATTACGCTCAGTATGATCCTGTTAGGATTAATACTATTATTTCCTGCAAACCTTTCTGCGCAAAATGATGTGCCTTCAGGTGATTTTGCAAACGTAACCGATGCTGCCGGCAAAAAACAAGGCAAATGGAAAAAGCTCGATGCGCAGGGAACATGTGTTTATATTGGTCAGTTCAAAGACGATAAACCATTTGGCATTTTCACTTATTTCGATACCGACGGAAGGAAAATGACAGAGATGAATTTCCTGAATGGCGGCCCGGTGAATTATGGTAAGATGTACAGCGTAAGCGGAAAATTGCAGGCGCAGGGAAAATATATAAATCAGCTGAAAGATAGTGTCTGGACTTTTTATACTGAAGATGGATTATTGCTTTCGCAGGAATTTTATAAAAAGGGAAAGAAAGAAGGAAAGTCTGTAACGTATTATCCCGGTACAAAACAGGCAGCCGGAATAACTTATTTTAAAAATGGATTGGAAGACAGCACCTGGGTGGAATATTATGATGACGGAAAGAAAAAAAGTGAAGGCACTTACAAGTTGGGAAATTACGAAGGCAAAGCAGTTTGGTATTTCCAGGACGGCCGGGTAAATATAATAGGTGCTTATTTGCATGGCGTGAAAGATGGCAATTGGGTGTATTACAAATCTGATGGAACGGTGAAAGGAAAAGAAACCTGGAAGGCCGGAAAAATGACAAGTGAAGAAAAAATAATCGGCAAAGACGAATTTAATAAACAGATAGAAGAGCAGAATCAGAATAATGGTGGCGGAGAAATTCCCGGAGGACAATGACGTGAATACAAAAAAAGGAAAAGTACTTGTAGCAATGAGCGGTGGTATCGATAGTTCGGTAGCAGCGCTCATGTTGCATGAAGAAGGTTATGAAGTGATTGGGATCACCATGAAAACATGGGATTATGCAGCAGCCGGCGGATCGAAAAAAGAAACAGGTTGTTGCAGTTTGGATTCTATTAACGATGCACGGACACTTGCCGTGAACTCAGGTTTCCCGCATTTGATTCTTGATATACGCGCGGAATTCGGCGAACACATCATTAATAATTTCGTAGAAGAATATCTTGCCGGACGTACTCCGAATCCGTGCGTGCTCTGCAATACACATATCAAATGGGAAGCATTATTAAAACGTGCCGATCAATTGAAATGTGATTTTATTGCAACAGGTCATTATGCGCAGGTGCGCGAAGAAAACGGGCGTTACGTAATTTCAAAAGGTCTTGATGAAGCCAAAGATCAATCGTATGTACTTTGGGGACTTTCGCAGGAGAGCCTGAAGCGCACGATGTTTCCGCTTGGAAAATTCCGTAAAGCAGAAATACGTGAAATGGCAATGAAAGCCGGTTACGAAGAACTCGCGAAAAAAAGTGAGAGCTACGAAATCTGTTTTATTCCTGATAATGATTACCGCGCATTTTTAAAACATAAAGTTCCGGGACTCGAAGAAAAAGTAGAAGGCGGAAATTTTGTTTTGACAGATGGAAAAGTGGTGGGCACTCATCGTGGTTATCCGTTCTATACCATCGGACAGCGCAAAGGTTTAGAGATTGCATTAGGCGAACCGATGTTTGTGATTCAGATTATTCCGGAATCAAATACAGTTGTGATCGGAACAAAAGATGAGTTGGACAAACAGGAAATGTTCATCCGCGATTTTAATCTTGTGAAGTATGAAACACTTCCTGAGAATTATGTTGCGCTCACAAAAGTTCGCTACCACGATAAAGGAACACCTGCAACGCTGACTGTTGTTGATGGGAAAATAAAAGCAACTTTCCATCAGCCCGTAGCCGGGGTTGCTCCCGGACAATCAGCCGTATTTTTTGAAGGCGATGATCTGGTCGGTGGCGGATTTATTGCGCGTACGGAATTGCCAGTTTATGCTGATGTTGTTGCAACTACCTTCAAAAATGAATTATCCTGAAAAGTAATTTTTGCTGATGGAAAATATTACTTTGAAAAAAATGCTGCTTTCACCACGAATAGTGTTCGTGTGCATGGCAGCATTTTTTCTTATCAGCTCCTGCAAAAAAGACGAACCAATTCCCGATACAGGTTATTCTTATTTTCCGGACAATATCGGACACTGGTGCATTTACGAAGTGGATTCGACAGAATACAGAGCTTTTTTTCTTGACACTATTCGTCATCGTTATCAGGTAAAAGAAGTAATTGAATCGTATTTTACCGATAACAGTGGAAGACAGGCAATGCGTGTTGAACGATATAAGCGCATGTATAACGATACTGTTCCGTATGCAAACCTTCCCTGGATTATTTCACGCGTCTGGTCTTTTACGCGCACCTCTTCAACGGCAGAAAAAACAGAAGAGGATCAGCGCTTCATTCGTCTTGCTTTTGTTCCGCGTGAAGGAAAAAAATGGAATGGAAATGCGTTTAATACCATTGGTGATTGGCAATATAAATACACCGCTGTTGATCAGCCTTACAGCATCAATGCTATGAATTTTGATTCAACATTAACTGTTGTACAAAAACTCGATACTAATTTAATTGATTACCGGATTTTTACAGAACGTTATGCACGTCATGTCGGGATGATTGAAAAAACGGTGATTGATGTGCATGATAATGTTCCGGTTTTCGGAGTTTCTGTTTTGAACCGTATTGAAAGCGGAACTATTTATACGATCAAATTAGTATCCTGGGGAAATTAATACTTTCTAAAATGCTTATGAAGAAAATTTACTTTGCTGCGCTCATCCTGTTTTTTACAGTCAGCCTTTTTGGTCAGACAAAATTCTGGGTTCAATTTTCTGATAAAGGAAATAGTCCTTACACTTTTACAGCTCCTTCTGCGTATCTCGGGCCACGGGCATTAGCACGACGCACGACGCATAACATCCCGCTCGATTCACTCGACCTTCCTGTTACACCTGCCTACATCGCCGGAGTAGCTGCAATTCCGAATGTAACAATTCATTCGCATTCGAAATGGCTGAATGGCGTTGTGATTTTCACAAGTGATCCGAACGCGCTGACCGCAATCAGTGCGCTGCCGTATGTAACGAGTGTCGGCAATATTGGTTTGCGCCTTGGTGATACAACATCGCATAAATTTGATGCCGAAGCTGAAGAGATAAATCAATTACGGTTGCGTTCAGGAGTTGTCAATACACTCGCGCTGGATTATGGCCAGGGCTATAATCAGATCAATATGCTGGGAGGTGTTTGTTTGCATAATGCAGGTTTCCGCGGGCAAGGAATGCAGATTGCTGTGATCGATGCAGGATTTTATAATGCAGATAACCTCGCAATTTTCGATACGTTATTTGACAACGGCAGAATTCTTGGTACATGGGATTTCGTTGCTAATGAAGTTTCTGTTTATGAAGATAATTCACATGGCTCGATGGTGCTTTCAACGATGGGTGGAAATATGCCGGGACAATTAGTCGGCACTGCGCCTGATGCAAGCTATTGGTTATTGCGCAGTGAAGATGCGCCAACAGAAAATCTTGTGGAAGAATATTATTGGTCCGCTGCTGCTGAATTTGCTGATAGTGTGGGAGCAGATGTCATTAATTCTTCATTAGGTTACACCACATTCGATGATGCGTCCAATGATCATTCCTATTCCGATCTTGATGGTCATACAACGCCATGTTCACGCGCTGCAAATTATGCTGCAAGAAAAGGAATGGCAGTTGTTGTGAGTGCTGGAAATTCAGGTGGTTCGCCCTGGTTTTATATCGGTGCACCTGCTGATGCTGATTCTGCATTGACAGTTGCAGCAACAGATGCAAGCGGATTCGTTGCTGGCTTCAGCTCACGCGGATCGCTTACTTTATTTGGTCATCAGAAACCAGATGTTGGTGCGCAGGGACAAGGTTCAATTATTTGTGATCCATTCGGCACAGGTGTGATGAGCGGCAACGGAACTTCTTTCTCATCACCGATCATGTGCGGATTAGTAACTTGTTTGTGGCAGGCGCATCCGACGTTTTCGAATATGCAGATCATTCAAACCATCCAGCAGAGTTCGAGCCAATCTTCTTCTCCTGATTCATTGCTCGGTTATGGCATTCCTGATTTCTGCGCAGCTAATTTGTATTTGTCAGGCAACCCGTTGCAACTGGGCGATGAAAACGAATTATATGCAGTATCACCAAATCCATTTTCAGATGGTCTTGATTTTGCTTTTTTCTCGATGGAGGATCAATACCTCAGCGTAATTCTTTACGATGTAGAGGGAAGACAATTGGTAAATCAATTAGTGTTTGCTTCGGCTAATGCAGAAAATCATTACCAGCTGAGAGAGCTTGCAGCAGTAAGCCAGGGAGTATATTTCCTTCGGGTGAATACAGAGGATGGAAAATATTTTTCTGTGAAAGTCGTAAAGGAGAAATAATTTTTTATCGTAATTTTTTCTATTGTGTACGTTTCTCAAACACACACAATAGAAAAAAAATTATTCCCTGTTCGCATAAGCCTCGCCCCACAAATTCATTCCCGGATTTGCAACATCTTCCATCGGACAGGTTTCCGTCTCCAGCCTTATTTTATTTCTGATTACACATCCGCAAATTGCGCAGGATTTATTTCCGGTACGATGTCCAGCGGTGTTGCTGATTTTTGATGATGCTGTGATTTTTTGCAGTACAAGTGTTGATGCTTTAAGATACGGACAGGCAATGCATGCATCTTCCCGTTTTTCAAGCACTTGTTTTGATACAGTTGGAAATCCGGAAAGTCCCCAGAGCACTATTGCTTTTCCCGCTTTGGAAATTAATGAAGCAGGAGAAATTTTTGCACGTTTTTCTGGTGGATTATTCAGCAGATCGTAAAGATGATCGCTTCCCCGCTGCATTAATAATCGTTTGGCATAATCCGGATTTTCAATGGCAGCTGCAAGCACATTTTCAGGAACAGGATTCTCAAGTCCCAAAACATAACCGAACGTGCGGCACTTCTCAGCAAATGTTTGTCCTGAAACATCATCGAACAGCAATTCATCATCTACAACAGGAGGTGCCACTGATGTTGATTTGTACTGCGTCTTTTTTATTTTCGATTTTCCACTTGAGAAAGACAATGCGGAAGATGAACTCAATGCAGAGCGTTTGTTTGCTGACGAGCTTCCTTTATTGCAATTACACATCTGATATTTACCTGGAATTAATTGTTAACTAATATCGGAAATTTCTTGAATTTTCAACCTTAAATTTTGAATTCAATTAATTTTTATATCCTGCATGTTTATTTTCCCAGGAAGGAGTGAGGCCTGATTTTGCAAATTCGAGACTTATAAAATATTCCATATCCTTTCCGGTTACAATCGTTGACCCTCGCTTGTGAGCCTGCATGCATCCGCCCTTAAGCACGTTGATGATGGATGCAGGCGAAAGCTTGTAACGCGCGAGTTCTTGTGCAGAACCGGAAGTAGGGTAAGAGTATGCAGGCGGAAGACCTTTCTCCCAAACCATCACTCTTTCATTATAAGCAAGCGCAGGGAATTTAATTTTAAGCTGAAAACGCCTGTCCATCGCCGGATCAAGATTGTATTCTAAATTCGTTGCAACAATTACAAGACCGCCATATTCTTCAATGAGCGGAAGCAGCACAGAGGTTTCCATGTTTGCCCATTTATCTTTTGCATCTTTTACTTCGGTACGTTTGGAAAATAATACATCGGCCTCATCAAAAAATAAAATCGGTTTTTTTGATTCACGGTCATTTTCAAGTTTCATCCGCTCAAACAACGCAACAAGATTTTTTTCAGTTTCCCCTATGTATTTTGATACAATGCGCGAGGCATCTACACGGAAAACATTCAGGCCGCAATGTTTTCCTATAAGTGCTGCGGATAAACTTTTGCCTGTTCCGGGCGGACCATAGAATAATGCAGGATAACCCGGATTGAAATATCCTTTTGTTTGTTCCGAAAAATCAACGCCATTTTCCACCCAGTCAATAAGCAGGTTAATGCCAGTTCTTGTTGGTGTATTCAAAACCAGCTGATCCCAGTTTTTTTCTGTAACAAGAATTTTGGCAGGAAAATTTTTGCCGAAGTCAGGACGTGGCTGCCTGCCCTGGAGAATGTAATGGACATATTCTTCTGCGAGGTCAGGAATAAGTTCTTTATCTGAAATAACAGGTTCAGAATTTTCGAATGAACGCAGGGTTACAATTTGTTTTTTTAATAATGAACCTTCCAATACAAGCTCACGGTAAGCAAGCTGCTGGTCTGCTTTATTTGTTCCCGCACATACAAATAAAATAGTCTGCAGTGTCGGAATGAATTGTTGCGATGTTCTTTTGACATATCCACCCAAATGTGGATTGGTAATGATCAATCCCTGCTGCACAGGTTCAACCAGCTCACGCAGAATTTCGGGAGCATAATGTGGCAGCAACGTAAACAGAAGCAGGATTCTTTCTGCTGCGGAAAGTCCATGGCAGAGTTTTGCATAAGGGCCATGTTCAGGATCAGGCGCAGGTAATCCTATTTGTATTAATGTATTTCCTGTTGCTGTAAGTCTTTGATTGAACAGGTGCCTGATCACATTTATATCTTCATTGATTGCTTCAACATTACGGCGCAATTCCTTTTCATTCATCAATGGCGATTCCGAATCAGCACTGAAAAGGTGCGTGGAAGGGAGGCTGTAAAAATTATGATCATGTTCCATGGAAGTATTTTTTAAATTTTGAAAATCAAGCAATAGTTAATTTGAACGGAGTTTAAATTGATAGTAGTTTTATTTGCCTTCAGGAAAAGCAAGGCGCTTTCTTTCCGCTGAAATTTTAATAAGTACAGCAGAAAGTAAAACACAATCCCGGATTCCTTTTTTGTCTCTTGCACTAAGTTTTATTGTCAGGATTTTTCGTTCATTCCAGAATTCTGCTTTTATTACTGCATTTGGGTTTCGTGCGATTGCCTGTAAAATTTCAATTGCATTTTTGTTCGTATAGTACCCATGTTCGATCGTTCCGCCTGCAAGTTCAGGTGTAAGGGGTGAAGTGCGCGTTTCCCCGCTGCTCCAGGTAGAATCATTAATAAGCAGCAGCAAGCTATCATGTTGAATTTTTCCGGCGCCATCACTTACCAGGTTGCTGAAAAGAAATAAATTTCCAATCGTATCCAATCCGGCTGTTAAAGCATTATCACGAATGCCATATATTCCCCACCAGTTTTTATGATAATACGTTGGATAAGAAAAATCGAATTGCTTCAGATCAAATTGTTTTTCCAGGCTGTCTTTTTGTGCGTCGAGCCTTTCAATTTTTTCAATGGACAAAGTGCCGTCGATCACATTTTTTTTTAAGGAATCTTTTCGATCCTTAACGGGTGTCATTTCTGAATTCCAGCAGTGTTGAAACAAGAAGCATAAACTGCAATACAAAAGGAATAAAATTCCGGATAATCTTGTCGTCTTCATTTTGCAGGTTTTTCCAGTGAAATAATCTTTTTGTCATATAAAGATAGGATATGAGCGATTCCACTATCTAATTCATCCTGGCGAAGTGTTTTTTGTATTTGTTTTTCCCATGTTTTCTGTAGCTGGTTCTCAAGCTTCGTAGTTTTACGAAAGGGGCCTTCTTGCTTAATGACAGACTGGAGAAAGGTTGTAAATGGTTCATAGAACCCAAGTTGTGTCAATTGATTATTACCAGCGGTATTGAGATTTATCATTCGCTGGTAAAGTCCGGTTTCTTCGTCTGAATAAGTTTTTGTCCAGACTTGTTCCTTAGCCAGAACTTGTGGTGAACCATTTACAACCGTTTGGTACAATCCACGTTCCATGCTAATGCTTTTTATAATTCCTGTAACAGGATCAGTACCGGCAGAAACATTTATCAAATACATTTTGCCAATATTTTCATCTTTCCACATTTCAGCAACCACTTTTTCATAAGCGGATATTACAACCAGTGGATCCGGTACGAATAGGAAATTCTGTGTATTATCCCCTATATCAAAAACAAAAGGATTCGCACGAACAAAACCCCATTCATCTGCTTTAAGTGAGGTTTGTGCATATTCCATTCCCGGAGCATAGCTTTTGGAATCTGGTGTATAACTGGCTGTAGAGGGATTTTGGATATAAGATCCATTATACCTTTTAGCGTCTTCCTTCCCGCTTATTTCTAACTGAGAATTTGGAACAGGCATACGATTGATAGGAGGAAGAACGAAATTGTAAGTGCCAAGGCTGGCTTTTACTGACCATGTATTCTGATCAGGAAGAATTTCAAAATTAAATGTACCGAGATCGGCCAGGTTTGTTTTCCATTGCAGCAGCAGCCTATCGAGTTCGGAACGATAATAATATTTTTCTCCTGCATTGTTCTTCTCTGCTTCCAAACGGTCTTTACCTTTCAGGAAATTGCGCTCCTCTTCACCCATTGTTAATTCATAAAATTCGGACTGCGACCTTAACAATGAAGCATTACCTCTGATAAAGCCCCAGTTCGCTCCCCAATCTTCATAGCCCGCATGTTCAATAAAATCCATTGCAAGAAACCAGCGTTGCGGGCTGTCAATGGATTCGTATGGAATTTCTCCAAGCATCCATTTTTTTACCTCTGCAAAATTTACGGTTTTTATTAAATCGGCTTCTTTCCTGAAATCCGCATATCGTGCAGACTTTCCTGTTTTTACAGCGCTGACTGCACTTACAATAATATCTTTAGGCCTTCCAAGATTTTGTAAGCTGGATGAATTAAACTGCATGTAAGTCAGGCTTATTGGAATTTTTGCGGCTGGCAGATCTGCCATTGGCGTATCGCCGAATATTCTTGACATATCGCTGTACTGGTCTTTATAGATCATTGATTCGCTTACAATGTTCTGTACAAAAGAAACAGGATCATGTGGAGCAATGATAACAGCATCTGTTTTCCTGATTACTCCAAGATTATTGACGGTTGCAGTCCATTTTATCAGCGCATCTGCTTTTGCCTGTGCATATCCATCCGGTTGTGTTGTGGGTGTTGGAAGCTTGCCTATCGCTTTAAGATTATCTGCGGACCAGGTGGCGAGTTGTCCTAATGTTTTGTATTGATGAATAACATCAAGCCCTCCAATGTGATTTGCATAAAGCTTAAACGCAAAAAACCGTACATCATAATCCGAACAATTTTTCACAGGCTTATCTGGATTCACAGGCATTCCACCGTAGTTGATCACAAAATCAGGATTCAAAGCTAAAACGCCCTGTGAAATTTCGATTTTATCATTACCATATCCTACGTATGATGCAGAATTAGTTACGCCGGTCGGAATTCCCTGTTGCAAACTTTCGAATGATGCCGGCATCTCTTTATTTCCTTCTTGCTGATAAAGAGCGAGTATTTCCGGTAGTGTATATTTGGCTGCGCCGTCTCTTGAAACGAGAAATGCAGTGTAAACTCTGAACAAGACAGTTTGTACATTTCTTAATTGTTCAATAGCAAGAGTTGTTTCATCGGCAGTATCAATGTAATTATTGATCGCAATTTGCTTATTAGCTGTCTGATCATAAAGCACACGGTCAATTTCGCCTTCTCGTAAACGGGATTGTTCATTCAATAAGCTTTCGGCCGTTTGAATTTCTGCCTGCGTCAGGACAAGGCGAATGTTGGGGGTTTTATATGAAGTAACAACTTGTTTGCCTGTTTTTGTGTCTGATAATCTGGAATCAGAAGGCACCGGCTCAATTTGAGAAAGTATTGCCTGGTCCTTTGCGTCCAGTTGCATATCCTTGATCTGGTACCAAAGTTTTTCTTCATTCAGCACATCCCATGCAGTTTGCATTTCTGCTATAAATACTTCAAGAAAGGATTTTCTTTCTTCTGCGGTTTTTTTTCCTAAGCTCGTATTTAAAGAATTTTCTGATGGCATGTACGAAGAAGCAGGCACGTCCGGCTTAATGCTGGTTTTTTGTATAAGTTTATTTCCGTTTCCCTGTTGCACCGTATGGGTCAATTCATGCGCCAGTAATTGTTTTCCATCCTCAGAATCAGGATTAAATTCTCCTTGCTTAAAATAAATATCCTGCCCGTGTGCAAATGCTTTTGCATTCACACTTTCATTCATTGTATTCGCTTCGTCTCCTGCATGGATTTTCACATTACTCAAATTCTCTCCCATCTTTGACTCCATTTCACTTCTTGTTGAATCATCAAGTGATTGTCCACCACCTTTGCTGTTTAATAATTGTGATTGGAATTCGGAAGTTGTTTCAAATTCATTCTGGCTTTTATTGTTAATTGTTCCGCCTGTTCCATGTATATCCACAGATTCTCCGGCCATGATTTTATTTGCAGCGTCATCAGCTTCTTTTTCATCAGCATCTCCAGGACTGCTCACGTTAAATGATTTTTTCTGAATCGCAAGAAGCTGTTCGTGTACATCATTCCAATCGTCATGCTGCTGGTGAATGCTGTTTCTCTGCTGTGAAGTTCTTTCGTGCGACATGGATAATTTATTTTGAAAAAAATGATTTGCCCATTCGGATCATATTTAATACCCAACTGTTTAATTCCTGACAGCTTTTAAAAGGGAATAATTTTCTGATATGGATTATTTCAAACCGGAATAGATCATCATCGATACACAACCTTTGATTTCGTTAACCATAGTTATGTTACAGAACAAGGCACCGGCAGCACAGTTTTAGTCCATCTAAAGTATATCCTGCTTTTAAGCAATCCGCATTATTTTTTGCGTGCCAACTTTTCCATACTGTAACTTTTAGCGTTTTTTTGGAGGCTTTGTTGTTTCATTTTCAGTGTGTTAAAATTTAAATCGATGAAATTTTTGGTGGTCAAACGTGAAAATTTGTCCAAGCATTCGCATTTTTTTTGAAGCAACTTTGGGACTGTTCAAATCGTCTGGTATAAAAGCGACTTGAATTTAAAACCCAATTAGAAAAAAAAACAGAACCCCAATAATCAGAAAATGCCATTACTACCCCGTAATATATTAAAGCAATATTTCATGCGTGGCGATCGTCCCACAGAAGGGCAATTCGATTCGCTTCTTGATTCTACGCTGAATATTGTGGACGACCGCTACCTGTTGGGACTCCGCGTATATGAACCGGCAAAAATATATCTCACAGGCGATACCATGTTATATAACAATTCGCTTTACAGGTGTATTGCAGATACAACAGGTGTATTTAATCCTGCAAGCTGGGCAATTGTTTCTGCCCTTGGTGCAGTTGTGTATGCAGGTGCATGGGATGCTGCAGCAAATTCTCCGCAGCTTTCGGATGCTACGGGAACAAAAGGTTTTTATTATGTCGTTTCTGTACCCGGAACAATTGATCTTGGCAGCGGTATATTGGAATTCCAGGTAAGCGATTGGGCAATTTACAATGGCACGATCTGGCAGAAAGTGGATAACACGCAGACCGGATCAACAGATGCATCGGATGTTTCATTCACACCGAATGGAGATATCACAGCGGTGAATGTGCAGGATGCAATTGTGGAAGCGAGGAACACGACAGATGTAAAGTTGAATGGCAAGCAGGATATTTTTTCGCTTACGCCAAATTATTATCCATTTGCAAATACACCTGGTACACTTGCCAATGGCCTCATAAGTCATGCGCCGGATGGTGTAGTGCTGGATGAAGAAAAAGTTTTCAGAAGCTATCTTCCGAACGCCGCTCAAATAGAATTTCCAGCCGGAGATACTGTGAAAATTACCAATAACAGCGGTTCCGGTACAGAAGTGCGATTGTTGATAGATGCAGCTCTTGCCTCATTACTTCACGAGGAGTTTGGTGAATTAAAGATTGCAAAGGGCCCTAATTTTGGTGGTGAGGTGACTCTTCTGAACAATGATGCAAATGGAATTTTAGCTAATAGTGAAGAGTTAAAGATCACCAGCAATTCTGGCTCGGGTGCAAGCTTCACGATGTCCTCAGGTAAAATTGATGTACAATCTGATTCATTCAGAATATTTTCGCCGGTAACAAATTTTAATTCGCTTGGTGCTTCAACAGTACCTTATATTGATGGTTCACGGAATTTAGTTTCTTCATCCGTCACGCCGGCAGAACTTGCTAATTTATCAGGATCTACATCGCCGCTTCAACCACAGTTCAATGCCAAATTGAATATTGCCGGCGGAACAATGACCGGCGATCTTGTGCTTAACACGAATCCGTCAATAGGATTAGGTGCTGCAACAAAACAATACGTTGACGGTGCGGATACTACTTTACAGAATAATATCAATGGAAAGCTTGCTCTTGCCGGTGGAACATTAACGGGTAATTTAATTCTCAATGCAAATCCAACGCTTCCATTAGGCGCCACAACAAAACAATATGTCGACGCTGCCGATACTGTTTTACAAACCAGTATCAATGGAAAACTTAATCTTGCCGGCGGAACATTGACAGG
>JBDSHN010000109.1:0-55853 GCA_039918435.1 Bacteroidia bacterium | reverse complement strand
TGTTGCTGAAGTAATTTGGCTTTTCTTCTTTCATAAAGAAAATTAACCACCTTGCAATTAGATTACCTCACAAGAGGTATTTTCTTATCAAGGAACAATTGTTAATTTATAATGCGTGTTGCCCTGACTTTTTAATCCTCAGAGATAAAAAAACAAAAAAAATCATTATTTATTCCGTGCTGATATTTCCGGCAGTATCAAAAACGGAACAAATATCTTTTCCCGCAGGCAGTAAATAAGATTTGACCCCGGCTTTTTTCGCGCCTTCTACATGTTGCAGCGAATCGTCAATGAAAAATGTTTCTTCTGCTTTCAATCTGTTTTCGTCGAGCACATATTGAAATGCTTCCGCGTCCGGTTTTCTTTTTCCGACGCGGCAGGAATAATACCAGCGTTCGAAATAATCAGAAAAATCGCTGAAGCCGAATTCCTTTTGCAAATAAGCAGAGAAGGCAGTAACGTGAATTTCGTTTGTGTTGCTGAATAAGAAGAGGCGGTATTTTTTGGCAAGCGATTGAAGCAGTTCCAGCCTTTCTTCCGGCAAATCAAGCAGCATGGCATTCCAGGCAGCGTCTATTGCTTTATCATCGACGGTTCCGGGTAAAAACCTTTTCAGGTGATCACGGAATTCTTTTTCGGAAATTTTGCCGCAGTCGAAATCGTCGAAACACCCGGTTTGCTGTATTGTAGAATATTGCTTTTCAAAATCGGTCAGGCCAAGCGCGATGAATGCTTTTTGTGTCGCCGCAGGGTCAAGATTCAGGATCACGCCGCCGAGATCGAAAATAATATTCTTTATCATAGAGCAAAATTACCTGAATCTGCCGGAACGCGAAAAACGTATATTTACAATACAGGGGTACGAATTACTCCGCCGCGGCGGATCAAAACGAATATACGAATCGTAGCAAGAACCTTCCTTGAAGACATTATATGAAAAAGCTCCCCATTTATACACTTGTTGGCCTGATCGCAGGTGTTGTTGCTATTCCGCTTTTATTGTTTACTTCCTGGCAGCTTGTTGCTTCACTTACTGCGCTTGCAGGTTACCTGCTTGCGATGAAAGACTTTTCAAAATTCACCGGTCGACTGCAATTTATAACGCAATTTGTCACCGGGTTGATGGTTGGCGTGGCGCTTGAATTTCCTTTCGAACATTTCCCTTTTCTCCTGCTCACCATGTTTTTCGCCATTCTCGCCACATTCGGGCGCATCATGTTCTTCCGCTTTTTTGGTTACACGGGAAAAACATGGTTTGAAATTTCAACACTTCTTCTTGCTTTCGTTTCACACATTGCCGGCAACATGATTGCGCACAGCGATGTGATCGGATGGCTTGTGCCTGCTCCCGCGCTGGTATTTGCCTGCATGATCACCTGGGGAATTGTGAAAGACAAAAGACAATTGCTTACCGGAACCGTGAAAGGTTATCGCGTAGCCATTGGTGCTCCTGCGCCGCCATTCACACTTCCCGATCAAAATGAAATACCGGTGAGTCTTTCGGATTTTTATGGTGATCGGCATTTGCTCCTGATCTTTGTGCGCGGAGATTGGTGCCCCGGTTGTCACATGATGTTGCGCACCTATCAGAAAGAGGCGGAACGGTTTAAATCAAAAAACATTTTCGTGCTTTCCATCGGGCCTGATCCGGTGGGAGTGAATAAAGAAATGGTGGAACGATTAAACCTCGATTTCAAAGTGCTTTCCGACGCCGGGCAAAAAACAGCGATGCAATATGGTGTTCAGCTTGATGATTACGATAATGCATTCGCCGAAAAATATGACGAAGGAATTCCGCTTCCTGCTTCTTTTCTTGTGGACAAAAACGGGATCGTGCGTTATGTTTCGCGCCCCGATAAAGTCGGTGAATTTTTAAACCCTTCCCTGATCTTCCCGATCATTGAAAAATTAAATTAGTAAGCCCCCGGATAAAAAAATCTGATTTATGTTATACGCCCTCATTGCCGCAGCAGCTGTTGCATTGGTTTTTGGAATTGCCGCTTTGATGGCAAATCAATCCAGGAAAAAAATGAAATCTGAATTTGATGGTTTCAGTAAGCAGATCACGAATTATGAAAGCATCATCGACCAGGCAAATGATGCGATGCTGGTTATTGATATTGTGAATGGCCGGGTGCATCAATCCAATCCGAGTGCTGCGGAAATGCTTGGCTACACAAAAGCGGAGCTGGAAAAAAAATCGCTTTTTGATCTTCATCCCAAAGACATGCTTGAAAAAAGTTCCAGCATTGTTGCCGATGTGTGGGAAAAAAAAGGAATGATTTACACAGACATTCCATTCGTTACAAAATCAGGAGAAATACTTCCTGTGGAATGCAGCGCGAAAGTTGCACCATTTTCAGGACGACCTGCAATTGTAATTTATGCGCGTGATATCCGCGAACGCCTGGCGATGGAAGCTGAAATTCAGGTACAGCAGAATATCATCGAAGAAAAAAACAAAGATATTACCGATAGCATTAATTACGCGAAAAGGATCCAAGAGGCGATTCTTCCGACAGAAGATGAGATGAAAAAAATTGCGCCTGATCATTTTGTTTTCTATCGTCCCAAAGATATTGTGAGTGGAGATCTTTACTGGGCTACAACTGTTACAACAACGCCTGAATCGGGAAGACAGGAAAAACTTTCGATCATCGCTGCGGTTGATTGTACGGGCCATGGTGTTCCCGGCGCATTCATGAGCATTGTCGGGCATACTATTCTCGAACAAACAATTACAGAACCTACTGTAAACTCTCCGGCAGCCGCGCTTGATTATCTCAACAACGGCGTAATTAAAACGCTGAAGCAAAAAGCAGACGATGATTTTTCGATCAAGGATGGAATGGACATTGCCATTGTCGCTATCAATTATCAAACACGTACGCTTGAATTTGCAGGTGCAAATAATCCATTGTATCTCGTGCGCGATGGAAATTTAATCGAGATTGATGGCGACAAACAGCCAATCGGTGCTTATTTAAAAGAAGCGCGCTTATTCAAGAACCATAAAATGGATTTGCAACCGGGCGATTGTGTTTATATTTTTACAGATGGAATTCCTGATCAGTTCGGCGGACCGAGAGGAAAAAAATTCAAGTACAAACAACTACAGGAATTATTAAAAACAAATTCCTCCAAGTCAATGAAGGAGCAACAAACCGCAATTGTAAAAGCAGTCGATGACTGGATGTCGTATCCAACGCCAGGAACAACAGGGAATTTCGAGCAGACCGATGATATACTTATGATCGGAATAAAAATTCCATAGAAGAATAATTTCTATTCCCCGATTTTCGTTTCCCTATTGAATAATCTATACAGGGTTGGACAAGCTTCAGACGAAAGCGGAATTTAATTTAATGGATATAAGTGGAAGAATAATTCAGCGTCAACAACTGAATGTGGAAAGTGCACAAAATTAAAATCGCAGGGATAAAAGAGGTAATTTATTTTGTTTACATTTCTGATAACGAAGTAGTATCGTACAGAAAAAAGATTTTTATAACAGAACGTTTCAGTGATTGATGATCGTGCGTGAGAAAGCGGGATGTTTTTTTACTAACCGACTTTCTTACTATCGGGATTTCCTTTTTTCAAAGTGATCACTGTAATCTCCGGCCAGATTCCGATTCGTGCAGGCAAAGCTAAAAATCCGAATCCGCGATTCACATAAATATTTCTTCCATTCTCTCCGTACAAACCCGCCCAGTGCGGATATTTATACTGGATCGGACTCCATTTAATCCCCGGAATTTCAACACCAAATTGTCCGCCGTGTGTGTGGCCTGAAAGCGTGAGGTGAACGTGAGTTTTATGCTTGCTTACGATGTGATCGAAGTGTGAAGGATCGTGAGAAAGAAGAATTTTAAACGCATCAGCAGGAACATTTTCGAGCGCCTTGTCAATGTCTCCCATTTGTTTGAATCCGCCGGTGCCCCAGTTTTCAACGCCAATCAATGAAAGCTTTTGTCCGTCTTTTTCAATCACTGCATTCTGGTTGCGCATGAGCTTGAATCCGAGCTGCGCATGAATGGCATACAAATGCTCCATGTTCTGCGCTTTGGCTTGTGCAGAAGGCCATTCGATATAATCCCCGTAATCATGATTTCCGAGAATGGAATATTGTCCGTACGGCGCTTTGAGCTGTGAAAACTCTTTTTTCCACGGCTCCATTTCCGTCGCAATATTATTCACCATATCGCCGGTAAAAACCAACAGGTCTGATTGCTGATCATTCGCCATGTTGATGGCGTGCATGATTTCTTCACGATCATTATCCGGATCGAAACTGCCTACGTGAATGTCGGAGATCTGCGTAATTGTGAAGCCGTCAAATGCATCGGGCAGATCGGGATAAAAAATGGTTTCGCGCAGCACGCGGTATTTGAATTTACCTACTGCGAGTCCATGCAGAATTCCAAGAAACGGAATTGCCGCTGTTGCTGCTGCAATTACGCTCACGAATTTTCTCCTGCTCACCGAATACGCCATCGGATCATCTTTCACGATTGTATTATGACCAACAGCAAAAAGTGAACGGAAAAGACGGTAAATATCTTCCCCAAGGAGAAATACCATGAAAAGTAATTTAGGCACAAAGAACAAAGCCCACGCTCCGATGAAAAGAGATGCAGATTTAGGAAAGGTCTGGGTGGCATTCATGTAAATAATAATGCCAGCCAGCCATGCGAAGAATGAAAAGCAGAGGATCCAATACGCCCAGTGAATGATTTTACGTGTACGCACTTCAAGCCCGGTGGTAAGTGTGCGAACGCCGGTAAAAACATAATAATCGATCAGCAACAGGAAGCCGATAAAAATAATAATACCAATCACATTGGGTTCTCGTCTCATTGAAAACAGTTCTCAGTTTAAAGTGGTTAGATCAGAGATGCCAGAGATGATCTCCGGACTAATCGCTCCAAACGCAATACTTCATTGCAAAGTTAATTGGTCAGTCGTTCGGGAAAGGTTAAATATTTTAAATAAGGAAGAAAATGTCAGTCGTCCAGTAATCAGTAGCCAGTTTTTGGGTTCAATTTTCAGTGACGGTTTCAGTAGCTAATGTCACGTGAAACGGTGATTATGACTTCTGATCGATGAGGATGATGAGTTCGTCGAGCAGCGCGGCCTGGCTTTGATTGATTTTTTCTTTTGCGTCGGAAAAAGAAAACCAGCCTGCTTTATCGACTTCGGGAAACTCCTTTTGCCTTCCTGATCCTGGCGGCCATTGAATTGAAAATGTATTGCTTTGAATGGTTTCTGCATCAATGTCTCCTTCTACAGCCCATGCAGAAACTATTTTGCCGCCTTTTTGTTTTATCGGAGTAAGTGGAAGAAAATTCCCTTCGGCTTTTTGTCCTGTTTCTTCGAAGAATTCTCTTTTTGCTGCCGCGAGCGGATTTTCTTCTTCAGTGAATTCTCCTTTGGGAATGGACCACGCGCCGGCATCTTTTTTAGCGAAGAAAGGTCCGCCGGGATGAACAAGAAAAATCTCAACTTGTTTTTTATCCATTCGGAATAATACAATTCCTGCACTTTGCTTTTTAGTGGCCATGGATCAAAATTAGGCAAACAACTGCTTTGATCTTTGATAACCGCTGGCAGGAAAAATCCTTCCTTGTTATTCCTGCAAACCACATTTTTCCCACTCATAAATTCTCTTAAAAGCGACAATTCAGCATGAATTTTGCAACATAAGAAACAGGATTACGTTTCTTAATAATAAACCCTGTTTAAGAATCATTCCATCTGCCCTGAAGAACCCGGTTCGTTCCTAAAACCAATTAAAAAAAGGATGCTGTGATCGTAGAGAAAAAATCGCGGCACCAGCATCAAAGAGAATGACGGTTTCAAATCAGGTTATGCTATTGAAACCCTATTTTTGTTTTGCGTTTAATCAAAATTAAAATTAAAGCCATGAAACGCTCCATCTCTCTCCGCCCTTCCCCGAACATCAGGATTCATCTGTTGATCTTGTTCCTGGTTGCCACAAGTTTTATACAAGCTCAAAATGTCACAACGCAAAAGACGGTGCTGCGAAAAGTGGAATGGATGAGTGGCATTCATAAGTTTTCGGACGTGCTTATCTTTAATTACAGCGATTACAGCTATTACAAAAGCCTGCCAAAAAAGCAAAGGCCATACAGCAGATTTGCAGCTGATTACGATTCGCATTCCTATTTATTGGAAATGGCAAAAGTATTGGATGCTGATGCTGAAGCGTTCAACCTTTCGCGCAGAGAAATAGGTCAATGCATTATCGATTTTGTTCAGCAAGCCATTCCATACAAAGCTGATCCGGAAAACAATGGTTACGATTATCCGAAATACCCGATCGAAACGATCATAGAAAACGGTGGCGATTGTGAAGATAAGGCGGCTTTACTTGTCGCATTGCTCAATACCTTTGGATTTGATGCTGTGCTTATTCAGTTCAAAGATCACATGGGCGTTGGCATAAAACAAGAAGAAAGTAAAGGAACATATTACGCGTATAATGAGAAGAAATATTATTACGTAGAAAGTACGGCACCCTATTGGAAAGTGGGCGTACTTCCTGAAGAATATAAAACGGCTGCAATAGTAATGGCTGCTCCTCAGGTGAAAGTATATTCCCGTGGAGTAGCCGAATCGTCTACAGTCACAAGCGCTTCAAATGGTGAAAGTGGAAAGGCTCACCCGGCAGATAAGATGCCGGAATTAAAAACGGAGTCACCCGGCACTATCCCGGAAACGCGACCAACAATTATTAATGCTGGTGTAAGAAGAAGGTAAGATTATGGAAATTATCAGCTGTTACATAAGAGGTTGTCTGAAGCAGGGCAGCCTCTTTTTATTTGGCAGCACGTAATTCGGCGAATATGCTTTGGAATTCCTATTTTTGCCACCTCAATTAACCGGGTCTATAGCTCAGCTGGTTAGAGCGTCGGACTCATAATTCGTTGGTAGAACATTATTATTTTTGCATATCGGGCCCTTAGCTCATTTGGTTAGAGCGTCGGACTCATAATCCGCAGGTGCTCGGTTCAATTCCGAGAGGGCCCACGTAAAAGGCGCAAAATCAGTAGGTTTTGCGCTTTTTTTTTGGCCGTAGACGAACGAAAAAGAATGATGCAGGCAAATCCCGCCCCCCCAAAAAAGAGTTATCTAAGACCGTTTTTGCAAAGCCGATTTTTAGCGAGGAATAGATGGGGTGCTTCTAAGGAGCGCTTCACTAGTTGAACGCAAAAAATAAAGCTGATTTTTGAGGATTATATTATCTTAATAAAATAGATATACCGCACCTCATGGAAAACATGAATCTTGAATCACGAAAGGAAATTTTGTTTTATTGTTTTATTGGTCGAATCCGCTGTATCTAATTTTTTGGCAATGTTATTAGGAATAAAGAAAGCGGTTGAAACATTGAGCTTTGGTAATAAAAGTTCCGCCCTCTCATTTAATCAAAAATTAAATCTTTTGATTGATATTGCCGCTTTGGAAAAGAAGGATCAAATCAAATTCATAACGTTTATGGAATTTCGTAACCAGTTTATGCACAATATTTCAGCCACCAGTTATGAAACCTGTTTTTCCTTTCTTCATGGCAAAGTCAAATTCATTTTAAAACATTATCCCCAACCTTCTAACCTAACCTATGAAAGCCAACTAAAAGAAGCCTTTATTAATTTGGCAATTGATGTTAGTAAAATTGCCTTTGGTTTAATGGGAAAGATCAAAGAGAAATTTAAAACAGAAGCACAGATCCAAACCAATGCAATGATGACCCGGGCTTTTACCAATGAAACTACGAAATTAGAAGAGGCCTTAAATAAGGGCATTGAAAGCAAAAGGAAATCAGTTGTTTACGAAAGCTTGCTTTGGTGAAGTGAAAAGATTTTGTGCTTCGCAAGAGCTTGATTTTACTGGATTCTTTTGAATGCAAAAAGAATATGCGAATTTCTGACGACTCATTTTTAAACAGGCCCTTAGTATGAAAAGATTGTTCTTCCTTTATTATTTGATCTTATTTTCGATTTTTAATGCTCGAGCACAGGAAAATTTGGCACCTATTCGTTTTTTCTCTATTGGCGCGGGGATTACCTATTCATCCATCAATAGTTGGCAAGAGAATGCAGAACGGAAATTAAATCCGGGCATTCAGGCTAAATTGTCTTACCAGTTTAACCCGAACTTTAATATAGAAATGGCATCTGACTTTTTCTTTGTGCACAATTCAAATCCTTCGTTCAAAAATATTCATTCATGGAATCAAGAGATAAATGGAAATATAGTATTGCCGACAAATCCACAAACCGGCTTTAGAGTATCCTTAGGAATAAGCTATTTGGATTGGAAAGGTTATTATACGGGTAGTGGATTAAATGGAAACACCCATTATCATGCTGGCGAAATAATCCAGGATAAATATTTTCAGGGGAATATTGGATTAGGCTTAACTCACAAAATAGGGAATCGTTCGTTCATAGATCTTGGGGAAGTAATGAGATTTTCCTCGACAAAAAACAGGGTGGGCTTATCTGATATTTCTTTACAATTAGGATATGGATTTATTCTGCAAACCCCTAAGAATATTTCCAAAGGAAAAGATAATAACAAAACAAAAGGGAAAGGCATCGGAAAAGGAAAATACAAATGGTTGAAAAAAAAACGAGGCTGATAGTTTATTAATTCTTCCTCATGCAGTTAAATCGATAAGTATACTAAGCTTAGAAAGGTGTATCTCAGAAATTAAAAATTAAAAAATTAAAAATATTTTTATTGTAGTTTTTTCTATTGCATCAATTATAATGAATGCACAAGGCAGATGGACCCAAAGGGCAAACTTTATTGGAACTGCAAGACATTCTCCAGTTGGTTTTTCAATTGGAAAATCAGGGCTATATTGGAACAGGCAATGATGGAAGTTTCAAAAAGCATTTTTGGGAATATGATACTATTACAACGAGCGTTTAGGAAATAGCATTTCTTAAATTCATTTCAGTTTCTCCTAGCCCATCATCTAGTGTGATTAGAATTTCTTCTTTGTATGATCAGTTGCAAAGTATAATAGTTTATAATTTGGAAGGACAAATTGTTTATCAAATTAATATTTCGGACAATATGGTCAATATTGATTTAACGAATCTATCAAATGGATACTATTTAGTTCGAATAAATTCTTTAAGAGGGAGCTTGGTTAAAAAAATAATTATTGAAAAATAGATTTCCAATAATATTTCAATAAATAATTAATCAGGAAATTCAAATCTATTGATTCTTTATTCTCGCAACTTCAGATTTATAGAACCTGCAAAGCAAATCGTAAATCAAAAACTCCAGGTTTCCTCCTCAATGTTTTTTCAACAAGCAGCTTTATTTTATTGCTCTTTTTTCCGAAACTGTAGAAATATTTCTTCATCGCTTCTTATTGATGTAGGCACAATTAGGGAAGAAAAAACGATTTGTTTATCAACGCAACGCATTTTACCATAGGAGAAAAGTAGTGGTGAGAAGAAAGTTTAAATCTCTGTGTCTCATTGGCATTTTAATTGTTTCAACAATAGCATTAAATAAAGAACATAAAAACTTCCAGCTATGTCAGACAACTTAAAAGATAAAGGGCCGCAGGATTCCAGCCGAATCAGCACCAGCGAAAAATGGGAAATCGTTTACTGGACAAAAGCGCTTGGCTGCTCAGAAGAGGAATTAAAAGAAGCGGTTAAAGCTGTCGGTAATTCTGCGGAGGCTGTAAAAAAATATTTCAAAAAGTAAACTACCATTCTCACACGTCATCATTAACAATTTAAAAACGAACATTATGAAATCAGCAGCCAAAAAACCAGCGGCTAAAAAGAAATCTTCTTCTTCCGGAAAAGAATCAATGATCGAAAGATCTGCTCTAATGGAACTTTTCGAAGACGAATTGAAAGATATTTACTGGGCAGAAAAAGCCCTGACAAAAGCATTGCCGAAAATGGCAAAAAACGCTACTTCACAGGAGCTGACAGAAGCAATAGAAAATCATCTTGCGGAAACAGAAGGGCAAATAGAAAAAGTGGAGCAGGTATTTGAGCTCATTCAGAAAAAAGCGGTCGCTAAAAAATGTGAAGCAATGGCAGGCCTCCTCAAAGAGGGCCAGGAGATCATGAAGGATACAAAAAAAGGTCCGCAGCGCGATGCAGGAATTATTTCCGCCGCACAAAAGGTAGAGCATTATGAAATTGCCTCTTACGGAACCTTGCGCACCTTCGCACAAACACTTGGCTTAGATGAAGCAGCTGCACTTCTCGAAGAAATTCTGGAAGAAGAAAAGAATGCTGACGTAACGCTTACAGAAATAGCTGTATCTACTATTAATGTAGAAGCGTTGGAAGAAGAAGAAGCTGAATAATCTTTGGCTTTTGAAATTTTGAATTGGCTGCCTGAGGGTGGCCTTTTCTTTTTAGATGGGGTACGATTACGAATCAAAACGAATAATACGAATGACTTCGAGGAAGATTCCTTCGAGAGATTTGTACGTTCTTTAGATTCGTAAATTCGCCCAATGCAATTTCATAGGCAACAAATAACCTGTTTTTGGTCAAAATAGCTTTGCCTTATCGCCCGTTATTTTTGACCCATGCGGATTGGGGAAAAAATAAAGGAAAGAGCTGAAGAGCTGAGGATCCGTCCTACAGAGCTCGGCCGCATGATTAAAACATCGAAGCAAAATATCTATAACATTTTTGAACGCGACTCTATCGACACGTTGTTGCTACAGAAACTAAGTAAGGCACTTGAGTTTGATTTCTTTTCCTGCTATTCTAATTCTCCTTATGTGGCAAATAGTCCGGCTGCTGATTATGCCCGTAACAATAAAAATCCCACAGAAAAGGAAATAGCACTTCAGAATGAATTGAAAGAATTGGGTGAAAAGTACGAGCTGCTGAAAGCCCTTTATGAAGCCAAAACGAAAGAAAAGGTTCCGGGCGCTTTTTAGAAATTGATTCCCGAAAAAATCACGTCAACAATTTCTCCACAACCTTTGCAAAATGCTGGTGTTCCAATTTCTGGATCCGCGAAGTCAGTGAACCTATTGAATCATCTGCATTCACTTCACACGAAAATTGTGCAATGTGTTCGCCTTCATCAAAATGTTCATTCACATAATGCACGGTGATTCCACTTTCTTTTTCGCGGGCAGCTAAAACGGCTTCGTGCACTTTTTTGCCATACATGCCTTTGCCGCCGTATTTCGGAAGCAGCGCAGGATGAATATTGACAATACGATTCGGAAATGCTTTTATCAATGCTTCCGGGATCAGCCAGAGAAATCCGGCAAGCACGATCAGGTCAATGCCGCGTTCATTTAATTCTGCAACAATCGACTGAACGCTGAAAAAAGTTTCTTTTGAAATGATCAGCGTTTCCACGCCTTGTTCCTGCGCGATCTTCACCGCCCCCGCCTCCGCGCGATTACTCACAAGCAAAGTAACCTGGGCATTGCGATGAAACTCAAAATATTCAATTAAAATTTTTGCGTTCGAACCCGCACCTGATGCAAAGACAGCAATTCGTTTCACAGCATAAAGGTAGACTTGAGAAATGAGATTTGGGACAGGAGGAGGAGTTTTATCTGTATGCCAGAGGAAATTAATCATCGCCGCGAACTTTCACGCTGATTTCTTTCTTTTGTAACTTTATATCAATGGAGACAAAAGCAACAGAAATTTGCCCAACATCTCACGCCTCACGTCTCAAATCTCACGTCTATGGGTGACTAAAACTCCCGAAATACGTCTGAATCGCACCATCCGACGCCATAATGGGTCTGACTGTCAAATAAATACAACAAACCTTTTGTTATTTTGATCCTACAGCTATCTTTGCACCCATATTAAACTTAAAAACAGCTTAACAATGTCAGAAATCGCAGGAAAAGTTAAAGCAATCATCGTTGACAAATTAGGAGTTGACGAAAAAGAAGTTACAGAAACAGCAAGCTTCACCAACGATCTTGGTGCTGATTCTCTTGATACCGTAGAGCTCATTATGGAGTTTGAAAAAGAATTTAATATTGCTATTCCTGATGATCAGGCTGAAAAGATCAATACAGTAGGAGAAGCAATTAAGTATATCCAGGAACACGCGAAGTAATTCTTCCGTGCGGTAATTCCGCCTTATTGGTGGAATTACTGAACGTTCCTTTTTGTTTATTAAAACTAACTGGGTATGCAGCTGAAACGAGTTGTTGTCACAGGCCTTGGTGCGATTACTCCCCTTGGTAATACTGTGCAGGACTATTGGAACAACCTTGTGGCCGGGAAATCCGGTACCGCAAGGATCACCCGTTTCGATCCCTCAAAATTTAAAACGCAATTCGCCTGCGAAGTAAAAGGATTCAATCCTGAAGATTACTTCGACAAGAAAGAAGCACGTAAACTTGATCCTTATTCCCAATACGGAATTGCTGCGGCCGACCAAGCTGTACGCGATGCGGGACTTGACGGTGACACTATCGACAAAACACGCGTTGGAGTCATTTGGGGTTCGGGAATCGGCGGATTACAAACGTTCCAGGACGAATGTTTTGCATTTGCCAAAGGAGAAGGAACGCCACGTTTCAATCCATTCTTCATTCCGAAAATGATCGCGGACATTTGTTCCGGTCATATTTCAATTCGTTTCGGATTCAACGGACCGAATTTCACCTGCGTTTCTGCCTGTGCTTCTTCTACGAACGCCTGTATTGACGCATTTAATTACATCCGTTTAGGTAAAGCGAATGCAATTGTTACCGGCGGATCTGAAGCTGCAATTTGTGAAGCAGGAATCGGTGGCTTTAACGCTTGTCATGCAATGAGTCTGCTCAACGAGACTCCTGAGATCGCATCACGCCCTTATGATAAAGACCGTGATGGTTTTGTTTTGGGTGAAGGTGCTGGTGGAATTGTATTGGAAGAATTAGAGCATGCGCTGGCACGCGGCGCACATATCTACGCTGAAATTGTTGGCGGAGGAATGAGCGCAGATGCACATCACATCACTGCCCCGCACCCGGAAGGATTAGGTGCAGCGCTCGTTATGCGTAGCGCGCTGGAAGATGCAGAAATGCAACCCACAGATATCGATTACATCAATACGCATGGCACTTCAACACCGTTGGGTGATACTGCGGAATTGAAAGCGATTGAAAAAATATTCGGTGAGCAGGCATTCAAAATGAATATCAGCTCCACGAAATCGATGACGGGACATTTACTCGGAGCAGCAGGAGCAATCGAAGCAATCGCAACGATCCTTGCTGTGAAGAACGATATCATTCCGCCAACGATCAATCATTTTACCGATGATCCGGAAATTGATCCGCGTTTTAATCTCACTTT
This sequence comes from Bacteroidia bacterium, assembly GCA_039918435.1. Taxonomy (GTDB): domain Bacteria; phylum Bacteroidota; class Bacteroidia; order Palsa-965; family Palsa-965. The sequence goes on along the minus strand of JBDSHN010000109.1, from coordinate 42,498 downwards.
TGAGAAAGCACAAAAACGCGAAGTGCGTGCGGCAATCAGCAATACGTTTGGGTTCGGCGGACATAATGCTGCTGTAATCGTCAGAAAATATCCGGCTTAATTTTTTTATTGTGAGAGCAAGACTGCAGGCACTTTTCTCGAGCGGGCAGGAAAAAGAGTTTCGTAATTTGCTACGCAACCTGCTTGGATTCTGGCCGGGAAATATCTCGCTCTACCGCAAAGCATTTACGCATAGCTCCGCTGCCAATCAATCAAAAGGAAAAGAATTACCGCGCGAAAGCTATGAGCGACTGGAATTTCTCGGCGACGCAGTTTTAAGTTCGGTGATTGCGGATTACCTGTTCAAAAAATTTCCATTCAAAGACGAAGGTTTTCTAACCAAGATGCGCTCGCGTATTGTGAGCCGCCAACAATTAGGAAAACTTGCGGTGAAATTTGGCGTCGATCATTTTATTGTTGCTGAAACGGGTCTTGCAGGCAGAAGCAATTCCATCAACGGTGATGTATTCGAAGCATTGATCGGGGCAATTTATATTGACAAAGGTTATCCGTACACGGCAAAATTTATCAATGAAACCATTCTCCGTTATCACATGGACATGGAAGAAATTGAAGCAAACGATAATGATTACAAAAGTAAATTGATCGAGTGGGCGCAGAAGGGAAGAAAAGAATTGCGTTTTAACCTGGTGGAGGAGACCGGCGCGGGGCAATTCAAAATTTATACCGTGGAAATTTCTATCGATGGTCAGCCGCACGGGAGAAGTCAACACCAATCGAAGAAAAGAGCGGAGCAGGAAGCTGCCGGAATTTGTTTGGTGGCGCTGGGGATTTCCTGAAAAGCAAAATTTTAATGCGGAGACGGAGAGGCGCGGGGTGAGCGCAGGAACGTTGCATCGGGTTTTTACTGTGCCTCCGGGCCTTTGTGGCAAAAAACCCGTTAGTAAATGTTGACGAAATTGGTTTTGTGAGAACCCATTTTGTAAAAACGCTTCTATTTATCCGCTTTCAATGGCGGCCCTACAACTTGCATATCATGCGCTGCAAATACTTTTGCGATTTCTTCTTTCGACGGCGGGGCGATCCATTCATTTGTTTCTTTAAAGAAAGCTTCCATTTTTCCGGCAGGCAAATATGAAACGATCACTTTTCCTTTTTCTGATAATTGAATAAATGCATGCTGCACATTACGGGGGAGAAAAATAGTATCGCCTGCATGCATTTCGAGTTTCTCATCGCCGACCTGGAATAAATATTCTCCTTCAATAATATAAAACCATTCGTCCTGAAAAGGATGAATGTGTAAGGGTGGCCCTCCGTTCGGTGTAAGCCCTGTTTGTTCAAATACCGCAAGATCGCCATCCGTATCGGAAGAAGAAATTTTAATGTCGAGCGTGTTCATGGTAACGCCTTTCATTTTATAATGTTCACCAAATCGCGCTTCACCGGCATTTACTTTAAACCCTTTATTCATTCGCACCAGGATATTGGTTTTAACCCTGGCCAATAAACTGGCAGGATAAAGTGCAAGCAGTGAAAGAATAAAACTTCCCCTTTTCATGAGTTTAAATATATTTCAATTTACCAATAAAATTTGTGCCTGCCTTGTTCTGAATTATTTTAAGCGGGACAAAATCAATAAATCAGTTCCTGTTCCATCTTGCTTTACAAATTCTTCACGCATCAACTTTAAAATTTCAAATCCGTTATTCTCCAATGCATTTGTGAGATAACCCGCCTCATGATAATGCATAAATATTTCCTCTCCCGTGCTTCCTTTTTCAAAACCAGACTTATTGTAATCGTCCTCCATCGTACTAATGTAAACCACACCACCCGCGTTTAAAATCAGCGCAGCATCAGCAATTAATTTCACAGCCTCCTCTTTCGATAAATAAGGCAATGCAAATCCGCACATCACAGCATCGAATGTTTTATTGAGCGAAATAATTTCCCTGAAATCCATCAGTTGAACTGATACATTACGGTTATTTTTTTTCGCCAGTTCGAGCATATTTGACGCAAGATCAATCCCGAGAATTTTTAAATCAGGACGCCTTTCCAATAAATATTTTGTAATATTTCCGGGGCCACAAGCGAGCTCCAGCACTTCAGCATTTTCTTTTTCAATGCTCTCGCAAAATAAATCGAATGAATCATGATACAAGCTTACATCCATGAATTTTTCCTGGTAAGAATGTGCAAGCCTGTTGAAGATATCAACTGCGATTTTGGTTTTATCCATGTCCTATTCAGAAGGAATTTTATACTTCTTCACATGCTGCGGAAACTCTTCTTCGTAAAACGGGTAAGGAATTCCCTCAATGGAAATTTCATATTGATCACCATCCATCCCTGCTACCTGGTTTCCCGCTCCTTTAATTTCAACTCCTGTATTATTCACTACAGTTAATCCTGGAATTGTGCGTGTTGAAATTATTTTATCCTCAGCATCGTCGTTTGCCAATTCAACGCCCTTCTCCACGCAGTATTCTTTTATAAAATCATACCCGATGACTTCATCGGAAAACGTAATTGATCCAAACACAACACCCAAAGGTGCATCTGCGCTTTCAAAAAGTGTCGTACCGATCAGTTCATTGTCGAGGAAGATAGTGTAGCTCTTAGCCATGATGAAGTTTTTAAATGGTTATTCTGAAATTTTATTACCATGTTGTAAACGGATTAACCGTCAGATTTGAATTTGCATATTTTTTATCCGTTGTCACATCGTGATCAATCCAGTCCGGCTTTGAATATTCTTCATTTTCAGCATTCAGTTCTATTTCAGCAATGATCAGTCCGGAATTCAAACCTTCAAATATATCTACTTCCCAGGTTTTGTTTTCATAAAGCACATAATGCCGCGTCTTCTCAATAAGATTGTTGCAGAAATTTTTAATTAATTCTTCGGCCTCTGCCAGAGGAATTTCATATTCATATTCCGGACGGCTTGCACCAACTGATTTACCTTTAATGGTAATAAATCCTTTGTCGCCGGCTACCCGAATGCGAATGGTTTTCTCCGGATCTTTAGAAAGATAAGCTTGCCTGATCGGAACAATTTTGAAAGGCGTTACTTGTTTCCAGCGTTCAGCCTTTACAAGATATTTATGTTCAATTTCTATTATCATAAATGTACTCGTAGCTTTAGTTCGCTGCAGCATTTAAAAAAACGTATAAATTTTATTTGCGGCATTTCAATTTAAGCTTGACTAAATCCTGCGGTGCGAAAGGAGAATGAATTAATGGGATAAAATATTGATTGTCGCGCCATTTGGGTCTTCAACAAAGAAGCGTCTCACACCCCATGGCTCATTGGTAATTGCATAAGTAATCTTCCAATCCTGCTTTTTTGCTTTTTCGTAAAGCTGGTGTGTGTCTGCTACTTCGATGGAAATAAAAACAGCCTTATTGTTCAGCTTTCCTTTTTTATCGTTTTGCAAAATACTTATTTGTGATGTTGGATTTTCTTTGGATGCGAAAGTTAAAATCCATTCCATATCCATTACCAATTCCATTTCTAAAAAACCAATATAGAAATCTTTACTTTTTTCCAGGTCATTGGAATAAATATTCGGAACAATTCTATGAATAACCGTTTCTCGTTTTTCCATGGTGTGCTTATTCCTGCTGCTGTAAAATATAAGCTGCTGCTGTTTTTCAGCGCTTTTTCTATTTCAATTCTTTCCACCACTCCTTAAGCCGCTGGCTATCGTCTTTCAAATGTACAGCTTCTCCGATCATAGGCGTAATTATTGAAATAGCTGATTCTTTATTCAGCGCTGTTAATTTTGTTAAAGGTTCATCCCACGGATGATTGGCCATTGCGAATTTACCGGAATGAACAGGCAGCAGCCGTTTTGCTTTAAGGTCTCTAGTAGCCAGCAAAACTTCTTCAGGCGTTGAATGAATATATTTCCATCGCGCATCATATTGCCCGTTTTCCAATATTGCTAGATCAAACGGACCATATTCATTTCCGATTTTGGAAAAGTGTGAATCATAACCACTGTCGCCGCCGATGAAAATTTTCATTGTCGGTGTTTGCAGCACATAAGAAACCCAAAGCGTTTTATTTCGTGTAAATCCTCTTCCCGAAAAATGTCGTGCAGGTGTAGCGTGAATTAAAAAACCATTTTCAAGTACAGCTTTTTCATACCAATCCATTTCAATGATCCGGTCTGCGGCATAACCCCAATATTCCAGGTGCGAACCAACGCCAAGGCTGCATACAACAGTTGTTACTTTTGATTTTAATTGAATGATCGTTTCATGATCGAGATGATCGTAATGATCGTGGGTGATCATTAAATAATCGATCGTAGGCAGATCTGCAACGGAATAACGATCAGCGCCATCAAAAGCTTTATTTGTTCCCTTAAGCGGCGAAGCATTTCCACTGAAAACAGGGTCGATCAAAAACGTTTTTCCATCGAGCTGAATGAAGTAGGAGGAATGGCCGAACCAGACAAGTATATCCTGATCAGCTGATAAATTCAGCAGGCTTGTTTTTACCGAAGGAATTGATGTGGATGGTTTGGTATGCGGATTTTTTTCGAAGAGAAAGCTGTATAGGACTTTGGGGATGGTTGTTCCTTCGGTTAGTTGCGGAGTGAGGCTTAAATTCTGAAATTTTCCCTCGCGGAAGTTTTTTGATTTTTGAATTCGCTCCAGTGTCTTGCCGGAGGGAGATTTGCCGAAGTTTTTAAGGAAGGGCATGGAGTGTGTTGGATTGGCTTATAGGGGAAGGTCGTTTAGCGGAGGGAAATTATTTTATTATGCGACCTGGTTTAGTTTAAAAGTCAAAAAAAAGGTATAAAGTCTTTTTTCAACATATAGCCATCTCCCGATTCAGCGAGCTATAAACGGATTAATACGCTGTTATCTTCTTATTCCACTTCCGTCAGCTTGATCATATTTGTTTTCCCTTTTTCACTCAGCGGAATGCTTGCGATATTGATAATAAAATCATCCTGCACCACATAGCCATCTTTTTTAAGAATGAACTTAATATCAGCGACAGTATGATCCGTGGAAATATTTTTGTCGTAATAAAATCCGCGCACACCCCATACGAGGCTGAGTTGTGAAAGAATGCTGTAATTGGCGGTGAAAACGAAAATATTTGCTTTCGGACGGTAACTGGCCACGCGCAATGCTGTGTAGCCGGAATGTGTCATAGTAATAATTGCTGTTGCATCAACCTGTTTTGCAAGTTGTGTTGCTGCATAACAAATATTATCTGAAATATACCGCTCGTCCATCGCAAAAAACGGCTTGCGGTCGAGGTAATAAATCTCATGTTCTTCTTCTACCTGTGTGATGATCTTCGACATGGCCTCGATCACTTTTGCAGGATGACGGCCAACAGAAGTTTCACCGCTCAGCATTACCGCGTCGGCGCCATCCATTACCGAATTAGCAACGTCGCTTACCTCCGCACGCGTAGGAGAAATATTTGTAATCATGCTCTCCATCATTTGTGTGGCAATGATCACAGGTTTGGAAGCAGCAAGACATTTTTTCACGAGCATTTTCTGCAGAACAGGAACACGCTGCATCGGCACTTCCACGCCAAGATCGCCGCGCGCAACCATTAACGCATCAGTTTCGCGGATGATATTATCGATGTCAACAATCGCTTCCGGCTTTTCTATTTTTGCAATTACTTTCGATTTGCTTTGAGGGTCTATCTTCTTGATCAGCTCTTTCAGCTCGATAATATCCGCACCGGAACGCACAAACGAAAGACCGATCCAGTCGAACTGGTGATGCAATGCAAACTCAAGGTCCTTAATGTCTTTTTCAGTAAGACAAGGCAGTGAAACATTTGTATTGGGAAGATTCACACCCTTTTTTGAGGAGAGAATCCCGCCATGCTCTACAATTGTTTTTACTTCATCTTTTCCATTGGTAGAAGTGACCCGCAGCACCAGCTTTCCATCATCAATCAGGACGGTTTCACCTGCCTTTACGTCTTTCGGAAACTGCTGGTAAGTCATATAAGCTTTCTGCGCCGTTCCGATCATCTTATTTGTGGTAAAAAGAAATTCTGCACCTTCTACCAATTCAACGCCGTTATTTTCCATTTCACCAACACGCAATTTCGGCCCTTGTAAATCGCCAAGAATAGAAATGTGTGTTCCCAGCTTGCGGTTGACCTCACGAATATTTTTTATCTGCTGTTCCACTGCTGAATAATCGCCATGTGAAAAATTAATACGGAATACATCGCATCCTGCTTCAGCCATTTCTTCGAGCATTTCCGGAGAAGAAGAGGCGGGTCCGAGTGTTGCGACGATTTTTGTGCGATTGTATTGTACGCGTTCAGTGGTGTTTTCTCTTGCTGACATTTTTAGAATTTCAGAATAATAAATTTTCTTTTGATTTGAGCACAGAAGGGTTAATGCGGTAAATCAATTGCACGAACGGAATTTCGCGGATATTTTTCATCATCTGGTCAAGATCGTGCTCATTGAACGGACCTTTGACAATGAAAAAATAATCTGCCTGGTTTTGTTCCGGGATCAGTAAACCTATTCCGGGCTGTTCTTCCGCACCGGTGGTTTCTGTTTTATTTGCAATGAGAAAAATGGAAGTATCATTCTCCTTATTGAATATTTTAAAAACCGGGAAATCGCTCGGCGCTTCTGTTTTTTTCAACGCAATAGAAAGCGGTTCTGTCTGCGCCATGTCATGCCCGATAGCGCGGTTGATTGCCCAGCAAAGACGATAAGGTTTTTCATGACAGGAAATTCCTGCAAGAAAAAAATCATAATCGTATTCAATATCGAGACGGAACTTGGTCAATGCAGTTTTCAATTCGCGTAAATATACGGGTAAAAAAGAGGAGGAATTAATAATTACCAATACGTCACCAATAATTGAGAATGACTTTTGCATTTGAAAGGACTGCTGGTCCGCAATGCTTACCGATATTAGCTATTAATTATGAAACCGTTAATTTTTAAATTCCTACATTTATTTCATGGTCTGCTTTCTTGTTATTGCTGGTCACAATCAAAAATGTTTTAACTGATCATGATGAAAAATATTTTGATGATAATGTTGTTGTTGTTTATCCCGGTTTACATTTTTGCACAAACCAAAACAACAAAGCAGTCTCCAGCACTACAAACACCGAAATATGTTAAGCTCAACGAAAAGGATCCGCTTATTGGTGAATGGGAATGGGAAAAAGATCCGACAGGTTCGCCCTATTCTCCTTTGCCTGCGGTAGATTTTATTTACATGCGGTTTTCTCCGGTAGATTCCCTTTCTGTCGGAGCGCTTGAAAATAATGAATCAAAGGGTTTGCTTAATCATTGCTATTTCACCGCGTATTCAAACGGCTCAACGATCACAGCAACGCTTTCCAGCTGCAGCAACCCTCTAAATAACGGCAAGCAGCTGGTCATGCACTATGAAGTAACAGGGGATGAATTAGTGATTACTTTAAATGGAGAAAAGACCTATTACCGCAGAAAAAATTAAAATTGTCTGACGAAAATTATTCTGAGAAGAAGAAATAAACAACAGCAAGCCATTCTTTCCTGATCCCGCTGGATGTTCCCAATGTTATGCGGTTATTATCCATCACTGTTCCATCATCTGTAATCACACCCAGCTTATCATCCTTCGCATTCCGCACAGTCCCATCGGCTTCAATATAACCAACCAATTCCTTTTTCTCATTCAGAATATCGCCATTCGGCAGCAGGTATCCGATTACAAAATGGCCGGAATTTTCAATGGAATTATCGACTTTAATATAGCCGATCACGGATTTTACGCGGCTGTAAATTATTCCGCTGCTTTCAATGTAAGCGCTGGTTGAATCTGTTTTTACCTGAATCGTCTGTGCTGAAAGATTGCAGTTGCAAATCAGGGCGGCAAACATCAAAACGGCAAGCATATTTAATTTCATAACCACTTTCCTTTATACAAATTTACATCTTAATAAAGGAAAGTGGTGTAGAAATTGTTCCACTATTTTATTTTACAATATGGAAATTGAAATTGGGAGTTCCCAGCGTTCCCATCAAACGAACCCATATTGGTAAAAGCTGTTCTGTTCCGCGTGCCGTTGAAATGTCGCCGAGATCAATAATGCTGTTTTCATTCCAGCCAAAATCATTCAACAACTTTTTTACTTCTGTTTTTGCATCCGGATCATTTCCGCTGACAAACACATTATGCTCACCCGGAACAGCTGATGCGTTCACCATTAAATTGCAATTCATTGTGTTCAATGTCTTCACCACTTTTACATCCGGGAAAGCACGCTGTATTGTTTCTCCGAGCGAATCATCATTACAAATGGAAAGTGTGGGTGGCATGCCTTTTGAAAAATCCAATGAATTGGAAATGTCGATCAGGATTTTTCCATTGAGATTTTTTTCACCCGCAAGCTGAAGCACATCCACTGATGCCTGTCCTTTTGTACAGTTAAAAACAATTTCACCAAAGGCTGCGGCTTCTTCAAATGTTCCCTGCGACGCATTGTTTCCTGCGCTGTTTACCCATTCAAGGGCTTTTTCATTTGTGTTAGTGCGCGAACCCATTTTCACTTCATGTCCGAGCGCAATTAATTTTGTCCCGATGGCATTTCCGACCATTCCGGTTCCGAGTACTGCAATTTTCATAGGTTGGTTTTTAGTAGTAGTTAGATGTCGTTTCAGAAAAGTATTTTATTTTATCTGCCAAAAGGAAAAGAATGCTGGTTTGACTATTACAGACAAAATTAGGAGTGATGCATAAAAAGTCAAATCATTAATATCTATGGGGAGATAGGGAAACAGCAAAAAAGCCGATCCATATTCTGGACCGGCCCGGGATTATGCTGGGGGAGATTTAGTGCTTGGTTCGTAGAGGTTATTGTAGTGATGCTTGTGCACGTTTCAGGAACTCCCCGGATTGGAAATCCGTGTGCTTAACCACGATAAACATAAGCGCAGTATTTGTTTATACAATTCTACATGGATAACGGAGCTGCTGCAATAAGCTATTTGCATTATAATTATTTGGGCTGCTCAGCCGCCGGAATCTGTACTGCCGATCTTCACTTTTCTGATACGGAATAAGCGGAAATCAATTTCTGAATGCTATACACTAATTGCAATTGCAGGATCAAACGCCACAAGATGCTTCTTGCCAATGCTGAATTTAAAAACCGTTTCAGGGATATTTTCGCCCGGATGAAAAGAAATTCCGATCAACTTTACGCCGAGAAAGAATTGCGCCTGCGCAGTGCTGAAGGTGAAAAACAAAATAATGGAAACAAACAAGTTTTTCGGGGGAGAAACGTCTTTATGGATTATCATAAATTTTAACGGGCAAAAGTTACACAAAGTGTGCCATGAAAATACGTCTGTGAACTGGTGTGAAATTCCAGGTATCGGAAGACGCTTCATTTTTTTCATTCTTTCCCAATGATAAAATGGCTTTTTCCATTGTATCTTTGTATCCGCAAAGCAAAATGGCAATTCCAGATCATCTTCAGATTATTTTAAAGACTATTCCGGATAATCCCGGTGTGTACCAGTATTATGATGCGGAGGGGAAATTGATTTATGTTGGGAAGGCAAAGAACCTCAAGAAACGTGTTACTTCTTATTTCACAAAGGAAAATCATGAGCAGGCGAAAACTGCGGTGCTCGTGCGCAAGATTGCGGACATTAAATATCTTGTTGTGGATACGGAGCATGATGCGTTGCTGCTGGAAAATAATTTCATAAAGAAATATCAGCCACGATATAATGTGCTGCTGAAAGACGATAAAACTTTTCCGTGGATCTGCATTACGAATGAACGTTTCCCGCGTATTTTTTCTACACGCAAATTAATCCGTGACGGCTCACACTATTTTGGTCCGTATGTAAGCGGGCGGGTAATGCATGCGATACTTGATCTTGCGCGGAAGCTTTATCCGCTGCGTACATGCAGGCTCGCGCTGACGGAAAAAAATGTTGAGGCAAAAAAATTTAAAGTTTGTCTTGAATATCATATTGGAAATTGTCTTGGTCCGTGTGTGGGATTGCAGCAGGAAGAGCAATACAATACAGGCATTGATCATATTCGTGCAATTCTGAAAGGAAATGTGAGCACAGTATTGCGTCATTTGAAAGTGATGTTACAGGATTATGTCAGCTCTATGCAATTTGAAAAAGCGCAGGAACTGAAAGAAAGAATTGACGCGCTTGAAAATTATCAGGCAAAATCGACGGTCGTAAGTTCCACCATTACAAACGTGGATGTATTCTCTATTCAGTCGGATGAAAAAGCGGCGTATGTAAATTTTTTCAAAGTGATCGATGGTGCAATTGTTCAAGGCCATACGATTGAAATGAAAAAACGTGTGGAAGAAAGTGATGACGATTTATTGCAAATGGCGGTAGTAGATTTGCGCGAACGTTTTTCGAGCCTGTCGCCGGAAGTGGTTGTCCCTTTTGTTCCGGCAATTGAAATTCCGGGGGTGGAATTTACTGTTCCGAAGATCGGCGACAAAAAACATTTGCTGGAATTGTCGCAACGTAATCTCGGGTACTACCGAAAAGATAAAGCAAGCCGTGAAGCGCTGGTGGACCCGGAACGACACACGAAAAGAATTCTGGCAACGATGATGAAAGATCTTCGTTTGACGGAAGAGCCGCGACATATTGAATGTTTCGACAATTCAAATTTTCAGGGCGATTTTGCTGTTTCTGCTATGACGGTTTTTAAAGATGCGAAACCAAGCAAAAAAGATTATCGCCATTTTAATGTGAAGACCGTTGTCGGCCCGGATGATTTTGCAACGATGGAAGAAGTGATCCTTCGCCGCTATTCGCGTGTGAAGGAAGAGAATTTGGAAATGCCCCAGCTGATTGTTGTTGATGGAGGTAAAGGACAATTGAGCGCGGCAATGACAAGTCTTGAAAAATTAGGGTTGCATGGAAAAGTAGCGGTGATAGGAATTGCAAAACGCCTGGAAGAAATTTATTACCCGCACGATCCGATTCCGCTTTACCTGGATAAAAAATCGGAAACGCTGCGCATCATTCAGCAGATACGTGATGAAGCGCACCGGTTTGGAATTACGCATCATCGTAAACGAAGAAGTAAGGGGACGATCAAAACAGAATTGACGGAGATAAAAGGTATTAGTGATGCGACTGCGCAGAAATTATTGTCGGCATTTAAATCAGTGAAGCAGCTGAAGGAAAAAACGGAGGAGGAAATTGCGGTGGTGGTTGGAAATGCTAAGGGGAAGTTGGTTTGGGATTATTTTCAGGGGGGAAAGACTGAAGTTGAGGAAGGGGAGAATTAAAACAATCTTTTTCAACTGCGGTTAAAAATTCGCTCGCAGATTTTCGAAGACCTCGCAGAGATAACGCGGATATTGGGTGAATATCTTTACGTGGTTTTCTAATTCGTTATACGGTTTGGTGGCTACCATTCCCTGCAGCTATAAGGTGTATATAAAACTATTTTTTCCTGCCTCCTGCCTCCTTTTTTTACTGCCGCCTTTTCGTCCCACGTCCCCTTTTCGTCCCCTCGTCCCTTTTATTACCTTTGCGCCAATGGAACCAACCACTTCAACACCACAATTTTCTGAACAGGAATTAATTCGTCGCGGTAAGCTTGATGAACTTCGTAAACTTGGAATTGATCCGTATCCTGCGGCTGAATTCACAGTAAATGTTACGGCAAAAGATATTGCTGAAAATTACGAGCGCGATAAAACAAACTATAAAGATGTTTCGATCGCGGGTCGTTTGATGACGGTGCGCGATATGGGAAAGGCCGCATTTGCTTCGTTGCAGGATGCTACAGGAAGAATACAGATTTACGTGCGACGCGATGATATTTGTCCGGGAGAAGATAAATCGGTTTACGATGCAGTGTTTAAAAAGCTGACGGATATAGGCGACATTGTTGGAATTACAGGCTATGTTTTTACAACGAAAGTCGGCGAGATTTCTATTCATGTTACTTCATTTAAAATTCTGAGCAAGTCGTTGCGGCCTCTTCCTGCTGTGAAAGTGGATGAAACAGGAACTGCGCATGATGAAGTAACAGATCCCGAATTCCGTTACCGTCAGCGTTATGTGGATCTCATCATTAATCCCGATGTGAAAGAAACGTTCATGAAGCGCACGAAGATGATCAATACGATGCGTGAGCATTTGAATAATACGGGTTTGCTGGAAGTGGATACACCGGTGCTGCAGGCGATTCCGGGTGGAGCTGCTGCACGTCCTTTTGTTACACATCATAATGCGCTTGACGTTCCATTTTACCTGCGTATTGCAAATGAACTTTACCTGAAACGTTTGATCGTTGGCGGATTTGATGGCGTGTATGAATTTTCGCGCAACTTCCGCAATGAAGGAATGGACCGCACGCATAACCCGGAATTTACTGTGCTGGAATATTATGTAGCATATAAAGATTACGAGTGGATGATGAAATCGTGCGAGACGATGATTGAAAAAATTGCAATGAACCTGCATGGAAATACAGAAGTGAAGGTAGGTGAAACGACAATTGATTTTTCTGCGCCGTTCAAACGCATTACCATCTACGATGCCATCAAAGAACATACAGGTGAAGATGTGAGCGCGATGAATGAAGAAGGATTGAAAAATGTTTGTACCAGAATCGGTGTTCCGTTCGATAAAACAATGGGGCACGGAAAATTGATTGACCAGATTTTCGGAGAGAAATGCGAAGGAAATTATATTCAGCCAACTTTCATTACAGATTACCCGATTGAAATGTCGCCGCTTACAAAAAAGCACAGAAGCAAAGCGGGATTGGTAGAACGATTTGAGTTGATGGTGAACGGAAAAGAAATTGCAAATGCTTATTCTGAGTTGAATGATCCTATTGATCAGCGTGAACGTTTTGAAGAGCAAGTGCGACTGATGGAACGCGGCGATGCGGAAGCAATGTTCATAGATCATGACTTTTTACGTGCGCTTGAATACGGAATGCCGCCAACAGCAGGAATCGGAATTGGTGTAGACAGACTTGCGATGCTGATGACGAACAATGTTTCTATCCAGGATGTGCTGTTATTTCCGCAGATGAGACCAGAGAAGTTTTAGGACAAATGCCAAATATGCAAATTACAAATGTGCACATTTGCCATTTACCCATTTACCATTTGCACATTTACCCATTCACCTGGTCATCGCTTTTTAGAAAATGCTTCAATCCAATAAAAGCCCCGATCATAAATTTCTCTGGATACTTGGAGTGATTTCGCTTGTGGGTTTTTTTGTGCGGTTACATGGCAGTGGCTCGGAATCAATCACTGCTGATGAAGCGGACACGCTTTTCAGAATACGCTCTTCGGAAAGTCTGAGTGAGTTGCTGAATGTTTGGGTGCGTGGTGATGGTCATCCGCCGTTCACACATTTGCTGGAATATTTCTGGACAAAAATTTTCGGATTATCCGAAAGTGGCGTGCGCTTTCCGTTTGTGCTGATGGGTGCAGGTGCGACCTGGTTTGCGGCACGCATCGCACGTCTATGGTTTGGAACGGGCGCAGCGATTGCAGTGGCGGCAGGCGTAGCATTTCTGCAATTTCCAATTATGTATAGCCAGCTTGCGCGACCTTATTCCCCGGGGTTTTTCTTCAGCATGATGCTGGTTTGGTATTGGAGCAAATGGTTTTTCGTTGACAATACAAAAAAGCGTTATCTCGTTTGGTTTGTTGTTGCAGGAATTGGTGCAGCATATTCACATTATTTCAGTTTGCTCCTGGCAGGATTAACAGGAATTGCCGGAGTTTTTTTCCTGCGAAAAGAAACCTGGAAGCCATATTTCATTGCGGGTGGTGCAATCATTGTTTTGTTTCTTCCTTACATCAGCATTTTTCTTTTTCAGCTTGGTGTTGGCGGTGTTGGTGGATCGGGCGGATGGCTGGGAAAACCAACTCCTGAATTTTTCGGCGATCATCTCTGGTTTGTTTTCGATTCATCGCGACCAATAATTATTCTTGCTTTTGTACTTTCAGCTAGTACAATAATTATTTCGAGGTCGCGACCGAATAAATTCCATGCATTGGCATTATACTTCTGGATTACGCCGTTGCTCATCGGTTATTTGTATTCGCAGAAAAGCCCGGTGCTGCAAAATTCGACGCTGCTGTTTTCTTTCCCTTTTCTATTGATGCTGCTGTTCGCGTGGATTCCGCCGATTGAAAAATGGAAAAATGCATTTCTGATTCCGGCCGGTTTTGCAATTGTATTATTGGGCTATGTAACAATTTACAAACCATTTCATTTAACGGATCATTTCGGAAGATTAAAAGAGCTGGTTACTTCTGCAACAAAATGGCAAGAGCGATTCGGAGCTGCTAACGTAGATATTTTCTATAATGTGGATATTCCTTACATGATCGAATACAATTATGAGCGGATTGATAAATTGCCGAAGAACGTATTGGGCACGGTGAATAATGGTGGAAAAGAATTGCTGGAGTTCAGAAGCATGGTGGAGAATTCTAATGCGAATTATTTTGTTTATGGATGGAGTACAAAATATTCTCCATTAGAGACGTTGGCGATCATACAGGAAAAATTTCCATATCTCGTGGAGAAAAAATGCTGGTTTAATTCGGCAGTGTATTGTTATTCGAAACTGAAGGAAGAAGGACATAAAGATGAAAAAGAGGAAATAAATTTTCAATCAGAAAATAGTTTTAGTCCGGCTGAATCGTATTCAGTCACTATTGACAGCGCAAAAACACCAACAGCAATTTGGTCTGATGGCTGCGGGATTTTTCTTATAGATACTGCTTTTGTAAAAAGTAATATTGCGAATGGGTCACTTGTTAATTACTGGGTCCCACAGGTTTCAATTCCAGATTATGTTGAACTATTAGACAGCACTTGCATTTATAGCCCGTTGCTGAAAATGAACGTCGGTGATATTCTTAAAAACCCGGACAATGAAATTTTGTTTACTGCACGGATTAAATTAATTGATAGTGCTGCGGTCTGCATTCTAGTCATAGAATTTCAACGTGATGGAAAACAACTGTACTGGAATGGCATGGAATCTTCCAATCAGGTGGAAGCCGGCGAAACGGGTTTTCAGAATATTTATTTCGGTTTGCGTTTACCAAAAGATCTGCGTAAATCGGACATGGTGAATTTTGTTTGTTATACAAATGGGAAACGTGTACTGATTGATTATCTCGATGTGAAAACGCTTTATGGACACAATGGCATTTATGGGCCGCGTGTAAATTTTAAGTAAGACTCAATTGCGAAATCATTCAAATCTGTGAGGAAAATAAGTAGCATGTATATTAAAGCGATTACGTAGGTTAACAGGTTGAATTTTTAAATTGTATTTTCGCATATTATGAATTACAAAATTGCTGTTATCGGAGGAGGAAGCTGGGCTACGGCTATTGTAAAAATGCTTTGCAATAATGTGAAGGGGAAAGAGGATGAAAAGATCGGCTGGTGGATCCGCAATGAAGAAACGGTTGATTATATTAAAAAGTTCCGCCACAATCCACGTTACCTCAGCTCTGTTGAATTACAGCTCGATAAGCTGGAACTTTCCACCGATGTTTCAGCTACAATAAAATCGCATGATATCATCATCATGGCTGTTCCTGCAGCATTCCTGGAAGACTCGCTTAAAGGTTTGACAAAAGAGGATTTTGAAGGCAAGATTATTTTTTCCGCTATTAAAGGAATTGTTCCGCGCCCGCTTTTAATTGTAGGCGAATATTTCAACCAGGAATTTTCAGTTCCTTATTCGCATATTGGCGTAATTACGGGACCGTGTCATGCAGAGGAAGTGGCGCTGGAAAAACTTTCTTACCTGACCATCGCGTCGCAGTCCAATGAATTTGCACAATACGTTGCCGGAAAAATTTCATGCCGCTACATACGCACCTCTGTTTCCGATGATATTTACGGAACAGAAATTTCTGCTGTATTAAAAAATGTTTTCGCCATCGCAAGCGGAATTTGTCACGGACTTGGTTACGGTGATAATTTCCAGGCCGTACTTATTTCAAATGCGATCGGGGAAATTTCCAGGTTTGTTGATGCAGTTCACCCGATTGACCGTGACATCAAAGGCACAGCATATCTCGGTGATTTATTGGTGACGGCTTATTCGCAATTTTCCCGCAACCGTATGTTCGGCGCGATGATCGGAAAAGGTTATTCAGTGAAAATGGCGCAGTTGGAAATGAACATGGTTGCGGAAGGATATTACGCAGTAAAATGTATCCAGGAAATTAATTCGAAATACAAAGTGGATATGCCCATCACGAATGCGGTATACCATATTCTGTACGAGAAAATTTCTCCTGTGATCGAAATAAAATTATTGACAGATAAATTATCCTGAAAAAGCAACCGGATGTAAGTCGTTGTTTTAAATGACAACTGACAGCCGACAACTGAATACTGACCAAATGTCTTCCCAAAGAAATTATTACGCTCTTCTTACCACCCTCTTCTTTGTCGCGATGGCGGTTTTTGCAGTCGTCTTTGCGAAAGAACGTTTCCAGGCCGATGGCGCATACTATCTTTTAAAGATCATCAACTACGGTGAATTCCAGGTGGAGCACCAGCGTTACATCCTTGCTGTTTCACAAGCGTTGCCTTTGCTCGGTTCGAAGCTGGGGTTTTCGATGAACACGATTTTCATTTTGAATTCGCTGAACAATGTTGTTTTCTTTTACCTCGTTTTTCTTTATGCTGTTTATTTTTTGAAAGACAAAACAGCAGGAGTAGCTATCATTCTTTTTTCTGTCTTCGGCGTGCTGCATATCCAGTTCACGCCCATGTACGAGATCTGGTATGGCATCATTCTGCTTGTGCTGGTACGCGCACACATGGTGCAGGGACGGACAATTTTCATGAGCGATCTTTTGCTGCTGGGAGCGATCATGATCACGGTTTTATTTTCTCATCCGCTGTTATTTATTCCGCTGCTCTTTGTCATCATGTTTGAAGCGATTGAAACCTGGCGTATCCAATGGCGCTTATTTTTCTGCATCGTCATCGTTTTTGTTTCATGGTATATGGTGAAGAAATTATTTCTCAGTTCGTATGAAGCGGGAAAAATGGGAATGCTCAATACAACGTGGAATGAAGCGTACAAAGATCTTTTTCATCCTGGCTATTATTGGAAACTGTGCAAATACTTTTTCACCTATTACACTATTCCAATGATCGCTTACCTGTTGTGCATGGGCTATTATATTTTCAGGAAAGCGCTTGGAAAGATGGTATTGCTTTCTGTGTTTTTGGCCGGACATATTTTACTGATAAATTTTACGCATGTCATGGATTGGGGACAGTCGCCTTATTTTGAGCGAATGTACATGCCCATTATCCCGATCATTTTCCTGCCTTTCCTCTATGATTTTTTCACGCAGCTTGCTTTGCGGAACATGGCAGGTGGAATTTTGCTTGTGCTGATCGTAGCCTGGAGAATGTGGCTGTTTACTGATCTTGGATTTTTTTACAAAGAGCATACTGCACATGCAGAAGCAGCAATTGAGGCAGCGCAAAAATTACCGGGAAGTAAATTCGAATTGCATCCGGATGATTTTGCAGGATGCATGAAATATACAGACTGGTCGTTTACGATGGAAAGTATTTTGCGCTCATCAGCAATTGACAAATCGCATACGGTTACTATTTGTACATGGGAAGATTTCATGGAGCATGATAACCGGAACCGGTTGAACGAAAATGATTACATGCTGCGCCGCTGGGAGGTGATGCCGGATTATGCAGTGAATGAAAATTACTTTCACATCAGGGATGGAAAATATGTGCAACTGCGACCCGTGTGCGGTAATAAGTAAGGTGAAATAAATTAGTTACCGCCGAGATTCCATTCCCGAAGTGTCCACCATATTATTCTTAAAAGCAAATATCACAAGGCCTGCTGTATTCCTGGAATTTGTTTTTTCCAGCAGGTTATTGCGATGACCATTCACCGTTTTTACGCTGATGAATAATTTTTCTCCTATCTCTTCGGACGTAAGCTGGCAGCAGATGAGGGCAAGCACTTCTGCTTCGCGTTTTGTGAGCTGAATGGATGACTGCGCAAAGGTTTTCGGCTTGTTTTTCCGCCCCATGTTATTCTGAATCGCTTTTAACGTACGATCGTTGATGTACGATCCTTTTGTGTGAACAGATAAAATGGCTTCATGCAGTTCCTGCGGATCACAATCTTTAACGAGGTAACCATGCGCACCATGCTCTATTAATTGTGCAATAAAATTTTCATCCTGGTGAACAGAAAGGATCAGAATTTTTATTTCCGGAAAAGCCCGGAGCACGGCATCAGTTACATCCATTCCGGAAAATTCTTTATCACCATTGGCCGGCAAAGAAAGATCTACCAGCAAAACATCCGGCAACTGTTGCGCTGAGGAAAGTTTCTCCATAACAGAATAACCATTCTCCGATTCAAAGATCACTTCAATGTTTTCCCAATAGGAAAGAATAGCTTTCATTCCCTCACGAAAAAGAGATTGATCTTCTACCAGCCCTATGTTGATTTTATCTGTCATAGCTTACAAGGATTTATTCAGAACATCTAAATATACGATGCTTCCGTTTTGATTTCAACACTCATGTGCATTCCGCCATCCTTATGGTTCTTCATTTCAAAACTTGCCCCAAGGGAATGCATACGTGTTTCAATGCTGCGCTGACCGATTCCTTTTTTTGTAAAACTTTCCGGCAGCCCTTTTCCATTATCACGATAATCAAGCAGGAGCCGGCCGTGTTGTTGTTGTAAGCGAATGGAAATATAATCTGCCTGCGCGTGCCGAATGGTATTGTTTATTAATTCCATACAAACACGGTACAAACCTAATTCAATTGGCATTGGTAAGCGATTAAAATTTCCCGGGGCTACGATCTCTATATGTAATTGGTCAAGCCTGTTCAGATCCGTAGCGATCGTTTCAAGTGTCTGCAGCAATCCGAAACTCTCCAGCTGCGGCGGCATCAGTTCATGGCTTATTCTGCGCATGGAAGCAAGCGCTTTTTCTGTCATTGATCGTACGCTCTGCAAGCGCGTGGCAAGCTCTGTATCCTGTTTTGCATTCTGTTGTTCAATCTGCATGAGGTGCATGCGTGTCATGGAAAGCGCCGCTCCCAATTCATCGTGCAGGTCGCGGGCAATACGTTTGCGTTCTTCTTCCTGCACAGCAATGCTTGACTGAAGCAATTCGAATTGATGTTGTGCTTTCAGTTTTTCTTTCTCCAGTTTCTGCGCATAAAGTTTTTTATTGAACTGCTGGTTGAGCAGAAGCACGCCAAGCACAATCAGGAAAATGATTCCGATAAACGGCCAGAGTGCGCTCAGGAAATTAAGCTCTTCGGTCTTTTCCATAATGCGATAATAAAACAGGAATACATAATGATTGAAAAGAAAGAATGCAGGATCCAGGTATTTTGGTTCAGGTAAACAGGAAAAACACGGGCCATCACGTCACTGAAATAAAAGATCAGCAGGCTTGAGGAATAGTAAATAAAAAACCCGGAATTGATCCAGTTGAGTGTTTTTCTTTCCGTGATCAATACTTCATTTGATTCGGCATTAAGCAGCAGCATAAAAGTTGACAAGGAAAAAATGATGATGAGCACCGATTCCGCCGTAAGAACTTTGGAATTAAAACGGAAAAGGAGTTCTAAAGGAAATGCGTTATACAACGTAAAAAGCAGAAAGATGGCACCTATGACCAGCAACACATTATGGTGAAGTACATCTCTGAAAATTTCACGATAAAAAAGAAGAATGCAAATAAATCCCCCTGCCACATACAGATGTAGCAGGGGCATATTATTAACTTTATTCCACCACATTATTCCTGATATAAGTTGCATTATCCCAGAAACAAATAGAAAAATGGAAAACAATTTTAATTTTTTTTCCAGCCTGCGGTATACTATCAGTGCGTAGGTCGCAGAGAGAAAAACAGGTAGAAAGGAAAAAATTATAATTAATTTGGGAAGGTTGAAATTATGCGCTGAGGTTTCCATAATACAGTGGACTATTAATGTCGCATGTAGCTGGACAAGGCGCATTAAAATCATACACACACATATTACCATCAGCATCAAGCGGAAGAACGTCATTTCCGGCATCATCCACAGGCACCAGGAATAAACGCATTTTATAATCCAGATCCTGCGGTGAAAGTCCGAAATAAACACGGAATTGTTTGAAGTCCATAGGTGGTACTGGTTTTTTTATTCCAAGCGCATCCATGATATCATTATGCGAGACAATAAATGCATACGTAGGATCCGGTACTATTTGTTGAGAAGTTACATAACGGCCTATACAATCCTGCGCTGTAGCGAGCGGAACAAGTTCAGACGTAGTTAATGTGGTTTTGTTAGCTGATTGGGTCATAGGAATAAAGTTTAAGTTTTACAAGTATAGTTTGATCTGTGCCGATTATACTATCTGATTTATCTAATCGGTTAGTTCTGTGTATGAAATCAGTCAGAACTACCTGTTAGCTTGATTAATTTCAATACTCAGGTAAAGCTAAACCAATAATTAATAGAATGAAATGTAAAACGCATTAACTGTTAATGAAAATTAAATACAGAAGAATATCACAATATTGCTTACGCACGTACTTCGAAAAAATACTTTACCTGCATAAAACTATCCGTTTTTATTAATCCGGTATTCTTCCCCTGTTTTCAACTTTTATTCTGACGTTGATTTGCTTCGTCAATCAAAGAAGCTTCCCTTTCGACCAACAGCGTAACCGAAAAGCTGAAACAGAGTAGGTAAAAAATCTCATACAAAATCCAATGGCAAATTTTGGCGTTTATTTTAACGTAACAAACAACACCGGCGCTTCTCTCGGATTCATGCGCGCAGATCTTGATGATGCAACTTATGATGGACCTTCAAGCATTCCGAGCCAGCCACAACCGGTAGTGGTGCATCTGAATGATCCGAATTTCAGCGAAGGCGCAAGTGGCACTGTTTTTTTTGTTGGTAATGTGGGCGGACAGCTCCGTCAATATGCATGGTATGGTTCATGTCCTGTCGGCTCGTCCAATCAGGCTTCTGGTCCGGGAATTACAAGCTGGACAGGCCCGGGCGGCCACCCGACAACGGTTAATATTTTCATTGATGCAAACACACCGGGATGGACAGCGTGGCCACCGACGGGTGATGTTGTAACTACAAAAGATCTCCGTGCGCAGCTCTCAGGCAAAACACCAGCTGATCCGGAAAAAATGGTGAAATTCTGATAAAGAACATTCACTCTTCCGTCACGGCAGTAAGGAGTATATCTGCCGTGACTTTTTTATCTCGCATTATCTATTGTTTTATACATTACATAAATAAAATCTATGGTCGATCTTCTCTCCTTCCAGGCAAAATGGCGCGCGCTGCAAGCTACTATGTCGCCTGCCGAATTAAAACATCAGCAAAATCTTATTGACGCTGCGCACAATGAAGCAAAGGCAATTCTGCTCGGCAACCCTCCTGTAAAAGTGACCAGTATTTCCGATCTCGCCATGGTTAAAACAGCATTGGGCGAGGCGGATGTTCCATTGAATACAATTGCAGCTCCCGGACTTTCGGCATACGTTGATAACCTCGGGCAGATATGGGGAACGAATACGTATGAGCAGCTGGATCTCGGCTGGATTGAATCGCTGACCTATTACAATCAGTATAAAAACAACAAGGGAACTTTTGGCGGCGATGCACAGATCATTACAATAAAGAATGATGCGAATATTGCCATTGCAGGCGATTGGGGAACCGGCTACTGGCGTGGAGGCGCAACACCAGCTTCAAAAGTAGCTGCACTTATGACTGCATCGAATCCGGATTATACAATCCACATTGGTGATACGTATTATGCCGGCACGCAGCCTGAAATGACTAACAACCTTGCGTCTATCTGGCCGAAGGGAAATTCAGGAAGCTTTGCCATTCCGGGAAACCATGAAATGTATTGCGGCGATAATTTTTACAATGCGATTCTGCCCACACTATGTCCTTTGCAAAATGGTGTAAGCTATTGCGCATTGCAAAATGATAACTGGCTGATCCTTTGCCTCGACTCTTCTTATTATGCAACCGGAGATATGTATATGGACGGTTCAATCATGGATCCACAAAGCGGCGGACCACAGGTAACCTGGTTGCTGAATGTTATAAAACAAGCAGGAAGCCGGAAAATTATTGTTGTTACACATCATCAGCCTGTTGATCTTGGCGGCCTTCACATTACAAATTTGTTCGGGCAGATCAATACGATACTGACACTTTATAACCTCAAAATTGCATTCTGGTATTATGGTCACGAACATAATGCAGCAGTATACGGCCAATATTCAGCCATGTATTATCCGGCACGTTGTATCGGTCATGCAGCAATTCCGTATGGTGTTGCTTCTGACCTGACCGATGCGCTCGGAACAACAGTTGTGTGGGCGGAATCACAATCAGCCAATGATTCAGATTATCCTGAACGGATCCTGAATGGTTATCTCACGATGAATTTGAATGGCGCAGCAATGACTGAATCGCTCTATTCTGAAAATGGCGATTTAAGATGGTCGCAAAGAAATTAAGCAGGCGATAGAAGATTGTTGGGTATAATATTTTGAATACCAACTACTGATTAATTGACAATCACACCCACAAAAAAGCCATTTCTCCCCAAGCGTCAACAAAGGGAAAAATGGCTTAACACAAAACGCTGGCGGGGCTCAATCCGTCAGTACCACCAATCAAAAGGGATGTAATTAAAACTTACCAGCTCGGACAAATTCCTGTACGGTATTTTGGTTTAGGAACTTTGCACGAGAACTGGTAACCAAGAGTAACTTCATGTGCGCCTGCGCTGGCATTTGTCAATTTCGAAATTGTAACATCATAGCTGTAACCAATCTTCAAACCATTCGCTTCAACCCCGATCAGTACAATAAAGGAATCATTTCCGCGGTACCATAATCCACCGACGATCGCGCCTTTTTTTGCATACAATCCGAGATTCATTTGTGTAAAATCCCCTTGCTTCTGGAAAAGAATATTGGGTGAAATGGATGCTTCATCTGCATAACGGCTGCCGCTATTCAACGGGATATTTGCGCCGGCATGAACCGTAAGTTTTCTTGGAAGAAGGCTCGTTCCACCCAAAAAAGATTCATTCGGCTGAAGAATATGGTGCAGCGCTGCACCTGCGAATAAATGTTTGGAAGAAACTAAAAGTCCGGCGGCAAGATCAAAATTCGCAACTGATTGTACGCCTGGAACTTCATTTGTTTCATTCACAAAACCACGTTGGGGATCGATTTGATCGCCGAAAGTAAGCTTGCTCCAATTCACTGTTTTTTGCCAATAACCTGCCTGGATGGCTGCCGTTGCAGAAACTTTTTTTCCGAGCGCAACAGTAGGTGCATAAACTAAACCAACTCCGGTTGTGTTCAACGTTCCTTTTGCCGCACGGTCATTCATGATCATGAGTCCGATGCCGCCTTTTAATTTGTAAGCCAGCTTATCAACCGAAACACCAACGGTAGAATAAGTTCCATAAACGCCGGGCCATTGCATGCGGTAAGAAACATTCACCCTCGGACAAATCTTATTTCCTGCAAGAGCGGGATTAAGATAAAGCGGGTTCGCGTAAAATTGTGTGAAGTTTGGATCCTGTGCGCTCGCGTATAAAGACGCAAAAACGCCACAAATCCCTGATAGAAAAATTTTGTAGGTGTGTCCCATGAAGTGTGTTTTAATCCGCTGGAGCGGAGGTGATGCCAATTAAAAGACGCTGATTGAGGTGAGAGGTTGCCTTGAAAAGAGGAAAGCGCCAGGAAAAAAGTGTCAGGCGGCAGGAAAAAATGATTGCTTGCATTTTCTTGCGAACGAAAGGGCAGGAAGTTTTAGTTACTGCTGATTTATTGAGGCATCAACTAAAACTTCTCTAAAAAGAAAAACGCGTCCGAAGACGCGTAAAACTTTTTGGTAAATACCTCATTTAAACCATTTCCTTATTTTTTTCCTGCCTCCTGCCTCCTGCCTCCTGCCTCCTGCCTCCTGCCTCCTGCCTCCTGCCTCCTGCCTCCTGCCTCCTGCCTCCTGCCTCCTGCTTATTCCGTGTCAAACCCAGCCGGTCCACCTTCAGTCGGTACGCCGGGAGAGAAAATATTCGCGGTAGAATCTGTTTTAGATCTTCTTGGTCCTCGTGCAGATGCAGAATCTCTTTTGATCTCGATCTTTTTGATCTGGCCATTTTCGGAATCATAAAACACATTCGGAGCCGGGTCAAAAGGTGCGCTCATGACATTCGGATTTTCCCTGGTGTTGTAAATGAATCCTTTTTTCGGATCGATCTGATCACCGAACAAAAGCTGGTTTTTATTCTTGCGTTTCGATTTCACCGAACCATCTGTTGCAACCGATAAACTGTTAGATGAAGCATCCGTCTTTGCATCATTCCCATTTGCAGTAACACCCGGAATGGAAACAATGCTGACATTCATGATTGGTGCTTCATTGGCATTTGCAAATGAATTTTGAACCGGCGCGGTTGTCTGCGAAGAATTAACAGATCCGGTTGTTGTATTTACATTCTTTTGTTGCTGTGAATGTACAGGCGTTGTTACAGTGGCTTGCGTGGTTTTGGAATCAGGAGCATTCCCTTTTTTAGTTACCAACGCATAGCTCAGCGCAGAAATACCCACTAAACCAAAGATCACGAGGATCGAGTTCAGTGAAATCTTCCACTTGTAACGTGCGGATTTAGGGAGGTTGTCCAGCGAACGGCTCATAGCGTCCCAATCAGCTCCGTTGGACGGCGCCTCGTAGTCGCTTAGCCGGTCGTGTACCGCCCGGAAAAGTTTATCATCGTGTAGTTGTCCGTTCTCCATCTGTTTGTTTAATAAGGTTGAACAAATTTTTCTTTAGCTGGAAGCGGGCTTTGGCTAGATTCGATTTGGATGTTCCTTCACTTATGCCAAGCTGGTCTGCAATTTCTTTATGCGGAAGATCTTCCATCACATAAAGGTTGAAAACCGTTCGATAGGCCGGACTGAGCTGACTTACTGCTTTCAGAATTTCTGCTTCTGAAAGATTGTTCATCAGGTTTTCGTCTTCTATCTCCTCGGCAGGATCTGGAATATCCCCTTCGCGCGCATAAACGGTCGAAATGATCATGTACTCATGCTTGTTGCGCCGGAGGTAATCAATTGAAGTATTTACAATGATCCGTCGCACCCAGCCTTCAAAGGAACCTTTGGAAGCAAAATTGCGGATGGAGGTAAATACCTTGATGAAACCTTCTTGCAGCATGTCGCTGGCCTCATCGCGGTTCTTGGCGTAACGGAGGCAAACCCCCATCATTTTACCATAGAACCGTTTATAGAGCGCTTCCTGACAGGCTCGATCCTGTCTGATGCATCCGGCGATAAGTTCGTTTTCCGTCATGGTGCGGCTAAGTATCCGCGTTCTTTTACGTCTATATGACGGTAAAAGGTTCTGTAGGTTGCCTGAAAGTGCTGATTTTATGGGAAAACCGGGTTTCTGGCGCCTGAGAATGCGGTTGTTTATCTAAGAGAATCGTCTGTTTAACGGCAGAAAAGGGATAACGGGCTAATTTTGGGAAAATTGTGGTTGGGGCATTTATTTAAGTCTTGCGTAAACGTCTTGTTATTTTAATATTTCGTAAGTGTTCGATATGCGAAATTCCTATTGATAGTATATTAAAAGGTCTGTCTTCAGACTGCAATAAAAAAATTATAAAGCCTTATTACGAAAAACTTAAAATGTGCTTACTAAATGATGCAGATAGTTCTCTCGTAAATCAAAAAGGTCACATAATAGGAAGAGAAATAAGAATCAGTTTGTAAGTTGCCCCAGACTTCTTAAATTGCTGACCAAACCAATCGATATTATGAAAAAAATCTACCCATTAGCAGCCCTTGTATTCATCGGATTCGCCGCGCAGGCACAAACCACTTTCTGGACAGAGGGTTTCGGCACCGGATGTAACCGTGGACAAGCTGCAACGGCTTATTCAGGATCAAACGGTTCCTGGACAATTGCATCAACAGGAACAAACGGCAATACAGCGAACACCTGGTTCGTAAGCGCTACAAATTCCAATACAGGTGCAGGAAATTGTGCAACCAGCTGCATGACCAGTTCAGCTACTAATGCAACATTGCACATCAGCAATCCTACTATTGTTGTCCCAAGCTTTTATACGGCGAATGCTGATTCAGGCGCGAGTTATTTCAGCGGCGGACTTTCTTCATTCGGATTTGTCGCAACTACAAACCGTCGTGCTGAATCCCCGGCTATCAATTGTGTTGGTCAGTCAAACATTTCCATGTCTTTCCTTTATATTGAGAACGGTGACGCTTCCAACGACGATGCATCATTGGCATTTTCAGCTGATGGCGGAACAACATGGACAACGATTGATGTGCTTGCAAAAACAACAGGAACTTGTACAGCTTTGGGTCAGTGGACCATGTTTACCATTCTGCTTCCTCCTTCTGCAAACAACAATGCAAACGTGAAAATCGGGTTTAACTGGACAAATAACGATGACGGTACCGGAACTGATCCATCTTTCTCAGTTGATGATATCACATTGACCAGCAGCCCGAACGGAATTGCAACAAATTCAGCTTCTGAACTGAGTCTTTTTGCTTCTGGTAACGGACAAATTACGATTACTCCTAACGGACAAGCGTATAAAATGCTCGGCATTTACGATATGCTCGGACAAGAAGTGAAATTCGTGAATACAAACAACATGATCCAGCTTGAAAATGCGCAATCATCTGTATATGTAGTTGCGATGGAAGTAAATGGTGTTCGTGTTACACGTAAAGTGTTAGTGAACTAAGAAAAATAGTTTGAAACAAGAAAGGCGTCGCATTGAGTTGTGGCGCCTTTTTTTTAATCCTCCAATTGCTGCAAGGCTTCTTTCAGTTCATTCATCGTCTTCATATTCTTTAATTGCTTCGCCAGCACAATTCCTTTTTCATAGATCGCAATCGCCGCGTTGTTTTTATTTACCGCTTCATAATATTGTCCGAGCTGGTAATACGCGCCAAGATAATCCGGCTTTTCCGAAAGTATTTTTTCAATACGCGAAATCGCTTCTTCTACATTTCCCTTCTTCGCATATTCGAGTGCAATGCCATATTGCAAAAAAGAATCGTGCGGATCTTCTGTCAGAAGTTGTTCAAGTTGTGAGAGTCGGTCCATAATGGGAGGATGGGGTACGAATTGCGAATAGTTACGAATCGATGTCTGCCAGATAATTCGTAACTATTCGCAGCATTCGTAATTCGTACCCAATTTACAAGGCTGATTTAAATTGAGATAAAAACCGCACATCATTTTCCGAAAACAAACGAAGATCATTCACGCCGTATTTTAACATGGTGATGCGTTCAATTCCCATTCCGAAAGCGAAACCGCTGTATACGTTCGGATCAACTTTGCAGTTTTTTAAAACTGTCGGATCAACCATTCCGCAACCGAGAATTTCTACCCAGCCGGAATATTTGCAAACGTTACAACCTTTTCCATTACAGATGGTGCAGGAAATATCCATCTCTGCGCTTGGTTCGGTGAATGGAAAATAAGAAGGTCGCAAACGTATTTCAGTTTTTTCGCCGAACATTTCGCGCGAAAAATAAAGCAACACCTGTTTCATATCCGCAAAAGAAACGCCTTTGTCGACATACAAACCTTCCACCTGGTGAAAGAAACAATGCGCACGCGCAGAAATTGCTTCGTTGCGGTAAACTCTTCCCGGCATTACGATACGAACGGGAGGAGCAGTTTTTTCAAGCACGCGCACCTGTACACTTGATGTATGCGTGCGCAATGCAATGTCTTTGTCAATGAAAAAAGTATCCTGCATATCGCGTGCAGGATGTTCTTCCGGAAAATTCAGTGCGGAAAAATTATGCCAGTCGTCTTCAATTTCCGGACCATCAGCAACAGTAAATCCAACACGCGAAAAAATATCAAGGATCTGTTTGCGCACGATAACGAGCGGGTGACGGCTGCCAGTGAATGTTGTGGAAGGAAGAGAAAGATCAGCAGCAGATTTTTCCTCTGCGCCATTGTCCGGATTTTCTTTTACGGCATCCAGTTTTTCCTGCGCGAGGTTTTTCAATTTATTCAAAAGCTGACCAACTTCACGCTTCATTTCCGGAGAAACAGTTTTGAATTCATCAAACAAAACAGAAATCTGCCCTTTACGGCTCATGTATTTCAAACGGAAATGCTCCGCCTGTTCAGCATTCGCTGCTGCAAACTGTTCTACTTCGCTCATTAAAGTTTCAATCCGGTCTTTCATAGAGGAATTCAAATATTCAAAATTCAACACTTAAAATTATACTGAATTAAGATGTTGTTAGGCAATGATTTTTTTTTATTTAAAACATTCAATATTACTATTTCACAACCTTCATCGTCACGCGTATATCCACCAACGGACGCGCATTACGATCAACTTGTTGGGCTGCGATCTTATCTACTGTTTCCATTCCTGAAACCACTTCACCGAAAACAGTGTAGCCGCCGTCGAGAAACGGTGTGCCACCAATTGTGCGATATGTTTTTCGTTGTTCTTCAGTGATCACGCGATGCGGTGTTTTTTCAAATTCAGCATCAATTTTCGGATTGATAAATGTTGACCAGTAATTCAGACTGTCCGGGTTTGCCATGGTCTGGTAACGTGTTTGAGCGCGGATAAACGATTCGCGAAGCCCGGCATTGGCAGGATCATTGATGACCTTTGAAAAAAGAGTTTGTTTCGTCTGCTGATCCATATTGGCCTGCAAACCGGTAAGCATACTGTCAGTATATGTTTTGCCCTGCACAATATAAAACTGGCAGCTCGAAGATTCTTTATTCGGATTTACTTCATCACCCTGACGTGCCCCGGCAAGTGCGCCGCGTTTATGGTAAAGTGATGGATTGATTTCAGCAGGAATTGTATAGCCAAGCTCGCCATTTCCAAGCATGCTTCCTGGTGTAGCTTTTTTAGAATCCACATCACCGCCCTGAATCATGAATTGCGCAATGACGCGGTGAAAAAGGGTGCTGTCGAGCGTTTTATTCTGGACAAGCTTCAAAAAATTATCGCGGTGTTTTGGCGTTTCATCATACAGCAGTATTTTAATGTCGCCAAGATCGGTGTGGATCAGCACTTTAGCGCGATTATCGGCAGCGATGTAAGAAGTTAATATTGGAAGAGAGGCGATAAGCAAAAAAGGAAGAATTGTTCGCTTGAGCATGTTGAAAACTTTTTTATATTTGTAAGATGTAAAGATAGTGATTCGGCTACTTTGCAGCAAAATCCCTTTTCGGCAACCCGGTATACCATGAACAAATTTATAACCCGTTTCGCTTTCAGTGGAATCCTTGTAATGGTTCTATTAGCCGTCGTCGTTCTCCATCCCGGATGTGCGAAGGATAAACCTTGTAAGGCCAATATTACTGTGCTTGATGCAAGCAACAATCCCGTAAGCGGCGCCCAGGTGCATTTAGTTGCTCCCGCTCCTTCTACAGTTGATCTCGTTTCTACAACAGATCTTTTAGGAAAAGTCAGCTACGAAGTGAATCTTCCTCAGATTCTTGATATTAACGTTGTGCTTGGAACGACAACTTATCCGACCGGGAAAGTTGCCCGCTTCGAACAAGGCAAAACCGACGAGGTAACCGTTCACTTACCGTAATTTTCTAAATTGAAATTTGCCTGCAAGAAGAGCGATCTTCCTGTAATTGATTTAGTGTCTGCCGCGACGGAGGGTAATTTAATTATTCAAAGCTTTTCTTCAAGGTATCCACTCGCATAAATAAACTATCACCACGCATCATCAGGCTGTCGCCGAAACTCAAACTGTCTTTTCCCATATTACTTTTGCTCAAACCGGGAATGATCATCGGGGCAATCCTCGCAACCGGACGATAAAGGAGCGATTTATCCCTGGAAGCTTTCGGAATAATTTCAATTGTTCCTTCTATCGCATCAACAGCGAAAAAAAGAAAGCTTAAGATCAAAAGAAATTTCAAGGTTCCGATCACACCGCCGATCAGCTTATTGACCAGACTAAGAGCAATTTTTTCTGCCAGCTTCTCTACCAATTTTGCAATTCCGAATACTGCTGCGAGGATTGCGACGAATACAAGTGCAAAAGAAATCAAAGGAACATAAGGCGAAATGGAGCCGGTCCATTTGTAAATAATTCCGGCCATTCCATCCGATAAATGCATTCCCCCCCAGATACCAAGAAAAAATGCAGCAAATGTTGCAGCTTCCATAATGGCACCCTTCATAAATCCGCGGATAAAACCCCAGAGCACAGGAATAAGAATAACAATATCAATAGCGTTCACAGAGTGAAGGTAAATTCAGCAGTGACAAAAATCCTATTGATGGGAAATTGTTTTCAAGACTGGAATGTCAATAGCGAAACAGGGAAAATCAGGCAGTGGTGATTCGTGATTGGAACACGATGCTACAACAACTGTTACTAATTACCAGCCACCGATCACTAATCACTATTTACCAATCACTACCTTCGTGCTGTGCAAGACGAATATTTCAAGAAACAATGGGAGTCTCTTCTCACTGCGCTGGAGCCTCGCTTCGGTGGCGACCTCGATGTGCAGGCGATCCTTTTTATTATTGGCTTACAGGAATTGGGACATGGATTCCGAACCTACGGAAAAGATGAAAAGATGAACGTGATGCACGTCGCTATTTGTTCTTTGCTTGAGCCTTACGGTTATTACGATTACGAAGGACGAGATGCTGATAACTGGCCACATTGGAAAGCAACCGCCAAACTCCCCAATCTGAAGCCCGGTCAGCAACAAAGGCTGATGCAGGAAGCCATCATTGAATATTTTGAAAAGGGAGAGGTGATCTAAAAAGAATGTGATGTCCGCCGTGGCGGAAGGTGATTGAAAAGAAGAAAGGCAGACCCCTTAATTATCCACTCTCTTAATTCGTAACTATTCGCAGTATTCGTTCCGCCGCGGCGGATCGTACCCAATAATTCGCAGCTATTCGTAATTCGTACATTTATTTTTTGGGTGCTGCAGTTTTCAGTTTGAAAGATTCCATGAACCTGCTGATGGCGTGATTCTCCAGCTTTGAATTGTCGGTGACCACGAGTAAAGTATACAGGTGACGCCCCATTGCAAATTTCCTTACGGTAGAAATACCCCTGTTTCCGGCGATGGTTACTTTGTATTCTTTTCCTTCCACAACGCCACTTTTCACAACGCGTCCTGTATCAGTTAAATCTCCTCCGATCGACCAGGCATAGATCTGTACATCCGTATCAAAAAGCCGGTGCATATCTTTCAACGTTGAAATGGAATCAGGCAGCGAATACAAGGAAACCGAATAATACATATTGGAATCGAGCGAACCCTGTATCGGTTCATAATAGCTTCGGGATCCTGCATACATTCCTTCAATCGTTGCGGTATCCCGCGCCACACCCGGAAATTCTATTGAAAACTCCGAAGTCTCATACACGCGCCAGTCTCCAGCACCACAGGAAGAAAGGAAAAGCAGGAGGAAAAAGGCGGTCTCAGCTAAGCTGAGACAGGAAAAAAAATCTGACCTGGGTTTTAAATTTAATAGACGCATCTTATTTTTTTTACTGACTCCTCGACGGCGAATAACTACTGCTGATTACTGACAACCGACCACCAACTATTTTTTCACAGCCTCAACGCCCGGCAGCGTTCCCGCTTCTATGTATTCCAGCAATGCGCCACCGCCGGTAGAAACATAGCTCACTTTTTCAGCCAGACCATATTTATTAATTGCCGCAACAGAATCGCCGCCCCCGATTAACGAGAAAGCGCCGTCTGAAGTTGCAGTAACGATAGCATCAGCAACCGCTTTTGTTCCGCTTGCGAAATTTTCCATTTCAAAAACGCCCATCGGACCATTCCATAAAATCGTTTTTGATTCCGCGATTACTTTGCTGTAAATCTTTTCGGTGGCCGGGCCAATATCAAGGCCCATCCAACCATCCGGAATAGATTTTACATCGCAGGTCTGACGGTTTGCGTCGTTGGAAAAATTATCCGCACAAACCGCATCAACGGGAATGTAAATATTCACGCCACGTTTTTTGGCGATCTCTAAAATGTTCAATGCATTTGGAATGCGGTCATCTTCCACCATCGATTTTCCGATTGATCCGCCTTGCGCTTTTACAAAAGTGAATGCCATTCCACCGCCGATAATAATGTTATCCGCTTTATTGATCAGCTGTTCAAGAATTAAAATTTTATCAGAAACTTTTGCACCGCCCATAATAGCAGTGAATGGTTTTGATCCCTCGTGTAAAACCTTTTCAATGTTAGAAAGCTCGCCCGACATCACAAAACCGAAACATTTATTTTCCGGAAAGAACTGAGCGATCACAGCAGTAGATGCGTGTGCGCGGTGTGCAGTTCCGAATGCATCGTTCACGTAAAAATCGCCGAGCGTGGAAAGCTCTTTTGCGAATGCTTCATCTCCCTTTTCTTCTTCTTTATGAAAGCGGAGATTTTCAAGCAGCAAAACTTCCCCTGCTTTTAAATTTGCGGCAGCAGTTGTAGCAGGTTCTCCAATGCAATCTGATGCAAAGTGAACCTTTTTTCCATCCAGCAATTCCGAAAGATGCGCAACAAGATGTTTCAGCGAATATTTTTCAGCCGGGCCATCTTTCGGACGACCTAGATGTGACATGAGAATGCACGAGCCTCCGTCGCTGAGAATTTTATTGATCGTCGGAATAGCAGCACGCATGCGGGTATCGTCGGTGATGACAAATGATTCATTCAGCGGAACATTGAAGTCAACACGGACCAACACTTTTTTTCCGGAGAAATTAAAATCGGAAACAGTTTTCATATTTTGAGAGAGCTTATTATCGACAAAAGTAATAATTTGGCGGTGTAAGATCCGCCCCCGCGGAACGAATATCCGCGAATAGTTACTAATGGAGATTTTCTTTAGCGGGAGTACAAATTGCAAATGGCGCCAATAGTTACCAATTCGCGGCGGGTTAAAAGTTTTCGTAACTATTTCGACAATATTCGTTCCGCGGCGGCGGATCGTACCGCAACCTTTTTGCTAATTTAGCGCCATGTTTTTCCGCGATATTATTGGCCAGTTAGAAATCAAGCAACGTTTAACAGCGAGTGTAGCTTCGAATAGAATTTCTCATGCGCAATTAGTTTTCGGACCGGAAGGTTGTGGTGCTTTACCAATCGCGGTTGCTTATGCGCAGTATGTTCACTGTACAAATCGTGGCGCGGAGGATTCCTGTGGTGAATGTCCATCCTGCATTAAATACAACAAGCTTGTTCACCCCGATCTGCATTTTGCGTTCCCGATCAAGAGCATGAAAGACACTCCGGTGAGCGATTCTTTCATTGCTGAATGGCGCGATACATTTCTCGACAATCCTTATTTCAGTATTGACGAATGGACGGAAAAAATAGAGGCGGAGAATAAGCAGCTGATTATCCCTGAAAAGGAAAGCGTTGAAATTCTGAGAAAATTAAATCTCACCACGTTCGAAGCAGAATATAAGATCATGATCATCTGGATGCCGGAGAAGATGAATCTTACATCTGCCAATAAGCTGTTGAAAATTCTTGAAGAGCCGCCGGAAAAAACATTGTTCCTGCTCGTGACAGAAAGCGAAGATCAATTATTGCGTACGATCGTTTCGCGGACACAATTGGTGCGCATGCGTAAAATTGCAGATGCGGAATTGCGCGATGCAATGATGAAGCGCCACGAGCTGACGCAGGCCGACGCAGAAAAAATTGCTTTCCTGGCCGATGGAAATTATGCTTTTGCAAGATCATTGCTCGAACGTACAGAGCAGGCTGCATACAATCTCGCAACGTTTCAGAAATTAATGCGTTCCACTTTAAAATTCGATCCGGCAAAAGTGTTAGCTGTCGTTGACGATCTCGCAGGAATAGGACGTGAGCGGCAAAAACAATTCTTCAGCTACTCGCTCGATCTTATCCGCGAATGTTTTTTACTTAGCTACGCAGATCAATCACTTGTGCGCATGGCCGGGGAAGAGTTAGAATTCATCAGCAAATTTTCCAAGTTCATTCATTCCGCAAACGGCGAAAAGATGATTGAGGAATTTAATCTTGCGATGAAACACATTGAGCGAAACGGCGCACCAAAGATTATTTTGTTGGATCTGGCGTTCCGTTTGAATGAGCTGATCAATATTCCCAGGCCAGTACTGAGTTAAAAAAACCACGGAGACACGGAGGCACGGAGAAAATCGGAAGTTCCGCCTCCACATCTCCACGCCCCCGTGGTTTTTTCGTCTATTAACATATTGATGTGTAAATCAGCAAAATAGGCCATGCTTGGATTAACCATAAAACCCGTATTTTTGTAATTGTCCGGAAAACCTTGATTATTAAGGATATCGCCGGACTAATTCATTCAAAGACTCATTTTGGTAAGCGTTTGGTTCTTAGCATTTAGTCCGGAGATTATTTCCGGATCAGATCTCTGAACTAAAAATACCTCCGCCGCGGCGGACTAAGAACTATATATTAAATGGGATGTGGTAGTTGTTCAACCGGCAGAGGCTGTAGCACTGTCGAAAATGGAGTTCCTTCCGGCTGCAAAAGCAACGGTTCATGCGGATCCGGGGGATGTAATAAGCTGAATGTATTTGACTGGCTCGCGAATATGGAGCTGCCAAACGGTCAGAAACCTTTCGACCTGGTGGAAGTGCGTTTCAAAAACAGTCGCAAGGAATTTTTCCGCAATGTCAATGATCTTCCCCTGCAAATGGGTGAGGTGATTGCCGTGGAAGGTTCGCCCGGACATGATATCGGAACTGTTTCGCTTTCCGGCGAATTGGTAAAAACACAATTGATCCGCAAAAATATTAAAGCGGAAGATCCTGCCATCAAAAAAGTATATCGCAAAGCGCGTCCTGCTGATGTTGAAAAATGGCAGGAAGCACAGGCGCTTGAGCAAGACACGATGATGCGTGCACGGAAGATCGCCTCCGATATGGGGCTGCGCATGAAAATTTCTGATGTAGAATACCAGGGCGATAAAACCAAAGCGATATTTTTCTACACGGCAGAAGAACGTGTTGATTTCCGTGAGCTGATAAAAGTGCTTGCAGAACAATTCCGCGTGCGTATCGAAATGCGCCAGATCGGTTCGCGGCAGGAAGCTGCACGTTTGGGTGGAATCGGTTCATGCGGCCGTGAGCTTTGTTGCTCCACCTGGCTTTCCGATTTCCGCTCCGTCACAACAAGCGCGGCACGTTACCAGCAGCTTTCACTGAATCCATTGAAGCTTGCAGGTCAGTGCGGAAAATTGAAATGCTGCCTGAATTATGAACTCGATTCTTACCTCGATGCGTTAAAAGAATTTCCTGAACCAACCGATATTGAAACGGTTCGTGGAAGAGCGCGTCATCAGAAAACAGATATTTTCAAAGGCGTTATGTTTTTCACTTTCGCTGATGAGCCAGACCAGTTTCTTCCTGTGCCTGCACGTCGTGTGAAAGAAATTATTGAAATGAATAAGCGCGGTGAAAAACCGGAAGAATTAGGCGTTCTCAAAACACAAAAAGAGATCGAAGAAGTGGATGAGCCTGATTTTGAAAATGTGGTTGGACAAGACAGCCTCACCCGTTTTGATCAGAGCAAACGCAAAAAGAAGAAAAAGAAAAAAGGTCCCGGAGCAACAGGTGAAGTTTCTGCAACGCAACAAAGCGGCCTGCAACAGCGTTCTCCTCAACAGCGCACGGACGCACCAAGAGCGCAAGGACAAAAGCCGCAGCCGCGTAATCCAAATGTAAATCGTCAACCGCTGCAGCCAAACACACGCCCGAACCCGAATCAGCAAAGCAGGCCGAGTGCAAATCCGAACCAGAAACCAAAAGATCCGCAGCAAAATAATCCGAATCCAAACGCGCCGCATCAAAATAAACCAAACGTAAATCCGAACGCACCACAGCAAAATAAACCAAATCAAAACCGGAATCGTCCGCCGCGCAGAAATAATAATAATAACGGTCCGCGTCCGCCACAAACTCCGCCGCAAAATAATCCGCCACCACACAATACACCACCGCCAAACATTTAGTATGCAGCGATTTTTAATTTTTGCCGGATTAATACTCGTACTTGCATCTTTTTCTTCCTGCGATGATAATCGTTTGTACGATGAAAACCGTGACATCAAAGAAGGCGTTTGGGATATTGAACAACAATTGCGGTTTGATTTTAATGTTCCCGATACGATAACGAAATACAATTTCTATTTCAACATTCGTAACACCGATGATTATCCTTACAGCAATATTTACGTGTTTTTCAAAACTACTTTTCCCAATGGAAAAACAGCTATCGACACGGTTGAGTTTCCGCTTGCCGATGAGAATGGCCGCTGGTATGGAAAAGGTCAGGGCGATGTGCATGATTGCAGGCTGGTTTTCCGGCAAGGCGTTCGTTTTCCGCTTCCGGGAAGCTATCATATTGAAGTAGAGCAGGCAATGCGCATGGTAAATTTGCCGGGAGTTATTAATGCCGGAATCCGTATTGAGCAGGCGGTGCAAAAAGGTGAGTAGTCGGTTTCAGTTATATGTGCGGCATATTTTTTGACTGGCATCCTACAACCGACAACTGCCAATGAAAAAATATCTTGCCGTTTTTGTATTATTTCTCCTAACTTCCTGTTCGCGGAATTTATTTTTACCCTCGGCTGTTTATGCTCCGCAATTGCGCGACAAGCATGAAGCTGAATTAGGAGTGAATGGAAATGCCACATCAGGTGTACAAGCGCAAGGTGCTTTTGCGATCGGTGAAAATTTCGGGGTACAAGCGCAGGCAAATTACATTGGCAAAAACGGCGGAAATATTTTAGGCGGAATCAACTATTGGTATAAGATAGAGCCCGATTCACAAAACACTTTTCTCATTGGATTTTCTGCAGGCTATTCAGGTGGAACATACAAACGTTATGTAACACGTGCGGCGGTAAATGGAATTCCGGGAGTGGAACTTTCGCCCGGATATATGTTATATGATATATACGGCCGCTGGCACGGAGGTTATTTTCAATATTCACTTGGTGTTCGTCTTGGAAACCGATTCGCATTTTATACTGGTACGAGGATTCAATGGCTGAATTGCGAAAAGTTTAATTACCAGTCGCAGTATTTTGCGCGTGATTCGTCCGGCAATGTAATTCCCGGCGAGATAAGAACCATTGACAGGAGCCATGCATTCACAACAACTGCTGATGTGTATTTGGGATTCAGCTTCGGCTGGGAACATTTTCATATTTACTTGCAAGGACAAAAACATTACCAGTACAACGCCGTAAACCTGAATGATGACTGGAGAAAATTCGGACAAGGCGTACTTACCGCCGGCTTCTCCTATACTTTTCATAAAAGAAAATAAGTCAGTAGCCGTTTTCAGTTGTCACTTCCACTTTAACTATACTGACAACTGAAAGCCGACAACTGAAAACTGAGAACCGGGCTACTGACTTTTCCTTAACTTTGAAATAGTACACAACTCCCTGCCATGCGCAATTTATTACGTATCAGCTTTTTTTTATCAGCGGTTATTTTCTGCTGCGCTACCTGCAGGGTGGACGGAATTAAAAAAGCATACAAGACAAAACACGTTGTGCTTATTGTTGTTGATGGCGCCCGTTATTCAGAAACATGGGGCGACACAACAAGGCTGCGCATTCCGTTTCAGAATTCCATATTGCTTCCGCAAGGTTGTATGCTTACCAATTTTCGCAACAGCGGTTTTACATGGACCAGTTCCGGACACACAGCACTTTCCACCGGCATTTATGAATCGCTCGACAATGGCGGAAACCAATTTCCGTCGCAGCCTTCGTTCATGCAATACTGGAGAAAATTCACAGGTGCGCCTACAGAAAAAGCATGGGTGATTACTTCAAAAGATAAATTGTACGTGCTTGCCAATACTGCCGATGCGGAATTTCAGAGCAAATGGATGCCACGTTACGATTGCGGAATCAACGGGCCATTTTCCGGTTATCGCGACGATTCTGTAACCACAAAAAAAGTGCTCGCCACTTTAGCCGAACATCATCCGGATCTTATGCTGATCAATTTTCGTGAGCCGGATTACAGCGGGCATACAGGCAACTGGAATAATTACCTCGCCGGAATTGCAAGCACCGATCAGTACATTTCGCAGGTATGGAATGCATTACAAAATGATCCCTATTACGCAGGAACAACAACATTGATGATCAGCAATGATCATGGCCGGCACTTGACTGGTGTGCTCGACGGTTTTCAAAGTCATGGCGATGGCTGTGAAGGTTGTCGCCACATTGGTTTCTGCGCCGCTGGTCCTGATTTTAAAAGAAATTTCACCAGTTCTGTAACGTATGATCAGGTAGATATTCCGCGCACAATTGCGGAATTGATGGCTTTTCCTATGCCAACTGCAACGGGAAAAATCATGAAAGAGATGTTGCGGTAGTGAGCTTTCAGACATTTAAACATTTTCCTTCCACACTTATCCTTTCCATTCTTAGCCACACCCATTTTTCCGTACTTTTGACATTGATAATTTATACTGCAGGTAAACAAACATTTCCCCGGTATAAAATCATAAGTATAAAAGAATGGCAGAAGAAAAACCAGCAGAAAAATCTTCCGGGAATTCAAAAAATCCAGGCAAGACAAAATCAAAATATAAACGACTTATCCGGATATTCTGGATACTGCTTCTTACTCCTGTTATCGGAATAGTTCTTCTTGTGCTCGGCATTGCTATGTTTGCTGATCTGCCCGACATTGAGCAATTGCAAAATCCGGAAAGCAACCTGGCTACTGTTGCTTATTCTGCGGATGGAAAAGAGCTGGGAAGATATTACCTTGAGAATCGCGTTACTGTACACTACAGCCAGATCGATCAGGATGTGATCAATGCATTGATCGCGACGGAAGATGAACGTTACCGTGAGCATTCGGGTATCGACGGAAAAAGCCTTGGACGTGTATTTATAAAAACATTTGCCGGCGGAGATCGCAGCGCTGGTGGTGGATCAACGATTACACAACAGCTGGCCAAAATGCAGTTTCACCGTGAAGAATCGCAGCATGCAACAAAGTTTGAACGTGCTTATCAAAAGCTGAAAGAATGGATCATTGCAGTTCGACTTGAACGCTTGTTTACAAAGGATGAAATTCTCGCACTTTATCTTAACAAATATGATTTCAACTACAACGCTGTTGGAATTAATTCTGCTTCCAAAGTTTATTTTTCTACCACTTCAGATTCTTTAAAACTGGAAGAAGCAGCAGTGCTTGTCGGAATGTGCCAGAATCCATCGCAGTGGAATCCATTGATCAATCCTGAGAATGCAATGAAACGCCGCAATCTTGTAATGTATCAAATGCAGCGTAGCGGATTTCTCACCAAAGCGCAATACGATTCACTCAAGCAACTTCCGCTTGTCACGCACTTTAATCCTGAATCGCATAACGAAGGTCTCGCTCCTTATTTCCGCGAATACCTGCGCGATAATTTTTTGAAAAAATGGTGCTCCGAACATCTTAAGCCAAACGGAAAACCTTATGATCTGTATCGCGACGGATTAAAAGTGTACACTACCATTGATACTCGCATGCAAACGTATGGCGAACATGCAGTGGAAGAGCACATGGCTGCATTACAAAAACAATTTGATGCTGAACTGAAAAATAAAAAGAACCGGCCTTTTACGTATCGCATCAACAAAGAAGAGATTGACCAGATTCTTAACTCTGGAAAAAAACGGTCTGACCGATACCACCATCTTAAAGATGGAGAAGCTACTGCCGCTGAGATCGACAAAGATTTTAATACCAAAGTAGCCATGCGGGTCTTTTCCTGGAAAGGAGAAATTGATACCATGATGACGCCGATGGATTCCATTCGTTATTACAAATCATTTTTGCAGGCGGGCTTTATGGCAATGGAGCCGCAAACCGGTTACATCCGTTCATGGGTGGGAGGAATAAATTTCCGCCACTTCAAATATGATCACGTAAAAGTGGCGAAGCGACAAGTTGGTTCTACATTCAAGCCATTTGTTTATGCGCTTGCCATACAGGAAGGTTATTCTCCCTGCGACCAGGTTCCATGCATTCGAACCTGCATTCCGAGTGAAGACGGCAAAACGGAATGGTGCCCGAATAATTCATGGAGCAAAGCAGAAGAAGCGAAATACAATGGCAAAATGATCACCCTGCGTAAAGCGCTCGCGAATTCGGTCAATTATATTTCAGCTTTTATCATGAAACAATTTGGTCCGCATGCGGTTGTTGATTTTGCCAGGAACGTCGGCATTACTTCACCGCTCGAACCTGTTCCTTCACTTTGTCTTGGCACAGCTGATATTTCTCTTTATGAAATGGTGGGGGCAAACAGTACATTCGTCAATAAAGGAAAATGGATCGAGCCGACTTTTGTAACACGTATTGAAGATAAAAACGGAAAAGTGCTCGAAGAATTTATTCCGAAAACGAAAGAAGCACTAAGTGAAGAGAAAGCATATCTCATGATCAATCTTATGCAGGGTGTTGTGGATGGCGGTACAGGAGGAAGATTGCGCAGCACATATAAAATAATGAATCCTGTTGCAGGAAAAACCGGAACCACGCAAAACAATTCCGATGGTTGGTTCATGGGATTAACGCCTGATTTAGTTGCAGGTGTCTGGGTTGGCGGCGAAGACAGAAGTGTGCATTTCGACCGCACAGCAGAAGGACAAGGTGCGTCGATGGCGCTTCCGATCTGGGCAAAATTTTTCCAGCAGGTGTATGCCGATAAATCAATAAAAATTTCAAAAGGCGCATTTCCAAAACCAAAAGGCAATCTCATGATGAATCTGGATTGTTCTAATTTTGACGAAGGAGAGCCGATATTTGATGACCCTAACGATGGTATATTTCGGTGATTGATTTCATCCGATGAAGAAAAAACAAGTTCAAAAAAATCCTTTCAAATACTTCAATGAATAAAGTAGTTTCAAATGCTGAAGAAGCCATCCGCGATATTAGCGATGGAGCAACAATTATGCTGGGTGGTTTTGGTTTATGCGGTATCCCCGAAAATTCCATCGCCGCGCTTGTCAGTAAAGGTGTAAAAAATCTTACCTGCATTTCCAACAATGCCGGCGTTGATGATTTCGGCATCGGCCTCCTGCTGAAAACGCGGCAAGTAAAAAAAATGATCTCCTCTTACGTTGGAGAAAATGCCGAATTCGAAAGGCAGTTGCTCAGCGGCGAATTGGAAGTGGATCTTGTTCCGCAGGGAACTTTAGCAACACGTTGCATGGCGGCTGCTTACGGAATGCCTGCTGTTTTTGTACGCGCAGGTGTAGGAACTGAAGTGGCGATCGGAAAAGAAACGCGCATCTTCAACGGCATAGAGTATTTAATGGAATATGCATTCGATGCAGAATTTGCCATCGTAAAAGCATGGAAAGCTGATACACAAGGCAATCTCGTTTTCAGAAAAACCACGCGCAACTTTAACGTGCCAATGGCCATGGCCGGAAAAATAACCATCGCTGAAGTAGAAGAGATTGTTCCTGCCGGTGAGCTTGATCCGGATGGCATTCACGTTCCGGGCATCTACGTTCACCGCGTTTTCAAAGGCGAAAAATTCGAAAAACGCATTGAACAAAGAACCGTAAGAAAAAAATAATGTGCTGATATTTAATTTTCATAATTCACCTTTCGAGCACAGTCGAGAAAACCAATACCTATGTTAGATAAAAACGGAATTGCAAAACGGATCGCCAAAGAAGTCAAGGATGGCTATTATGTAAATCTCGGGATCGGTATTCCTACATTGGTGGCGAATTACATTCCTCAAGGGATAAATGTTACGCTGCAATCTGAAAACGGAATGCTTGGTATGGGGCCATTTCCTTTCGAAGGCGATGAAGATCCTGACCTGATCAACGCCGGCAAACAAACCATCACCGAAGTTCCGGGCACTGTTTATTTTGATTCTGCTTTATCATTCGGAATGATACGCGCAGGAAAAGTGGATCTTACTATTCTCGGTGCAATGGAAGTAAGTGAAACCGGTGATATTGCGAATTGGAAAATTCCGGGCAAGATGGTGAAAGGAATGGGTGGCGCAATGGATCTTGTAGCAGCAGCAAAAAATATTATCGTAGCAATGCAGCATGTAAATAAAGCAGGCGAATCGAAATTATTGACCAAATGTTCATTACCTTTAACAGGAGTTCATTGTGTTAAAAAAATTGTAACAGAACTTGCTGTGTTAGATGTTTTACCTGAGGGCGGTTTCAAGCTTTTAGAAAGAGCTCCAGGAGTGAGCGTGGAATTTATTAGGAAATCTACTTTGGGCAGGTTGATTGTTGAGGGAGAAATACCAGAGATG
>JBDSHN010000108.1:0-25962 GCA_039918435.1 Bacteroidia bacterium | reverse complement strand
GATGTCGGCTCGTCACATCCTGGGGCTGGAGAAGGTCCCAAGGGTTCGGCTGTTCGCCGATTAAAGTGGCACGCGAGCTGGGTTCAGAACGTCGTGAGACAGTTCGGTCCCTATCTGTTGTGGGCGTAGGAGATTTGAGGGGACCTAACTCTAGTACGAGAGGACCGAGTTGGACAGACCGCTAGTGTGCCTGTTGTGCCGCCTAGGTGCAGCGCAGGGTAGCTAAGTCTGGATGAGATAAGCGCTGAAAGCATATAAGTGCGAAGCTCGCCTCAAGATGAGATCTTCCTTAAGAGCCGTCGAAGACTACGACGTTGATAGGTCGCAGGTGTAAAGGCAGTAATGTCAAAGCCGAGCGATACTAATTGCTCTTTAGTCTTTCTTTGGACGCCGCTTCTAATTTGTGTTTCCTTCCAATATGTTATTTAAAACATTTAAAGCCTCATGGTGGCTATAGCGACGGGGTTCACCTCTTCCCATTTCGAACAGAGAAGTTAAGCCCGTCCGCGCAGATGGTACTGCCCTAAAAGGTGGGAGAGTATGTCGCTGCCAGTTTTACGAAACCCCGGTTCATTAATTTGAATCGGGGTTTTATTGTTTTTTACTCTTTCCTAAATCCCTTCCGCGTACTTTTGTCCATTATTCTCTCTGAATGAAATTCCGTACAAAAGTCCTTTACGCCTTTTTAGTTTTCCTCTGCGGATCCACCATTTACCTTCAGGCACAAAAAGCGACTACAGACACAAATACATTCCCGGTAGACTCTACTAAATTCTTCATCTTCTACGAACAGGAATTTCCTTACGGAAACGCCGGAAATACTTTCGGACTCATTAACACACTCGATGGTTTCCAAAATTTTCGCGAACGCCAGTCCAATACAGGAAACGCCGGATCTCCGCAAAAACAATTAACCCTACCCAAACCTTCTTACGAAACATTCAGAAGCAGACCAGGCTCGTTTAATTATTTCGGGTACAGAGCCGATAACCGCACATTCTTTGATTCCGATAGACCATACACCAAAATTCAATTCATCCTTGGACAAAAAGAAGAATTGAATGTTAGTGTAACGCATGCGCACCCGTTTGGGAAAAATTGCAATGTTGCTTTTGGATTTGATCGCATCCGCTCAGGCGGATTTTATAGGAGGCAAAACACAAATAATACAAGCGTAAATCTGAATGGCTGGTATCGTGCGCCCGGAAGACGTTATGCATTGCTCGCAGATTTATACTGGACAGCAACCGACGCAGCTGAAAATGGCGGGATCGCAGACGATGATGATTTTGAATTTGCATCGCAACTCGACAGGCAAATTGTTGAAGTCAACCTTTCCAATGCCGAAACGAAGCAACGATTGCGGGGCGCCTGGGTAAAACAATATTGGTCGTTAGGTCCAATCGCGGATACTATTCAGAATGACTCGCTGCATTTCCGTACAAAAATTTATCCTTCATGGGCTTTTGTACATACAGTCGGAATATCGGATGAAAAATATATTTATTCCGATAGAAATCCGCAGGAAGGTTTTTATGCAAATGTGATGCGCGATACGAATCTTACGCACGATTCGACGTATACATGGAAAATTGAGAATGGTTTTTGGATAGAACGTTTTCAGCTTCACGGTAAAGAAAATGTCCGCAACGTTTTCGGAAAGATCGGTGTGCGGCATGAAAGCGGGGAGATTTTTAATGACTCTACCATTTACAAAGCCTTTTCAAATTTTCTTATTGACGGAAATCTCAATTTTAAAAAAGCCGGTGGACGTGAAGGATGGAAAAGATTTATTCCGGATGCGGAACTGAAGGCGTGGTGGGCATTAAACGGATACAATAAAGGCGATTATTTTATTCGAGCTCAGGTTGGAAGGACCGCCAAATACAGCATTGTCGCTGATCAGAAACGCCAGCATCCCGATTTTATTTATTCGCATTATTACGGGAATCATTTTCTGTGGGTCAATGATTTCTTTTCATCTACACAAACAGATCTGCTTGCTACCGGACAGAAATTTTTCAGCCAAAGCAATGTTCTCGGACTTACAATCGGATTGCATAATTATGTCCAGCCGCTTTATTTTGACGAATATTCATTGCCGGCTCAATATTCCGGATCGGTGAAAGCTGTTTCAGGCAGACTTTTTCTTTCACTCGGAACAAAATCATTCAAAACCAAAACAGATTTCTCCTGGAATAAATTACCAGGATCTTCCCCTATCCGGCTTCCTGAATTTATTGTGCGCGAATCGATCTACGGAAATTTCAGGCTTTTCAAAAAAGCGCTTCAACTGCAGGTTGGACTTGACGCTACATGGTTTTCTGCTTTTTATGGTGATGCGTACAACCCGAACCTCTCGCAGTTTTATATCCAAAATACAAAAGAGATCGGCAATTATGTTTTTATCGATCCGTGGGTAAGCATCAAAATAAAACCAGTCCGCATTTTTGTTAAAGCCGATCACCTGAATGCTGGT
The DNA here is from genome assembly GCA_039918435.1 of Bacteroidia bacterium. Taxonomy (GTDB): domain Bacteria; phylum Bacteroidota; class Bacteroidia; order Palsa-965; family Palsa-965. The sequence continues at coordinate 23,483 of JBDSHN010000108.1, read as the reverse complement.
ATGTTCGGAAGAAAATATTACCTCATTCCGCATTACCCGCAAAATGATTTCGCCCTGAAATTTGGCTTGTCGTGGGTGTTTAACGATTAATCAAAGACTCCGTTTTTTCCAGGATAATCTTTGTTGCACCTGTATTCTCCTTCACAAACTTTCCGGCTTTCATTCCCGCATCTTCCCGCACGTTTTTATCTGAAAGTAAATTCTGCAATACGTTTTTTAGATCCTCTCCATCCCGTGCAACAAATCCACCACCAACAGCAATTAATTCTTTCGCTTCATTGAATTTCTCAAACCGCGGACCAAAAACGACTGGAATTCCATACACAGCAGCCTCCAATGTATTATGAATGCTTTTTCCGAAACCACCGCCTATATACGCGATGTTTCCATAGTGGTACAGCGATGAAAGCATTCCGATATTATCGATCAATAAAATCTTTTTACCTGCAATACTTTCTTCGTCTGCATTTGAAAAACGCATGATCAACTGCTTCTCAATTCCATTCTTTTCCAACTCATTTTCTATTGAAGCCAAATGCGCTTCACCCAATTCATGTGGCGCAACAATCAATTTCCAATCTTGTTTGATATTAGTTGCTATTACCGGAAAAAGCAAAACTTCATCCTGCGGCCAGCTGCTTCCTGCAACCAAAACCTTTTCGCCTGTTTCCGAAAATAATTTTGCAAGCGGAATTTCTTTCGCCGCAAAAGCAATGTCAGCAACACGATCAAAACGAGTATCACCTGCTGCAACGACATTTGTAATGCCAATACTTTTCAAAAGTTCAACCGAATTTTTTTCCTGGGTAAACAGGAATGAAAATCCTTTCAGCGCTTCACGGAAAATGCCTCCATGCGATTTAAAAAAGATCTGATCGGGTCTGAAAATCCCTGAAACAAGAAAATGCGGAATGTGTTTATGGCGTATTTCTCCCAGCATATTCAGCCAGAATTCATACTTCACAAAAAATACGAGAGAAGGATTAACAAGCGCAATAAATCGTTTTGCATTTGCTTTTGTATCCAGCGGCAAATAACAAATAATTTCTGCACCGGAATAATTTTTACGCACTTCAAATCCGGAAGGTGAAAAGAAGGTTAATAAAATACGAGAAGCCGGATTTCGTTTTTTATATTCTTCCAGCAAAGGTCTTCCCTGCTCGAATTCGCCTAATGAAGCGCAATGAAACCAAACAACCGGCTGTGAGGAAGATTTGATTTTTGATTCTAATTCTGCGAAAAGATTTTTTCTTCCACGCATCCATAAGCGCGCTTTCGTGTTGAACAAAGACGCAATACGAATTACTAAACCGTAAAAGAAAATACTGAGTGAATAGAACGCACGCATCAAAGCTTAGTAATAATATTTAGCGCGAGCAGGAGTTTTATACAATGGAAGAATCCAGCCCACGCGGAAACCCGATAACAAATCAATTCTTTGTTCTGTATCCGCGCGCATCAGGCTGTAATCCCACGAACGGCGGCTTTTTGTAAATCCCTGGTTAAATTCAAATCCTCCGAAAAAATTTACATAACGGTTACGACTCAGGTAAACATAACCGAGAAATTCCGTCGTCATAATTCCGCTCGTCAGCCTGTCGTATCCTTTCAATGTTTCTTTTGTAATCTGCGGCGAACGTGCTCCGTTATCATAGATCTTGAATTTATGCTGGAGATAACCTACGCCACCAGAAAGAATAAAGCCACTGTTTTTATTCGGCGATAAAAAAGTGTTGAAAATTTTCCCTGCCGACAAACCAAGCGTAAATCCGCGTTCAAAAATCCTGATGTCCGCCATCTTTCCTTCCTTGTCAATCACAAAACCATCTGATGTGCTGATGCTATCCAATGGACTCGCCCCGCGCAAATTCTTTCCGAATAAATATGTCCATTGCCCCGTATATAGCCAGTTATTTCTTGTCTTGTAGCTAAACCCAATTCCCAAATTGGAATTTATACCAAAACGCTGCACCATATCACCACCAGGCAACTGAAGTGCATACGTAAAGGAAAGTGCAAAACATGGAATAATGCTGTCGCCCTGAATCCTGGCGATTGGAGTTTTTTCTTTTTTGACTTTCTCTGAAGGCCCTTTTGCACTTACAGGCGGACCTTGCGCAACTAATGCAAAGGAAAAGCATACGAAGAAAAGCAGGAGAAATGTCCTCAGTTTCATAAAGTAAAGATAACAATTTCAAGTCCCCGCAATGTCCGTCATGAATCCCCTGTTCATCCAAAATTGATTATCTTCGCCCTCTGAAAATCATAGGTTTATGCAAAATGTGAAGAAGAAGATACAGATGGTTGATCTGCTGGGTCAATACGAAAGAATCCAGCCGGAAATCGACAAAGCTGTGCTTGATGTTATTCACTCCACTGCGTTCATCAACGGACCGGAAGTAAAAGCATTTAAAGCAGATCTTGAAAAATATCTTGATGTAAAGCATGTTATTCCCTGTGCAAATGGAACCGATGCTTTACAAATTGCAATGATGGCGCTTGGATTAAAACCGGGTGACGAAGTTATCACTGCCGATTTTACTTATCCTGCCACCGCAGAAGTGATCGCATTGCTCGGACTTACTCCTGTGCTCGTGGATGTTTATCCTGATACGTTTGATATTTCCATTGAAGCAATTGAAAAAGCAATTACGCCAAAAACAAAAGCAATTGTTCCTGTTCATCTTTTCGGACAATGCGCCGATATGGAACGCATCATGGAACTGGCAAAAAAATACAGCTTGTTTGTCATTGAAGATGTAGCACAGGCAATCGGCTCTGATTTTACATTCAGCGATGGCAAAAAGCAAAAAGCAGGAACAATCGGAACAATCGGCTGCACTTCATTTTTCCCTTCTAAAAATTTAGGCGCTTACGGTGATGGCGGTGCGATGTATACAAACGATGATCGTCTCGCTGAAAAGATGAGAATGATTTCCAATCACGGACAAACTGTTCAGTATTATCACGATTCTATAGGAGTAAATTCACGCCTTGATAGTATTCAGGCTGCGATTCTTCGTGTGAAGCTTCGTTACCTCGATGAATATGCAGCAGCAAGAAATCATGTTGCAGATTATTACGATAAAGCATTGGCAAATCATCCGAAAATAAAAATTCCCGTACGCGTGAAGAACAGCGATCATGTTTTTCACCAGTACACGCTTACACTGAATGATGTTGACCGCAAAGCATTACGAGAGCATCTTTCTATGAAAGGAATTCCCGCAATGATTTATTACCCGGTGCCGCTTCATTTACAAAAAGCATATTCGAGCCCTTTGCATAAGGATTCGGATTATCCTGTGACCATCCAATTGTGCGCGAATGTAATTTCACTTCCTATCCATACAGAAATGGATGAAGAAACGTTGAAGTTTATTACTGATAGTGTGCTTGAATTTATTAATTAATACTTCGCCCCGGCGGATCATAAATTTCAAATACAGAATATGAATATTGCAGTTGTTGGAACCGGTTACGTTGGTTTAGTAACCGGAACTTGTCTTGCCGAAACAGGTAATCACGTCATTTGCGTTGATATCGATGCGAAGAAAGTGGAAAAGATGCGTAACGGAATCATCCCGATTTATGAGCCGCATCTCGATTCACTTTTTGAGCGTAATATCAAACAAGGCCGCTTGGAATTCACAACCGATCTTGTGAAAGCAATTGAAAATGCGAAAATAATTTTCCTTGCTTTGCCCACACCTCCCGGTGAAGATGGTTCAGCCGATCTTTCTTACGTGCTTGGTGTTGCTGAGCAGTTGGGAAAGTTGATGAAAGAATATAAGATCGTTGTAGATAAAAGTACTGTGCCCGTTGGAACTGCTGATAAAGTACGTGCAGCGATTGCAAAAAATGCTACCATCGAATTTGATGTGGTTTCCAATCCTGAATTTTTGCGTGAAGGATTTGCTGTCGATGATTTTTTGAAGCCGGATCGTGTGGTGATCGGGACAAGCAGCGAGCGCGCGAAAAAATTAATGGAAGAATTGTACAAGCCCTACGTTCGCCAGGGCAACCCGATCATTTTTATGGATGAGAAATCTGCGGAGCTTACAAAATACGCAGCGAATGCTTTTCTCGCCACAAAAATCACATTCATGAACGAGATCGCAAACCTCTGCGAAAAAGTCGGCGCGAATGTGGACATGGTTCGCATTGGAATTGGTTCTGACGATCGCATCGGAAAAAGATTTTTATTTCCCGGCATTGGTTACGGCGGATCATGTTTTCCGAAAGATGTGCAGGCGCTTGCAAAATCTGCAAGTGATGCCAACCAGGAAATGCAGATTCTCCGCGCGGTAATGGCTGTCAATGAAAATCAAAAAACAGTGATCGTTCCGAAAGTAAAAGCATTTTTCAATAACGATCTCAAAGGGAAAAAAATCGCGATCTGGGGACTTGCATTCAAGCCAGATACCGATGATATCCGCGAAGCACCAGCACTTTATATTATTGATGAATTGCTCTCAGCAGGCGCAGAAATTTCCGCTTACGATCCGGAAGCAATGAATAATATAGGAAAAGTGCTCGGCAGCAAAATTGAATATGGCATTGATGAATATGCTGTATTAAATCACGCCGATGCATTGATCATTTGCACCGAATGGAGTTTGTTCCGAACACCAGAATTTGATAAAATGAAAACATTGATGAATGCGCCTGTTATTTTTGACGGACGCAATCTTTACAGTCTCGATACCATGCAGGAAAATGGTTTTTATTACGCCAGCATCGGACGAGCAGTGATCACTAAATAATTTTCAACAAACTACAAATGCCAAAACGCATTCTCATCACCGGTGCTGCCGGATTTCTCGGATCACATCTCTGCGATCGTTTTATCGCTGAAGGATTTCACGTGATCGCAATGGATAATCTTATCACCGGTGATCTTAAAAATATCGAACACCTTTTCAAGCACGAACGTTTTGAATTTCATCATCACGATGTTTCAAAATTTGTTTTTGTTCCCGGCAAGCTCGATTACATTTTACATTTCGCATCACCAGCGAGCCCGATCGATTATTTAAAAATCCCGATCCAGACATTAAAAGTAAGTTCGCTCGGCGCACATAATCTGCTAGGACTTGCAAGAGTGAAAAATGCAAGAATTCTTGTGGCTTCCACTTCCGAAGTTTACGGCGATCCGACGGTTCATCCGCAAACAGAAGATTATTGGGGCAATGTAAATCCGATCGGGCCACGCGGCGTTTACGATGAAGCAAAACGTTTCATGGAAGCGATCACGATGGCGTATCATACACATCACGGACTTGAAACACGCATCATCCGCATCTTCAATACGTATGGTCCACGTATGCGACTCAATGACGGACGTGTGTTGCCTGCCTTCATCGGACAAGCATTACGCGGAGAAGATCTCACCATCTTCGGCGACGGTTCACAAACAAGATCGTTCTGCTACGTCGATGATCTTGTAGAAGGAATTTACCGTTTGCTGCTGAGTGATTACGCCTACCCGGTCAACATCGGAAATCCGCAGGAGATCACGATCAAAGATTTCGCCGAAGAAATTATCAAGCTCACCGGCACAACGCAGAAAGTCGTTTATCATGAACTTCCAACCGACGATCCGAAACAACGCCAGCCAGACATCACCATCGCAAGAAAAATTCTCAACTGGGAACCAACAATAGATCGTGCCGAAGGTTTGAAAAGAACATACGCGTATTTCAAAAGCCTTTCCAATGACGAACTCTACAAAAAAGAGCACCGCGAGTTCGTGAAAAAATAATGCAGGCACGTTTGTGAAAATGTATGAAATCCGTTTGTTCGAACGAAGATGAGAACACACGGATTTCGCTAACTTAGCACCTCTTTTACAGCACTATGGAAAAAGAATATTTCGCCCATTCCTCAGCGGTTGTCGATGAAGGTTGTTCGATCGCGAAAGGTGTGAAAATCTGGCATTTCTCTCACATCATGAGCAATTGTGTGATTGGGGAAAATTGTAACATCGGTCAGAACGTTGTTATCTCTCCTGAGGTGATTCTCGGAAAAAATGTAAAAATTCAGAATAACGTTTCGCTTTACACAGGCGTTACGTGTGGTGATGATGTTTTTCTCGGACCATCTTGCGTTTTTACGAATGTGACAAATCCGAGAAGTGCTGTAAATCGCCGCGGGCAATATTCAAAAACGCATGTGGGTAAAGGCGCTTCGATCGGTGCGAATGCCACAATTGTTTGCGGACATGATATTGGTGAGTATGCGTTTATCGGAGCGGGTGCGGTTGTTACAAAAACGGTTGCTGCGTATGCATGTGTGGTAGGGAATCCTGCAAAACATTTGGGTTGGATGAGTGAATTCGGACATCGTTTGGAATTTAACTCAGAAGGAATTGCAATGTGTCCGGAATCAAATGAAAAATATCAGCTTCAGAATAATAAAGTGACTAAGATCGGTTAGTTCAATCCGTTTATGGAGAAGAAAATAAAATTTGCTGTCATCGGTCAGGGTCACATTGGGAAACGCCACGCAGAAATGGTGCGCCGTAATCCGAATGCTGAATTAATTGCCGTATGTGATGTATTGCCGCAGGAAAAAACAGGCAACGCTGAAATAAAAGAAGCCTATTATACTTCTGTCGAAGAGCTTTTGCAAAATCATCCGGAGGTGGAAGTGGTGAATGTCTGTACGCCGAATGGATTGCACGCAGCACATTCCATGAAAGCGCTCGAAGCAGAAAAACATGTGGTGGTTGAAAAGCCAATGGCATTGCATAAAAGCGATTGTGAAAAGCTGATCTCAAAATCAATGCAAGTTGGTCGACAGGTTTTTTGCGTGATGCAGAACCGTTATTCGCCGCCGTCAGTTTGGATGAAAGAACTGATAGAAAAAAAGATCATCGGAGATGTTTACATGGTGCAATTGAACTGCTACTGGAATCGCGATGAGCGTTATTACAAAACAGGTGGCTGGAAAGGAACGCAGGAATTGGATGGCGGAACTTTATTCACGCAGTTTTCTCATTGGATAGATTTATTGTATTGGCTCTTTGGAGACATTTCTGATATACAAGCGAAGTTTAAAGATTTTAATCACGAAAATCTTACTGAGTTTGAAGATTCCGGTTTTGTCAGCTTCAATTTCGTCAATGGCGGAATGGGTTGCATCAATTATTCGACCGCAGTGTGGGACAAGAATTTAGAAAGCAGTATTTCAGTTGTAGGAAGCAAAGGCAGTGTGAAGATCGGCGGGCAATACATGGATAAAGTGGAAGTCTGTCACATCAAAGACTACACAATGCCCCATTTGGAAGAAACAGCGCCTGCAAATGATTACGGTGCTTACAAAGGTTCCGCAAACAATCACCATTTCATGATTCAGAATGTGATTGATACATTGACAGGAAAAACAACGATCACGACAAACGCCTTAGAAGGAATGAAAGTCGTTGATATGATTGAAAGAATTTATAGTATCAGGAAACCTAATCGTAAAAGTTAGTTTGTTGTTTGTTGTTGAAAAATCAGATATGGGAACATTCAGAAAATTTGAAGAAATTGAATCGTGGAAAAATGCCAGAAAGCTTTGTCAACTTATAAAGTTATTTGTTGAAAAAGGAGGTCTTGTTAGAGATTTTGGTTTGCGGGATCAAATAAGAAATTCTTCTGGTTCCTCGATGGATAACATAGCGGAAGGTTTTGGACGCGGTAACCGGAAAGAGTTTATAACGTTTCTCGGGTATTCGGTAGGTTCAGTCAATGAGACACAATCCCAATTATACAGATGCCTTGATTACGAATATATTTCAGAAGAAGAATTTAATAAAGCTTTTGAATTAGCGGCCAAGGTATGTAATGGTAATGGCAAGTTAATTGGATATTTAAACAATGCAGAGATTCGTGGTGTCAGGTTTTTAAAGAATGAAAATAAACCTGATAACAACGAACAACAAACAACAAACAACTAACCCACTCATGGAAATGTCTATATACAAGAACATACTCGCTAAAAAGGATATAATCGGAGTAATTGGTTTGGGTTATGTTGGCCTTCCGATTGCTTTGGCATTTGCAAAAAAGGCAAAAGTAATCGGCTTCGACATTAACGAGAAGCGTGTGAAGATGATGCAGAAAGGAATCGATCCGAGCCAGGAATTGACGAAAGCTGATTTCAAAGACGCGGATATTGCATTCACTGCCGATCTGAACGAATTAAAAGCAGCGAAATTTTTTATCGTAGCAGTTCCAACGCCAATCGACGAGCATAATCTTCCTGATTTAAAGCCTTTGCTTGCGGCTTCGGCTACAGTGGGAAAAGTGTTGAAGAAAGGGGATTATGTTGTTTTCGAATCAACCGTTTATCCGGGTTGCACAGAAGAAGATTGCATTCCTGTTCTGGAAAAAGAATCCGGATTGAAATTCAAAAAAGATTTCAAAGTCGGTTATTCTCCTGAACGAATTAATCCCGGCGACAAAGAACATACGATCACGAAAATACTGAAAGTTGTTTCGGGTTGCGATGCAGAAAGTTTAGATAACATTGCCAGCGTTTACGAGATCATCGTGCAGCCCGGCACACATCGTGCTGCTTCTATCAAAGTTGCTGAAGCTGCAAAGATCATCGAGAATACGCAACGTGATGTAAATATTTCCCTGATGAATGAGCTCTCGATTATTTTTTCGAGAATGGGAATTAATACGTACGACGTGCTCGAAGCTGCCGGAACAAAATGGAACTTCCTGAAATTTTCTCCCGGTTTAGTCGGCGGACATTGCATCGGCGTCGATCCGTATTACCTTACGCACAAAGCAGAAGCGCTTGGCTATCATTCGCGTGTCATCAATTCAGGGCGTTATGTGAATGACTCGATGGGGTTTTATGTAGCGAAAACAACCGTGAAAAAAATTATTGCCGCAGGAAAAAATATCAGCAAATCAAAAGTACTCGTCATGGGCGCGACATTCAAAGAAGATGTTTCTGATATCCGCAATTCAAAAGTCGCGGACATCGTGAAAGAATTAAAATCCTTTGGCGTAAAAGTAGATGTCGCAGATCCGCATGCAGATAGTAATGAGCTGAAACATGAATACGGATTCGGCCTGAATAAAATCGGCAAAGGTTACGATGGAATCATTGTCGCTGTTGGTCACAAAGAATACAAAACGCTTGATGAAAAGTATTTTGCATCACTTATGTCGCCGAAAGGTGTGCTTGCTGATGTAAAGGGTTTCTATCGCAATAAGATCAAAAAATTGAATTACTGGAGTCTTTAAAAGGGAGTACGAATTACGAATGCTCCGAATAGTTACGAATGAAATATGCTGGGTTGAACCTTTATCAAGATTAGTAACTATTCGAAATATTCGTAATTCGTACCCACCAAAATCATGGAACCATTTCAATTACATCCCGGCGAAAAGCTTTTGATCAACGATCCGTATGCGATCTGGATGAAAACGGAAATGATGGCGGTAATGGGAACGTTGAAAGTTACCGACAAAAGATTCGTGTTCGTTAAGAATGCAAATCCGCTCGCAGGAATTCTTGCTTTGTTCATGAAATCGCAGCGCAGTCATGTATTGCACGATTATCCGCTGGAAAGCATAAAGTCTTTTTCACGCGAGACACATTTCAAAAGTGTGCGTATTGTAATCGATAACGGAATTGACCGTCCGAAAAAATATACAACCTCCAAGATGGATTCCATCGAAGCGGAATTGAAAAATCATCATGTAAAACCTAAAGAATGAAAAACATTCTCATCACCGGAGGCGCCGGATTTATCGGATCACACGTCGTTCGTTTATTCGTCAATAAATATCCAAACTATAATATCGTCAACCTCGATGCGCTTACGTACGCAGGTAATCTCGATAACCTCAAAGACGTTGAATCAAAATCCAATTACACTTTTGTAAAAGGCGACATCCGCGACGGAAAATTTCTCGAAGAGCTTTTCGCAAAATATGATTTTACTTATGTCATTCACCTTGCCGCCGAATCGCACGTTGATCGTTCTATTTCTAATCCAATCGAATTCGTAATGACGAATGTAGTTGGAACTGTAACGCTATTGAACGCCGCAAAACATCAATGGCTTTCCAACAACCAACAACCAATCTCCAATCACCGTTTCTACCACGTTTCCACTGACGAAGTGTACGGTGCTTTAGGCGAAGAAGGATTTTTCTACGAAGACACCAAGTACGATCCGCATTCCCCGTATTCCGCATCCAAAGCAAGCTCCGATCATTTCGTGCGCGCATATCATGATACGTATGGATTGCCAATCGTGATTTCAAATTGCTCCAACAATTACGGCTCGCACCATTTCCCGGAAAAATTAATTCCACTTGCCATTAATAATATCCGCAACAACAAACCGGTTCCTGTTTACGGAAAAGGTGAAAATGTGCGCGACTGGTTATGGGTCGAAGATCACGCACGCGCAATTGATGTAATTCTCCACCGCGGAAATAATGGTGAAACGTATAACATCGGCGGACACAACGAATGGAAAAATCTTGACCTGATTCATTTGCTTTGCAAGATCATGGATCAAAAATTAAATCGTCCTGAAGGGGAATCTGCAAAGCTCATCACCTTCGTAAAAGACCGCGCCGGCCACGATTTGCGTTATGCAATTGATGCAACGAAATTAGGAGATGAATTAGGCTGGACACCAAGTCTGCAGTTTGAAGAAGGTTTAGAAAAAACGGTTGACTGGTATTTGAATAATCAACAATGGCTCGACAACGTTACTTCAGGAAATTATTCGAAGTATTACGAGCAGCAATATGTGAAACGTTAGTTGCCACAGATTTCGCAGATTACACACATTGTAAATCAATCATTGTAATCGTTGATGAAAATGGGATGCCAGGTAATCTGCGCAATCCGCGTAATCTGTGGCAAACCATCAAGGAATAAAATGATTTCCACCGGAAAATACAAACACTACAAAGGCAACTTCTACGAAGTGATCGGAACCGTCATTCATTCCGAAACATTGGAACGAATGGTGCTATATAAACCACTTTACGATTCGCCGCAACATGAAAAAGGTCAATTGTGGGTGCGACCCGAAAAAATGTTCAATGAAAAAATTATTGTAGAAGGAAAAGAAGCGCCCCGGTTTGAATTCGTTGGCTAATCCTTTTCTTCCCATCTTTACAATTCAATGCAGCATTCTATAAACATCCGCACCGTTGACGTTACACGTTACATCGCCCCTTTACGCGAAGGAGGATCGTTGCCTGCGCTTGCAGAAGCGGATGACAATTTCAAATACGTGCTGAAATTCAAAGGCGCGGGCCATGGCACAAAAGCATTGATCGCTGAATTTATCGGAGGTGAAATTGCGCGCGTGCTCGGACTTAAAGTTCCTGAACTTGTTTTCGCGCAGCTCGATGAAGCATTTGGAAGAACAGAAGGCGATGAAGAGATCCAGGAACTGCTGCGCAAAAGTCATGGCACAAATCTCGGGTTGCATTTTCTCTCCGGTGCCGTGACATTTGATCCGGTGCTGACAAAAATAGATTCACTTCTTGCTTCTAAAATTGTCTGGCTGGATGCATTTATTACGAACATTGACCGCACCTGCCGCAACACAAATATGCTGATGTGGAATAAAGAATTGTGGCTCATCGATCATGGCGCTGCACTTTATTTTCATCATGCCTGGAGCAGCTGGGAAAAGGCTGCAATGAATCCATTTGAGCTGGTAAAAGATCATGTTCTGTTACCGCAAGCCGCACAGCTGAATGAAGTCGATATTGAATTTCGCCGTTTGCTTACCAATGAAGTTTTCGAAAACATAATCCGGCTTTTACCCGGAGAATGGCTGCAATGGGATGGTAATGAGCTGTCCATTCAGCAGGTGCGCGATACGTATATCTCATTCCTGAAAATGCGCCTTGAAAATTCATCCATATTTATAAACACAGCGAACCATGCACGGACAACTGCTATATGAATATGCGGTGATCCGCTATGTGCCGCACGTGGAACGGGAAGAATTTCTTAACGTAGGCGTGATTGTGTTCTGTAAAGAAAAAAAGTTTGTGAAAGTTTTATTTAATATCAATGAAGAAAAATTGCGCGTACTTGCCCCCGATGCTGATTGCAATGAATTAACAGGATACCTCGAAGCATTTGCCGCAACTGCAACCGGAGATAATAAAGGAGGCACAATTGCAAAAGAAGATGCCGCATCCCGTTTTCGCTGGCTGACAGCAGTAAGAAGTTCTTCTTTACAAACATCACGTCCGCACCCGGGATTTTGCGCTGATTTGGATGAAACAACAGAACGGCTGCTGGAAGAATTGGTGAAGTAGTCAGCTTGAATTTACAAGCGCATGATCAACATAATATCAAGAATCAAAGACGGCACTATTGCTGCTCCAAAAATAAGCCAGAAGCTGACGACTATCAGCGTTCTTGAAACTTCTTTGTAAAGGGAAAACATAATCAGTGATCCCAAAAGAAAAAAGATCATGTAAGCACAAATTAAGATGGGAAGAATAAACGAAGCGCCTGAACAATCGCCGTAAAGACCTTCCGCACTTCCTTGTTGCGCAATGTATTCTCTTTTTTGTGCTTCAAATTCAAGGTTAGTCACACGAAAATAAAGCCACATCATAAACGGATGCGTCATTAAAATGAGCGCCTCAATCATTAGCAAGATCCGCAGTTTTTTAAACATGAACTTGAATTCGGTTTTTAAGCAATCCTGAACCTTAGCGTTCTATGTAATATTAAGAAAGCTACGAATAGAAAAACTGATCTGTCGTTGTGATTTCCCATTTAATGTGAAAATATTTTTCCACAAACCGTTAATAAAATCCCGACGTTATCTTTTCTTCCACAGCTTATATTTGCTCCACAAGAAATCACCTTATGAGCGAAATCACTGAACGATTAAATATCCGCAAAGTTGCAGTTGAACTTGGCATCGATGCCAAACAAGTTGAAACAACTATCACCTTATTAGATGAAGGCGCAACCGTTCCCTTCCTTGCTCGTTACCGCAAAGAAATGACCGGCAGCCTCGACGAAGTAAAGATCATGGACATCCGCGATAAAATGGCGATGTACCGCGAACTTGAAAAACGCAGAAAATTTATTCTCGAAACCATCGAAGAACAAGGCAAACTTACTGATGAGCTGCGCGATCAGATTACGAAAGCGGCATCCATCATTCAGCTTGAAGATCTTTATCTTCCTTACAAACCCAAACGCAAAACACGTGCAACTGCGGCGCGCGACAAAGGCCTTGAGCCATTGGCAAATCTCATCATCACACAAGGGAATTTTGATGTGCATGCAGAAGCCGCGAAATACATTGATGCAGAAAAAGGAGTAGTGGATGCAGATGATGCACTCGACGGCGCCCGTGATATTATTGCAGAAGTAATTTCTGAAAATGTAGAGGCGCGTGATCTGCTCCGGAAATTATTCCGCGAAACAGCATTGATCCGCTCACGTGTTGTTGCAGGAAAAGAAAATGAAGGCGAAAAATTCCGCGATTATTTTAATTGGGACGAAAAAATAATGGCTTGTCCTTCACACCGTATGCTTGCTATGCGACGCGGTGAAAATGAAGGAATTCTACTGCTCGACTTTGCTCCTGATGCAGATACTGCAATTGATTTGCTCGAAAAAAAATTCGTGAAGGGCAGGGGAGAAGTTGCCGATCAGATGAAAGCGGCTTGTGTTGGTTCTTACAAACGTTTGTTGCAGCCTTCACTCGAATCGGAATTCCGCCAGCTTACAAAAGATGTTTCGGATAGTAAAGCGATCGAAGTATTTGCACAGAATCTACGCGAACTTTTACTTTCCTCACCGCTCGGACAAAAAACAATTCTCGCTGTAGATCCCGGCTTTCGCACAGGTTGTAAAATCGCTGTGCTCGATCGCCAGGGGAAATTGCTGGAGCATGATGTGATCTATCCGCATCTTGGAAAACGTGAAGTGACAGAAGCGGAAGACACACTTTTCCGTTTGATCGCAAAACATCAGGTAGAAGCAATTTCAATTGGTAATGGAACGGCCGGAAGAGAAACGGAAGAATTCATTCGTAAAATTGCTGAGCTTCCGAAAGAAATTGCTGTGGTGATGGTGAATGAAAGCGGCGCATCTATTTATTCCGCTTCAGCCGTAGCGCGTGAAGAATTTCCTGATCTTGATCTGACCGTTCGCGGCGCAGTTTCTATTGGAAGAAGACTGGCTGATCCGCTTGCGGAATTAGTAAAGATCGATGCGAAATCAATTGGCGTCGGACAATATCAGCATGACGTGGATCAGCCGCTTTTGAAGAAGAAGCTCGATGAAGTAGTTGAAAGCTGTGTGAATGCTGTTGGTGTGGAATTGAATACAGCAAGCAAACAATTACTCTCTTACGTTTCCGGAATTGGTCCGGCGATTGCGAAAAGTATTGTGGAACACCGCGACGAAAATGGCCCGTTCAAGACGAGAAAAGAGCTGATGAAAGTTTCACGTCTCGGAGAAAAAGCATTCGAGCAGGCAGCCGGATTTTTGAGAATAAGGAATGCTTCACATCCGCTCGATAGCAGCGCCGTGCATCCTGAATCATATCCGATCGTTGAACAAATGGCGAAAGACCTCGATTGCAAAATTGACGATCTCGTGCGCGATAAAGAGCTGCGTAAAAAAATCGATGCGAAAAAATATGTAACAGAAACTGTTGGACTTCCAACGCTGAATGATATTCTTTCCGAATTAGAAAAGCCCGGCCGCGATCCGCGTAAATCGTTTGAAGCTTTTAAATTCCAGGATGGTGTAAATTCAATCGAAGATCTCCGCGAAGGAATGCGTTTGCCCGGCATTGTAACTAACGTGACGAACTTCGGTGCATTCGTAGATATTGGAGTGCACCAGGATGGACTCGTTCACATTTCACAGCTCAGCGATCAGTTTGTTGATGATCCGAATAAAGTTGTGAAAGTGCAGCAGCAAGTGATGGTAACGGTAACCGAAGTGGATGTGCAACGAAAAAGAATTGCACTTACCATGAAAGGCGAAGCTGCTCCGTCATCCGCACAAAAAGAAAAAACAAAGATCCCCAACGTAAAAGCATTCGGCGCAAAATCAGCACCAGCTTCGTCTTCCAAACAAAAAGGGAATGACTGGATGGATCAGCTTGCTGCGTTGAAAGGAAAACTCGGCTCTTAGAGGTTTTACTCATAGGAAGATTTCCGTGCATGGATTTAATGACTGGCGACTGGATGATTATGTGCTAGCTGCAGCATTTTCAATTGCTAATTACCAATTTTCAATTACAAATTAATCACCCAGTCTCCATTCGCCTCGGCGGACACCAAATCACCCGCGGACATTAAATCCCTTCACGACAATGCTTACCTTCACGGATAAGAACCCATGAGCATTTTCTCCAACATTTTCAGAAAGTCATACAGCAACGAAGCCGTTGACCTTGGAATATTGAATTGCGACATGCATTCGCATTTCATTCCGGGCATTGACGATGGCGCACGAACAATGAAAGATACGCTTGATCTTTTGAAAGCGGTGGAAGATATGGGCTATAAAAAAGTCATTACCACGCCACATGTGATGAGCGATTTTTTTCGCAATACATCAGCGAACATTAAAGCGGGGCTTGAACAAGTGCGCATCGCTGCGAAAGCAGAAGGAATTCATTTGGAAATTGACGCAGCCGCAGAATATTATCTCGATTACGATCTTGAAAAAAAACTACAGGACGAACGCCTGCTCACCTTCGGATCAGATTACCTGCTCTTCGAAGTTTCCTATATGAATGCGCCGGATAATCTAGACACATTCATTTTTCAATTACAAACAAGTGGTTATAAACCCGTGCTTGCTCATCCCGAGCGTTATCCTTTCTGGTTTACAAAAAATCTTGAACACTTTGAAAAGTTAAAAGAAAAAGGAGTTTTATTCCAGCTCAACATCAACGCGCTTACTGGTCATTATTCGCCTGCAACAAAAAAAGTAGCAGAACAAATGATTGAAAGAGGCTGGTATGAATTCCTCGGAAGCGACTGCCATCACATGGGCCACATCGAACTAATGCGAAGAGTACGTGGAGAAAAGGCCTTGCATAAATTAATTACAAGCGGGAAATTATTGAATAACTCTCTTTAGGAAACAGGAGCAGTCAAAAACGGCGGCAGCAAATAAAAAACTGTAATCTTTCGTCAGAATATTTCCTTGCCTTCTCTTTAGGCTGCAAATTTTCTTTTCACTTTGAAGTTATTTTCCTGCCTGCTGCCTCCTTTTTTTCGCCCCTTCGTCCCCCTTTTTTTTCGTCCCTATTTTTTTCTTGAGTGTTTCCACCTCTTATGTGACCACAGCCAAAATTCAGGTTTTGCAATAATGTCATTCTCTAAAAGACGCGTTACCTTTTCCGTTATTTCTCCATAAGCAGCTGTTGCAGGATTCGCAATCACATTCACAAATTCCAATTGATAAAATCCTCTTTTTATTTTATTCAACCTTGCATACACTACAGGCTGATTAAAATCTTTCGCATATTTTTCTGTTCCGAATAGCACCGGCGTATCCTGGTGAAGGAAATTCATCCAGTAAGACTTTTCAGGATTGGGAGGCGACTGATCGATAGCGAAAACAGTAGCATAAGGCTCTTTTGTTGCTGTGCTGAAAAATTTTTTCACTTCCTTCGCCGGCAGCATCAGCGTTCCTCTTTCGCTTCTTGCATCGCGCAATTTTTTATCGAAGAATGTATTGCGCAAAGGCTGGTAAATAACAACAGCTTTATGTTTGATAAATGTATTAAAGCCGGTAAGCATAAATTCCCAGCTGTTGTAATGTCCGACAGCAATGATTACACTTTTTCCCTGCTCATAATAACGGTTAAGCACTTCCGGATTGGCGCAGGTAATGTGTTTTGCAAGATTGCTTTTTGAGATGGTGAAAATTTTTAAGCTTTCAACAAATACATCACCCAGGTGTTTGTAGAATTTTTTCGCAATGATCCTTTGTTCTTCAACGGTTTTTTCGGGAAATGACCTGCGGATGTTTTCACGTACAACATCTTTGCGGTAACCAACCAGGTAATAAAGAACGAAATAGATAAATGACGAAAGCGCATGCAATATCCCAAATGGCAGAGCCGATAAGGGGAGCATAATAAGATAATAAAGCAGGGCGCTTGCAATGGGCATGGGGTGGTAAATTTAATAGAAAAGTTGTTGGTTGGGAAGATCGAGGGTTGGTTGTAGTGAACTCCCGGCTTTTTACCACCAACTCACGACTTTTTTATCCCCAAAATCCTTATCTTTACCCAATATCCTCTATAGGATTCCCAAATTATTTATTGAAGAGATGATACAAGAAATTAGCCCGGATGCTACCGGGAATTCCACTGGAATGGAATACAATACAGGTCTGCCCGTCATGACCATTGCTGAATACGGAAGAAGTGTACACCGTATGATTGAATATTGCCTTACACTTACCGACCGTGATGAACGCAGCCGTTGTGCACGTTCCATTGTGCGCGTTATGGTTATTCTCAATCCACAGATGAAAGAATATGCCGATTTCGAACATAAGCTCTGGGATCATTTGCATATCATTTCCCATTTCAAACTGGATGTCGATAGTCCGTATGCAAAGCCGGAGCCGGAACTGATTGCATCGAAACCGGAAATTGTTCCTTATCCGCAAAGCAATATCCGTTTCAAACATTACGGAAAGATCCTGGAAGACTTATTGAAAAAAGCGCTCGCCGAAGAAGATCCGAAAGCACGCGAAATTTTCACGGAGCAACTCGCGCAATTAATGAAACGTCATTACCTCAACTGGAACCGCGATTCTGTAAACGATCAGCTCATCCTTGAGCAGCTTGAAAACCTCTCCGAAGGAAAATTAAAAGTCGGCGAGAATTTCAAATTCCTGCACACAAGCGAAATTCTTCCGAAAAATGCCATCCCGCAAAACCAGATGCAGCATACCGCGAAGAAGAAAAATAATAATAACATGCACAAAAAAAAGAAACGTTAGTCAGACGTCAATTATCAATAGTCAGTAGAAATTAATCCTGGCAATCGACAACTGACAACTGAAAAACCGACTACTGATTATGAGTTCATTCGAAATTGTAGGAGGCAAACGCCTCAAAGGAGAACTGGTTCCTCAAGGTGCAAAGAACGAAGCGCTCCAGGTTATTTCAGCAGTATTGCTTTCTCCCGAAAAAATAACGATTTCAAATATTCCCGATATCATCGATGTCAATAAGCTCATCGATTTATTAAAGGAATTAGGTGTGAAGGTGGAAAAAACCGGTCACGAAGAATTTACTTTTCAGGCGGATAATGTCAATGTAGATTACATTACTACTGAAGCTTTTAAAACACGAGGCGGCGCTTTGCGTGGATCAATTATGATCGTTGGTCCGTTACTTGCGCGTTTTGGCCGTGGTTATATTCCAAAGCCAGGTGGTGATAAAATCGGCCGCAGAAGATTAGACACGCATTTTATCGGTTTCGAAAATCTTGGAGCAAAATTTACTTATGAAGCCGAAAATGAATTTTATAAAGTAGAAGCAGAGCGGCTCACCGGCGCATACATGTTGCTCGATGAAGCATCTGTAACAGGCACTGCAAATATTGTAATGGCAGCTTCCCTTGCAAAAGGAACAACAACAATTTACAACGCAGCATGCGAACCGTATTTGCAGCAGCTATGTAAAATGCTCAATCGCATGGGCGCAAAAATTTCCGGCATCGGCTCCAACTTATTGACGATTGAAGGAGTTGAAAAGCTGGGCGGAACTGAACACCGTTTATTGCCCGACATGATCGAAGTAGGAAGCTTTATCGGTCTTGCAGCAATGACACAATCGGAGATCACGATTAAAAATGTTTCTTACGAAAGTCTTGGCGTAATTCCTTCTGTGTTTCAACGACTCGGAATTAAAATCGAACGCCGGGGTGAAGATATTTTTATTCCGCAGCAGGATTCTTACGAGATCGATACGTTTATCGACGGATCTATTCTCACAATTTCAGATTCGCCATGGCCAGGTTTTACTCCTGATCTGCTCAGCATTATTCTTGTCGTAGCAACACAGGCAAAAGGCAGCGTGCTCATTCACCAGAAAATGTTTGAAAGCCGTTTGTTCTTCGTTGATAAATTGATTGACATGGGTGCGCAGATTATTTTGTGCGATCCGCATCGTGCAACAATTATCGGCCTTGGCAGGGCTCATTCCTTGCGCGGCGTTACAATGGTTTCACCTGACATCCGCGCAGGGGTATCGTTGCTCATTGCCGCACTTTCTGCAACAGGAAAAAGTACCATTCACAATATTGAACAAATAGATCGGGGTTATCAGAAGATAGATGAGCGCCTTAGAAATCTTGGTGCGGAAATTGTCAGGAAGCCTTAAGTATGTAAAATGATCACATCACCAAAAATTTAATTCCCGGAAAAATCTTAACTTAATATCATGAAAAAGATAAAGTCCTGTTTTCTCCTCCTTTCTTTCCTGCCCCTGTTTTCAATGGCACAAACCGGAAATGTTATCGGCCTTAACGTAGGTAACATTGCGCCGGAAATCATCATGAAAAACCTGAACGATTCTTCTATCGCTCTTTCATCCCTTCGCGGAAAAATGGTGCTGATCGATTTCTGGGCATCCTGGTGCGGGCCCTGCCGCGGTGAAAATCCGAATGTTGTAAAAACATATAAATCATACAAGGATTCCATTTACCTGAATGGTTCTTCATTCACCATTTTCAGCGTATCGCTCGATAAAACAAAAGAATCGTGGAAAGCTGCAATTATCCATGACAGCCTGACCTGGCCTTACCATGTAAGCGATCTGAAATACTGGCAGAATGAAGCCGCGCAGCTCTACCAGGTTTTTTCAATTCCTACCAATTTTCTCATTGACGGAAACGGCGTAATTGTTGCAAAAGGATTACGCGGCGATCAGTTGTCAGGGGCGTTAAGCACACTCGTAAATCGCGATAAAGCGTTGTACAAAAAGAAGCCTTCAGGCAATGCTCCGAAAAAAGAAAAGAAGCCTAAAAAAGGAAAAGGTACTACTGATATTTTGAATGAACGACGCAGGGATTTAATTGAATCCTCCTGCTGAATTATCAATAGTTAGTTATCTGCGAAATCATTTGAATCTGTCAGCAACCTTTTTCTGTGCGGTCTTTGTGCCTTCAGCGAAATTTATTTTGGGCGTGCCCTTCTCCCGGCTCACAGGTCAGGCTATCCGTTGCAAGTCCTCGCCCTTTGCACTATCCACGCTGCTCCGGGCTTTTTCCCTTAGGGATCTCTATGTGGCACTTCTATCCTTCACGCAAAAGACATGAAAAATCCGTAAATTTAATGCTCTGCAAATTTCAAATCAAAAATATAAAAATGAAAAATATTTTCGCCTGCCTCCTGCTCCTTTTTTGCCTGCCACTTTTTTCTCTGGCGCAACCGGCAACCGGCCTTAATGTCGGGAATATCGCACCTGAAATTGAATTAAAAAATCCGAACGATTCTGTGATCCGGCTTTCTTCCCTGCGCGGAAAAATGGTACTCATCGATTTTTGGGCATCTTGGTGCGGACCTTGCCGTGCTGAAAATCCGAATGTAGTAAGCACGTATAAAACCTATAAAGATTCAGAATTTACGAATGGTTCATCGTTCACTGTTTATAGTGTTTCGCTCGATCGGCAGGGAGGAAAACCGCAATGGACCGCCGCCATTAAAAAAGACAGTTTGATCTGGCCATATCATGTAAGCGATCTCATGTGGTGGAACAGTAAAGCAGCAACATTGTACCAAATCAGTTCCATTCCTACTAATTTTCTTATCGATGGAAATGGTGTAATCGTTGCAACAAATTTGCGTGGAGATCAGCTTTCCAAAGCCTTAAGTAAGTTTGTTAAGCAAGTGCCAAAAACATCGTCTGGCGGAACTGTACCTAAAAAGCAGAAGAAGCTTGAAAAGGTAAAAGGGTTTACAGAAATGCTGAATGAAAAACGAAGGAATCTGATCGGAGCTTCCTGCTAAAAGCAAATAATTGCAAAAGAAAAACTGCTCTTTTAAATGAGCGGTTTTTTTGCTTTGGAATTTATTTATTAAAAAATCAGTGCTCAAAATCAAGATTCGAAGGCACTTCCTGGAGCAATGTTTCGCTTTTTTCTCCGCCGGTTGTTGCGAATGTGCTGTCTACAACCTCAAAATTCACCTGGTCAAACCATATCTGTCCCGTGCCATTCAGCAAAGCGCCGTATGCAAGAGCAGAAGCGTTGGAAGGAACATTCAGTACTATTTCATATTTGGTCCATTCGGTAGTACCCTTTATTGCTCTTCGCGACATATTATCAAAAGCAAGTGAAACGTTTGAGTTAGCCTTGTCAACGCGAAACCAAAGTCCGGCCCATGCTTTTACGTTTTGAGATTTTACATACCCGCTCATGCGCACACGTTTGCCGAGAAATTTATCCGGTTTAGACATTTGCATATACGTTCCGAATCCTTTAATATGCCTGTCCTTCGATTTTATTGTAGCCGCATTTTTGCCATCCTGCCCCGAACCTTTCTCAATTCCCATTTCATAACTTTTGGGTTTACTTCCCGCAGCAAACCATCCGTGAGCGCGATCGAAAGAAACCAGGGCAGTCATTGTTAATACAAAAACGGTGCTTTTAAGAAGGAGCTTTTTCATTATGGTAGTATTATTATCGACAACTTTTTCTGCGTCTGATACCAGTCTCTCCATTCTTCCGCTTCCTAAACCCGTTTCTGAAAAAAGTTGGGAAGTCGGTCGAATTAAAATTCCGGACAGGTTCACTTTTGGGTCAGCCGAATTTAAAGTATTCTTTCATTCCATTTCCGCCGGACTTTCTCTATTGTCACAAAACCTGCAAAATTATGCCTCATTTTCACCCAAATTCATTGTAGAATCGCGTATTTCTGACAATCTGGCGTATTATCTTTGCTGGCTCAGAATTTGACCCTTTTGACAGACAAAAGTAGTGAGTTCGGAGTGTTTTAGTTCTTCGTCGAATGGGAACTTTTTTCTCCGAGCTAAAAAGGCTGAACTAAAAACTACTTGCAATGAGTTGGATGAAATTTGGAAATAATAAAAATAAAGCGAACATGACCACTGAAAATACAAACGAAAATGTGAATGAAAATCCTGAAAACACAGAAGATCAAGTACAACAGGATTTGCCGGGAATGCCATCTGACGATTGTGAAAAAAAAGCAGCAGAGTTAGAAGAGCAGGTTTCAGCATTGAATGATAAACATATTCGCCTGTATTCTGAATTTGATAATTTCAGAAAGCGTACATCTAAAGAACGTGTGGAATTATTGAACATGGCCGGCGCCGAAATCATTAAAGCATTGCTCCCGGTCGTTGATGATCTCGAACGAGCAATCCGAAATAATGAAAAATCAACCGATGTGGCGGCGATCAACGAAGGTGTGAATTTAATCGCGCAAAAATTCCGAAGCATTCTCGCACAAAAAGGATTAGAAGCTGTGAAGTCAGTCGGACAGCCTTTTGATGTTGACCTGCATGAAGCGATTACAAACATTCCTGCACCAACAGAAGACATGAAAGGGAAAGTAGTTGACGAAGTTGAAAAAGGATACACCCTTAACGGAAAAGTAATCCGTTTTGCAAAAGTTATTGTAGGCAATTAAATTTCTCCGTGCTTCCGTGTCTCCGTGGTTTTTGCCACAAAAGGTACGAAGGCACATAGAAAATATGAATCCCCAAAATTAAAATGGCAAAAAGAGATTTTTACGATATACTGGGCGTTGGGAAAAGCGCTGATGCAACTGAAATAAAAAAAGCCTATCGCCAGATGGCCATCAAATATCATCCCGATAAAAACCCGGGTGATAAAGCAGCAGAAGATAAATTCAAAGAAGCCGCTGAAGCCTACGAAGCATTAAGTGATCCTGACAAACGCCGAAAGTACGATCAGTTCGGACATGCAGGTGTGGGAAGCAGCGCACAAGGCGGAGCAGGATATGGTGCCGGCGGATTTTCAATGGACGATATTTTTTCACAGTTCGGAGATATTTTCGGCGGCGGTGGTGGATTTGGCGGCGGCCAGCGCGGACGTCGTGTAACACGCGGAACAAATCTTCGTGTGAAAGTGAAATTAACACTCGAAGAAATTGGAACCGGCGTTGAAAAAAAATTAAAAGTTCCAAAATATGTAGGCTGTGAAAAATGTCATGGCACCGGATCAGCAAATGGTTCTACCAGCACCTGTGGCACCTGTCGCGGACAAGGCCAGGTGGCGCAGGTGATCAATACGCCGCTTGGAAGAATGCAGACTGCTGCTACCTGTCCAACCTGCCAGGGCGAAGGACAAACCATCTCCGACAAATGCAAAGCATGTCATGGAGACGGAGTTGTGCGTGGCGAAGAAATGATCAGCGTTCGTATTCCTGCTGGCGTGCATGAAGGCATTCAGCTCAGCGTAAATGGCAAAGGAAACGCAGGC
>JBDSHN010000107.1:0-11779 GCA_039918435.1 Bacteroidia bacterium | reverse complement strand
ATATATATGAATAAAGTGGAAAATTCCCTCAAATCAACCCGCCTCTCAAGGCTTCTGATCGCCTGCGTTGTGGTTTTTACGGCGGTTTTATATTGGACATTCAACCACCGTACCGCAAGCGCCGAACCTTTTATCATCATCGGAAAAGGAAGCACGTATGAAAAAGAATGGCAACGCGTGGATTCACTTTCCTCGAAAGGACTTTATAAATCCGCGCTCGATCTCAGCAACCAGATTGTCGAACGCGCGAAAAAAGAAAATAATAATGCGCAGATCGTAAAAGGACTGATTCATCGTTTTAAATTTTCGCAGATGTTCCAGGAGAACAGCGCGGAGTTTGCCATTTACAATTTGCAGGATGAATTAAAAATCGCAAAGTTTCCGCTTGCACCTGTTTTACATTCCATGCTTGCCGATCTGTACTGGTCGTATTATCAAACCAATCGTTACCAGTTTTATAATCGCTCGCAAACCGTTGGATTTAAAAATGATTCGATCAACACCTGGGATGTGAACCACCTTATTGATCAAACAATAAAAAATTACCAGCTTTCACTCGCGCAGCCCGATAGTCTCAAAGGCGTTTCGGCGGATATTTATGAAGCGATCATCACCGAAGGAACTGCGCCCGGTGAATTGCGCCCTACGCTGTATGATTTTCTTGCATGGAAAGCGTATAATTTTTATAAAGGCGAAGAAGCTTCCATTAATCGCCCGGCAGATAAATTTATTCTTGACCAGTCTTCGCATTTTATTTCAGGCGCCAAATTTTCCATGCTTTCTATTTCTACCGCCGACACCATGTCGCTGAAATATTATGGAATAAAAATTCTGCAGGATTTGATTGCCTTTCACCTGAAAGATCCGAAAGCTGATGCGCTGGTTGATGTTGATCTTGAGCGAATCATTTTTATGCATGCTAATTCTGTTCTTCCGGAAAAAGACAGTTTGTATGAATCGGCCCTGCGTCAGCTTGCGGCAAATTATCCTGAGAATCCATACACAGGAGAGGTGCTCTATTACATCGCGGATTATCACAACAATCTTGGCAATAAATATACGCCCGGCAAAGACGAACGTTATCGCCTGGAGAAAAAGTATGCGGTGGAATTGTGCGAGAAGATCATCACGAAATTTTCCGGTACACAAGGCGCCGCTATGTGCAGCACGCTGAAAAATTCAATTGTTACAAAAAGTCTGAGCTTTAAAACGGAAACAACTGTTGTGCCCGGCTTGCCTTCACGCGCATTGCTGACCTGGAAAAACATTTCAAAGGTATATTTCCGTATTGCAAAAACGGAGCAGGGTTTACGCAAGCGTAGTGATGACCGCACAGAAGAACAGATTATTAAAGATTACCTCAAGCTCGCCACTGTTGCTTCGTGGGAACAAGCGATTCCGGATAACGCAGATTACCAATCTTACAATGCAGAAATAAAAATCCCGGCTCTCGCAGCAGGTAATTATGTGATTCTTGTTTCACATAATAAAGAATTTACGCTCGACTCAAACGGCATTGCTTATGGCACTATGTGGAGCTCTTCCATCAGCTATCTTGATCGTCAGCTGAAAGATGGCAGTTACGATTATTATTTATTCGATCGACAGACGGGTGCGCCGCTGGTGGGTGTTTCTTCGCAAGTGTGGATCTATAAGTACGATTATTCCGATCGCGCTTATCAATATCGCAAAGGCGATCATTTCACTTCAGATAAAAACGGGCGTGTGAATGTTCCGCCTGGCGCAGATTACAGAAGCGTGCTCATGGAATTCAACTGGAATAATAATCGCTTGTACACTTCCGAAATTTATCAATACAAGCCTTATAAGTACATCGCGAAAAAAGATCCGAAGACGTTCTTTTTCACCGACCGTTCTATTTATCGTCCCGGACAAATTGTATTCTTCAAAGGCATTACCATCAATACCGATGGAAATTCCAATGATATAATGCCGGAAAGAAATACATCTGTCACTTTTTATGATGTGAATTATCAGGTAGTCAAAACACTTGCGCTCAAAACAAATGAATACGGATCAGTAAGCGGTTCGTTTGTGATTCCGAACAATGGCGTAACCGGGCAAATGCGCATCTCGAATGAAAGCGGCACGGTTTATTTCAGCGTAGAAGAATATAAACGTCCGAAATTTGAAGTGACATCCGAGCCGGTGAAAGGCGCTTACCGCATCAATGATAAAATTGAAGTAAAAGGAACTGCAAAAACATTCGCCGGTTCTGTTGTTGATGGTGCAACTGTAAAATACCGTGTGGTTCGTTCTGCACGTTTTCCATGGTGGTGGTATAGCTGGCGTGGTTATTATCCGCAAAGCAATACCACCGAAATTACAAACGGAAGCGTGATTTCGAATGACACCGGTGGTTATGTAATTCCATTTATCGCTTCGCCAGATCGTTCTGTTCCGGCAGAGAGCAAACCAATATTTACTTACACGCTTTATATTGATGTTACCGATATTACCGGCGAAACACATAGCACAACCGCATACATAAGTGTTGGTTATACCGCGCTTGAGATGACTTTTGTTATGCCGGAATACATTGAAAAGGCATCAACAGATTCGATTCCGGTCAGCATTACAAATCTTTCGGGCGAACCTGAAAAAGCTGTTGTAAGCTATACGATCAAAAAACTAAGCAACCCCACAAACTGGATCCGTGAGCGTCAATGGCAAGAACCGGATATATTTATTTACACGAAGGAAGAATGGAAATCCTGGTTCCCTGATGATCCTTATGCTGATGAAAATGATAAATCAAAATGGATAAAAGGGCAGACTGTTTTTTCAGGAACGATTGATACCGGCAAAGAGAAAAAACTTGGATTGAAAAAATCGGCATGGGCGCCGGGAAGTTATGTACTCGAAGCAACAACAAAAGATAAATACGGTGTTGAAGTAAAAGATGTCCGCTATTTCACATTGTATGATATTAAAGACAAAGAGCCGGCGGTAAAAGAAGCATGGTCTTTTCAGGCGATCAAAACAGATTGTCAGCCGGGTGAAAATGCAGTGTTTCTTATCGGCACTTCCGGGAAAGATGTAAGTGTATTGTATGAAATTGAACGCGCTGAAAAAATTGTGGAAACAAAATGGCTGAAGCTGAGCAATGAGCAGAAGTACATTGAAATTCCCGTAACAGAGCAGGACCGCGGAAATTTTTCTGTGCACTTTGCGGTGGTTTATCATGGAAGATCATTTACCTCCGATCAACAGGTTTCTGTTGCGTGGGAAAGTAAAAACCTTGACATCAGCTATGAAACATTCCGCGATAAATTATTGCCGGGACAAAAAGAAGAGTGGAAATTAAAGATCAAAGGTCCGAAAGGAGAAAAAGTAGCAGCAGAAATGGTTGCCGCGATGTACGATGCTTCACTCGATGAATTCCGCGGGCATAGCTGGGATTTTTATCTCTATAAATCCTATTACGGCCAGCTTTACTGGCAATCTGGATTAGCAGGAACAAATTCTTCTAATGCGTACGAAGAGCACTGGAATCCTTATGGCCCGTATTATAATCCGAGGACTTATGATCGCATGAACTGGTTTGGATATTATTATCGCGCGAATTATTATGGCTACGGTTATTGGGGCGGCAACTACGATGGAGATGATATGGACATTTCAAGAGAAGCGCTGGAAGAATCACCGGGGATGGACAGAATGGATAGTAAAAATGCTCCTGCTCCAGTTATGGCTTATAAAGCAACACTCGCTGATGCAAATGGGGCTACTTCTACAGGAAGAGCGGAAAGTACAGCTTCGCGAAATGGTAACGAAGCAGAAGATGCACCACAAAAGGATTACCGTGGAAATACAAGTGGAGGCAAAGATGGAAAACAAAACCTCAATGATGTAAAAGCAAGAAGCAACCTGAACGAAACTGTTTTCTTCTTCCCGCATCTTGAAACAGATTCATCAGGCAGCGTGATCATTAAATTCACAATGAACGAAGCGCTGACGAAATGGAAATTCATGGCTTTCGCACACACAAAAGATCTGAAGTATGGTCAGACAAGCAAAGAAGTGGTGACGCAGAAAGATCTCATGATCATGCCGAACGCGCCGCGCTTTTTACGCCAGGGCGATCACATCACTATCACCGCGAAAGTTTCGAACCTTACTACTGCTGAATTAAGCGGAACCGCACAACTGATGCTTTTCAATGCTGTGACAATGGAGCCAATTGATTCGAAACTGCTCACTTCTGCCGCGGTAGTAAATTTCACAGCGAAAAAAGGACAAAGCGCACCATTGGCATGGGATCTTGTTGTTCCGGATGGCATTGATGCTGTTCAGTATAAAATGGTAGCAGCTTCCGGAAATTTCAGCGACGGCGAACA
The DNA here is from genome assembly GCA_039918435.1 of Bacteroidia bacterium. Taxonomy (GTDB): domain Bacteria; phylum Bacteroidota; class Bacteroidia; order Palsa-965; family Palsa-965. Next base: position 7,418 of record JBDSHN010000107.1, on the reverse strand, counting down.
AAATGCACTTCCTGTTCTGAGCAACCGCATGCTCGTCACTGAAACAATGCCGCTTCCGATTCGTGGCGGACAAACAAAAGAATTCCGTTTTGAAAAATTGATCTCGCAATCAAACGGTTCAACAACAATCCGCAATCAAAAACTGACATTGGAATTCACTGCGAATCCGGCATGGTATGCGGTGCAGGCGCTTCCGTATATGATGGAATATCCATACGAATGTTCGGAGCAAACGTTCTCGCGTTTTTATTCCAACAGCATTGCCACGAACATTGCAAATTCATCTCCGAAGATCCGCGCGGTTTTCGAAACATGGAAAACACAAAGTCCGGATGCATTTCTTTCTGCGCTTGAAAAAAACCAGGAGTTGAAAAATGTTGTGCTCACCGAAACACCATGGGTGCTCGAAGGAAAAGATGAATCGGAACGCAAACGCCGTGTCGGATTATTATTCGACATCAACCGCATGGCCGATGAGCAGGAACGCACATTAGGAAAACTTCAGCGCATGCAGGTTTCGAATGGCGGATGGCCATGGTTTGATGGAATGCCGGATGATCGTTACATCACGCAATATATTATTACAGGAATGGGCCAGCTCGACAAGCTCGGAATTAAAACCGTGCGTGATGATCGCAGAAACTGGAATATGGTGGAAAGCGGCGTGAAATATCTTGATCATAGAATTCGTGAAGATTATGATTGGATATTGAAGTACGACAAACCAAACATGGCAAAAGATCATCTGAGCAGCATCGCGATCCAGTATTTATATGCGCGCAGTTTTTTCAAAGAAGTAACGATGACTGCAAAGGATAAAGAAGCATTCGATTATTTCTTCGGACAGGAGAAAAAATACTGGAACACACAAAGCCGCTACATGCAGGGAATGATCGCGATGGCGCAGTTCCGTTATGATACTCCGAAATCAACTGTTGCTGATGATGTAATGAAATCGCTGAAAGAAACTTCGATCAACAGTGAAGAGTTAGGTATGTACTGGAAAGAAAATGTTGCAGGATATTATTGGTACCAGTCGCCGATCGAGTCACAATCGTTATTGATCTGTGCATTCAAAGAAGTGAAGAACGATACAAAATCGGTGGACGATATGCGCATCTGGCTGTTGAAGAATAAACAGACCAACGATTGGAAAACAACTACGGCTACTGCGCAGGCTTGTTACGCTTTATTGATCGACGGTACGAGCTGGCTCGCAACAGAATCGGATGTTTCCATTGTTGTCGGAACTCAATTGATCGATCCGAAGAAAATGGATATTAAAGAAGAAGCAGGCACAGGTTATTTCAAAACTTCCTGGTCGGGCGATGCGATCAAACCAGAAATGGGAAAAGTGAAAGTAACAAAAACAGGTCCAGGCGTTTCGTGGGGCGCAATGTACTGGCAGTATTTTGAAGACATCGATAAAATTACACCGGCACAAACTCCGCTTAATGTTCAGAAGCAATTGTTCCTTGTGAAAAATACTGCATCGGGTCCTGTTATCACACCAATCACTGATCAAACTGTTTTACATCCCGGAGATAAAGTGCGTGTGCGTATTGAACTGCGCAATGATCGCGACATGGAATACATACACATGAAAGACATGCGCGCTTCGGGATTTGAGCCGGTGAATGTGCTCTCGCAATACAAATGGCAGGATGGATTAGGTTATTATGAAAGCACAAAAGATGCATCGACCGATTTCTTCTTCGGCTTCCTGCCAAAAGGAACGCATGTGTTTGAATATCCATTGACCGTTATTCACGCGGGGGATTTCTCAAACGGAATTACGCAGGTGCAATGTATGTATGCGCCGGAGTTCTCTTGTCATTCGGCAGGAACAAGGGTGAAGGTTGCGGGGAAATAAATGTGCAAATTGCAAATTGTAAATGTGCAGATGAAATTTCCAACAGCGGAATTTTCCTCTGCACATTTTTTGTTTATAAGGAAAGGTATGTTTCTGAATAGCCCGGATTGAAGTAGAAAAGCCCGGAGTTGTGCGCTGGTAACCTCGAAGGCCTCCGAAGGCATTGCGCGAGGTGGCCATTGAGGTTTGCGTCTTGGAAAAGCGAGGACTTGTAACGGAAAGCCGGAGTAATGCTCCCGGAAAGAGAAAAACTCACTGCTCCAGATTTTTTTCTAATAATCGATTCCAATAAACATCCCTTGAGCAACAAGATGCTTGAAGTACTCATCGTAATCAGGCTGTATCTTTTTAAACAATGCTTTTTCAGTTTGTTTGATTTTTATTAAAAACAAGCCGGTTTCACCAAATATTTCTGATGCGGTAAAATTGAATTTTATTTTGTTCTCAATTTCATCTGCAAGGTCAGAACGACCACATGAATCAAGCGTGGCCATTATTTTATGCAAAATAGGAGGCCATTCAATTCTTGTTGGAATTTGCATATTTACAAAATTCTGTTTAGCTCATTCCTAATAATAAGTAATCTCTCTCCTCTTAATATAAGTCGCTTTTCCATTATTCGATTCAATGCGCGAAGTCCAGTTACCGTTTGCATCATATTCATACGTATATGTGTATTTGTATGCAACAAAACCTGTGCGGTCGAAACTGGTCCATTCTGTCTGATCACCATTTTCATTATAGTCAAAAACATTTTTTTCTACCAGCTTTCCGTTATTGTCAAAAACCTGTTCCTGCGAAAGTTTGCCGCGGTATTCATATTGATATTTTGTTTTTGTCATTACTATTCCATCCGGACCATAAATGTCCATCGCTGTTTTCAAGTGTCGGCTATCGTAAAGGCAAATCACTTTGCGTAATGCTTTTCCGTTTTCGTCAACAGCATCTTCCTGGATACAATTGCCAAAACCGTCATACGTATAAGTACGCGTTTCAAGAAGTGCGCCTTCATTGTCATACCAAATTACTTTCACTGGTTTACCGACTGGATCTGGCTCGTATACCCATTTTTCCGGCTCTTCATTATCGATTGTAAAACGTTTCTCCTCCATCAGGAATCCACGGTTTGAAAATTTACGCACTGTTTTATAATCAAGCGCATCTTCTTCTGTAAAAGCCGACTCTTCAATTTTATGTCCTTCGGCATCATATATGTTTTCCGCATGAGAAAGCATAGTGCTGCCACGGGAATAAAATATTTCGGAAGTCAGGTAGCCAGCTTCATTGTAATTCTTCTGAAAATTAAAATCAACAGTCTGGTATTCCTGCCCGATTGTGTCCTTCCCGTTTTTCTGAATCATTTCACAATACGTTTGCCGCACCTGCTTTACGTTGCCTTTATAATTATCAGCAACGAGATCGGAAGGTTTTGCAACAGGAGTTTGTGCCGATAAAGGAAGGAGCAGGCAAATGAGGGGCAGGAGGCAGGAAATGATTTTTTTCATGAAAGCTGTTTTGGGTTGGGTGATATTCAAATGTATTTATTTTATGTTAATACAATGGCTTATAGATGGTGATCTTCAAATTATCTGCGAATACTTTTTGTCCGCCCGCATTCCAAACGCCGAGCGAAAGCAAATCGTGCTGATGTAGAATTACCGGTGTAACAAACCATGCGCTGACATGCTGCCAGGATTCTTTGCTACTACCAGCACCAAAACAAGGACTTGAAGCATAACCATACGTTTGCCCACGTCTGCCGGTAATGCTGAAAGCAAAATTCAAATCAGGTTTTGTGTCGGATGGATTATATACATCCATTTCAATTTTTATCCGGAGATGATCTTTATCTGTAAGAGAATCGAAAGGACATTTCAAATATGTTCCGAAGGGATGGTCGCTATCCAACACCGCAGAATGTGTGCTGTTTGATCCAAGTGTGTCGCAGATCAGTTCATCGTTGCGGAGGAATTTGCGCGATTCATAATCTGCAAAAAAGATAGGTTTTACCGCATAACCATTCAATGTATCTATCGGAGGCAGGTTGCCACGATCAATTTCTAAAAGTGAATTCCACTTTGGATCAACGTTGGTTCTGCCGAACACACGGGCATAATATTTCTTCGTCATTAACTCCGGGTGAATAATGCCGTGATTATATTGCCAGGTTTGAAATTGATTCAGCAGCAGAAAAAATCCGGCAAAAATAAAAACAATATATTTTTTCTTTTTTTCCGTCAGAGCATGCTGAAGATGAAACCCAAGCGGAATTGCCATCAGTCCGTACGACTGCACAAAAGGGCGTTGTCCAAAAGTTCCGGCGTACCACCAGCATTCCCAGCTGGAGATGAACCAGAGATTGGCCAGAAAAAAAAGAAATAGCGGAATAAACAGGCTTCTTTGTCTTTTATATAAGTCAACAAAACCATTGATTGCAATGAGCATTAATGGTGTATAAAGCAGCCAGCCTTTTTTGTAGCTGAATAAAACGTTCCACGTGAACGGACTGAAAAAATCAAATCCTTCGGTGTGATTGAACGAAAACCAGTTGCCGCTTGCATATTTCCAATAGATCAGCTGAATGGATCCGACTGCAATCATTCCGGCAATCAAAAGGAAAACATCCTTCCATTTTCCGGCAAGCAAGCGGATTTTTTCTTTGAAGGTTTGCCAGCTGCTCACATTCCAAAAAAGCGGAACGAGCGCCCAGACAATTTCAGAAGGACGTGTGATAGTAATGATTCCAAGCAACATTCCGATTGCAAGCGCTGTTTTCTTTTGCGGACGATTATGCCATTTTATGGTGAGCAGGATCAGAAAAGTATCTGCGGCAAAAAGGTAAATGTGCGGCAACATACATTCATAGGTTGCATAATAATAAAGATTCGTTCCGAGCGCGATGAGTAAAAGTAAAACCGCAGTAAGCTTATCGCTGAAAAAACGGATCAGCATTTTTCGCAAAAACCATAAGCCGAGTATTCCGTAAAATAATGCGGAGAAGATCATCGACCATTGATAAGGCGAAGAAAGTCCATCGGCAGGAAAACCGAAAACCTTGGCATAAAGATGTCCGGCGCAGAAAAAAGGCAGGTTGAAAATTGCAAAACCAACCGGGTAAACATTCACCAGCCGGTTTTTTTGTCCTTGCCACGTTTGATAGAACGGGCGATCTTTCTGGTACGTTGAATTCAACTGATCAATCCAGGCATGATCCTGCATTCCCGGATCGCGGTGAATAATGATAGCAGGCAGATGTAAATAATAGCCATAATTATCCCAGCTCAACGCATACGAATCGCGGATGAAAGGTTCGACAGTTTTTACCTGCCGCATTTTTACTAAAACAAAAACAAGGGAAATGAAAATAAAAGCAAAGAGAGAAAACCGGTAAGCGGGATTTGCTTTTAGTAGTGACATCCGGGAATCGATTAATAAATGAATAATGTGCAAATTAATAATTCGATCCGGATGTCGGGCTTAATCGGCTCTTTTGTCTTTTTGTTTTAGTTCAGACGCATATTACAATGAACATTTTTGCAGTTAAGGAAATTTCCCTGATTTGTTTTCGTGCCCATTCGTCCCGCGGCGGCGGATCGTAACCAACATCAAATTGACATTGCCTCAAAGTTCTTCATCAATCCTGAATAGATCATGAGTAAACTTCCGGTCAGAATTACGTGCGCGATATCATTATAGCTGAACCATGGAAAAATCATAGCGCGGAAAATAACAAAAATGGCGGCGAACGCGGAAAATAAAATTCCCCATCCGACCAATGCGCTTGCCAGTTTCTGTTTCGTGTGGAGATAAATATTCCAGCAGGCAATCGGAACCAATGCAATTGCAACATCAATATTGACCGCGGCGAATTTGCGGAGGAAGATCATCCACACGCAGAAAAAAACGAGTTGCAAAATCACCAGCACACGGATCCAGCTGAATTGTTTCGGGAAATACCATTTCGCAGTGGCCAGTTGTGGAAATGAAGCGGCGATGATCTGCATCCAACCCATTAAAAGCCAAATGTAAAAATGTGTTTGTTCCGGGATGTACCAGGAAAATCCGTGAACGGGAACTCCGGTTAAATAAGCAAAGGATCCGAAAAGGAAAAACAATCGCCAATGCCGGGCTTCAATCCTTACTTGTTCATTTGAGCTTGATTTGAATTTTGAAATTTTCAAAAAACAAGTGAACCCCACAATAAAAAGCAAAAGATTGGTCAGGATCGTTGCCGGATCACGAAGATGTCCGAGTCCTAAAAAAGAAACTTCCTGGAAATGGAGAAAATTTTTGATCATTCCGTTGTAAAAGTAAGCGTTTGTTGTTGCCGGAGAAATGTCCCCACAAGGATTTACAGCCGGATCGTCAGGCTTTATAATTTTTATGGAACAAAATAAATCACAACCTTCCTTCGTCCCACGTCCCTTCGTCCCCTTTTCGTCCCTATTTTTGTTCGATGTCAAAGAAAAAAACAACACCCAAAGGAACAAGCCCGCTCGGAATTCCGGCATTGCTTTTAGAAACACTTGCAAATTTCATCGACGATGGAAATACTGCTGACCGCGCACTGACTGAAACATTTCGCAAATACAAGATCCGCGACCAGGAGCAACGTTCAGAACTTGCGCTTCGTTTTTACGGCATCATCCGTTTCTGGCGTCCGCTGGTTACGGCTTTAGGTGAAGATAAATTTGAAACGCTCGAGCAGGTTAAACGCCTGATCGGTGCGTGGAATGCGTGGAAGAAAATTTATGCCGGAGAGAAACAGGAAAACCTGGCAGGGCCTGTTGCGGAACGGATGAACAAGTATATGCGTGTACGCAAGCTCCGTGAATCTTATCCTGATTGGTTAGATGCTTTTGCTGTAGAACAATTGGGTGAAGCAACCTGGGAAGCAATGTCTAAATCGCTCAACAAAGAGCCGAAATTATATTTAAGAGTAAACACGTTAAAGATTAAACGTGAACTGCTGATGCAAAAACTGAAAGCAGAAGGAGTTGAAGCATATATGCACAACGATTCAGAAGATGCGCTGATCGTAAAAGTGTTTGCGAATGTATTTGCGCTCGAATCGTTTCATGAAGGACTGTTTGAGGTTCAGGACATCGCTTCGCAGCGTGTGAGCGCGTTCGTTGATGTGCAGCCGGGCATGCGCGTGGCTGATGCATGTGCAGGAAACGGCGGCAAGACGCTTCATCTCGCAGCGTTGATGCAAAACAAAGGAAAGCTTGTTGCGATGGATGTGATGCAGAACAAACTGGACGAGCTTCGTGCACGTTGTACGCGCAATGGAATTGATCTTGCTGAAACAAAACTGATCAATTCACAGGAAATGATCGCGAAGATGAACGGAACATTCGATCGCGTGTTGCTTGACGTTCCTTGTTCGGGCACAGGAGTGCTTCGCAGAAATCCTGATATCCGCTGGAGATTGTATCCTGAAGACATTCAAGAGATGGTGAAGAAGCAACAGGAGATTCTTGAATCGTATTCAACGCTTGTAAAACAAAACGGAAAACTGGTTTATGCAACATGCAGCATCTTT
>JBDSHN010000106.1:0-1509 GCA_039918435.1 Bacteroidia bacterium | reverse complement strand
CTCTGAATTATATAAACGAAATATTTCATAGCAATAGTTTAACTCCATTAAAAAAGCCCCATCATTAAAGACAGGGCTAATTTATTACGCGGAGAAGGAGGGATTCGAACCCTCGGTACGCTTTTGGCGTACGGCAGTTTAGCAAACTACTGGTTTCGGCCACTCACCCACCTCTCCAATGGGAACAATTATTAAGGCGACAAAGGTAAAAAAACTTTCGATCAAACAGCAGCAAATTTACAGGCTATTTTACTTCATGTGAAATCGCTGAAATCTCGCGGCAACGTAGACTACAGATGTTATATTTGCATGTCATCCCCATAAATCTGCCAGCATCGTATGAAAATATTAAGAATTGCACCGCTTGTTTGCCTTTCTGCAATTATTTTGTCCTCCTGCGGATCTCAGCAGGGAAAATTTAAAGAAGATGATTCAACCAGTGCTACCGCGCTTGACACTTCCCTGAAATATATTGAGGTACACGGCGCAACAAAGTGGGATGAAAGCTGGTCGAAGGAAAATGTGGTTGTTTACCAATGGAAAGGCGGTCCTGCAGGTTTACATCCCACAAATAATATGGATGTTGCCGCTACCCAAATGGTATTTACGTTTCTGCACCGTTTCATAATTGCACCTGATCACGAGCACCTCGTAAGCCGCGGAGACCTTGTAAAACAACTTCCTGAGCCTTCTGCCGATGGTTTAACTTGGATCTATGAATTACGCGATGAGCCAACATGGGACGACGGTGCACAGCTTTCTGTTGATGACGTGATTTTTACTTTAATGGCCTGGGAATGTCCGCTTACAAATGACGCGTATGCCCGTTCTTCCCTCGACAATGTCAAAGAAATTAAACGTGATCCATCCAACCCGCGCAAATTTAGTCTCGTGATGAGAAAACCGTATATCCAGAATGAAAGTTTTCTTCAGGATGTGGTGGTGATGGAAAGAAAATTTCATGATCCGGGAAATGTGCTTTCAAAATATACGCTCGAACAATTCATGGATCCTGAATTTGCAGCGGCAACACATCCTGATCTCAAAGCATGGGCAAAAGAATTTAATGAACCGAAATACGGAAGATCGCCGGATTTGATCAACGGACTTGGCGCTTATAAGCTTGCTTCGTGGGAAGACAATAATATTGTGCTGGTAAAAAAAGCGAATCACTGGACTTCGAGATTAAAAAATCCGGATATTTTTAATGTGGCGTATCCGGAAAAAATTATTTTCAAAGTCAATGTCGATGATAATTCCATTGCGCTTGAATTACATCAACAGGTTATTGATGCTTCGTCATGGGTCAGCACACGCGGACTGGATGAATTAAGCAGGGACAGCTCATTTACAAAAAATTACAATTTTGCTTTCGTTCCCAATTTCGATTACCAGTATCTTGGAATGAACCTGAAACCGGCCGCGGTAAATCGTCCGCCATTTTTTACTGATGTTAGAGTGCGTCGTGCAATTGCAATGCTCACACCAGTGGATGATCTGAATAAAAAT
>JBDSHN010000105.1:0-77530 GCA_039918435.1 Bacteroidia bacterium | reverse complement strand
TTTCTTTTTTTTCCGCTGTAGAATTCTTCCTGATCATACTTTGGACGATTGACAACACGCTCGCTTCCATCCAGCAGAATGGTAACCGAATTAACCAAACGTTCATTCAAGGAATCGCTTTCACGTGTTGGAACAAGTCCCATTTGTTTCAAACTCTTCTCAAGAACAGGTTCCAAAACTTTTATCCACATCGCAACTTTGGGTTGTGGAAGATCAAACTGAAGTCCCATAAATTCCTGCGTTGGGTTATGTCGATAATCGTAAAGAATAAAAATCATCATGTCCTCTATGCGGGGGAATGTATTGTCCGCTCGAACTGCCCGTGCGCGTTCCCGTTTTTTGCCTTCAAACGTGTATCGATTAATGCGGATCAACCAACTTTTTTCGAATGGCGGCTTCAAAAAATCAAACTCTTTCAAACTCAGCCCCGTGACTGACTTCAACAAGCTTGATTTTTTCTTTAGGCTTTTATAGTCTAATTTCATTGTGTTAAACTACACTTTCAAAGTACGGGTATTCAGGCAATTAAAACTTTGTTTCAACAGCAGACTCTTAAAAACTTAATCGATATAAACTCTAATATAGATTTGATATTTATCGTCTTGGTTTTATGCTTTTCGTTCTCAGTTGCATAATGAAGAATAATATTATCATTATTCATAATCATAGAGTCCATTTGCCCAAAATTATAAATACAATTTTCTGAAATATCTACTACCATTTCTTTGTTGTTTTTAAAGTTGTGCAAGATTAATTTTTCAAATTCTTCATTTCTTATGTGTGCAATAATGTTTGGATTATTTTTCACTTTTTGTCCATAAGCATATTGTTCATCTGGTCTACCATCAGTTGTGAAAACGAAAACTTCAGAATAGCATGGTCCGCCACAAGCAAAACTCACCATAGTATATAAATCATTACAACAACTAATTCGTGACATCTCAGGTCGGGTATTAATTAGTTTTGACTTTTTCCAATTTCCTTCTTTTGACGTTATGGTTATTCTATAAGCGTTCGAATCTTTATCAGGTATTTCCTCGAGTTTTGAAATAAACTGGTTACACTCGCAGGTGTATAAACTTTCCAGGAATTCTTTGTCATTTTTAAGATCTAACGAATCTGTTGAAACAAATGAAGCATTTTCATTACGAATAGTTTCATTAATGCACTTTGCATTTTTGTTTTGGCAGCCAATAAAAATCAAAATTATAATTCCTAAATACTTCATTGAATTGGTTTTTCAATTACCACTAACTAGCTTAAACTCGCTACATCCCACCGTCTAATATACCAAAATCAGCACCCTAACCACAACATACTTTCGTTTTACCACACTCCCAAATCCCCTAAGCCAACCATCCCTAATGTATTTATTGTATTTTTAGAACTTGTAAATAATCTTCCCGGATGAAAAAACCTTTCCCCAATCGCATTATAAAACACGTAGCTTTTTTACTGTTATTCTCACTCTTTTTAAGTGCCAGCATCCACGCGCAGGTTTTCTGGACGGAAGATTTTGGAATCGGCTGCGATCAGAACCAGGTTCCTGCTTCTTACATTGGTCCGAATGGTGCATGGTCGGTTACGCTTCCTTCTGCCAACGGAACTTCTGCCAACGATTGGTTCATCAGCGCCACGGAAGCGGGGATGGGCGCAGGGAATTGTGGCGATGGTTGTATCTCGAATGGCGCACTCACAAACCGTACTCTTCACGTGGGCAGCGATGCAATCGGATTTTGTTTTACCGGCGATTGCGGCGCTTCTTATAATGCCGGACCTTCTTCAGGCGCTGCGGTTACGGATATTCGTGCTGAATCGCCGACGATCAATTGCACGGGACAAACGTCCATCACCTTATCTTTTTCATACATGGAAGCTGGCGCTTCTCCGAGTGATGATGCAACAGTCTGGTATTTTGACGGCGCAACATGGGCACAGCTGACTAATCCGCCTGCAACAAATAATGCGGGTTGTGGAGGACAAGGAAAGTGGACTGCTTTTTCTGCTTCGTTACCTGCATCTGCAGATAATAATCCGAATGTGAAAATTGGTTTTCGCTGGGTGAATAATGATGATGGTGCGGGAACTGATCCTTCATTTGCAGTGGATGATATTACACTTTCTATTGGTATTATCAATCCGCCCGCAACTTCATTTACTGCAAGTGCAACATCGGTTTGTATTGGTGATGCAGTTGACTTTACGGATAATTCAACCGGGGCACCTACAAGCTGGAGCTGGACATTCCCCGGCGGAACACCGTCAACTGCAACGACACAAAATGTAACTGGTGTGACATGGACTACCGCTGGTTCGTATACGGTGATGCTCACTGCAACCAACGCAAACGGAAGCACAAGCGCGACCCAAACGATCACTGTAAATCCCTCGCCGAATATTATTGTGACAGCATCTCCGTCTACAATTTGCGTCGGACAAAATTCAACATTGAATGCTTCGGGCGCTGCAACATATTTATGGAATCCGGGTGCGTTGACTGGTGCTGCTGTTGTTGTTTCTCCTGCGGTAACAACAACATACACAGTAACAGGAACAAGCGCCGCCGGTTGTACGAATTTTGCGCAGGTGACGGTGAATGTTCAATCGTGTACGGCTCCACAAGTTGCGTTTTATGCCAACGATACAACATTGTGCGTCGGCGATTGCATCAGCTTTACCGATCAAAGCACAAATTCACCGGCAAGCTGGAACTGGACATTCAGCGGCGCGGCTGTTGGTTCTTCCACCCTTCAGAATCCAACCAATATCTGTTATCCGGCAGCAGGAACATTTGCTGTGACGCTTGTTTCTACCAATGCAAACGGAAGTGGAACACTTACCAAAACAGGTTACATTGTTGTGAATCCGCCACCACCTGCTGATGCCGGAAATAATGCAGCCATCTGCACAGGGCAATCCACAACACTGATAGGCTCAGGTGGTGTAACGTATAACTGGCAGCCGGGAAATTTATCCGGAAATAGTGTTTTGGTTACTCCTCCAACTACAACAATTTACACGCTTACTGTTACCGATGCGAATGGTTGCACTGCAATGGATATAGTGACCATTACGGTTACCACGTGCACAACACCGGTAGCGGCATTTACTGCTAGTGATAATGTAATCTGTGAAAGTACTTGCATCGATTTTACTGATATGACTACCGGTAGTCCAACAGGCTGGACATGGAGTTTCCCGGGCGCAATACCTTCTTCTTCTTCATTGCAAAATCCAATTAATATTTGTTACAATGCGCCGGGCAATTACAATGTAACGCTCATTACCACGAATGCTTTCGGTTCAGATACGATCACGACTACGAATGCAGTTGCTGTGGGAGCGTTGCCAACAGTTGATGCAGGTCCGTTTGTAACCATTGCAATCGGAAACAGTACACAGCTGAATGCAACCGGCGGAACAGGAAGTTATACTTGGTTGCCGGTTACAGGATTAAGTAACAGTACCATTTCAAATCCTGTTGCATCTCCGACGGTAACTACCATTTACACTGTATATTATACAAATGCGTTTGGCTGCACTGCTTCAGATACCGTTACGGTGGAAATAATAGAAGCGTATTCCATTTTTATTCCGGGATCCTTTTCTCCGAATGGCGATGGAAATAATGATGTGCTGTTTGTGCGTGGCGCGGGTATCAAAGAACTTAGCTTTACAGTATATGATCGTTTCGGTGAAAAAGTTTTTGAGAGTACAAATGTCAATGATGGTTGGGACGGAAGCTTTCGCGGCCAGCCTATGAATACCGGCATTTATGTATGGTATGTGAGTGCGGTGTTTTATAATACAACGATGCAGATATTAAAAGGCGATGTATCACTTGTGCGCTAAACAGAAAAATATGAAACCGATTTTCACTTTTATTTTTTCTGTCGCAACATTTGTAAGCTTATATGCGCAGGACACTCATTATTCCATGTTCACCATGTCGCCGCTGACATTAAATCCTGCATTGACAGGAAATTTTTCGGGCGATCTGCGTATTGTGAATAATTACAGGATGCAATGGGGCAGCGTTACAAAGCCATACACCACCTATTCGTTCGGCGGAGATATGCCTTTACCTAAGAAAGACAGGCGGAAATCAAGCCCCGATTTTTTTGCTGTCGGCATTAATGCGAATGTAGATAAAGCAGGAAGCACAAGCCTGAAGAATAACCAGGTGTATGCACTTATGTCTTACAACAAATCGCTTGATGGAAGTGGCAAAACTTTTTTTTCCATCGGCTTCCAGGCCGGAATCGATCAACGCAGCATTAACCTCGGTGCCACCAGCTGGGATATGCAATTCAATGGACTTGCTTATGATCCGGCTGCTTCTACAGGAGAATCTGCTTTGCCGAATGATCATTATCTCTTCGGCGATTATGGAGCAGGCATTGCCATTACATCGTTGAGCAATGATCGTTTCAAAATGAGCGGTGGAGCTACAACAAGTCATCTGAGTCGGCCTCAGGTGAATTTTCTTGGTGGATCAGATAAAATGTACATGAAATTCGGCGTGCATTATTCGGCGCAGGTTGCACTCGGCCAAAATTCAAATGCCTGGTTGATTCCACAGGTGCAGTATGTGCGGCAGGGACCCGCGCAGCTGATCAATATTGGCGCAGGTATGAAATTTCAATTGCAAGAACATTCGCATTATACCGGATATCAGAATGACCGTTCATTTACGTTTGGTGCAATGTACCGTTTGGGTGATGCGATGTCTGCGTATGCAAGGATTGATATTGGCCCGATCGGTGCGGCATTTAATTATGACATCAACGTTTCAGGTTTGACAGCAGTGAGCAAGGGCAGGGGAGCGCTGGAATTTATGCTGATCTATACAGGAGTGTATAGCCCGGTAAAAGGGAAGCCGAGTTTTTAGATTAACGTAATGTGAAAATCAGGTTGACTTTAAGCAACTTGCTTTTTGTGCGTTTGGATAGTTGTTGAATTTTTCAGACTAACAGCGGCAGCAGATTTTAATTTGTAAGGTCTGTTAAAAGCTTCCTGTGAAAGTTTAAATCGCTGAGCCAACTTACGAATAACTTCTTTGGATAATCCTTTTTTGTAATGAAGGATTCCAGAAACATAACCTTTGCTGATTCCTAATAATTCAACAAGGTCTTTTGCTTTCATGTTATGATCATTCATTAATGAACGAATAAGCTCGACAGGATTAATTTGATGAAAGTCATTGTGATCATCGTCCCATTTTTCAATCAATAATGTCAATAGGGCAATTTCTTCCTTGATTTGTTTGCTTTTATCAACTTTGAAAACAAGATCTTCGAGCGTCTTGCAATATTTATCGTACTGTTTTTCGGAGGTGATTACCTTATATTTTAATGTTTCCATTGGATGCTATTTTTAATAATCTGCTACTGTATATTGCAATCCGCCTTTGCATACAACGTCATACTCAGTGTGTGTACCAATCCAGCAAATAAACAAGTGAATTTCATTCTCGCCAAAAGAATATTTGCAGATCATCCTGTAATCATTTCCTCCAATATTAAATATCACACTCGACGCGCCTTTGCCAATTAAGTCCGCAGAGCCAAAAGTTTGTTTGATGTCGTTCGGTAGTTTCCAATCAGCATCTGCAACTTTCGAAAGCCAATCATTAAATGAAGGTTTACTCTTCGCTTGTTTCTCTACGTATTTTAAAATAGTTTGCTTGTTTATTAAATGAACTTTCATTCTTAAATACGTATAAAATTAGCAAAAGTTCTCTTTTGGTAAACTTTTTTATGTAAAATAATCTCTAGATATTCCTATAAAAGCTAAAATAACGCGCGGAATTGCAATAGCCGGTAATAAGCGTTTGTAATTGGATAAGCATCTAAAAACAAAAATTCCGGTCAGGTTAACCTGCTGGGATTTTTGTCAGATGAACGATCAATCACACCGTTTCTATCCCCATATTTCTACCTGATTTTTTCATGAGATTTCACGAATTGTTTATGAATTATCAACAAGCCTTTGGAGTGAGCCGGTTTTAAGTTTCTTTTGCTAAAACTCATCTCCTTAGTTATGCGCTACATCTTCCTGTTTGCTCTCCCGGTATTTCTTTTTTCCTGCGGAAATGAAAAAGACAAAGCACTTCCTCCGCTTTCTGAAAATTGTTTTTGTGTAGATCCTGCTGACGGCGGTTCACTCTGCCCAGATATTCCACATGAGATCGACCAGTCGCTGCTGCCCGGCACTGCTTACAAATCGGTGCTCTCTCCGAAATTTCAACCGCCTTTTGATTTGTTCTCCTGGCAATCGTTCATCGCGCTGAACTGGCCTGCAAATTCATCCGGTGTGGCCGATTCTTCTACTTCTATATTGACAGATTCTACTTCTTTGCGTGTGTGGGAATATTACCCGCTTGCTGATACTGTTTTTCAACCACTAGGAGGCACGATGAAACTGAAGCTGCAACCACGTGATCCAAGAGCGGCGAAACAACTTTACCAGAGCACCATGTTCGCGGATGATTTTATTGCGAATCAATTTTTTGAAGCAGACGGATCAACGCTGATTGACAAGAACCTGAATTATGTGTTGTATGAAGAACGTATCAACCAGGATGAATGGCAATTTATTCTTAACAATAATCTGCGAACACAGAGCGGGCAAATGAATTACGTAAAAACGAATGGTTCATTGACTTTACCTGAGGGCACCTACAATGGCGTTTATGGAAATTCAAACGGACCTGTCGGCGCAATTGAGATCAAAGCTTCGTGGAGAATTCTGGATACTACAAAAGGTGATGACGTGAGCCGTTATTATCATCAGCAGGCGCAGATTACTATTGGAAGCCAATTTACATGGAGTGGAAATCAATTGCAGTTTATTGCAACTGTCGGACTTGTGGGCTTTCATATCATTCACAAAACAAAAGCATTTGGTCGTGAAATCTGGAGTTCGTTTGAACACATTGATAATGTTCCTGATGATTTGCTTGAAGCGCATGATCCGCAACATGTTTATTCCTTTTATCAGCCGGTTTGTTACAGCTGCCCGGTGAATACAAAACCCGGTGTTATAAATGGAAAAATGGCCATGTGGAATGATGTTCCACCGTATGCAGGCGCTTATGGAATTGTCGGACAAAACAATGAATTCAGAGACACCGGTATTTTCGGTTCACAGATCCTGCGCGTGTTCCCGATTTTTGTCACAACCGATTCGCTCAACAAAATTTTCCAGGCAAAACTGGCCGGATCAGTCTGGGCGAATTATAAATTGGTCGGAACGCAATGGTTCAAAGCCTCTACCGATGCGCCCGGTGGCCCAATACCTCCGAATGCGCCGGCACGACTTGCAAATACAACACTTGAAACGTTCGATCAGAATACAGCATCATGTACAACGTGTCATGGATTTGCATACATCGCAGGAGGCGGAACAGATTCTACCAGCGGTCCGGAATATAAATCTGATTTCAGCTTTTTATTCCGCAAAGCCGCGCATTCTTCTCCGTCCGCTTTAGGTCAAATGGCGAAGACGCCGGTACCGGTTAAAAAGTAGTTCCCGTGTGTTCCCGACTTCGATCGAACAACAGGACTTGGTAGAAAAGTAAAAATAAACTATTGCCAAATGACACCAAAAATAATAGCATTAATAGTCGCAGGCATAGGTGGGCTAATTCTTCTGGCTCTGCAAGAATCGATAAAAGAAATTATTAAGAAATTATTTTCTGGATTAAATTCAAAACAAGTCACCCTGATTTTCATTGTGTTAATTGGTTTCACGTTTGGAGTAATTTATATTACCGGATTCAGTTTTCTTGAAGATACACCACCAAAAGTTGAAGCTGAAAAAACAGTGGTCACAAATAATCCGAGTGATGCGCAAGTCTATTCAGAGCTTGCCAAGACAGGCTTGAATGAGGTGAAAGAATTAAGTGATAAAAAACATATTAAGGATAGTGTTCGGATCGCAACAAGGGAAAAGCAATGGGTTTATCAGATTGGCATACCAAAAGAAAGCGAAAAGGAAGCTTGGGAAATGGCAAAAGCGCTTAATAACATTCCCAATATTTGCGTGTTTAAAGAATCCAGGAAAAGTTATCTGATTATATGCGATCAAAACTATTCTAAAGAAATAATGGAAGATTCTCTTGAAATTTTCACTTCAATTGTAAATAATATTTCAGCGGGAAATCGCGTCAAAGTAGTTGACATTATTAGTTATTGTCCAAAGCGCCAAAAATTAATAGAAACAGAAAAACTTACAAGAAGAAAACAACCTGAAAGTTTTAGGTGCTTAACTTGTGAGTAAAGCGCACCAAACAAAATCTTCTCTGCTAATCGAAATTTTCAATTTGATTTATATCCGACTAAAAATCTTTTAAGGTACATATTCGTAAGCGCCGGCATCCGGTTGCGGTGTTCTGCCTACGTTATCGAGATCGAACGGCACTAAGGCACCGGTGACAGCATCACCAAAATCTTTCGCAGCGGAATTTATGCTGATGTGCAGATCATTATTTCCCGGATCGTGGAAAACGGGTGCCTGGTTGATTCGGTTATTTTGAAAATGAAATGAGGAAGTAGTAATATTGGTTTTGATGACGCAATTCTGAAAAAAATAATTGAACTGTGTTGGCGCTGCTGCATTGGAATCGAGGCCTAATTCATTGTCAAGCGGTCCGTAAATAATGCAATTGAAAAAATCGGCCTGGAGCAGATCGCGGTAATTATTTGTAAAGTCATCAATTTCATACCAGTTATTCAGCAATACACAAGGCGTCGTTCTTGAATCAATATTCCAATAATCGCCGAAGCTGCAATGACGGAATCTGCATTTTCCACCATAAGCAATCGCGACACAGTATTGCGCACAATTTGAAACAGCAACATTATCACCTTCGATCCACGAATCCCTTCCGTAAATTCCGGCAAGCGACATGTTCATGATCCTTGTATTGGTGATCTTCACCGCTGGATTTGGTGAAGCGGCAACTGTGCTGTCGCAGAGCACACCAATACTTCCGTTTTTAATTACTGCCCAATCAATTACATTATTGATGCTTTGCGTCGAAAGCCAGATGAAATTCCATTGACCGGGTTCGTCCGCATAATCCGCTTCCAACCGATCGCCCTGGAATGTTACCGGATTTCCTGATGCGCCCAACACTTTCAACGTGGAGCAGGAATCTGCTGCAAGCGTGCTGTTTTTATGCAGGTAAACGCGCGTGCCCGGCATTAGCGTAAGCATGCAGCAGGGCGGAATAACGGCATATCCGTAAATAACGTGCGGCTTATCATTCGTCCAGGTTTCATTGCAGCTCAGGTACGTATTGTAATGAAAATAAGCATCCTGTCCGACCGCATTCAATACAACATGCTGCCGGTTTCCATTTGTTTCAAACTGAACAGAATCTTCGATCATCAAAGGAGAATTGCTGTTATTCGGATCTACCTGTACATCCACAAAAACATACATGCTATCACCGCCACGCAAAATAATATCGCCGGTGCTTACTGCAGGAATGCCATCAATATTCAAATGAAAATTAGAAGTGCTTCCTCCTGCAAGTTTGATGGAAGAAATATTCACTGCTTTTCTTCCACGGTTATATACTTTGAACTGACGGGTAGCGGAGCCCACGGTTGTAAAAACTGTATCGAAGACAATTGTATCAGTAGAAAATTCCAGAGAAGCATTTGCATCTTCATTCAACGGATCTTTGCGGCAACCGGTTTGGCTGGCAAGGACGAGCAGGGTGAGGGAAAGTAAGAATAGAGAAAACCGCATTGACACAAAGATAGGATTCGCTGGTAAGACGGGGAAATATGTGAAAAATTGCCCAAAATAGATTTTATTGTAACTTGACCGCGGCAATCATAACTTCATAAAAAACAAACACATGAAAAAAATCTACATTTTTTTAGTTCTTGCGTACGCTCCATTTTTTGCATTTGCAGAGGGCGGATGCAGCGTACAAGTGCAGGTTCAGAACGTCGACTGTTTTGGAAACTGCAGCGGACAGGCAATGGCTTTTCCTACGGGATCATCGCCGTTTATTTACAACTGGCTTCCGAGCGGACAAACAACCCCGACGGTGACGAATTTATGCCCGGGTAGTTACACTGTTATTGTGACTGATGCAAATAATTGCACGTCTACTGCCACGTTTAACGTAGTTGAGCCGCCACTCCTCCAGGTTTCAACCTCAGCAACCAATGAAAGTTGCAGTGGCTGCTGCGATGGCTTTATTGTTTCAACAGCAACAGGTGGAATACCGGCTTATACTTATTTGTGGAGTACAAGCCCGCCTCAAAATACTTCCACTGCACAAGCACTATGCTCCGGAACGTATACACTTTGTGTAACAGATGTGAACGGCTGCACTACTTGCGATGCAAGCACCGTAAACTTTACTACCGGCATTACTGAACAATCGCTCAATGCAGAGCTCGCGGTTTTCCCGGTTCCTGCAACTGAGTTCGTGAACGTAAGTGAGAATTTTACATCTCCACTTACAGCTGTGATTTCGATTACAAATGTGCTGGGTGAAACACTTTACTCAAAATCACTTACGGACGTTTCCGGATTAAATGAAACGATCAACATTGCAGCATTTGCGAAAGGCGTTTATTTTGTCGCTGTGAAAACTTCGCTCGGTTACAGTGTGAAGAGAATTGTAAAAGAATAAAATCCGAAAGACAGCAAAGCGGTAATGGACGCATTGTTCATTACCACTTTTTGTCTAAATTGTCATTTCAATAATCCCTGCACATGAAAGTTTTCTACGCTTTAATCTTCGCATTTGCTCCTCTGTTTTCGTTCGGGCAATGTACGGTGACGATCTCGTCCCTTGATAATGCTTGTTTTGGCAGCACAGCCGGAAGCGCCACAGCATCATCAACAGGTGCGCAACCCTTCACGTATTTATGGTCACCGGGCAACCAAACAACGGCTTCAATAAATGGTCTCGCTAGTGGAACTTATACTGTTACCATGACTGATGCGTTGAGCTGCGTTTCCACCGCTACGGTTACAATTACTTCACCGCCACAAATGACAGCAACCATTTCCTCTGTTGCGCCATCATGCGGAAATTGCTGCAACGGCTCAGCCTCCATAGCCGTAACTGGTGGAGTCGGGCCTTATACTTATTTGTGGACCCCCAATAATTACACCTCATCATCCATTACTAACCTTTGCGCCGGAACTTATAGCTGCTGTGCAACTGATGTTAACGGTTGCAGCACTTGTAATCCGAATGGTTGTCCGTTTTGTCAGACATCCGTCAATCTTTCACCCGCAACAGGAGTTTCGGAAGACCCGGTATTTCCCGGTTTTGTGGTTTTTCCGAATCCGGCTACTACCTCAATAACAATCACGGAAACATTTTCTGAACCTGTTTCAGCTGAAATAAGGGTGTTGAATGTGCTTGGCGAAATGCTTCTTTCAAGGTCGGAAGG
Organism: Bacteroidia bacterium; assembly: GCA_039918435.1. Taxonomy (GTDB): domain Bacteria; phylum Bacteroidota; class Bacteroidia; order Palsa-965; family Palsa-965. The sequence goes on along the minus strand of JBDSHN010000105.1, from coordinate 66,095 downwards.
CGCAATAATAAATTTAAATATTATTCTGAATGTCAGTAGTTTACCAGCTGGTGTGTATTTTATTACTATAAGCACAGTTTCGGGAACATCAATTAAAAAGATCGTCAGGGAATAGAAGAAATGCATGGTTAGTAAGATTTCCCTCGATCCGGCACATTTGTTTCTGCGCCTGTTTTTCTTTTTGCATATATAAATAACCTTATTATCTTTGCGCTCCCGTACGAGATACGGCTTAGAACATAAAATCATGAAAAAAGGAATTCACCCGGAAAATTACCGCCTTGTAGTATTTAAGGATATGTCGAATGACATTACTTTCATCACAAAATCATGTGCGGATACAAAAGAGACCATTAAGTATGAAGATGGCAACGAATATCCATTGGTTAAAATGGAGATTTCAAATACTTCCCACCCTTATTACACAGGCAAAATGAAGCTTGTGGATACTGCAGGTCGTATCGACAAATTCCGTACACGTTACGAAAAGAAAAAGTAATTTCTTCGCCCAGGCGGATTACCATATTAAGTCCCTCCGTTTGTACGGGGGGATTTTTATTTGCGCAATTTTGTATATATTGAGCAGTAAATTTTCAATTGCCGGTAACATAAAATAATTAGTACAACTTTTTCTTATGTCAGCTTTTCACCTGGTTTTGTTTGATGATGCATTCCGCGACCAATTTCTTCCTTTAGCATGGACGAAACCGGTGGCAGATTTCCGTATCGGCATTTTTACCATTCGTGAAAAATGGGAAAAACGGCTTGAGGCAACCAGCACAACATGGACAGCCGATTATCTCGCTGAATTTAATTTCCCTTTTGAGCCCGACGAATCGAAGACCAATATCTGGATCAACGGACGAGTTTTGCCTACAGGTGAATTAGCTTTTGAAGTGCTTTCGCTTAAACCGGGCGAAGCATTGATCAAAGGCGAATTGCTGATTGCGGTGAATAAAGGAAACAGTGTTCAACCGGTAATATTGGATGTAAAAGATCACCTCAATGGAAATTTTTCGGTGAAAGACACGCATGTTCCGGTTATTGTGCTGCAACGTCTTCATGATATTTTCAGGCATAATGGCCAGGCAATTGTGGAAGATTTTGAACTGGTAAAGGAAAGCGAAAGTGCACCGCTGAGCTCTACCAACAATATCATTGGTATGCACCCGGTTTTTATGGGTTCCCAAGTCATTGCGGAGGCGGTTACCTTCAACACCATGAAAGGGCCGATTTACATTGGTGATGGCGCGGAAATTATGGAAGGTGCTTTGTTACGCGGGCCACTTGCTATTGGTGCCGGTGCTACAATTAAAATGGGCGCTAAAATCTATGGCGATACTACAATTGGTCCCGGATGCAAAGTAGGCGGAGAAATTTCCAACTCGGTATTTTTCGCCAATTCAAATAAAGCGCATGATGGGTTTATCGGCAATTCCGTTATTGGTGAATGGTGCAACCTGGGCGCTGATACCAACTGTTCAAACCTGAAAAATAATTACGGTGAAGTTTCTGTTTGGAATTATGCTATTGGCGGCAATGAAAATACCGGGTTGCAATTCCACGGAATTATCATGGGCGATCATTCAAAGTGTGGAATAAATACCATGTTTAATACAGGAACTGTAGTTGGAATTTCTGCAAATATTTTTGGTGGCGGATTTCCTCCGAAGTTCATTCCTGATTTTTCATGGGGCGGTTCAGATGGATTATCGGAACATCAATTTGGAAAAGCAATAGAAACCATTCAGCGCGTATACCATAGAAGAAGTAAAAAACTGGAAGTAAAAGAAACAGCTATGCTGAAGGCTGTTTTTAATAAAACGGAAAAGCAACGAAATAAATAGCCCCTGTGTTTTTGCCAATAAGTCAGCGATTTTTTCTCTCGCTACGGATGGCACGTTCATTGCCACATTAGTAATGAAAATCCATCCTACATAGCGTTTCAGGGCAAACGGGCATAGAACGATGTGGTGGAAACAAGCCGCAGTTGTGCGGTACTGACAAATTGACCCAAATATGAGCAGACAAAATCTATTCGAAAGTTTTGACATGAATAATATCTCAGACGAAGAAACCGAGTTTATCCCCCTGATGAGCTCTGAAGATGAAGAGCAGATGAACAAGGAGGATTTGCCTCCGGTTCTTGCTATTCTTCCATTAAGGAATACTGTTTTATTTCCTGGCGTTGTAATTCCTATCACTGTCGGCCGCGATAAATCGATAAGATTGATCCGTGAAGCTTACAAAGGAAATAAAACGATCGGCGTTGTTTCTCAGAAGAACGACACAATTGAAGATCCGACAATGGAGGATCTGAATTCGGTCGGAACAGTTGCTTACATTATCAAAATGTTGCGCATGCCTGATGGAAATACTACGGTGATTCTTCAGGGAAAACGCCGTTTTATTTTAGGCGAAGAAGTGCAGCACGATCCGTATGTAAAAGCAAACGTAACTGCATTCATTGATACACATCCTAAAAAAGGCGACCAGGAATTCAAAGCTATCATTGCTTCGGTAAAAGATACTGCGCTGAAAATTATTCAGAACAATCCGCAGGTTCCTACTGAAGCACAGATCGCAATTAAAAATATTGAGAGCAATTCTTTCCTGCTCAATTTCATTTCTTCCAATATGAATGCGGAAGTAGGAGAGAAGCAATCTATTCTTGAGCTGGCTGATATAAAAGAACGCGCTATACGTGTGCTTACTTTACTCTCGAAAGAATTTCAAATGCTTGAGCTGAAAAACCAGATTCAGTCCAAAGTAAAAGTGGATATTGACAAGCAACAGCGCGAATATTTTCTGCACCAGCAAATGAAAACCATCCAGGAAGAGTTGGGTGGTAATCCGAATGAGCAGGAAGTGATTGAGATGAAGGAGCGGGCGAAAACAAAAAAATGGAGTAAAGAAGTAGCCGCTGCATTTGCCAAAGACATGGCCAAGCTCGAACGTATGAATCCGAATGCTGCAGAACATTCCGTACAATCGAATTATCTTGAGTTGCTGCTCGATCTGCCATGGAATGAATATTCAGAAGACCTTTTTGATCTGAACAAAGCACAAAAAATTCTCGACCGCGATCATTTCGGCCTGGAAAAAGTGAAAGAGCGTATTCTCGAACATCTTGCCGTATTGAAATTAAAAGGCGATATGAAAGCGCCTATTCTTTGCCTTTACGGACCTCCCGGCGTTGGTAAAACTTCATTGGGGAAATCTGTTGCAGAAGCGCTGGGAAGAAAATATGTGCGCATGTCGCTCGGCGGATTGAAAGATGAATCTGAAGTTCGTGGTCACCGTAAAACATATATTGGCGCAATGCCGGGACGAATTCTGCAGAACATTAAAAAAGCAGGCACATCGAATCCGGTTTTTATTCTTGATGAAATTGATAAAGTAGGAAACGACTGGCACGGCGATCCGTCTTCTGCGCTGCTTGAAGTTTTGGACCCGGAGCAGAATAGCACGTTCTATGATAATTTCGTGGAGCATGATTACGATCTTTCTAAAGTATTATTCATTGCCACTGCCAATTCAATTGGAAGTATTCAACCTGCGTTGCGCGATCGTTTAGAGATCATTGAAGTTTCAGGGTATACAACCGAAGAAAAATTAGAGATTGCACGCAGGCATTTAATTCCCAAGCAGCTGGAAGATCATGGTGTGAAAAAAACACAGCTGGTGATCACTGATGATGTTCTAGAATTTATCATTGAGAATTATACCCGCGAATCGGGCGTGCGTAACATCGAGAAGAAGATTGGCAAAGTGGTGCGTTACGCAGCGAAGAATATCGCGATGGGTAAAAAATATAAAGTAAAGCCGACCATTGAAGATCTTCAAAAGATCCTCGGACCGGCGCACGGAAAAGACCGTTACCAGGGAAATGATGTGGCAGGGGTTGTAACAGGTCTTGCATGGACACAGGTCGGCGGCGATATTTTATTCATTGAAACGAGCATCAGCCGCGGCAAAGGAAAACTTACACTTACCGGAAATCTTGGCGATGTCATGAAAGAATCAGCAGTAATTGCGTTGGAATATTTACGCGGACACAGCGATGTGCTTGGATTAAATCCGGAGCTGTTCGATCATTACAATGTTCACGTGCACGTTCCCGAAGGCGCGACACCGAAAGATGGTCCTTCGGCAGGAATTGCAATGCTTACAGCGCTTGCATCTGCATTCACACAACGCAAAGTGAAAAAGAACCTGGCGATGACAGGAGAAATTACGTTGCGTGGACGTGTGCTGGCTGTGGGCGGAATCCGTGAAAAGATCCTCGCTGCCAAACGTGCGGGAATAAAAGAAGTTGTTCTTTGTGTGGAGAATAAAAAGGATGTAGAAGAGATCAACCCGGTTTATCTCAAAGGAATTACATTCCATTATGTAGAGAAAATGGGTGATGTGCTGGAATATTCACTGCTGAAGGAGAAAGTGAAAAATCCGATCAACCTTTCTTTTCCGGGTGGCGCGAAGTTGACGAAGGTGAATTAGGGCTTCGAAACACTTCTTATGCAAAAGGTATTTCTTCGCTTGTTTTTTAAGCGAAACACTCGGTGTTACAATTTGAATTGGAACACAAAAAAATCCCGAGCCATTAAGGTTCCCCTGATGTTTTTTATATGATAAAGCGTTATTGCCTCCCTGTAATTCTTGTTATTCTTATTTTTTCTTCATGCAGTCTTTTTACCACATTAAAAGGGATAAAGCAAATGAAGAAAAGCACATTGGTTACGGAAAACTTTATTTCTATACTAAAATTTGAATATTCAAGTAGTCATATTTACATTAAAACAAAAGTAGAGAACCAATCTGTGGCTTCGGATTTTATTTTTGATACGGGCGCTGGAACTACTGTTTCGCCAGGGCTATCGGAAAGGTTGCACCTCAAAACAATTAGGATGGGAGGGAAAGTTGATAGCCTGGATCCGGTAAAAAAGTCATTTCCCATGATCGATAGCTTATCAATTGGTACTGTCAGCTTTGTGAAAGTTGGTGCAGTAGAAGTAGAACCTTCACAAATTACAGATACAAAATGTAAATTATTCGAAGGAATTATTGGTGCAAATATTATGCGTCAATGTATCTGGCAAATCAACTATGAGACCAACGAAATTTTATCAACGGATGAGCTGGGTAGACTTGGAAATATTGGAGGTGCGATTAAGATCCCATTTACTCCGGCTCCGATTACAGGCAGCCCGCTCATAAAAATTGTTTTAAATGACAGTATTGAAATGAACTGGATTCTTGATACTGGCTTCAATGGCTTTATTACTTTCTCTACAGAAGACAAAGATGATTTCCTGAAAAAAATTCCCGAAAAAGATATCGCACCGAATTACAGTCTCGGTTACAATTCGATTTACGGAAAGGATTCTACCTACGCAACCAGTTATCTTATCAATGCAAATCTTAAAATGGCCGGACATGATTTTTCCAACCTGCCTTTAACATTTGGAAAATATAAAAACATCAGTAATAAAAAGAACGGTGTGATTGGAAATAAATTTTTGGAAAATTTTATCGTAACGATTGACTGGAAGGCAAATAATATTTATTTATTGCCGTTGAAAGATCGTGAACTACCGCATAACCAATTAAGCTATGGACTGAATTATGGATTTCAAAAGGGTAACCTTGTCGTGGGTAGTATATGGAAAAATTCAGAAGCCGAAAAACAAGGGATCAAAGTTGGTGACCAGATAATTTTATTTGAGGGAAAAAAAGCTATAAATCTTTCCCAGGAGGAAATATGTACTTTTTTCGACGGAAATGAGCTTATAAAAGAAGGCAAATTATTAAATCTGACAATATTGAGAGATAATAAAGAAACAGCCTATACGCTCAATGCGCAAAGAATATTTTAACCAGAGATAGAAAAAAAATAAAATCCCGGGCCATTAAGGTTCGGGATTTTATTTTTTCAGACTGCGTGTTTCTTTTTTTGAATATTAATTCATTCAATTATTTCTTCATTTTTAGCAACCATGTGTCTGTGGTGGGATATGTGGCAATAACTTCATAGGAATCAGGAAGCCGTCCTGAATCAAAATTAGTTGGGATATAATCGTAATCATGAGTATCGCTCAGGCCATTCCTGTCGGCGGCAAGAAGCCATTTCAATTTCATGTTTTCCCGAATCATATTGATCTGGCATTTTCTTTTCACGTTGTTTGTTTTCGCAATCGCTTTCTGCTTTCACTTTAAAAAGCCTGATAATCCCCCGCAAATCACCAGCACCTCCCAAACCATTTTTCTCCCAACTCTTGCATATCAAACTCTTTATGAGTAAGTTTGTTAAACATCTTTCATAACGGCAATCATGAAACGACTCATCACTATTTCCTTATTTGTATTGGCATCCACACTCGGATTTGCGCAATATAACCACGTACAATATGCGCCAAACGGCACTAAAACAGAGGATGGGCAATACAGCGCCAATCCCGGCATTTTGTCCAATGACAGCAAAGAAATTATCGCCCAGAAAATGGGGCTTGTTCACAAAACAGGCACCTGGAAATACTGGTTTGATAACGGACAATTGCTCGCTGAAGAATTTTATACTTCTGCAGGGACAGTTACCGGCACCTGGAAAACCTGGGAATATGGCGGGCATCTTGCTTCTGAAATAAATTACACAACCGGCGCTGCTGTTTTTTATCATCCGAATGGAACAAAAGCAGAAGAAGGAACAATGAATACTTCACATCAGCGTACCGGAAACTGGAATGGCTATCATGAAAATGGTCAGCTGAATTACACCGGTTCCTATAGTGGCGCTGGAAAAAACGGCACTTGGACGTATTACGATGCTACCGGAAATATCAACGGCGTTGAGCATTGGAACAATGGTGTGATGACAAACTAAATCGCACCGAAATAAAATAAAGCGTTCTATGAAAATGGGACGCTTTTTTATTTTCAATCCGCGCAACACCGGCCTTTCTGTGATTCTTTATTTATCCAGAATCTGTGAAATCTGCGCAATCTGTGGCAACTTTGCTTCATGACAAAAAAAGAGCGTTTTGAAAGTGTCATCGCATGGTTCAGAGAAAATGTGCCGGTTGCTGAAACAGAACTGCAATACAAAGATCCATACCAGCTTTTGGTGGCAGTTATTCTTTCTGCGCAATGCACGGATAAGCGTGTGAACATGATCACACCTTCTTTATTCAAACGTTTTCCGGAAGCAGAAACGCTGGCCGCTTCTTCGCCGGATGAAGTTTTTAACTATATAAAAAGCATTTCTTACCCAAACAATAAAGCAAAGCACATTGTAGGCATGGCGAAAATGCTGGTGCACGATTTTAATAATGTGGTGCCTGATACGATAGAGGATTTGATAAAACTACCGGGCGTAGGAAGAAAAACAGCCAATGTAATTGTTTCTGTCGTATATGATAAACCTGCAATGGCAGTTGATACGCATGTGTTTCGGGTATCTGCGCGAATAGGGCTGACTACCAATGCAAAAACACCTTTACAGACTGAACAGCAATTGGTGAAATTCATTCCCGAAGCGCACCTTGCAATTGCCCATCATTGGCTTATTCTGCACGGCAGGTATATCTGTGTTGCACGAAGTCCGAAATGTGAGATTTGCGGACTTAGACCATGGTGCCGTTATTACGAAAAGCTGGTTAAAGCGGGATCAAAATAACTGATTATATACTTTTGGTGCGGGAATGATGGTTTGTAATCAATTGAAATACTGAGTTTTACATTAAGAGTGGGGAAGGTCTCACACTACGCCGGTCTTACACCTTGACCACCATTAAATCCCGTTGATCTTTGCACTGATACCCTTCTTCAGCTTCCCTGCCAGCCACCATTCATCCGGTTACATGGTAGTCTCATCGGAAAACTCTTTCTTTTGTTAACAACCCTGTCGATATTTATTTGCATTGATATTTTGATATTCAGAAATTTTCGTAAATTTAATGCTATCAAACACTCCGGCTTTTCGATTGGCATTGAATTTCCGGCAATAATGAAACACAGAAAAAAAATTTTAATATTAATTACATGAAGCAAACCCTACTCCGGATTTTGTTATTCGTTACTGTGTTCATTGGGGGAACAAACGAAGTTTTCGCATGTCATGGTGTTGCACTGGTTGGATATTCAGTGACCAACAGCGGATCAAGTGTTACGGTTAACGGGAGCTCAGACCCGGCAACATGCGGATGTGGTCCTTATTATTTAGAAGTTCAGCTTGCTTGTTTCAGTGCCTCGAATTTCACTGGTACGGCGCCGGCATGTTCTGCTGCTACATGGAATACTTATCCATGGTATCATGCCCTTCTGAATGTCCCCAATTATACTGCGCCCTCATGGCCGGATAATTGTGTCCTTGAACCTTACAACCCAGTCACAATTACATTCGCCTCTTTATGCCCGGGAACAGTATATGTACTTCGTTCGCGTGAGCAGGTTTGTTCAGGGTCTGCAGGACCGTGGTCTACCACCTACACATTTACAACTCCTGGAACACCACCTAACTTTTTCCTTACAGCAACCGCAACACCTCCAGTCATCTGCACGGGTCAGCAATCAACATTGAATGCTATTCTTAACGGCACCGGTGGATGCGGAACAGGCATTCCGATTTTTACATGGATGCCGGGAAATTTAATCGGGCAAACCGTTACAGTATCACCAACAGTTACTACAGTTTACACGGTAACAGTTACGGGTGGATATGTGGCTTGTTATCCTGTTCCTCCTGTAACTGTAACTGTTACTATTACTCCACCACCAGTTGCAGGTACGGCCAGTGTTTCACCACCCACAGTTTGCCAGGGCGGATGTGTCACTTTAACATTAACAGGCTCGAACGGAAACATACAATGGCAATCGTCGCCGAACGGAATAACGTGGACAAATATTGTAGGCGGCACTACCACACCGTATCTATTTTGTCCTGTCAACGCAGCAACGTTTTTTCATGCTGTAGTAAGTGGAGGCCCCGGCTGCGGTTCGAATACATCGAATACGGTTTCCGTGGGAATAACGCCAGTGCCAACATTGACAATTAATCCGAATGCACCTTCCATCTGTTCGGGGCAATCGGTCACAATGACGGTTTCCGGAAGCAGCGGTTATACCTGGTCGGGCCCGAATAATTATACCGCAACAGGTCCGAGCGTCACCATTTCTCCGACAGTAACAAGTACCTATACTGTATCAACATCAGGATTATGTCCTGCCACACAAACAGTAACAGTAACTGTAAATCCGCCCCCGGTAATTGTTTTTTCACCACCTAATCCTTCCATCTGTTCCGGGTATTCCGTTACAATCGATGCAGGTTCTTCCGCCAATTCATACAACTGGATTCCGAATACAGGATTAATGTATTTATCTGCTTCGCATGATTCTGTTTCTGCTTCACCATTGACCACAACAACGTATAATGTAACTGCTACTTCTTTAGCAGGATGTACAGCAAGTTCGAATGTAACAGTTACTGTAAATAATGTTCCTTCATTAATTCTTTCCGATACCGCAACGACTGTTTGTCCGAATTCAAGCGATACAATCAGCGTTACTGGCGCAAGCACGTATACTTGGAGTCCGATGGCTGGTATTTCATTTTTACTGCCCGATGGTTCGCAGGTAGAAGTAAATCCACCGGCAACAACAACATATACTGTAACAGGAACTACTGCATCTGGTTGTGTTGATTCTGCAACTGTAAATGTTACGGTTGCAAATAATATTGTAGTAGATGCAGGATTGCCTGACAGTATTTGCAGCGGCGCGTCAACGGTATTAACCGGAACAGGAGGAACAAATTATTCCTGGAGCTCAACTCCATTTTCTCCTATGAACGGAGCAAATACTGCAACACCAACCGTAACACCATCCGTTACAACAACATTTACTGTCAACGTTTCCAATCAATATGGTTGTACAGGTCTCGATAGTGTAACGGTATTGGTAAGAAGCCTTCCTGTTCCGAATGCAGGTGCTGACGATGATATCTGCATTGGAGGATCAACGATACTAAACGGAAGCGGCGGAACAAATTACACTTGGGCCGGACCCAATATTACAAGCGGTTCAACAACTGCAACACCAACCGTTGCACCAACTGCAACTGCTGAATATACAATGACACTTACGGATGCATACGGTTGTCAAAGTTCAGATTCAGTAGATGTTTCCGTGCACGCATTGCCAAACGCAGATTCAGGTGTTGATCAGACCATTTGCGGAAATAACTGTGCAAGTCTTCTTGCCAGCGGTGGAACTCAGTATGCATGGACACCCGCTGCAACTTTATCAAGTCCGAATACTGCAGCGACACAGGCATGCCCGCAGACCGCTGAAATTTATGTTGTAAATGTGACCGATGCATTTGGCTGCATGAATACAGATACTGTAAAAGTGGTTGTTGCTTCTCCATTAACTGTTACTGCTTCACCGGATGTATCTGTTTGCCCGGGTAATGCGGGTGCAATTTCCGTAGCAGCTTCCGGTGGCGATAATGGACCTTACAATTACGCATGGCAACCTGCTTCAAGCGTTGCAAATCCATCTGCCCAATCTACAACTGCCACGCCAACGGTTACAACAAATTACACCGTTACCGTGACAGACAATTGTGGTTCAATAGCAGTAATTGATTCAGTTACCATTACTGTTTATCCGACACCGCAGATCAGTGCAACGCCAGACATCACTTCTGGTTGTGCCGGATTTTGTGTAACATTCACTGGAGCCTCTAATCCCGCTGCAGCATCGTGTACATACGATTTCGGTGATCAGACCACTGCCAGCACATGTCAGGCGTCGCATTGTTACAATACAGCAGGTTCATTTGCGATAACGTATACCGTAACTGACATCAATGGTTGTCCGGCAACAATTATTTATCCTGCCATGATCAATGCGTTCCCTGTTCCGGTTGCAGGTTTTACTGTAACACCGCAAACCACAAGCATTATCAACCCGATGATCAGCATTACTCCGAATTGCGTCAGCTGTGATACTACAAAATATTCTATGGGAGATTTGCTTGGGTCAGAGGTCACCAATTTTGTAACGTCGTTCAATTTTACATATACAATGCCGGGAACGTATTCAATCGTGCAGTATGCTTCGAATCAATACGGTTGCAGAGATACCGCTTACGATTATGTTATTATTGAGCCCGACTGGTCATTCTTTGCACCGAATGCTTTCACACCAAACGGCGATGGAAAAAATGATTTGTTCTATGTATTCGGAGAAGGAATTGATAACTCCACATTCCAGCTGCTGGTCTTCGATCGTTGGGGCAAACAGATATTCGTTTCCACTGATTTGTACAAAGGCTGGAACGGAAAGGTAGACGGTGTCGGACCTGACGTGCAGATCGATACTTACGTTTGGAGCGTTCACTTTAAGGATGAGAATGGTGATCCGCATAAATTTGTTGGGCGCGTTTCTGTTATCCGGTAATCGAATTAATAAATAAATATGAAAAAGGTTTTCGTAATTGAAAACCTTTTTTGTTCCAATATGAAACAATTGATATTTTTCGTGCTGCTTTTTCCATCACTGCTTTTTGCGGAAGGGGAAAACAAGTTTCTTTCAAAAGCAGTTTTTGAAGAGAATAAAGGCCAGGTTAAATGCGAAACAATAAATACACGTGGCGGTCTTAATCCGCAGATCCTGTTTATTCTTCGCGGCAAAGAACGCAGCTATTTCTTTTCTGACCGGGGTTATTCTGTAGTTGAAAATAACAACGAGAGAAAAGGTTGCCGCATCGATTTCTTTTTCGAAAACGGAAAAATCTGCATGCCGGAAGGAATAGAAAAAACTACTGCAAAAAATTCATACTATACAGCATCAGGGAATTTTTCGATTGCTTGTTTCAACAAAATAATTTACCGCAATGCATTCACCGGTGCCGATCTTGAGTTTTCTGTCACGGGTGATTGCATAAAGAAATGTGTAAACATTCACGATCCGGGTTTTCCTGCACAGATTTCTTTTGATTTATCTGGTGCAGGAGCATGGCCGCTTCCGGGCACAGGTTATTCTTTTTATTCTTTCGGTGAAGCTCCTTCAGGTTTTTCGGAAACCATGGTTCGGAAATCCGATCAGCTCCAGGTACAAAGATCGAGAACCTTTTGTCCGAACTTTCCATTTTTATATCCTACCTATTTTCTACAAACAAACTGCGGTAATGAACAAATTGCATTGACCTCTTCCATTGAATGGCTCACGTATATTGGCGGAACAAATTCCGATGAAATTTTTGGTATTACCCTGACCAACGACAGCGGAGTAGTGATCACAGGAAGAACAGCAAGCGCCGATTTCCCTTCAACTCCAGGTTCGTACCAGGATACATTCGCAACGAATTACGATGCTGTAGTTACACGATTTGATAAGGCCGGTAATTGTTTGTGGTCTACATTTTACGGCGGCACAAATTTCGACGGCGCTTATCAGCTCATCGCACTTGATTCATCTTTTGTGATCGCAGGAATGACCAACAGCACAGACCTTCCCATGTTCAATGCAACGCAGGCAACACAAGGTGGAAGCTACGATGCGTTTTTGCTCATGCTGAATGATTCCGGCCAGCTTGTGCGCTCCACGTATTATGGCGGAACAGCAAGCGACCTGGGACTTTCAATTGCCAAAGGTGTCAACGGTGAAATTGTACTTGCAGGATCTTCTTCCTCCACCGATCTCCCTTTTGCCGGCAGCGGTTTCCAGGGAACAATGGCAGGAATGATTGATGCATTTGTTGCTGTGTTTGACAATGCATTCAATGTGCAATGGTCAACGTATTACGGAGGTTCATTTGTTGAAGATATTCACGCCGTAACAGTAACACCGCAAAATGAAATTGCATTTACAGGCGCTACACGCAGCTTTAATTTTCCGGTTACTCCCGATGCATGGCAAAACGGATTAATGAATCAACCGGATAATTATGTCGTGAAATTCAGCATGGCCGGTGCACGTTTGTACGCTACTTTTTTCGGCGGCACAAATACCGAAGATGCAAATGGAATTGTCGGCGATGAAAATGGAAATTTATATATCACCGGCTTTACTTATAGCGCAGACTTTCCGACACAGGGAACTATTTTTCAACCAACCATCCTTGGTCAGAATGATGTGTATGTTTCGCGTTTCGATTCCACAGGGCAATTGGTATGGTCAACTTTCGTAGGCGGCGGTGGACAGGATGTTGCGTGGGGAATGTATCGGCTTGGAAAATATATTTTCATCTGTGGACAAACAGAAAGCCCGGCATTTCCTGTAAGCGCGAATGCTATTCAGTCTGCTTACGCAGCAAACGGTGATGGATTTGTGATCAAGATGGATACATCAGGACAAATGATTTCAGGAACATTTATGGGCGGCAACGGAGTAGATGCTTTACTTGCGATGGTGGTGGATGCAGACACAAATGTTTTTGCCTGCGGAAATTCATATAGTACAAATCTTCCGACAGGATCGAATCCATTCCAGGCAACAAATGCCGGTGCCGGTGACGGTTACGTAGTAAAGTTCGGAATGAGCGAAGAATTAATTTCAACAGATGTTATTACTGTAACTGAAAATAATTCACTGCTTGTTTATCCGAATCCGGCCACTGATTTTATTACGCTAGAATTGTTGAGCAATAATTTAATAACGGAAATAGAAATTCTCGATGCAACCGGAAGAGTAGCAGTGAAGCAGGATAAAGTTCAGCAAAATGAAATTTCGATTTATGTTTCTGACCTTAATGCCGGAATATATTTAGTAAAAGTAATTGATGGTCATTGGCAATTACATACGCTTCGCATCGCAATTAAATAACAGCGGATTCGTATATTCGCCTTCATCCGCCGCGGCGGAGTAATTCGTATCAACTTTCATGGCCGTATTAAAATCCAACTCTAAATTTATTTTTGGAATCGTCCTTATTCTTTGTGGCTGGATCATTTGTTTTAATTTGTTCATGCTCATCTTTGGTATTCCGTTTTTTCTTTTAGGAACCATTCTCATCCTGTTTTCAAAAAAATCATGGCTTACAAAATTACTTATTGTCGGTGTTCCGATCATTCTGTGGTTTGTCTGTTTTAATCTTATCCTCAGCGCTATTAACAAAAAGGAAGCCGTGACTGTAATTGTTCCGCATGATTTTTCGGGGCAGGTGAGAGTCGTGTATGGAGAAAAGAATGGCCTTATTCCTGAAAAGAAAGACGGAAGAACGATTTTGAATATTCCTGCAAACGGTGTTCTTATCATTCAGCCTTTCCTCGGTTCAGGCATGACAGATGTGCAGTATTACCGCATCGATGAAAAAGGAATTCCGGTTAAAATAAATACAATGAAATCGGGTGAAGATAAAAATGTTGCACGACCGACTGCATTTTTTGAAGGAACGATGAGTGGTGAATCGAAGGACGGAAACCATACTGCCTCACTGGATTATATCTACGATGCTTTTTTTGTGTTCGGAAATGATTCGGCAAAAACTTCAACATATACAGAAGAAAAGATCATGAATCCGCTTACTGATTCGTTGGTTAAGGTTACACGCAGCATTAAATAAAACAAATGGATAATACAGAAACCAGGGTGGAACCAATCGATGCAGTTGATCCAACGCTGCCGAAAATCTTCCAGGGAAAATCGATTTATGCTGCAACGTTTATTGGCGGGCCACTAGCGGCGGCATATATGATTGCCCATAATTTTAAAGTGTTTGGCGACTCCGCAAAAGCCAGGAGCATCTGGATCAGCAGCATTCTTTTTACCGTGCTTCTTTTTGTTGTTGTTTTTAACCTGCCTGCCAATATTAAAATTCCTAACGTACTGTTTCCGCTTGTATACACAGGTATCGCTTATGGCATTATGCACTATTACCAGGGAAAACAAATCGAAGCTTATTTACAAAAAGGCGGAAGTTTGTTTAATGGCTGGAAGATTGCCGGCGTAGCACTGATTAGTTTATTGATTACAGGCGGTTGTGTTTTTGCCTATGTTTATTTTACTGATCCGGTATTTACATCATCAACAAAGTCATACGGTACTTCGGAGAATATCATCATGTACCCGAAAGGAACTATTACCGAAGCTGAAGTAGACAAGATTGAACAGAGCCTGGAGCGTACAGGTGTATTTGTAAATTCAAGAACGATTAATGTTTACCTCGATAAATCGAATGGCAATTATGAAATTACGTTTGCCATGCTTGAAAATTCATGGAATGAACCGCAAACGATCGCGGATTTTGATACTATACGGCAAGAGATACAACAGGACTTTCCTTCCGCACATATTGTTATAAAGATGAGTTCGCAGGAATCGTATGATGATGTGAAGAAAGTGCTGAACTAAGAAATCCTATTTCATATTCACAAACTGCACCGGCAATTCATAATCACCTTGTCTTACCAATGAAATAACGGCCTGCAGATCATCAATCTTTTTTGCAGTCACACGCACCATATCATCCATTTGCTGCGCCTGCACTTTCAGCTTCGATTCTTTAATGTCTTTTTGAATTTTCCGCGCAGCATCTTTATCAATTCCCGATTTGATCTTGATCTCCTTCTTCACCATATTTCCGGAAGCGTAATGTTCTTTCCCCTCATCAATACAACGCGGATCAATTCCCTGTTTGATCATCCGGTTGCGGATAATGTCAACAATCGATTCTAAACGCATTTCATTTTCAGTCAGAATATTCAGGATAAGATCTTTTTTATTCAGATCGATATCGCTTTTTGTTCCCTTGAAATCAAAGCGGCCGAATACTTCTTTACGTGCGCTGTTGATCGCGTTGTCTAAAGTTTGCGTGTCTATTTTGCTGACGATGTCGAATGAAGGCATGGTTTAATTGGATGATTAATAAATGAGCAAATCGTAGAATCCTGTTATTTCTCAATAAAAATTCGCAATGGCTTTCAATTCTTCAGGTTTCAGAATCCGGATTTTTCTTCCCTGTGTTTCGATAATTTTCAGTCTTTTAAAATCCTGTAACGCACGTACCGCAGATTCTTTTACCGTGCCAACGTAGCTGGCCAAATCTTCACGAGATAAATTGATGTCACTGGCAGCGCCTTTGACTTTGTATTTTTCTTTCAGCACCAATAATCCAAGAGCCACACGTGATTTGACGGGGTATTGAGCAAAAACAGAAATGTTATTTACCCAAACGGAAAATTCATGGCTCATTGAAACAAGCAAGGCATGACATAATTCGTAGGAATTGTGCAGGCATTCCTGGAAAAATTCCCGTGGAATAAAATCATACGAACATTCTTCCAGCGCTGCTGCTGTTACAGGGTGCGTTTCATGACATAATATAGGCCGGTAACCAAATATTTCTCCTTTGGTATAGATGTACACGATCTGGGGACGGCCTTCCTGTGTTGTTTGGTAAATCTTTACTTTACCTTTTTTCAGAATATAAATACCCTTTGGAAGCGAACCTTCTTTATAAATTATTTTCCCCGTCTTGATTTTACGTTTTATTATTCCCTTATCCAGTTTAAGCTTATCCTGGTGTGGAAGACTTGCAAAAACTTTAGCATTTGCGAAATAAAATTTATTCAGTTCGAATCCCATATTGCCTAAATATAGCGGATAAAAAATTATTCCTGAAATTGATAAAAGTCACCATTGTGCTGGTATTGTAGCTTTAATTTTACAAAGTTTTTGTTTCACCATCCACGGAAATCCGGCAACACGTGATTTTTAAGGATTTAATATACAATATATGGCCGTTGCTTTAATTGATATAGTGCTTAACTATATTGACCAGACGCTGGATATTGATGACCTGGAAAATCTTGGAGATGTTGTCCGCTCTTCTATTATTGTTGAAGGTATTGAAGAATGGCAGCTGAAAGATGTTTTGCGCCAGCTCCATATTGATCTTAAGAAGAGTTTCCAGAATGAAAAAAACAAAACGCGGCAATTACGTTTAAAAGCTGCTATTGCTAATTATGAAGCTGATTTCTGGGATTACCTGGTGATTATTGAAATTTCAGCGCATTGGTCAAACTCAAATTAAAGAACCGTAATTCCAGGAATGACTTATGTCAACCTTTGTTCTTTAATGTCTACATAACATTGCAGCCTATGACCCAATATTTTTTCGAAGACTTGTTCAAACGGCAGAATACAGATAGCGGGGAAGGCCATTACCGCCTGTTTGCCATTATTGACAACCAGTATTTCTGGAATATTGAATGGCAAAAGAATAAGTCGGAACATACTGTTACGCTTCCTGTTTTTCATGCCGGATTTATTTCTGATGAAATAATAGAACGTTGCAAAAGTTTATCCGAAGTTGAACCGGGCAAATTCAGAGCACAATTCGGTTCAATCGCTTATTTCATTGAACGTGCTGTTGACGGATTTAAAAGCTATATCACATGGATAAGCCCGGATCCATTGAGAAAAAATGTTCCCTGGCAGATTTCGTTGAATTAAAATACAATACAAATAGTTGGTTTGATTGGTTTGTTTTGTAATGTGTGCCACCGGGGACTTGTCAGAGATGGCAGGTCCCCGGTTTAACTGAGTAATTATGGAAATTCTTAAATTATTTCTTTCTGTCATTGGCATTGTAATGGTTCCCCTGTTTTTTATAACAGCGACATTTCTTGTTGCATTGAAAATAAAAAGCAGGAAAGTCAAGAGATCAGATTTACCTTTGTAACGTGTCAAAATATACCCGTTATATTGAATTCTGCATTGAGTGGGTTCATCAGAAAGTCAGCAAAAAGCAATTTCTGATTATTTCCAGCATTTTTGTTGGCTTTACTGCGGGTCTTGCAGCCGTGCTGCTCAAGACTTTTGTACATTATATCAAGCTTGCAATTACGCATGATTATCACATTCCGTATCAATATATCTATTATCTTCTTTTTCCTGCAATCGGAATCTTATTGACGGTTATTTTTGTTCGCCGCATTTTGAAAGGCAACCTGCACAGAGGTTCTGCATTTATTCTTAATGCCATTGCTAAAAAGAATTCCCGTTTACCGGCTCACCAGATGTATTCGCATATCATAACAAGCGCGCTCACTGTTGGTTTAGGCGGCTCTGCAGGTTTAGAATCGCCGATTGTAACTACAGGTTCCGCAATCGGATCAAATTATGGGAAAACGTATCGCCTCACTTATAAGGATAGGACATTACTTTTAGCCTGTGGTGCGGCGGCCGGCATTGGTGCAGCGTTCAACGCACCTATTGCAGGACTGCTTTTTTCGCTTGAAGTTTTATTGGCCGATGTGACGGTATCAGCATTCATTCCGATAATGATTGCTGCTGCTACCGGAACGCTGGTTTCTAAAATAATTTTGCAGGAACATATCCTGCTTTCATTCAATCTGCGCCAGCCATTTGATTATTATAATATTCCATTTTATGTTGTGCTTGGTATTCTCGCCGGATTTGTTTCTGTTTATTATTCCAGAACATTTCCGCGGATTGAAGCATTTTTCAGCCATAAGATCGGTTCATTGTGGAAACGAATTGCAATCGGGGGCGCAACATTAGCATTGCTGATCTGGATGTTTCCTTCGCTGTATGGTGAAGGGTATGAAAGCATTAAAACACTTGCAGAAATACATCCGGAGCAATTGATGAAAAACAGCTTGTTTGAAAGCTTCTCAGCTAACGGATGGATTGTGCTTTTCTTTATCGGCGCAATTATGATGGTGAAAGTTATGGCTACAGCGGTAACGCTTGGAAGCGGCGGTAACGGAGGAAATTTTGCACCATCGCTTTTTGTGGGAGCTTATCTTGGATTTTTCTTCTCAAGAGGAATAAGCATGCTTGGCATTGCAAAACTTCCGGTTGCCAATTTTACGATTGTAGCCATGTCAGGAATACTGACTGGGATTTTTCATGCTCCGCTCACAGGAATATTCCTTATTGCGGAAATCACCGGCGGCTACGAATTAATGATTCCGCTGATGATTGTATCTGCACTCAGCTATTCCATTGTAAAATACTTCGAGCCATTTTCTATGGATACAAAACAGCTGGCAAAAAAAGGCGATATTTTCACACACAATAAGGATAAGAATATTTTGAGTAAATTGAAAGTCAGAAAAATACTTGAAACTGATTTTCAGACTGTCAACCAGGAAATGACGCTGGGTGAATTAGTGAATACCATTGTTCATTCGCATCGCAGTCTTTTCCCTGTCATCGATAAGGAACAGCAGCTTATCGGAATTATTCAGCTGGATGACATCAGGGAAATTATGTTCAAGAAAGAATTATATAATTCAATGAGCGTAAAACAATTAATGCGTTTGCCAGCTGCTGTGATTTTGCCTGATGAGGAGATGTATGCAGTTATGAAGAAATTTGACAGTACAGATGTCTGGAATTTACCTGTTGTTGAGAACGGAATCTATTTGGGATTTATTTCAAAATCAGGTATTTTCAGCAGGTATAGAAAATTGCTTGTTAATAATACGATTGATCACGAATAGTCACTTAAAGGAGAATTAGTATGTCGATCCGTCTTCAGTTGTTTACAGGCTTTTTTGTTCTCATCCTGATCTTTTTCATAAACTATTTCGTTAACCAGCGCTTATCCAACCAGGTTTTAATAAATACAACCTATATCAGTAATTCAGAAACTGTGATCAGGAATTCAAATATTCTGCATAAAGAAATTATTGAAATGCAGAGCGGATTCAGAGGTTTCCTGCTCACCGGACAGGAAGTTTTTTTAGAGCCTTATTATGAAGGCATGCGCAGCGTTCCGACTTTGATAAAAGAAGAACTTTCATTGCTGAACTCTTCAAAACAAAAAGAAAAGCTTGATTCTATTTATATGTTGCATAAGCAATGGCTGAATTATACCGATGGACTCATTACAACAAGGCTGGATACATTACCCGAAGCAAGTAAAAGGTACAAGGAACTTTTTGAGACAAAGCTCAGGATGGAAGTGGGGAAAAAGCTGAATGACAAAATTCATGAGATGTTTTATGCATTCGATAATTATGAATATATGATCAGGCTTGAAAGAAGGAAAACACTCCAGTCTTCTTTATCGTACACCAAAGATATTACGCTCGGTCTTGCATTGTTGTCAATAGTATTGGCGCTATTATCAAGTTTGTATTTTATCATAACCATTACAAGACGCATTTCAAAAATGGTAAATCTTGCTGAAGATATTTCAAAAGGCAGTTTTAAAACGCTGAATGATCCAAAAAAAGATGAGCTGAATAAATTAGCTGTATCTCTCAATGTAATGTCTAAAACACTGGAAAAAAACTTTAACGAGCTCACAAAAAAGAATAAAGAGCTGGATGAATTCGCTTATGTGGTTTCTCATGATTTAAAAGCGCCGCTGCGTGGTATATCAAATATTATTTCGTGGATTGAGGAAGATCATGATCATGAAATTTCACCTGAAATAAAACGCAACCTTATCCTGATCAAAGGCCGGGCAATACGCCTCGAAAATATGATCAATGGTCTGCTTGATTATGCACGTGTAAGCAAGGGAAAGAAAGATGTTCAGAAATTTAATGTGGCAAATCTCGTCAATGAAATTGTAGACCTCCTGGTTCCTGAAAATTATGAAGTAATCGTAGACGAAAATATGCCTGAACTGGTAACTGAAAAGCTGCTCATGGAACAGATTTTTTCGAACCTGATCAGCAATGCTGTAAAATACAATGATAAGAGCATTGGTCGTATTACGATTACTTCCAGGGAAATTACGGGCTATTATGAATTTTCAGTTTCAGATAATGGAGCAGGAATTCAATCGGAGTATTTTGAGAAAATTTTCGTGATTTTCCAGACTTTGCAGGAAAGAGATGCTTTTGAAAGTACGGGAGTAGGGCTGGCCATCATTAAGAAAATAATTGAAGATCATAAAGGTTCTATCTGGGTTAAATCTAAATTCGGTGAAGGATCAACATTTACATTCACCTGGCCAATACGCAAGGAAAAACTAAATTAAATAACATGAAAAACAATATCATTTTACTTGTTGAAGACGATTACCTGGATATTGAAAGTGTAAAGCGCGCTTTTAAAAAAATTGACGTGGTGCATACCCTGCATATTGCACACAATGGCGTGGATGCTTTGAATATGCTGACCGAAACACTGCCGGATGGTTCAAGGTTTGTGCCTGATGTGATATTATTGGATATCAACATGCCAAAAATGAGTGGCATTGAATTTCTCGGTATTATTAAAAATTATTCCAGCCTTAAAAACATTAAGATTTTCATCATTACAACCTCGTCGGAAGAGTATGATAAAGCGGCTACACAGAACCTGGGAATCACCGGATATATTCTTAAACCATTAAACTTTAAAGAAAAAGCTTCTGCGGATACGTTGAAGTTATTGTCAGAGTTGCTTAGTACGGATGAGTGATAATTGGCTGGATGGTTTAAGAGAATATTTTTTAATCCTATTCTAATATAATGAAGTGTTGACTGTTATAAATTTGGTTAAATATTAACCTGACAGATCATGCCACAATCCTTTCTTGAAGCATTTGATGCAGTTGTTATTAAGCAGGTTCTTAAAATGATTGAGGATGGTGAACCAGGAAATCTGCCGGAGGTTCTTGCAATGCAATTAAGCTTAAATGCTGTTCCCGGATGGTATAAAGATGAAATTATTCAACGGCTGTTTATTCGCTTAAAAGAAGAATATAAAAAGCAAGGAACACATCAAAGCAGGGAGAAAATAAAACAGTCGATTGAAATTATCAGGGATAACTATGCTTATGCTTTAGATCGGAAATAATAGAAATAAAAATTGTTTATACGATCATTTAGCAATTTCAGCACGCAACATTAAATTCTAATGGAACTCTAATTTTTAACGTTGCGTCAAAATTTATCTTCGTATAAGGTTGACGGTGTTTTGTTAAATTGGGGGCGGAAGGTATTGCCAAAAATATCCTCTTTTCCGCCCCCTTATTTTCTTTCAGCGATTTTCTTATTTTGGTAGTAAACAGCATATTTTGCTTTGTAACTTTAGACCATGCAGCGATTGCTTATTATTGAAGACGAAGTAAAGACAGCCCGTTCGGTAAAACAAGGGCTGGAAGAACATCAATACCAGGTTGAAGTTGCGTTTGATGGCGATATGGGAAAAAAAATGGCATTAAGAAACAATTATGACCTGATTGTAACTGATATAATTATGCCGGGCATCAATGGAATAGAACTGTGCCGGCAGTTGCGGGAAGCGCAATTGCAAACACCTATATTAATGTTAACGGCGCTTGGAACTGTTTCTGATAAAGTAGAAGGCTTTGATTCCGGTGCTGACGACTATCTCGCCAAGCCATTTGAATTCCAGGAATTGCTTGTTCGTATAAAAGCATTGTTAAAACGAAATCCCCAGATCGTAGCTAAGCCACATGTATTAACCATTGCTGACCTTGAATTGAATTTTGATATTAAAAAGGCAATCAGGTCTGGCAAACAAATTGATCTGACTGCAAAGGAATTTGCCTTGCTTGAATTTTTTATTTCCAATAAAGGCCGTGTGCTTTCTAAAGTAGAAATTGCTGAACGGGTCTGGGGAATTGATTTTGATACAGGAACGAATGTTGTGGAAGTGTATATCAATTACCTGCGGAAAAAGATTGACAAAGATTTTTCCCCAAAGCTTATTCATACGCAATTCGGAATGGGATATGTTATGAAAGAAAAATAATGCAGATCCGCACACGTCTTACTTTGCAGTTTGTTGGAATTGTAGCTGTCATCGTGCTTATTTCACATCTTGCAATTTATTTTTCTTCCGCTTATTATCGTGAAAATCAATTTTACGACCGGCTGAGAGATAAAGCCAATACAACTGCCGAATTATTGATAAAAGTAGATGCGGTAAACACAGAGCTTCTGAAAATTATTGATCAGAATAAAAAAGACGTTTTGTATAAGGAAAACGTAACGATTTATAATTACCTGAACGAAGAATTATATACCAGCAACGACACCGTTAGTTTCGGATCTTCTCCCGGACTGTTGAATAAAATACGTCTTGAGGGTGAGCAGCATTGGCGCCAGGGAGACTTCGAAGTAATAGGTGTTTTATATGTAGATAAATTCAACAGGTTTGCTGTTACTGCGGGCGCAATTGATCGGTATGGCAAAAGAAAACTGGAGAATCTTTCCAATATTTTAATGATTTCATTTTTCCTGATCCTGGTTATCGTTGCCTGGTCTGGTTGGATTTATTCTGGTCGCGCTCTGCGGCCAATCAACCTGATGATTGAGAAGGTAAATACAATATCCGCAACCAACCTGAGCACGCGGCTGAATGAAGGAAACAAAAAAGATGAAATTGCAAGACTATCCGCAACTTTTAATGAAATGCTTGCACGGGTTGAAACTACTTTCCAGCTCCAGAAAGCTTTTGTAGCAAATGCATCGCATGAATTAAAAAATCCGCTTACCATAATTACTTCGCAAATAGAAGTGCTTTTGTTACGTGAACGCACTCCGGAAGAATATCATAAAACCCTGTGTTCCGTTCTGGAAGATGTACGCAAGCTGAACGTTGTTTCTTTGCGTTTGCTCGATCTTGCACGTCTTAACTCTGACGAAATAAAAGTTGATTTCAAGCCACTGCGTATTGATGAGCTGATATGGCAATGCAAAGATGAACTGCATGAAAAACACCCGGAATACAAAATCATATTTTCGCCCGATCTGCCCGATGAAGAACGTCAGCTGATTGTTCTGGCAAACGAGTACCTGCTCAAAACAGCTTTTGTCAACCTGATTGATAACGCGTGCAAGTTCAATCCTTCAAAAGAAATACAAATATCACTTCAAACACTCGGAAGCCGCATTATTATCAGGTTTAAAGATGATGGAATCGGGATAGGCGAAAATGATCTGCCTTTCATTTTCCAGCCTTTTTACCGTGGATTGAATGTTGTTACTATCAGCGGACATGGAATTGGTTTATCATTGGTTGAAAAAATTGTGAAACTTCATAAAGCACAGATTGCAGTAAACAGCCAGGTTAACAAAGGCTCCGTATTTACAGTTACAATTCCATCTGCTTCCGTAATCTAAGCAATTTATAATCTGCTTTTAAGTCCCTTCTAATACCGGCAGTATACATTTGAAACGTTAATAGTAAACGTTATACAAACTGCCTGTATGGTTCATCTGTCGAGTAAAACTTTCCTTATTGTTTTTCTTGCAATGCCGCTTCTGCTTTGCACCTGTGTGTCTTCTAAACGATACCATGCAGTAGTGGATGATAATGCGAGCTCACGGAAAAAAGCATTTGATTGTGACCAGCGCAATGCAAACTTATTGGAAGAGAACGGGCGATTAAGAAATGACAGCACCCGATTTTCCAATGACAATTTTCAGCTGGCTTCCGATCTTGGCAGTTTAAGGCTTAGCTACGATTCGCTGATGAATTCCAGCTTATCGCAGGCCGGACAATTAAGCGCTGCATTACGTTTCAAAACAGAAGAGCTCCGGCAAAAGGAAATTCTGCTCGCCCTGCGTGAAAGCAGGCTCAATGAATTAGAAACATTTATCAGTCGCCAGGATTCTGTTATGAATGCGCTGAACAATGTCGTAAAAAATGCGCTGAATGGATTTAAATCAGATGAGCTTACTGTTGAGCAACGCAATGGTAAAATTTACATTTCAATGTCTGATAAATTGCTGTTTAAGTCAGGAAGCGCAGCTGTCGAAGACAAAGGCAAGCAGGCATTGCGAAAGCTGGCTGATGTAATGATTAAAAATCCGGAGATTGGAATACAGGTAGAAGGGCATACCGATAGCCTTCCGATCAATACTGCCAGGTATAAAGACAATTGGGATTTAAGTGTTGACCGGGCAGTTAATATTACACGCATTCTTTCAAATGAATATCATGTAAATCCAAAGTCAATAACAGCTTCAGGCCGCGCAGAATTCCAACCCAAATCTTCCAATGCCACAACGGATGGCAGAGCGCAAAACCGCAGAACAGAAATCATTCTTGTACCAAAACTTGATATGCTTTTCAATTTTATGCAGACGAACAAACCAAACCAAAATAAATAAACCATGACTATCGAGAAAAAAGCCAGATGGATTGCGGGTGGGCTTACCGTATTGCTTGTATTGGCAGTGTCATCAACCTTGTTTTATTACAATTCCGGTCAGACGTACAAGTCTGATGCAGATCGTGCGCGTCTTGCACAGGATTCTATTCTTGCGGTGAAGCAATTGCTCGATAAAGAGATGCAGGACACGAGAATTGAGCTTGAAAATTCCAAAGGCCGAAATGCTGAGCTGGATAAAAAACTCGCGGAATCTGAAGCTGCTTTGCACGAAAAACAAACGCAGATAGACAAGCTGTTGGCAGAAAATGCAACCGTTGCTTCATTGAGAAAACAATTGCGTGACCTGAAAACAGAGCGCCTGTCGATGGAGAAACAGATACAAAACCTTCTTGCAGAAAACCATCAGCTACAGGAAGATAATCTGCGCCTTTCACAAAACATTGGGCAGCTTGAAAGGGACAACATGTCACTTCAGGACAAACTTTATGCAGCTGATATTTTAAATTCGAGAGCAGGGAATTTTCGGGTTGATATGATGCGGAACAGCAGTAAAGTAACTGCCAAAGCAAAACGTACCAATGAAATCGGGGTAAGCTTTGAGCTTCCGTCAACTATATCTTCAGCAACAGGCAGCAAAGAAATTTATCTTGTTGTTCTCGATCCGCAGGGAAAACCAGTCGCAAACAAATCAAATAAAAAGATCACATTGAAAGATGGCAGGACAATTACAGCGGTTAAAACACAAGCAGCTGATTTGTCAGGAACACCTCAGACCATCTCGTTGAATGTAAAGTTGGACAGTAAAATGAAGCAGAAAGGAATCTATAAAGTACAGGTATTCACAGAAGATGGAATGCTTGGAGCAACGCAAATGCGTATGAATTAGTTTAGGGCAGGGAGCGTCGGGTTAAGGTTATTGCTTGCACCCTGTTTGAGCCGGATCAGAAATGATCCGGCTCTTTGCATACTATTCTGTATGGGCAGCACGGGGAAATTGTACCTTAGCGTCAAATTTTTACAATGGATTTTTTTCTTTTATTTTCCGTATTGATCTCGCTTGCGGCTGTATTTTCTTATATCAATATTAGGTGGCTACAGCTTCCTTCTGGAATTGCATTGATGCTGATGGGCGCCGTAATTTCTATCGGACTAATTATCACGAGCCGATTTTCTCCCGGCTTTGTTAATTATATACAAGTCCAACTTACCACAATTGATTTTTCGGAATTTATATTGGGCATTCTCCTGAGCTTCCTGCTTTTTGCCGGATCACTGCATGTCGGTTATCAGCAGCTCAAAAACTCAGCATTGAGTATTATTACTTTTTCTACCGTCGGTGTCATGATCTCTACTTTACTGGTAGGAACAGGAACATATTTTCTTTTCAGACTTTTCGGAGAAAATATTTCTTTTATCTATTGCCTTCTTTTTGGTTCACTCATTTCGCCCACCGATCCGATTGCTGTGCTTGGAATATTGAAAAAGGCCGGAATATCGAAATCAGTTGAAATAAAAATTACAGGAGAATCTTTGTTTAATGATGGAGTTGGTGTAGTATTGTTTGCAACCATCTTACAAATCATTGTCCAGGGGAGTGAAAATGCTTCATTCGGTTCAGTAATAACCTTATTTGCACGGGAAGCATTAGGAGGGATTGTAGCTGGATTTATAATTGGTTATGCCGGTTATAAATTAATGAAATCAATCGATCACTTTCAGACAGAAATATTACTTTCCCTTGCAATGGTTATGGGTGGTTACAGCCTTTGTCATTACCTGCATGTTTCCGGGCCACTTGCAATGGTGGTGGCAGGAATTTTCACGGGATACAAAGGATTGTCAGAAGCAATGTCGGATACAACACGGGATTACCTTGAAAAGTTCTGGGAAGTGACGGATGAAATATTGAATTCAGTTCTTTTTATGCTGATCGGATTACAACTGGTAATTCTGACTTTTCATTGGTACTACTTTGCAATTGGTTTAGTCATTGCTATCGGCATGATTTTCTTTCGCTATATTTCATTATGGATACCAGCTGTACTTTTCAGGTTTAAAAATACACTTGAACCGAAAACACTGAATATTATGGCGTGGGGTGGTTTACGCGGCGGAATTTCCATTGCTTTGGCACTTTCAATGCCGGCAGGATATTTTAAAGATGCTTTTGTAATGATAACTTATACAGTAGTGTTGTTTTCCATAATTGTACAGGGAATGACAATGGGAAAAATTGTACGAAAATTCAATCTGAAATGACAACACGGGAGCTGCTAAGCTATATTAAAATATTTCTTAAAACACGTTTTAGTCTCCATAAAGACAAAAGTGCTGAAGAAGAAATTATGGAATCTATTCGCAGGGGGATAGACTTCCAGGGAACAAATGTATGGGTTTTGGTATTTGCCATTTTTCTTGCGTCGATTGGTTTAAATGTCAATTCCACCGCAGTTGTTATAGGTGCGATGTTGATTTCTCCGCTTATGGGTCCCATCATGGGAGTTGGACTTGGCCTTGGAATTTTTGATTTCGATCTTGTAAAATCTGCGGCAAAAAACCTCGCAGTAATGGTGGTAGTAAGTCTCACGGCATCCACAATTTATTTTTCATTAAGTCCCCTCAGCCTGGCTCAATCAGAATTGCTTTCAAGAACCACTCCGACGATATGGGATGTGCTCATTGCTGTTTTTGGTGGTCTTGCAGGAATAGTAGCAGGCTCTTCCAGAGAAAAAGGAACCGTTATTCCCGGTGTTGCAATTGCCACTGCACTGATGCCGCCACTCTGCACAGCAGGATTCGGAATTGCGCATGGCGATTTAAAATTCTTTATCGGTGCGTTTTATTTATTCTGTATCAATGCCGTTTTTATCAGCGCATCCGCTTTTGTTGTAGTGCGTTTACTGAAATTTTCGAAACATACTTTTATAGATAAACGTGCCGAAAGCAAAATTAAAAACGTAGTCACAATTATCGTACTTGTTACACTTATTCCAAGTGTGTATATCGCTTACGTCACAGTAAAAAAAGTGTTGTTTGAGCAACGTGCAGCAGAATTTATTAAAAATGAATTTAGTTTTAAAAAAACGATTGTATTGACTCAGCATGTCGACTTTGAAAATGACAGGATTGACCTGATGCTGATAGGCGATCCTGTTCCCGGTGATTCCATCAGAGTCCGGAAAGAAAAAATAGATGCATATAATTTAGCCGGCATTACGTTGAATATTTCACAGGGAATAAATGATAGTGCTTCCATTAATGTAAGTGCGCTGAAATCCGGAATTATCAGGGATGTATATGCCAGGAACGAAAAAGTTCTTGACGAAAAAGATAAAATCATTATTGGTTTACAGAATGAAGTACTTGCTTATAAAAAACGCGATTTTCCTGTTAGCGATATTGCCAAAGAATTGAAGGCATTGAATAAGAATGTGCGTTCAGTAAGTATCCAGCGAAATACTTTTTATAATCTTAAGTCTCAGAAAACGGATACACTGACAACTGTTTACATTGATTTTCTGGGAAGACCTTCCAGGACTGAATCCATAAAAATAGAGCAGTGGCTGAAAGTAAGAACACAATCAGATACTATCAAATTTATCCAGGAATAGGCAATGGTTTTAATCCATAAGTCATGCGTCTTTTAAGTGGTGGTGTATCAGTTTGAAATAATAATATTGAAACGCTCAAAGGGTTGTGAGAAAACAACCGCGCCCGCAAACCCTTTGATCGTTGAATCCAAAAATGATCAACTGATACGCTAACCTTCAAGCAAATGATCCTTTAAAATTATAATGCGTACCTTTATTATTATTGATTGAAGGATCAGAGTGGCGTAATGTTTGTGTTTTAAAGCCACCTGAAACACCCGGTTGAATGATATTTGATTTGATTTAATATCCTGCCGCAGTGGTTTCCCCCAAAGAGTTCTATTCAAATTTAACCAGGTAATTTATGAAAAAGATAAAATTAAGACGACTAAAAATCGAAGATTATGATCGTGTTGCGGAAATTCAGTTAAAATGTTTCCCGGCAATGAAACCATGGAGCATTGAACAATTTAAAAGTCTTTTAACGACATTTCCACAGGGTCAGATCGGAGTGCAATATGATGACAAACTCATTGCCTCTTCCTGTAGCCACATTATAAATTTCAATGAATATTCTCCTGATAATTCCTGGGGTGAGCTTACTGCAAATGGATTTATTACCAATCACAATCCAAATGGGGATACCCTTTATGGAATTGAAATTATGGTTGATCCTGAATACAGGGGAATGAAACTTTCGAGAAGAATTTACGAGGCACGCAAACGGATTGTGCGTGAAAAAAATCTTGCACGAATTGCAATCGGTGGCAGGATTCCTAATTTTCATAAACATTCCCAGAAATTGTCTGCGGCTCAATATGTCGAAAAGGTAATGGACAGGAAAATTTATGATCCCGTTTTAACAGCGCAGGTTGCAAATGGTTTTGTTTTAAAGCGATTATTGCCGGGTTATTTGCCCGCTGATAATGAATCGTGCGGATATGCGACCTTTCTGGAGTGGGAGAATATAAATTATATAGCCAATCAGAAGGCAAATAAAAAGCAGCAATACGCACGTGTGTGTGCTATTCAGTACCAGATGAGAATGGTGAAGGACTTTGAAGAATTTGCATCGCACTGTGAGTATTTTGTTGATGCAGCTTCTGATTACAGGTGTGATGTTGTTCTTTTTCCGGAGATGTTCACCATGCAGTTACTGACTTTTTTACCCAACCTTCCGCCCGCAAAAGCCATTCGTTCACTCGCAGGCTTTACGGAACAATATGAAAGCCTTTTCACTTCGCTTGCTATTAAATACAACATAAATATTATTGCAGGAACACATTTTGTTATTGAAAATGAAAATCTTCATAATGTATCCTACCTGTTCAGAAGAGACGGTTCAATAGGAAAACAATACAAACTTCATATTACTCCTCATGAAAAGAAATGGTGGGGCGTGAAGCCTGGAAATAAGGTTGAAGTTTTTAATACTGATATCGGCAAGATCGCTATTCTTATCTGCTATGATGTTGAATTTCCTGAACTGGCAAGAATTGCAGTTTCTAAAGGAGCGCAGATGATATTTGTTCCCTTCAACACCGATGACCGCCGTGGTTATTTGCGTGTACGCTATTGTTCACAGGCACGCACAATAGAAAATCAGATTTATGTAGTAATGGCGGGCTGTGTCGGGAATTTACCGGGCGTTGCAAATATGGGAATTGAATATGCAGAATCGGCCATATTTACTCCTTCTGATGTTGAATTTCACAGAGAAGGAATTGCAACTGAAGCGCCTGCAAATACAGAAACTTTGATTTACCAGGATCTTGATTTGAACTTGCTTGCACGCAACAGGGAATTCGGAAGCGTACAAACATGGAAAGACAGGAGAGTCGATCTATATAAAATTCAATATATAGAAGATGGTAAAAAGAATATCATTTCCTGAGCTATATTTATTTTGAGCCTGATTTGCATGCGTGATGTAAATTTTAATGTTGTAATTTTTTTATTAAAATTTCCTTAGAATTTACCGAGTTGACATAAGTCAATGATTTTGGTAATTGGATGTGGTAAATTTGTCCTCATCAGTTCACGCTGTTTTATTGTGAACACCATTACAGGGCTCTCCTGAAAATGGATAATATCCTTTTATAGGATTTTAAATTCGTGCCTTGCTTATATCTATAGATATAAGCAGGAATTATATTATTAAAAACCCTCTCTTATGATTATCTCCGACTTAAACAAAGAAGCCACAACTATTTATAAATCCTATTCACTTTCTAATTTCAGGCAAATACCACAATTGCAAAAATTAAGTGCTGAAGAATTGCTGGAAATGGAAGTGGTTGGGAATGTGCTGCCTTTTAAAGTAAATGACTATGTCATAAACGAATTAATTGACTGGAATAATATTCCGAACGATCCCATTTTCAGATTAACATTTCCACAGAAAGAAATGTTGCACCCGCTTCAATTTGCAGAAATGGAATTGGCGATCCGCAGAAATGCAAGCCGGAATGAAATCAAAATTATTGCAGATAGCATTCGCATGCAGCTGAATCCGCACCCTGCAGGACAAAAGAAGTATAACATTCCGCAGCTCGATGGATTAACACTGAATGGCTTGCAACATAAATACAGGCAAACCGTTTTGTTTTTTCCTGCGCAGGGACAAACCTGTCATGCATACTGTACATTTTGTTTCCGGTGGCCGCAATTTGTGGGAATGGAAGATCAGAAATTTGCCATGCGCGAAACAGATCAGCTTGTGGAATACATCAGGCGTCATGAAGAAGTGACAGATGTACTTTTTACCGGCGGCGATCCTATGATCATGCGTACAAAAGTTTTGAGAAGCTATATTGAACCTTTGCTGGATGCAGATCTTCCTAATTTAAAAACAATACGCATCGGAACAAAAGCATTGGGTTATTGGCCATACCGCTTTACAACGGATGATGATGCCGAAGATTTGCTGGACCTTTTTGAACGTGTAAAAAGAAAAGGAGTTCATCTCGCCATCATGGCACATTTTAGTCACCCTGTAGAACTTTCAACAGACGCTGTAAAAGAAGCCATTGAAAAAATCAGGGCAACAGGCGCACAGATCCGAACACAATCGCCGGTGCTTCGTCACATCAATGACTCCCCTGAAATATGGGCCGATATGTGGAAAGAACAAGTGGCATTAGGTTGCATTCCCTATTATATGTTTCTCCCTCGTGACACAGGTGCAAAAGAATATTTTGAAGTACCTTTGGTCGAGGCGTGGGAAATTTTCCGAACAGCTTATCAGCAGGTGAGTGGAATCTGCAGAACGGTGCGCGGGCCAAGTATGTCATGCACGCCGGGAAAAATTCAGATGCTCGGCGTTTCAGAAATCCCGCATGGATCAGGAATGAAAAAAGTATTGTCATTTCGTTTTCTCCAGGGGCGCAATCCGGATTGGGTTGCTCGTCCTTTCTTTGCTGAATATGATGAAAAGGCAACCTGGATTGATGAGCTGCGACCGCTTGCAGGACAGGAGAAATTCTTTTTTGAAGAATAAATGAAAAACTGGAACGAACTTATTATTCCGCTCGTGTATTTTTTCGCCAGTCTTGGTGCAGGAGTATTTGTAGAGCAAATTTTCCTGAAGTGGCTGATACGATCCTCACTTAAGACAAAATGGAAAGGCGACGATATGTTGCTTCGATCATTAAAGGGCATCATATTAACCTGGTCTGTTATTGGGGGACTTTATTTAGCAATGCTGAATACAAGTTTCGGCGAACCCATTTTAAGGATAGGGAATAAAATTCTTTTTTCTGCTGCCGTCTTTTCTTTCGTCGTACTCACGGGTCGGATACTTGTAGGATGGATACAGATGAAGTCCAACGCTGCAAAAGCATTTCCATCTACTTCGATTGTTTCAAATATCGTCCGGATTACTTTATACGTGATCGGCTTTCTTGTTATTCTTCAGACGTTCGGTGTTTCTGTTACACCTTTGCTCACTGCGTTAGGTGTAGGAGCGCTGGCTGTTGCACTTGCTTTGCAGGATACACTTTCCAATTTGTTTTCCGGAATACAGGTTGTTGCTTCCCGGCAGATCAGGCTTGGCGATTATGTGAAGCTCACTTCGGGTGAGGAAGGATATGTTGCAGATATAACATGGCGTAATACGATTATCACAGCTTTGGGAAATAATCATATCATCGTTCCGAATTCCAAAGTTGCATCTACAATCCTCACCAATTATTTTTTACCGGAAAAAGAAATGTCCGTGCCTGTAGAGGTAAGTGTAAGCTATGACAGCGACCTGGATAGCGTTGAAGCAGTCACTATTGCTGCCGCCAAAGATGTTCTTGCAAAGACACACGGAGGTGTTAAAAATTTCGAACCGCTTATTCGCTATAAAACATTCGGCGACTCTGCCATTTCATTTTCCGTAATCCTGCGGGCTGAAGAATTCGGAGATCAATTCCTGATCAGGCACGAATTTATCAAGCATCTTGTGAAATGTTATCGTGAAAACAATATAGAAATTCCGTATCCCTACAGGAATATTATAGTGAAAAATTCTCCCCCTGCATGAGCCAGGTTTACTGACCATTTCCAACTGCTAATGGCTCAGTTTTCAGCGAAAGAGAACAATAGACGCTTGATGTGAAAATTATTAATGAAGCATGTCAAAAAATAATCAAGCACATTTATAAAAAAACAAAACCGGCGGAAAAGTTTTTACACTCATTCCGCCGGAACTGTAGTTTTAACCAAATTGTTCTATTTGCTTTTCTTCAGATCATTGATCAACGTTGCCTGAATGGACCATGCAAAATCAAGCTTAACGAATCCATTGTACAATGCAGGATCGCCAAGATCAATATATTGATTGGCAGTATAACGCACTTCGTTGGGGTTACCAGGTATGTAAGTTGCCAGCGCATGACAGCTCATACAATTACTCTGTATGCCCCACTTGTAAGTTGAATTAAGTGCATTGGTAATATTCGGCGGATTATTGCTGATCTGTCCAAGACCTGCTTCGAGATAAGGATTGTATCCGAAAATTCCATTGACTCTTGTATTGGTTCCGCCACTGATGGGTTGAAGTGGCAATACCATTGCATAAGCTGTCGCAACTGCATAATGAGCAGCTGCTCCTTTGAGTGTAACCGTACTTCTTATTCTCGCAGCATACATACTTGATGGAAACGGTGGATTCGCTGGATCAGGAGTCCAGAAGAAAGTCTGCCATGTCCAGTTGGAAATTTCTTTTGTAGCTACGTGCATGGCAATAAGTATTGCTATATCACCTTTTGCAAATTGGTTGGCGCCGCCCTGCGATCCTTGCTCACTGCTCATGTACGCAGCCATTGAGGAATCAAGATCAAAATAAATGAAATCATTCAGGTTGATGGTGGCCAGCTTCAATGAATCACGATTTGAAATACCGTTTTGTGTAATACGCAATGGCACTTTTCCGGAAGGCTGACTGTTTGTTACATCAGCAAAAATGAAACTGTTCCAGTCATTGGTAGGATCATCCTGCGCGACAGCGGGGGGACCCGCCCAGGCAGGAACCTGGATAAGGTTATCAGCTACTTTCGCTAAATAATAAACCGGTTTAAGTGTGATCGCTGTATTAGGAAAAGAGGGTATTGATCCGATCTTATCCGATGCAGGAACGTATTTCGCAAGTGCTGTTTCGCTGAAAATACTTGTAGAGGTTGCAAAACAAGCTGCTATCGGATCGTATGAAACGCTGACAAAAAATCCTAAGTTATTATCTATCGGGTTAATATTATTTATCTGGTTCATCTTTGCAGCATGTCCGAACTGGTTAGGAATTTCCAGGCGGTTGCGTTCGGTTTTCAAAATAGCGCAACCACCTTGCGTATTTCCACTCTGAACCATCTCCTGCAATTCCTGGATGCCCGGCCAGGTTTCAAAGATGCGTATTGAATCGCCCTGAAAAGTCTGTCCTGACTGAGCGGTAAGTCCGGCCCAGATTCCCCACGCATGATTATAAATGCTTGCGGTATCGTACTGATTAGTCATCCAGCCGAGAATGGTTGCAGTATCTTCCGGAAATTTTATACCGGTGACATTTCGTCCTGGAAACGCAGCAGGTACAATAGTATCAGCCACGACAACAGGTGTTCCACCCTTGGGAGAATCACTGCAAAATGAAAAGAAGCAGATGAGCAGGAATAATATTCCGCTCAGGAAGAATGTTTTTATATTCATTTGTTGGGGATTTTTGGTTTCAGCAAATATATAAAAACATTTAATAAAGTAAATATCAATGAATCTTTACTTCATTTTTAATTTATTTTCATCAAAAATTTTAAATATCAGGTATTTCTACCCGTAAACATGCAGAAAATATTTACCACGATTCTACCTTCAGTGTCTCCGTATAAACGATCTTCTTTTTAATATTCGTGTAGCCCATTTGCATAAGCACTTCCGCATATCCGTTCAGTTGTTTCTTATAACGTTCATTCGGCTCGCCGGTTTTATAATCAAGAATAATTGTCTCCTGCGAATTTTCAATGACACGATCAGGGCGCAATCGTTTTCCATCGGGTAAAAGCAATTCCGTTTCCCTGCGGATCTTTCCGTTTCCTGAAAAGCTGGTTGCAAGTTCAGGAAGCGCTATCAATTGTCTTAATAGCACTGCAAGTTCTTTTCCTTCCTGTGCATTTGTGTATCCATCTTGTATTGCTTTTTCAATAGCGGAATCAATATCCTGGATGGTCGTGATGTGTGCAAGTATTTCGTGCAGCAGGTTTCCTTTGTCGCGGCTTCCCGGCGCATCTTCAACGTCCCAATGATCAGAGCTTGCGGAGCGGATCTGCACACGGTGTTCCCAGGAGTGACTTTGAATTTTTTCCGGACGGATGCACACCAGCTCCTGTTCTTTTCTTTTCTCCGGTGGTGCAATTTTGCCGAGCTCAACAACGTGATCGACAAAAACAATGTTCATCCGTTCCAATGCCGATTTGAAAAACCAGGAAACAGAGGCCACTTCTTTATCGCCCAGCATTTCAGTAAAGACGTAAAGCCTGTGTTCCGGCCGCGTCATTCCTACGTACAAAACATTCAATGAATCAAGCAAAGTCTTGTCACGCTCTTCTTCATACACATCTGCGAACGGTGTTTTGAGTAATTCCTGTGTAAGCGGAATTAAAGCCGTATTTAATTCCGGAATTTCAGGATCGGAAAAAGTGATCCATTTTTTTACGTTGTGCTTTTCAATTTTCCAGTTGGCAAATGGTAAAATAACAACAGGGAATTCCAGTCCTTTTGATTTATGAATGGTCATCACCGTTACAGCGTTCATGCCTGCCGGAACAACGACAGATGCAACTTTGCTTCTGTCTTCCCAATAAGCAAAGAAATCATTTTTGTCTTTGCTGCGACTGTTCGTGTAATTAAGTATTTCGTCGAGAAAAAATACGAGGTAAGAATCCGCTTTATCGCCCAAATTGAAGCACGTAATAATTTCTTCGCAGCGTTGGTAAATCGGTAAACGTGAACAACGAAGCAAATCAAGCTGAATGTTATTTTTCAACAACACTTCCTGTAAATTGTTCCGGGCTTCGTTATACTGTCTTAAACATTCGTGCAGCGGCAAAACAATTCTTTTTGTTGACACAAGATATTCCAACACTTGTGCGCCCGCCAGCTCATCACCCGGAAAATCGATGCAGCGGAGAATAGAAACCATAAAAGAAACGATGGCCGATTGTTTCAATAAAAGCGAATCCGAAGAAAGAACTGGAATTTTATTTTCAATCAATGCACCGGCGATCATGGATCCTTCGTTATTTGTCCGCACTAGAACGGCGATAGCTGCGTATGCCCAACCTTCTGCATTCAATAGCTGGATCCGTTCGAGCGTTTTTGCAATGTAAATTTCATTTTTCTCTTCTTCCTGCGGCTCCAGCTCTTCTATCCGGATATAACCACCTTCATTCGCGGGAACGTGTTCCTGTTCCAGCTTATCATAGATCAACTTTGAAGCAGCGCCTAAACGTTCAGAAAGAAAACGGAAGAACGAATTATTGAACTGAACAATTTCCGATTTGCTGCGAAAGTTTTTTCCGAGGTGCTGCTCCGAGAAATTCCGGACAAGACTTTGCTCACGTTCTTTTACCAATGGATTTTGAGACGGATCAATCACGACAGGAAGCTTTGCAAATTGTTCTACTTCTCCGCCGCGCCAGCGATAAATGGCCTGCTTGCCATCTCCGACGAGCATGTTGAAAAAATTCCCTGCCAATGAATTTTC
Source organism: Bacteroidia bacterium (assembly GCA_039918435.1). GTDB lineage: Bacteria > Bacteroidota > Bacteroidia > Palsa-965 > Palsa-965. Next base: position 29,212 of record JBDSHN010000105.1, on the reverse strand, counting down.
CAGCAGCGGCAATAAATTCTGCCATTGCACAACCGATGTATCCTGGAATTCATCGATAAGGTAATTGCTGTATTTTTCTCCGAGACGCTCGTAAATAAACGGAACCGGCTCAGCAAAAACTATTCTTGAAATGATGCGGTTGAATTCTGAGATATGCAGGATATTTTGCTCGGATCGAAAGCTGAAAATGATCCGCTCGATTTCATTCAGCACCGCAATAGCATAAATATTCTGCAGCAACATTTTATGAAAAACATAAGCAGGATATTCTTCTTCCTTCACAACTTCAATTTTTTTCCAGAGTCCGCCCAATGTATCCTGCAAACTGGTAATCACCGCCTGCGAACCTTTGGAAGCATCACCTGAAAACCATTTCCCTCCTGAAAAAAGCTTCTCAATATTTTTATTCGGTTCACCAAGCTTATCCAGTTCACCTTTTGAAAATGCAAAAAATCTTCCTGCAATACCTGCTTTCTTAAAGCTGAAATCGTCCATTAGCAATCCTGCTCCTGCAATTATTCCAACAGCCTCTTTTGCAATTGCAATGATCTTTGCTTCAAAATTGTCACGCGATTTTTTTAGCTTTTCATTGATCTGCATGAAGTTTTCAATGGAAAGTCCGCGCAGCAATTCTGCATTCCGTGCACCTTCCTCATTCACCAGCTCTTTTCCGATCTCGCGCAGCTCATATTCGATCTGCCATGTTTTTTCTTCATCAGCTTTGCGTGCCGAAAACTGAACAAGTAATTCCGTCAGCTGCGGATCATCTCCGATTTTCCCGACAAGAATATCCACAGCTTCACGGATCAGTTTATCTGCATCAGTTTCCACTTCAAAATTCACAGGCAAACGCAGGTCATGTGCAAATGCGCGTACAATACGATGTGTAAAACTGTCGATGGTGCCGATCGCAAAATCTGTATAATTATGCAGGATCGCACGAAGCAGATTTGATGAACGTGTTGCAAGCGTGAGTGAATTGAGCTTCAACTCTTCCTTCAACGCGACCGACATCGGAGAAATTTTTCCTGCATCGGGATTAGAAAGTTCCTTCAGCGAACGAATGATCCGTTCTTTCATTTCCGCTGCTGCTTTATTCGTAAATGTGATTGCAAGAATTTTACGATAACGTTGCGGCGGATCGAATGTATCCGTCAACGCAATGCGCAGGTATTCACGAACGAGCGTAAATGTTTTACCTGATCCGGCGCTTGACCTGTAGACGGTGAAATTCATTGACTAAAATTACCGATTACCTGATTACCAATTACCAGTTATCTTAACGGTTGAAATGTTTAAGACAATAACCATACAGCTTATAACTAAATCTGTAATTAGGTAATCGGCAATTATTTTCTTAAACTTGTATAAGACATTTGTCAATGAAAAAGACCCTTTTTCTCTCCTTTTTACTTTCTGTTTTTAGTGTTCCTGCCTTTTCACAGACAAGCAGCTACAATCCATTTGTAAACGCTGAAATTCCGCAGTATCCTGTAATTGTAAATCCCGGCGCATACGTTTCTGATCAATTGCTGGTCATGCTTGAACCCGGAACGATTATTGGCGAACTGGAAGAACAATTTGCTGCGAAAGGTTTTGTGATTTCCAGCGCAGTCAATTCAGCAAAGAGCATGCGCATCTGGACCTTGACATTCGCTGAAGGAACCACTATTGAAAGCGCACTCGAAGCAGCAAAAAGTTTTTCTTCAATCCAGGTGGCGCAGTTCAATCATTATGTTGCGCGGCGTACAACTGTTCCGAATGACGCGGAGTTTTTCATTCAGTGGAATATGGATAACACCGGACAGTTTGGCGGAACACCTGATGCAGATATTGACGCGCCCGAAGCATGGGATATTACAACCGGTGGTTTAACAGTGCAAGGTGATACCATTGTTGTTGCAATAATTGATGCAGGATTTGATCTTACGCATGAGGATTTGAATTTTCAAAAAAATTACGGCGAGATTCCAGGCAATAATATTGACGATGATAACAATGGTTACATCGATGATTACAATGGCTGGAATGCATACAACAGCAACGGGAATATTATTTCGGATCTGCATGGTACACATGTTGCGGGCATTGCAGGTGCGCGGGGAAATAATATGGTTGGAGTTGCTGGTGTCAGTTGGGGCGTAAAAATTATGCCAGTCATGGGATCAGACGGAACTGAATCGCAAGTAGTGGAGGCGTACACGTATGTTTTTGATTCGAGAAAACTTTACAATACAACGAATGGCACACAGGGTGAATTTGTAGTTGCAACTAATTCATCTTTCGGTGTTGATATGGGACAGCCTTCACAATATCCCATCTGGTGTGCGATGTATGATTCACTCGGTGTTGTTGGAATTCTCAGCGCGACGGCCACTGCAAATCAAAACTGGAACATTGATCAGGTAGGGGATATTCCAACTGCATGCTCCAGTATTTTTATGATTTCAGTAACGAATACAACACGCAATGATGTGAAAGCAACCAATGCCGGTTTTGGCGCAACTACAATTGACATAGGCGCACCGGGCACACAAGTTGAATCTACCATTCCCGGGAACAATTACGGATCGCTTACGGGCACTTCAATGGCATGTCCGCATATTGCTGGTGCGATTGCGCTCATGTATGCTGCCGGTTGCGGACAAATGATTTCGGATTACAAAACATCGCCGGATAGTGTGGCGATACTTGTACGTAATTATTTATTGAGCAGCGCTGATGCAAATGCTTCTCTCGCCGGGCAATGTACTTCTAACGGACGTTTGAATATTTACAATGCATTGTTGGAAATACAAACATACAATTGTGGTCCGCAGAATATTTCCGAAGCAACAAATGCTGTTTCAGTTGCAGGAATTTTTCCGAACCCGGTAAATGATAATGCAACGATTGTTTTTTCTTCACAGGAAAATCAAAACGGCAATTTGCTGATCACCGATATGCTTGGTCAGGTAGTTCAATCTGTTACGTTGAATGCAGTTGCAGGAAATAATGTAATCGAGATCAACCTTGCTGCTCTTTCTACAGGAATGTATTTTGTGCAGGTGAATTGTGGAGGGGTTTTTTCTGTTGCTAAGAGATTGATTGTTGAACATCATTAGCATTATAGGTATAGTTTAATTTTGTAAATTAGTATTTAAAATATTAATAGGTTTTATGCTTATTGTATTCTATATTAGTTAAATAATTAAATAAATTATTAACGAGCTATAAAGCAAAGGTTAGCTGAAATCTTCTCTTATTTCACTTTCCATATTTCTATCTCGTAATCTTTTTTAAATTTCTTGCCGTAGACCCACGGTAAACATTATTCTTAAATAGAATTTGCCATACGGCATTTTCTATTTGAGTACTGTTTATTGTGGGTTTGTCTTTTTAAAATTTGAAGTGATGTACAAAAAAATAAAAGCTAACCCTATAAACATAAAACTGATGAAAAAATTAAATTTGATTTTGTTATTTACTGCCTGGTCACTAATTGCAATTGGAAACGCTGCTTATGCTCAACAGGGAATAAGTTGTGAAGACCCGTTTGAAGTAGTTGAGCATGACACATGTTCCGCTATTAATTTGTCATTTCAAAATGGGGGGATAACATGGGTTCGATTCACCGCTACTTCGTCAAGTGTTGCGATTTTGATTTCAACCCCATCGGGACCATTTGGCGGGTCTGTGGCACACATTCATAAAGTGGTATTATTAAACGGCGACTGTCGCAATATTCAACTGCTTTCAGAAGATTCTACTTCCCATGAATCTGATTCTCTGCCAGCACTTGCATCAGATAATTTGATTATTGGTAAAACTTATTTCCTTCAGATTTCAGGTTTTACAGGTTTTCCAAATTGCGCTAAATGTTCTAATACAACAGCTTATTTTGGTTTGTGCGTTTCAGACAACACTAAAATAACGGCACAATCTACTCCATGTTCACCTTGTGGTTTGAACCTTGTTATAAATGGGGATTTTGAAACACCTCCCACACCGAATGCATCCCCTTACCAATTATCTGGAGTAAGCTCATCCTGGATGACATATTCAACATCTTTTAGTGCGTATAATCAAACAGGAACCTATTGTATTTCCAACAATGGAGTACCTCCTTTTATACAGCCGGTTGATATTGCCGATCATACAAGCGGAACCGGGTATTTTTTAATCGGAGATGCTGAAAGTCATGCTTGTTGCCACTGGCCTTATACAAGAAGGGTTTGGGAACAAGATGTTGCTGTACAATCGGGTGTCACCTATTATTTTTCTATTTGGCTAAAAGATGTCGGAGATGATTATGATCTGCGGTGGGCAAAAATCAAATTGCATGTTGATGGTCATGATATTTCGCCGTGGTTTGACAATGGTTCAAGTCATACGTGGAACCAATATTGTTATTCCTGGACAGCTAGTCAAACAGAAACTGTTAATTTAAGGATACTTTGTAAGGGAGACCAAAGTGCTTACGGTAATGATTTTGGAATTGATGACATTCAGTTCAGGGCTTCTGCATTAAGCATAAATCCAACAATTACAGCATCAGCCACTACAATACTTCAGAATAACCAGGTTACTTTAACTGCAACAGGTGGAGAAACTTATCTATGGAGTAATGGTGCAACTACTCAAAGCATTACAGTTACTCCATGTGTAACCACAACTTACACTGTAAATGCGTATGCCAGTGTTGCAGGATGTGAAGGACTATCGGCAAGTATTACAATTAATGTAACCCCTCTTACTGCCGCATTTTCATCTTCTCCAACGCCGGCCTGTGTTATATACCAGATAAACTTTACGAATACAACTGTTACGGGGCTTTCAACATTTTACCTATGGAATTTTGGCGACAATTCTCCTGTTAACTATTCGACAAGTCCTTCGCATACTTATAGTACCCCGGGTACTTATACAGTGACATTAACGGCACTTAATGCATGCGGATCAAGCACAGCTTCTATACCTGTAAATGTTGTTCCTTCTACTTCAACCTATAATGTGGGCTGTTGCTCTTCCTATCATGCTTATCATTTTGATGAAACCACCGGTGGACCAATTATAATTACTGCCCCGCTAAACAATCCGCAATATTGGACTAACCAGCATTATTTCATTCGAGGGACGGTCACGATTATGCCCGGATCAAAGCTTGTGATTGACGGTTCTATAATTGAATTTGACCCTTTTAGTAAAATTGTTGTTTCAGAAGGGGCCATTCTGGAAGTTTTGAATTCAACGCTCACTGGTTTGGAAACATGCGGTACAATGTGGCAGGGGATTGAAGTTTGGGGCAACAAAAATAAATCACAGGCAGCCATACAAAATCCGCTTACCGGTCAGCTTTTCCAGGGTAAAGTGCTATTAACTAATTCAACAGTTGAGCTTGCACATAATGGGATAGTCCTTGGAAAGCGGCAAGGGGCAATATTTAACAGCGCTTCTGGAGGTGGAATTCTTCAAGCCAGGAATTCTACTTTTCATAATTGTGGTTATGGTATCCGTTACATTCCATATCCTTTGTATTTTGATTACGGTAAAGTAACAGATTGCAACTTCTCCTGTGCTTCGCTGCCTGATCCGGGTTATAATATTTCTAACAGTTATACGTATCCGAATACAGCAAATCCTGTCTACGGGTACGCAAATCTATCACAGCGTACCTATGCTTTCGTTTTAACGATCGGAGTGAAGTTTGTAGAATTCTCCGGCAATACTTTTAATAATTCAGAATATGGTATTGTTGGAATTAATTCTTCTCTGCGGGTAATCGCTGTTGTAAATGGAAGTGGTAATATTTTTCTAAATATGAATGTAGGCGAACAGCATGCAAATATCTTTACATCTCCCTTCTATTATAACCGGATTGAATCCAACACTTATATAGGCCCTACATTTCCTATTACGATTTACAGTGGTATTGGTGATCGGATTTTAGAAAATAAAATTCCGCAAGGGGCATTTGTTGGAATTGGAATGTCTAATTCGCAAGCTTTTTTTGTGAATGATAATCAAGTAACAAATTGTTTGCTTGGGGTTACTTCAGCTAATTCAGGAACCATGGGAGGGTTGATCGGACGTACAAATCTAGGCAATACATTTACAACATGTATTCACAGTACATGGCTTGGAGGGAATAATTCCTTTTTGCAGGTACATTGTAATCAATACATTAATTCCACTAATCCAACTGTTGTAATCGATAGCTGGAAGAATTTCGGGCCGTTGGCTAACCAGGGCTTTTTACCGATCGTCAATGACAAAGATCCGGCCGGAAACCATTTTATCATAACCTCGCCTGCAACCAATCAGATTTCATCAACTACGCTTTTTGATTATTACAGGCATAGTGCTGACATAAATGGCAACTCAACAGTAATGACGCCTGATCCTTCAGGTGTAATTACAACGGGAAATATTATCAATACTGGATTCCAGGAATTAAATACATCATGCGACCCGTATCCGCCACATTCCAATTTCAGTGGCCTTAGCGTTATGGATGCAGGAATAACTGCTCTTGAAACTGAACAGACCGGAATTGAATCACTGGTTGATGGAAACAAAACACAAGATCTGCTTGACGCAATCAGTTCCAATATGACTTCACTTCAACTCCAGGATTATTTAATTGCGAATTCACCTTTAAGCGACGTTGTTGTACTTGCTTATATTGCAAGAACCGGAACGCCACCGGGAAATTTTGAAAATGTGATTATTCCTAATTCACCTGTTTCAAGAGAAGTACGTCCGTTTTTGTTGGATTACATTGTTTCTTTGCCTGATGTTAACATCGATAATATTATTGCGGCGCAGGCAAGTTCAAACCGTACTTTATCTGTTGTAACGGATGAATTACAATCTTCTATCGGCAAAAGACAGTCGTTATATAATAATCAACAAGACCTTTATCTTATCGGTTTAGGAGTGGACTCAACAATGCAGGATTCAATTTACCTGCTTCTTGACCTTCAGCAGACCGAAGCAGCTAAAGAAGCAATTGTTGCATCCAGACTTGCAGATGAAAATTATCCTTCGGCATGGTTGGCGATTGAAGAGCTTGCTCCTTTTACACCTGAAGAAATTGCGGAAAAAAGCCTGCTTGTATTATTATATAACATCTATTCTGAAGAAAGAGATGTTTTTCAAATGGATTCAAGCGAAATTGCACTGGTCCGTACAATTGCGGAACTCCCTGATATGTCCATAGCCCGTACCAATGCGCGGGTAATACTCTTTGCTGTTTTTGGAGAACCACTTACCCCGGAAATTGATTTTGATAAGGAATTAAGACTTGCTGCTCCTGCATCGGCTGTTGTTATATCAACTGAATCATTCCTTGGCGAAAGTTATCCGAATCCTGCAACGGATGAAGTAAACATAGCATGTTTTGTTCCCGAAGGCTCCGCAGCATTGATAAAATTCTATGATATGGCTGGAAAGTTAATCCACAGCGAACCGGTGTTATCCGGAAATCAATACTTAACTTTAGGTGTCAAGGATTGGCAAGCCGGAGTTTATATGTATGAACTGATTGTTGATAATACTATCACTGCTCATCAAAAAATGGTCATAACCAATAAATAATGAAACAAGTTCTTATTACTATATTATTCCTGTGTGCGATTTTCCATAACGGGAAGTCGCAGACGTGGAATGCTGTTGGTTCTGGATTTACAAATATTATAGGCTATCCTCACTGTATTCAACCGCTCGAAAAATTGTATTTGAGTCCGGATTATTCGCCCTGCAACTTCGCAGGAGAACAGGTAAAGGGAGTTTTTCATTTCGATGGAACAAACGCTGATTCACTCGGTTCAGGTGTTGCCGGATACGCCAATGCTGTTCAATGGTACAATGGTAAATTAATTGTTGCAGGTGAGTTTAATTATGCAGGCGGCCCGACACAATGGACCATCCCACATACTAATAGTATTGCTGCATGGGATAGCGTGAATGGGTGGAGTTCAATTACTCCCTTGGGTAATCTAGATTATCAGGTAAATGCTATGACAGAGTATCAAGGTAATTTATATGTTGCCGGAGACTTTGTAAGTGTGAATAATCTCTCAGTCAATCGAATTGCAAAGTGGAACGGCACCTCGTGGTCGAATGTAGGTGGTGGTGTTCAAGGTTCAATCACGAAAATTTATTCCATGGTTGTTTATCATGGACAAGTGTATATTGGTGGTGATTTTACAGTTGCCGGACCTTCAAATATTTCAACACGTTACATTGCCCGCTGGAATGGATCACAATGGAGTTCAGTTGGGGGAGGGATGAGTTATACTGTAAATGACCTGGTTGTGGATACAGTGAATGACGTACTTTATGCTTGTGGGGCTTTTACACAGGCAGGCAATACTACTGCTTATGGCGTTGCAAGATGGAACGATAGCATCTGGACACCAGTAGGAAGCGGTATGGATACTTTATGGGCGACTCAACGTTTGGGTATGTTTAATGGGGAGCTATATGCAGGCGGCCCCTGTATAACAACTACACTACAAGGGGATACGCTAAGGAATTTCTACAAGTACAACGGAACTAAATGGATTAGTGTAGACGGTGGCACGAATAATCCCGTTTTATCAATGGGGGTTTTTCAGGGTAATCTTTATGTAGGAGGTGCTTTCACGCAAGTCGGCAATGGAATAAATGCAAGCCGCATTGCCTGTTACGGCACTACCTGCCCGGTAAGTGTTGGAGTATCAGAACAGGAGCCACCAGTGCCATTTAGAATGTATCCAAATCCGAATGATGATGTTTTGCATATTGAAAGCGAAGAGCCGCAGCAAATGATCTTTAGGTTGAGCAGCAGTGATGGAAAGCTAATTGAGGAAAAGAAGTTTTTCAATAAAATTGATCATTCAATTAAAGCACTTGCTCCGGGAACTTACTTTGTTGAGATAAGTCTTGTTGATGGCAGCAGAAGGCATGTAGAGAAATTAATAGTAAAGTAATTTCTTCTGTGAGATGAGATTGATAATAGAATAATTTACTTCTGCATCTTCTTCTCCGTAAGATAAACTGTTGAGTTGAATCATTGAATCCAATGGTTTTTTTAACGGATCAGGATTAAACCTGTAACGGTAAAAATGTGAGAGCAATAGCGTTTCTGAAACTACTTTATAAAGCAGGTTTCCTGAAAAAATTGACAAGCCCCAGGGTCATGAGCAGGAGCAGGATCCAGGTCGATGCTTCGAAAAAATAAATGGTATGGAACTTAATCGGAAAATAGATTGAGAACAAAACATAAGACATACACAGCAACCAAATGATCTTGAGATAATCAAGAACGCGTTTTGATTTCTTCGCAAAAAAATGAATGACATAAGTGATCAGCAATCCGAGAAGTGCGGGGCAAATAATCCATTTTACTCCATGTACATCGATCAGTCCCCAAAAGTCGAGCGTCTTGATGGTGTAGCCTATAATAAAAACCGGAAAGAAGATCAATAATGGTATGCGTAATTTTTTGTTGCGGATAAAAGTGCCTGTTAGAAAAAGAAAAAACGGAAGGCCATTTTGGAGGATAAAATGAAGCTCTCTCAGCCACGGAACAGGATAAATTTCAAAATATCCCAAGACGATATGAACGACAACAAAAAGGAACACGGGAACACAGGCTATAGCCAATATCCTGAGCAGGGAAGAAGCGTTGTAATAATTTGTATTCGGAGAGAGTGCCATCTTCTCAAAAGTAAGAAAAGCCACGGATTTTTCAATCTACAGGTTATTGCTTCTCACCGTAATAAGCAGTTCACTTGCATAAATATTTCCTGGTGAAATCATGGGTTCTTCCAAAGGAATTTTATTTCCGTAACGCTCCTTCATTATTTTTTTAACCGCCGGTTGAGTGAGATCGTATTCACCGAGTTTTTTCAGTTCACCAACTTCAAGTCCTGTTCCATCGTGATAAGCTTTCCAGACTAATTCGGAGCAATAGATCCGTTCATCGCTCCAGCCAAAATATACATCGTAATCTTTACCAAGATTTCCATTGACAGACTTACGCATTTTGTATAGCGCATTTTCAGTAAGTAGGCTGTCCGCATTTTTCAACCTTTTCACTACATAGATCCGGTTTTCGCCCCGCGCGATCCATTTATTCACCGGCGTTTTTATGACAGGCTGAACTGCTTCGTACACAAACCATTTTCCATTATCGTTAAATAGTATTCCGCAATGGCTGTATATGGAATGTGTAGCAAGCTGAATAGCATAACTCTGCCCGCTTGAGGAACGCTGAAAAATTATATCTCCGTCATGAAAAGCCGTGTCAATGTTTCCTGTTTTATCAACCGCCGTTTTCTGGGATGAAGAATCCGGGGTCACATTGCTTTGCTCCAAACATCCGTTTAAAGTTCCAATGGAAAAAAGGAAGAAGGGGAGAAGTAATGTTTTAGAAAAACTCACGGTACTAAAGTAATGCACATTCCCCGCAATTCCTGTTAAACGCAATCAATTCGTTACTTAAGACTAACAGTCATTAAAGCCACCAACGCGGCAGTTTCTGTTCTCAGCCTGCGCTCTCCAAGTGTCACAGGAGAAAATCCTTTTTCTATTGCCTGCATAATTTCATCTCCTGAAAAATCTCCTTCCGGACCAATGAGAATGAAAATATCTCCTTCTGTAATAATCGTATTTTTCAACATTGATTTTTCACCTTTCGCACAATGTGCAATGTACCGCTGCGCAGTTGCAGGAACTGAAGAAATAAATTCTTTAAAAGGAATTACGCCTTTCATTTCAGGAAGCCAGCTTTGCTGCGATTGTTTGATTGCTGAAACCGTAACTTTTTCCATGCGGTCCATTTTAACGGTAAATCTTTCTGAATGATCGCAGGAAATCAAGGTGATAGAATCAATGCCGATCTCTGTTGCCTTTTCAATAAACCATTCCATGCGGTCAAGATTTTTTGTTGGCGCGATGGCAAGGTGCAAACGATAATTCCTTCCGGTTGTTTCTTTTTTATTCTCTGTAATTTCCAGCGTACATCTTTTAGGATGATCTTCCAGCACTTTCGCAAATGCACGCGTTCCTTTTCCATCTACCAGCATTACTTCAGAGCCAATCACAAGCCGCAACACACGCACCGCATGTTTGGATTCATCTTCGTCCAGCAAAACAATATTATCAGAAAGATCCGGGAAATAAAAAGTATGCATTTGCGGAAAGTTTATGCTTCAAAGTTAAGCATTGCTTTAGAAGGAGGAATGAATTGTGATGTATGATGCAGAATTTACATTTAACATCTTAAATCGGGACTCTAAATCAGTACAAATCGGTATCCTCAATAAGATCTGCCACATCTTTATACTGCACTTTTTTCATTTCTTCTTTTTGCGTGCCGTTACGGATGTCGCCATTGCCGGGACCTGAATTATTGTCTCCGGGATCCATCGTATTATTCAAATCAAAAATATCATACATCAGGTAATTTCCACTTGATTTTTTCGCCTGACCGAAACGCCATGTGATTCCAAAATTCAGGAAAATTGCCGGGCCAGGTTTTCCATGATAAAAATCGGCGAACGGCCTTGTATGATTTTGCTGATTGTAAGAATGCGAATAAAGTAAAATGTGATTGCGCACGGCAAAACCTCCTGCTACAAAAAAAGCAAAGTTCGGACCCGGACGAAAATCAAAACGAATGCCATTGGAGATTCCCGTATGACCGAACTGAATGACGGAATCACCGAACGGATACAGGCTATCGCTATTGCTGATATTGTATAAGCCGCCGTACGATTTGCTGTAAATGCTGAATGAAAATTTTGGTGAAGGCTGGAAGTTGAATGAAATGGCACGGGGAAACTGGAGGCTGAAATAAAATTTACTATCCAGTCTTCCAATACGAAATCCAAGCATGGGTAAATAATAGCGATTACCGAAAAGGTATGTTTTTGTTACGCCGGCGCGAATGCTGAATGATGGACTAATCATCGCGTTAAAAACTGCTGAGCTTGCAAAACGAAGTTGCTGCGTTTGTTGCTTATCATATTTATCACCTGTAACATAAGGTGATGCATCAATGAATAAAATATATTTTGATCCAAAGCCGTAAATCATACGCAGTCCTAAACCGGCTTTGTATAGTTTATGCTGCTTTTCCAATCCCGAAAATCGTGGTTGATCAGAAAGGATGTTGAGCGTCATCAGCAAATGAAATGTATTTACATCCGTGCTGTCTTTACCTGAAATTTTCGTGTGTGTATAAAGCGGTGTATAAAAACCGAGATTCGTGGTTACGAATTTATAATCGCCAAGCCTGTCTGTTACTGCCTGCGCTGCAAATGGTCTTGCTGTTTTTATTTCACGTGACCCTGTTCCGTAACGGGTAATATAGAGGCAGGGTCGGATGTAATTTCTTACTTCACGCTGTTTTGCATTGCGTGAAAGACTTTTCGGCAACAATGAATCACTGGTGCCTGCAAAAAGTGCGGAAGCCGGCAAGATAAAAATCAGCCAGCACAGCAGGAGGAAGGAAGGTTTTGTGCGTCGCATATTACTTCGGTCCTTTTGGTCCTTTAGATTGATTATCTTCTGTCAGAATGCGAATCAGCTCCTTTTTAAAATCTTCTTCAGCCACATACAATTGAGCAAGTTTTTTCGGCGGTAAAACCTTTTTCAGCTTCTCGTGCATTTCTGAAACCAGCTGTGCATCTTTTGCTTTCAATGCAACTTCTTCATTCGCAAGACGCGTTAATTCTTCCCCGCTTAATTTATCAGCTTGCTCGCGGATGATTTTATAATCAGCTTGTAATTGATTGCGAACGGTTTCTCGTTTATCCTGGTATTCATTGTAAATTGGCCAAAATTTTTCTGCTTCAGAAGAAGAAAGGTTTAATGCTTTTGTAATGAATGCCACCTTGAGCGCCTGCACACGTTCTGCCCCCGAAGCAGTTTGAACCGTATCCCGATTTCCTCTTGATGAACCTCCGGCAGCCTGCGCAGGAAGTCCATTCGCCAGGAAAGCGAAAATGAAAATCAGAAAAAGTAAAATTTTATTCATTGATCGGACTATTTATTTATATCGGATGGATCTGTACCATTTTCCAGCAGGTAATTCAGCATTTCTTCATTCAGCGTTTGGTCTTGCGTTGGTGAAACAATTTCCGGATTCTGATTTGCAACGAAATCCGCCACTATATTTTCATCGAGTAAATCAAGCTGTTCAAGAACATCCCCGCTGCTTACTTCTTTGACGATCTCTTGCTGCTGTTGGTTTAGTTGCTTATGCTTTTTAATTTTTGGCTGAACAACAATATTTTCTTGCGTTTTAATAACTACAACTGAATCTTTTGTTGGAAGCGGAATAACAGGTTGAATGTTTTGTTGCGGCGGGTTTATTTTAGCCATTTCAATTTTTTCTTCGCCACGATTAAAAAACCAAATGCTAACTGCAACAAGTAAAGCCACCGAAGCCGCAACTGAAACAGGGCGGGCATAACGTTTCATTATTTCAGCAAAGACAATGATCTTCCCATGTTCTTTTGTCGGAATTGTTCCTTCCTCTTCTGCAATACACGCAGAAATTTTATCAGCAAGCGTGTCAAAATAACCGGGAGGAACCTCAGCATCAGAACCTTTTCCTAATTCATCAACAGCAACATGCGTGATAATTTTATTAGAAAAACTTTCGAAATAAGCTGACGGAACAGCAAATCCTTCATCCTGCTTTAAATTATCCAAAGAAAGTTTCGTCCGAATGGTTTCATCCATCTCTTCGAAATAATCGTCTGGAATTTTAAAAGGTTCGATAGTCAGTTTTCGGTTGTCAGTTGTCAGTTGTCCGTTATAAGCAGATGAAAGCCCAGCTATTGCAATGATGTTTTCTGCCAATTTCTCAAAATAATTCTCCGGCACAGTAAGACCTGAATTTTCTTTACAGACAACCGACAACCGACAATTACTGATGACTGTCAATGTCGCTGATTCACCAAAATATTCCTCCGGCACAACAAAACCTTCCCCTTTCGCCCGGATCTTCTCCAGCAAAGGCGCATGCTTCGACAAATCATCGAAATCAGCAGGAAGGTTTATGTCATCAAACTCGTTCATTGTCCGTTCTCAGTTCTCAGTTGTGAGTTATACGTTTTCAGTCCGTTAATTATTTATTGCATTCGTAACTATTCGTCAGCATTCGTTCCGCCGTGGCGGATCGTACCCCATCAATGTGAAAGATCATCTGTGGCCCTGATAAATGCTTCAATCTTTTTTACAGCATGATGATAAGAAGCTTTTAATGCGCCGACGGAGGTTTCGAGAACTTCCGACATATCATTGTACTTCATATCTTCAAAATATTTCATGGTGAAAACCAATCGCTGTTTTTCCGGCAATTGTGCGATGGCAACTTGTAGTTTTTTCTGAATGGCATCACCGTTGAAGTTTGCATCGTTTTCCAATCGTCCCGCGATATTTTCTTCTACATCACCAAAACGTACATAACGTTCTGCTTTTTTCTGGCGGATAAAACTCAGCGTTTCATTGGTTGCAATCCGGTAAAGCCAGGTGAACAATTGGGATTCTTCTTTAAAATTATCCAGCCCTTTCCACGATTTGATAAACACATTCTGCAGCACATCATCCGTATCATCATGATCGATCAGCATTCTGCGGATATGCCAGTACAAACGTTTCTGATAACGCTCCACGATTTTTCTGAATGCAGACTGCCTTGTCCGTTCTTCACGAAATTGTGCGATCAATTCTTTATCAGATAATTCTTCTGCCATGAAGCGTACGATCCGCCACGGCGGAGCGAATCAGTAAGGATAGTTATAAATTAAAAAGGCTGCAAACGATTCCCGTTGCAGCCTTCAAAGTAGAAAATTATTTCTTTCTATTTCTTACGTGCAATTGCACGGAGGGCAGCATTCACAATATCTATGGTGTCGAGCCCATACTTGGTCATCAGCTGATCAGGCGTGCCACTTTCACCGAAGCTATCGTTTACAGCAACCATTTCGAGTGGGGCAGGAGTGTTGCTTGTGAGAACGTGCGAAATGCTTTCTCCAAGTCCACCGAATTTATTGTGCTCCTCCGCCGAAACAGCGCAACAGGTTTTGTTCACTGACTCTATGACGGCTTTTTCGTCCAAAGGTTTAATGGTATGGATATTTATTATTTCAGCCGAAATGCCTTGTTTCTGTAGAATTTCCCATGCTTCAACCGCTTTCCATACCAAATGGCCGGTGGCGAAAATAGAAACATCTGTTCCTTCATAAAGTGTTACTGCTTTTCCGATCTCGAATTTCTGATCAGGAGCCGTAAAATTCGGAACCGCCGGGCGACCAAAACGCAGGTAAACCGGACCTTCGTGTTCAGCAATTGCCAATGTCGCGGCTTTGGTTTGATTGTAATCGCATGGATTAATAACAACCATTCCAGGAAGCATTTTCATCAAACCAATGTCTTCAAGGATTTGGTGCGTTGCGCCGTCTTCACCTAAAGTAAGACCCGCATGCGAAGCACAGATCTTTACATTTTTTCCGGAGTAAGCGATTGACTGGCGGATCTGATCGTAAACACGTCCGGTAGAAAAATTCGCGAATGTTCCTGTGAATGGAATTTTTCCGCCGATCGTCAATCCTGCTGCGATGCCCATCATGTTCGCTTCCGCAATTCCGATCTGAAAAAAACGTTCAGGATTTTCTTTCTGGAATGCATCCATTTTCAGCGAGCCCGTGAGATCGGCGCAAAGTGCAACGACATTCGGGTTTGATTTTCCAAGTTCAGACAAACCAGCTCCGAATCCGGAACGGGTGTCTTTTTTTTCTGTTGGCTTGTATTTTTGTTCCATTGTCGTGACGCGATTTTATTGTTTAAACGCGATTGTTCGCGTTCACTTTCATATTGTTTAAACGCGACGCTCGCGTTCCTTTATTGTTCTGATTCTTCCTGATTTAAATCACTCTTTTCTCCAAACTAAAAACTCCGAACGAACTACTTGTTTCCTCAATACAATTTCACAGTCACCTGTCCACCCGGTTCAACTTTGAATTTCCGTTCAACCGAATAAATTGTTTCATGCGCGGCTTTCGAACGATAAACGATCGTGTAATTTCCGGGCTGTAAAACAATGTTCTCATTCAACTGACTCGGATTCAAATTCGCCACCCAGGTCAGTTTATTATTTTCATTCAGTAAGATCTGTCCTGTTCCTTCTGATGGTTTGAAAATGCTCACAACGCCGGCCTGCGGAATTTGTATCAATGTTGTTTTGCTTTGGCCGATATCGACATTGTTCATGTAAATTCTCGGGAGCGTTAAAATTTCAATATCGTATTTGCCGCAAATGTACTTTTCTAATCTCCCGAAATCCTGCACATTGATGGTTTGCATGGTGCCTGCTTTACGTACAATACATTGCAGCCGCGAATAATTATTAATCCCGGCTACCTGCAGATTTAAAAATCCCTGAGGCGCGTCAACTGCAATGATGTTATGCTTTCCGGGTGTGATGGTAATATTTTCCCTGACGACTTCCGGAATCGTATGCACCACCATTCTGTAAGTCGAAAGCGGATCAAGCACGATTGTATCCGGCACGCCGCGGTTATTCATCGTGTGCATGTAATTGTAACGCACGACACCGGTTTGCTGATCGTAAAAAGTCATTGACACATCGGTCTCGGTTGGTTTTCCGCCAGCGTCGAGTAAATTCACTTGCGCAGTTGTGCTGTTCATCGCCTGCGAAACAACGATGTTGAGAATATTATTGAACGTTGCTTCTTCCGCAACATTGTAAACTTTACCAATGCAATTCAGCGAAGTATAATCAACCGTTCCGATTCCGATGACGAATGGTTTAAGAATAATTCCTTTTTTCTGCAAAGCAAGGGAAACTGCACACGGATCACCATCGCATTCTTCAATTCCATCGGTGATAAGAATGATGATGTTGCGTGTTGTTTTTCCATCCATCGGAAAATCATCGCCGCATTTTTCAAGTGTGTATGCAATCGGTGTGGTGCCGCGCGGAACGATCTGTTCAATTTTCGCTTTCATTGCCGGAACAGCGATGGAAGTTTTTGCAATCGGAACTTCGAGTTTTGTATCCTGGCAATTTCTTGTTGGCTGTAGATTCGTTTGATGTCCGAAACAACGTAGGCCGATCTCTAAATTGCCGACACCTTTAAGACTATCGAGAAAAGTGATGAATAATCTTTTCGCGATATCCATTTTCATTCCCGATTGCCATGTTCCATACATGCTGAAGGAAGCATCGAAAACAAAAAGAATTCTAGTAAGTGGGGGTGTGTAACTGCGTGGCTGGGCTTTCAATCCGCTGCCGGCGAAAAAAATAAATACAAGAAGAAAGATGCTGATCCGGGGAGTAAATCTTTTTTGTTTCATAGGGCTAATAGTCACCGATAGTTCCGGTATTGACGAGCTGTTCCAAAGCCTGTGCCAGTTGCGCATCATTCGGCGCAACGCCATGCCATTTGTGCGATCCCATCATGAAATCAACACCAGCTCCCATTTCGGTCTTCATCAGTATAACGACCGGCTTGCCCTTGCCAGTATGCGATTTTGCAGTTTTCAATCCATCAATTACCTGCCGGATATTATTTCCATCCGCAATTTTCAACACGTCCCAGCCAAATGCTGCAAATTTCGCTTCAAGGTTGCCAAGTGGTAAAACATTGTCCGTTGATCCGTCAATTTGCTGACCGTTAAGATCAATCGTGCAAATAATATTATCCACTTTATTACCTGCCGCATACATAGCCGCTTCCCAAATCTGGCCTTCATTCAATTCGCCATCGCCATGAAGCGTGTAAATCAGTGAGTTGTCCTTATTCAATTTCTTCGCCAAGGCTGCTCCGATGCCAACAGACATGCCTTGTCCGAGTGAACCAGAAGCAATACGAATGCCGGGCAGATGCTCATGCGTGGTTGGATGCCCCTGCAAACGGGAATTCAGCTTGCGGAAAGTAGCTAACTCACTGACAGGGAAGTATCCTGAGCGGGCAAGAACGCTGTAAAACACGGGCGAAATATGTCCGTTGGAGAGGAAAAACAGATCTTCCCCGATGCCGTCAATGGTAAATTTGGCCGGATCGTGCTTCATTACCTCAAAATAGAGCGCAACGAGAAATTCCGTGCAGCCCAAAGAGCCGCCCGGATGTCCGGAATTGACTGCGTGCACCATTCGTACAATATCGCGACGCGTCTGGGCGCATTGGCATTCAAGCTCTTTCAAATCCATCTGGGGAAATATTGTCAGTTTTCAGTTTTCAGTTGTCGGTTTTCAGTGCCGGTTTTCAGCTTTCTGTAGTCGTATCTGCTTGTGACTGACAACTGAAAACCGGCAACTGACTATCTAGAAAGCAAAAGTAAAGTCTTTCTCCCCCTCATTACATTCTGTTAATAACATTCGCATCTTGTTGAAAACTGTGGGCTTAGGCGTTTAAAAGACTTTCCCATTCACAATTTTGAAAATGGTATTTTTGCGCCCCAGCGGGAATTTGTTTTTATTCGCGCTTTATTTAACCACCCTCCGCCTGCGCTAAAAAGCCGTGTGGAGTAAACCAAATCAGATTTATGGCCTTAAAGTGCGGTATTGTCGGACTTCCGAATGTGGGGAAATCAACATTGTTCAACTGTCTTTCCAATGCGAAAGCACAGGCGGCGAACTTCCCTTTTTGCACCATTGAGCCGAATGTGGGCGTTATCACGGTTCCGGACGAACGAATGAACAAGCTTGCCGAACTCGTTGTGCCGGAGCGCGTTGTTCCTACAACCATCGAAATCGTTGACATTGCAGGACTTGTAAAAGGTGCCAGCAAAGGTGAAGGTCTTGGAAATAAATTCCTTGGAAATATCCGTGAGTGCGATGCGATCCTTCATGTTGTTCGTTGTTTCGACGATCCGAATGTGGTTCACGTGGATGGTTCTGTGAATCCGGTTCGTGATAAAGAGATCATTGACATGGAATTGCAGTTCAAAGATTTGGAGGCTGTTGAATTGCGTCTGAAAAAATTGGAGAAGCAGGCCAAATCCGGCACAGATAAAGACGCGAAGAAAACATACGATATTTTAGGGTTGATCAAGGATGCATTATTGCAGGGAAAATCGGCACGCACAGTTACTATTGCAAAAGAAGATTTGAAGTTTATTGAAGACCTGCATTTGCTCACAGTAAAATCCGTATTGTATGTCTGCAACGTAGATGAAGCTTCTGTGAAAACCGGAAACAATCATACTGCTGCATTGATTGACGCGGTAAAAGATGAGCAGGCAGAAGTAATGATGATCACTGCGGCGATGGAAGCTGATATTGCTGCAATGGATACGTTCGAAGACCGCCAGGCTTTCCTTGCCGATATTGGTTTGGAAGAGCCGGGTGTAAATAAACTGATTCGTTCAGCTTACAAATTGCTGGATCTTCAAACCTATTTCACCGCAGGAGTAAAAGAAGTCCGCGCATGGACTATCACGCGTGGTATGAGTGCGCCACAAGCAGCAGGTGTGATTCATACGGATTTTGAAAAAGGATTTATCAAAGCGGAAGTAATCAGCTACACCGATTTTACAACACTTGGTTCAGAAGCTGCGTGTCGTGATAATGGAAAAATAAGAATTGAAGGAAAAGAATACATAGTGCAGGACGGCGATGTAATGCATTTCCGTTTCAACGTATAACATGGCAGAAGTCGGATATTTTTTATTTTTCCTGGCTACCTGGTTTGTTATTCCGTATTTGCTTGGAAGATTGTTATTTAAATTTTTGAAAAAACGCTGGAAAATAGTAGGCAAAGATAAAGGCGCAATGAAGTTTATTAATTACGGAGTTTTCCTGCTCTGCGCATTAATAGGCTGGCTTTTTGAAATGCTGGTATTGACAGGTATAAAATTAATGCTGTAAAGACCCGGTTCAATTTTGAATATTGAATCTTGAATTTTGAATATCATGGCAAAAGACTCAAATTATAACGAAGACAGTGTCAAGTCGCTTGACTGGAAAGAACATATTCGCCTTCGCCCCGGAATGTATATCGGGAAATTAGGCGATGGTTCGTCTCCTGACGATGGAATTTATATTCTCCTCAAAGAAGTCGTTGATAATTGCATCGATGAGTTTGTAATGGGAAATGGCCGCACGATTGATGTTACGATCAAAGACGGAACTGTAAGCGTGCGCGATTATGGTCGTGGAATTCCATTGGGAAAAGTGATCGATTGCGTTTCCAAGATCAATACCGGTGCAAAATATGATTCGGAAGCGTTTAAAAAATCAGTTGGATTAAATGGTGTCGGAACAAAAGCCGTGAATGCACTTTCATCGTGGTTCATGGCACAGGCTTTCCGCGAAGGCAAAACCAAAGTAGCTGAATTCAAACGCGGCGATCTGATCAAAGACGAACGCATCAAACCAGCAACCGAAGGCGACGGAACGTTAATTTCTTTCCGCCCCGATGAAAAAGTTTTTATCAATTACCATTATATCAATGAGTATGTTGAGAAAATGCTTTGGAATTACGCTTACCTCAATGCCGGTTTGACTTTGCGTTACAATGGGCATTCCATTAAATCTGAAAATGGTTTGTTGGATCTGCTCAACAAAAATCTCAGCGGACCAATCGTTTACCCGATCATTCACCTGAAAGGCGAAGACATCGAAGTTGCCATAACGCACAGCGATCAGCAATACGTAGAGGAATACTTTTCTTTCGTAAATGGTCAGCATACAACACAAGGCGGAACACACCAGGCTGCTTTCCGCGAATCGGTGGTAAAAGTGATCCGCGATTTTCTTAAGAAAGAATACGAAGCTTCTGATATTCGCACCTCAATTGTTGCTGCTGTTGCTGTAAAAGTACAGGAACCTGTTTTCGAATCGCAGACCAAAACAAAATTAGGCTCGCAGGATGTTGGCCCGAAAGGACCTTCCATGCGAACATTTGTTTATGACTTCCTGAAAAGTCAGCTGGATAATTATCTTCATAAAACACCAGAGACTGCCGATCTGCTTCACCGCAAAATTCTGGCAAGCGAACGTGAGCGTAAAGAGCTTTCCGGTATTCAGAAGCTGGCGCGTGACCGTGCGAAAAAAGCAAATCTTCATAACAGAAAATTGCGCGATTGCCGTGTGCATCTCAACGATTTTAAAGATGAACGCCGTTTAGCAAGCTCGCTTTTTATTACCGAAGGAGATTCTGCAAGCGGATCAATTACCAAAGCGCGTGATGTAAATACACAAGCAGTTTTCAGTCTGAAAGGAAAGCCATTGAACGCTTACGGACTCACGAAAAAAATTGTTTACGAGAACGAAGAGTTCAACCTCATTCAAGCCGCAATGGATATTGAAGACGGATTGGAAAACCTTCGTTACAACAATATTGTTATTTCAACCGATGCAGATGTTGACGGAATGCACATCCGCTTATTGCTGATGACTTTTTTCCTGCAATTCTTTCCTGATCTCGTGAAGAACGGGCATTTGTATATTTTGCAAACGCCATTGTTCCGCGTTCGTAATAAAAAGGAAACGATCTATTGTTATTCCGAAGATGAACGTCGTGCTGCAATTAAAAAGCTCGGCGCGAAACCGGAGATCACGCGCTTCAAAGGTTTAGGTGAAATTTCTCCTGATGAATTCAAACATTTCATCGGAAAAGATATTCGTCTTGAGCCTGTCATTCTCAGTGGAGGTTCCAGCATTCCACAAATTCTTTCTTATTATATGGGAAAAAATACACCGGAACGCCAGGATCATATCATCGCGAATTTGAGAGTGGAAAAAGATATTGTAGAAGGCGAACCGGCGAAGGAAGAAGAATTGGAAACAGTGTAAAAAATTTTTTAGTTCTGAGAAATGAAATACGAACTTTATCACAGCACTAAACGCACTATCAAATAGCAAAGTAAAATAGAGTATTAGCCGGAGTATTTCCCCTATAATCTCCGAACCAAACACTCGAACTCAAAACTAACAATGGATAAAGACGACAAAGACCTTTTCGACAAAGAAAATCCTTCCGGTGATGACGATCAGTCGCATTCAGAGCGTTCTGATGTGCGGATGGTTTCAGGAATGTTTGAAAATTGGTTTCTTGATTACGCATCGTATGTAATTCTTGAGCGTGCCGTTCCATATATTGAAGATGGTTTAAAGCCGGTGCAACGCCGCATCCTGCATTCGATGTGGGAAATGGAAGATGGGCGTTACAATAAAGTGGCGAATATCATTGGTAACACAATGAAATTTCACCCGCATGGTGATGCTTCAATCGGTGATGCGCTTGTTCAATTAGGACAAAAAGATTTATTAATTGATCAGCAGGGAAACTGGGGAAATATTTATACCGGCGACCGTGCTGCTGCTCCGCGTTACATTGAAGCGCGTCTTTCCAAATTTGCTTTGGATGTTGTTTTTAATCCGAAGACAACGGTTTGGCAGGCAACTTACGACGGAAGAAATCGTGAGCCGGTAACATTACCGATGAAATTTCCTTTGCTGCTTGCACAGGGCGTTGAAGGAATTGCTGTCGGATTGGCGTGTAAAATTCTTCCCCATAATTTCAATGAATTAATTGACGCTTCCATTGCTGCTTTGCGTGGGAAAAAATCTGATCTCTATCCTGATTTTTTCACAGCAGGTATGGCAGATTTTTCCGGTTACAACGATGGATTGCGTGGCGGAAAAATCCGTGTGCGCGCAAGGATCAAAGTAAAAGATTCAAAAACGCTTATCGTTACAGAAATTCCATTCGGAACAACAACAGGAAGTCTTATCGACTCTGTTATCGCTGCGAACGATAAAGGCAAGATCAAGATCCGCAAAATTGAAGATAATACAGCGGAATTTGTTGAAGTGATGATTCATCTTCAGCCCGGCATTTCTACTGATAAAACAATTGATGCGCTTTATGCATTCACCGATTGTGAGATTTCCATTTCACCGAATGCTTGTATCATTGAAAATGAGCGTCCGCGTTTTGTGGGTGTAAATGAAATGCTAAAAATTTCTTCAGCGAATACCATGGCGCTGTTGAAGAAAGAGCTTGAAATTGAATTACATGAATTACAGGAGCAATGGCATTTCTCTTCCCTGGAGAAAATCTTCATCAAAGAAGAGATGTACATTGATTTCAAAAAATACAGCGACCGCGAAACACTTTATGTGTATTTGCATGAGCGTTTCAAACCATTTAAGAAAAAATTATTCCGCATTATCCACGACGAAGATCTGCACCGTTTAACGCAGATCCCGATGATCCGTATCACCCGTTTCGACACGATCAAAGCGGATGAGAAAATGCGTGACCTTGAAAATAAAATTGAAACAGTAAAACATCATCTCGCACATCTTACAGAATATGCGATCGATTATTTCAAAGACCTCAAGAAAAAATACGGCGCAGGTCGTGAACGCAAAACAGAGATCCGCACATTCGAAGTTATTGAAGCACGACAAGTCATCATCAATAACGTAAAGCTGTACGCGAATAAAGAAGAAGGTTTTATCGGTTCAGGATTAAAAAAAGATGAATTCATCTGTGATTGTTCCGACCTCGATGAAGTAATCGTTTTCCGCCGCGATGGAGTTATGATGGTTACAAAAGTAGCTGACAAAACGTATGTTGGAAAAGACATTATTCACATGGCTATTTTCAGCAAAGGCGATGATAAGACCTTATACAATATGGCTTATCGCGACGGACTTCGTGGGAATACAATGGTGAAACGCTTCAATGTGACAGGTGTTACACGTGATAAAGAATACAAACTAACACGCGGCGCCAAAGATTCCAAAGTGCATTATTTCTCCGTCAGTCCGAATGGTGAGAACGAAATTATTACGGTTTTCCTCACAGCAACATCGGGCGCACGCAAACAGGAGTTTGAAATGGATCTTTCCCAGGTTGCGGTCAAAGGAAGGGATTCGCAGGGGAATATTCTCACGCGTTATCCTGTGCGCAAGATCGTTTTGAAATCCAAAGGAAAAGCGACAATCAAAAAGCAAAAAGTCTGGTTTGATGAGGATACGCACCGTCTCAATTATGAAGAGCGCGGAACCTACATCGGTAATTTCGGGCCGGACGACAAAATTCTTTCCATTACACAAACCGGTCATTACCGTATGACAGGAATTGAAACGACACTGCATTTTGATGAAGACATGATCCGCATCGAAAAGTATGACCCGAAGGCTGTTACCACCTGCATTTATTTTGATGGTGAAAGCAAGCATTATTTCTTCAAGCGTTTTATCTTCGAATTGACGGATAAAAAATCACTTTTCATTACCGAAAACCCGGAGTCGCGCATTGAACATATCAGCAATCACCCGGGACAAAAAGTGATTATCAATTTCGCCAAGGTAAAAGGCGTAGAGCCAAAGCCGGAAAAAATTGAAGGGGATGCGTTTATTGAAATACGCAGTATGAAAGCGAAAGGAAATAAGCTCAGCGCCGGTAAGATCAAAGACATTGATATGATCGATCCGTTTGCTAAAGTTTCTGTTGAGGAGATAGAGGCGGAGGAGAGCGGTGATAGTCCTTTGGAAAAGTTAAGGAAGTTAAATAAGGAGGAAGGCAATAAAAAAGGTCCGCAAGGGAAATTGTTTTAGTGTTTAGTGTTCAGTGTTTGTGTGTTTTTTTAACCGGGAGCATGTAATGAAAACCTGGTAAAAATTTAGTTACTCGTTCGAAAAAAATTCTGAGAAAATATGAATAACGAATTAAGCCTTGCCATTATTGAATCCTTTCGCCAGGAATTCATCAAGATAAAAGGTCTTGCCGATGATGCGATTTATGGACTCAGGAATTATTCATTATACCAACAGCCTTTTCAAAGTAATTCG
This sequence comes from Bacteroidia bacterium, assembly GCA_039918435.1. Lineage (GTDB taxonomy): Bacteria > Bacteroidota > Bacteroidia > Palsa-965 > Palsa-965. The sequence continues at coordinate 4,398 of JBDSHN010000105.1, read as the reverse complement.
TATTACCCTGCCAATGATAAACCCTATTCAATGGGTATTCTTATGCAGCGTACGATCGGGAATCTGCAATCGCGCTGGACGAATTTTTTAACTACTGACGGCGAAAAGGCATCCCGAAATACTGAGAGTGAATTTGTTGCGAAAAATTGGTCAAACGAAGAATTGATCATGAAATGGAACGAGGCATGGATGGTTTTATTCACAGCCATTGTTGAAGAGATGGAAATGAAACCGGAAAATTTATTGAAAACGATTTATATTAAAAAGCATCCTTTCACTGTGTATGAGGCTTTACTTCGCCAAATGACTTATCACACTTTTTATGCTTCGCAAATTGTTACGCTGGCAAAAGCTTTGAAACGTGAAAGTAATTTTGAGGATGTTATGAATATGGTGGATAATGCAGAAGAGCCGCGTGATTAAACACCGATAATAAGAATTCTAATATAAATCACCATGAGAAAAAGTCCCTACCGCGCAATTTTGGTCCTCGTATTTATGTTTTTCCTAGCCCTGGGAAATGTAATCAAACTCTATGATCGTTATCCCGTCCGGCCGATCTTGATGGTTTCGCTGGTTTCGATTGGTATGTTATTGGGAGCAATACTTTTTGGTCTCGTAAGGATTGCCCGTGAAAAGCGGAATAAGCAGGAGTAGTTGTTCAAAAATGCTTCTTATCCAATACGTTTTTAAGGTCTTCCGGTTCATTAAGGTTGACCGGCAATACAGCAGTACTTAAAATTTACTTAAATCCTTGAAATTGATTTTTTGAAGTTTACAATTTCGTATTTTTCAATAAAGCTTACTAACGCAAAAATTCTTCTTCTTCGGGAGTGCCCTTTTTCGCGTCAAAAAACAGTTCAAGTCTTTTCAGCGTCTGTTCATAATCGCTTTCGTTTTTAATTAATTGTATTATATATCAACTGTGTTTTTTGCATTATTTGATACCTGCCGGATGTAAAAAGAGTAATGGCAGCAAGGAAATTATTCCTGCTGCCATTATCTTTAAAACTTATTTGAATTAATTTGCTGACTTCAACATCATAACGGATTTAACGGTGCTGCCTGTTGTTACTTTGCAGGAATAAACACCATCAGCTAAAATTGCACCATTATCAGCTGCGCCGTTCCATGTAAATGAATACGCGCCTGCCGGCAATGAATTGTTGTTCAATACAGCAACTGTTTCACCAAGCATGTTGACGATCTCAATTTTCACGAGACCAGTTTCCGGTGTATTCACATTGAAGGTTACATTTCCGGTAAATGGATTCGGGTAAACAGAAGTTTTTACTTCAACAGCAGAAATTTGTTGTGTTGCTGCATAACGACCGCCGCAATCTGTTACTGTAACCTCTACAGTAGCTGAGAAAGGACATCCATCGCAGTACTCACCATTCACAACGTATGAAGTTGTTCCTGAAGGCGATACCAATACCGTTGCGCCGGTTGCAGGAACTGTTGCAGGTGTCCAGGTGTACAAGCTTGCTTCCATTGTGTGTGATCCAAAGCCGCATGCAGTTGGAATAGTATCCACCAACCATTCTGTAGCGAGTGTCGGGAAACCGTTTGTGCCTGGCAGGTTCGGATTGATGAAGATTCCTTCGTAAACGCACGGTTTGCGTGTGAGTAATCTGTCTTGTGTGCTGTAGAAATTCGGAGCTGTCCATGCAGCACCTGGATCATTACAGATAGAGCCTATGATATCTGTGTATTGATCATTCGGAACGTCAAACAAAGTTACCGCATCATCACCGTTGAATTGAAGATTGTTTGTGGTCAGATCAGGAGTGAAACATCCGCCAATTTCAGAGTGACTTGTATTTGCAACTGTGAATACATCGCCGTCATTCAGGATAACTGCAGGCAATGCAATTGTATATGTTGCGGCAACATTATCGCACGCGCCATTATGGAAATCGCGGATTTCATAATCACCGAGATTTACCGCGCTGCCTGTTCCGTTGAAAATTTCAACAGCCTTGTCAAAGCCTGAACCTTCTTCATATTTAGAGAAGAAAAGTCCACGGGCAAATGTTCTTGCAGTAAGTGTTGCAGAATCACCAGCGCAGATTGTAGTATCAGCAGAAACACCAACAACCGGATTCGGATTGCCATCATTGTGAACGAGCACATAGAAACCAGCAGAAAGCGCAAAGCAGCAGCTGTTTTCTACAGTCACTGAATACGTTCCTGAATTCTGTACAAGAATTGATTGTGTTGTTGCACCATTGGACCATACATAAGAATCACCGGAATTAGCAGTGAGTCTTACGCTATCGCCTGCGCAGAATACATTCGTATCATTTGCAGTGATGCTTGCCGAACACAAGGATTCAACCGCAGAACCACAGGAAGTCGAAATATCATCAATACGGAAATCAGGACTTGAACCGCTTGCTGTGTTGCTGAAGCGGACTTTAAGATTGCATGTAGCCGGCAAACCGGAAACAGTGCGAAGGTACCAATGCGAAGTTCCTGTACCAGTAGGAAGTGCAGTGTAAGAAAGACCTGTCCAATTGATTCCGCCATCTGTGCTGTATTCAACAACGAGATGTGAGCCGTTTTCAGCATTTGTGCTTTTTGAAATGCCAAACGACATTGTAAGCAACGAACCACCGCATGCATTTGTTCCGAGTCCGCTGATCACAAAGTTCTTCCCTGTGTGCAGAAAAACGTTTGCGAGTCCTGAAGCGCCTGTGTAACCTGTTGATGCTGTTGTGTTACGAATGTCACCGGTACCCGAATAAGTAAGTCCGTCTTCGTCAAACCCATTCGCAGCTTCGTGAGATGCGATAGATGTTGTGCCCGTAACGGTTCCTACACTTTCAGTAATTTGTGCTGAAACGCTTAATGCCGCCAGCAGCAGCGCGGGAAGCATCAGGCGGAAAGCCCTCTTGTGGAGATTTCCGTTTCTTGTCAATGTTTTCATGAGTGTATGTTTTTGTTTTATCTACAGATTATTCTGTAGCAGGACAAACGTACATCCGCATTGACAAGCTATTATGAAAGTCAATTTATGTATTTGTATAAATATGTTTAATTTAAAATGAACATGGAATAGAAAACTTTACTTTAATAACCAATGCAAGGTTAATCTATCAGCATCTGAATGTTCAGAAATTGATTTTTGCAGTGAAAATCAACGCGTTTAGAAAGACTGATCAGGTTAATTTTAAAAAAAATGTATTTCTTATAATCACATTGGCGGTTAAGAATGGAACGTTAAAAGGGTTGTTTTTTCCTATTATTCCAATCATATTTTTTTCTCAAATGGTTTTTTGCAATATAAAACGCCTTTTAAAAGGCTATAATGAAGAGTAATCTTGCCGGAATGATATGCAGATGTAAAAATTACATGGTAATAAGGTGAATGATACAAAATAATAACCGCGGTTATTATGAATAGCGGATATAAAACGAAACGCCCCGCAATTTGCGGGGCGTTTATAATATAAAAAGACATAAAACTATTTCATAATAACGAGGCGACCTGCTTGTGCAAATGTGCTGTTCATTACAATTTTATAAAAATAGCTTCCGTTTGCCAAAGCAGGACTGAAATTAAATTCGCCATTGATGCTAATCTGGTTTTCATGGTACACTTCTTTTCCGCTGATGTCATACAAAGAGAATGAAACATCGTTGCTTGCACCATATTGAACAGGAAGAGCGACATGGATATTCTGACCGTCAGATGGATTCGGATACAAGCTGATAGCTGGAACTGTAGTTGCATTCGCAATGCCGGTAAAAAAGTTGACAAGCACAGAATCGGTATGCTGACAGCCGCTGGCATCCGTGATCGTCACGTAATATGTTCCGGGCAATAATCCGTTCAGGTCTTCGGTTGCTGCGCTGTTCGACCAGGAATAGGTGTAGGAAGGATTGCCGCCATTTACTGTGAGGTCAACGGTTCCGTCGGCGCAAACTCCGCAGGAAGCATCTGTACTTATTGAGGTGCTTGTAATAGCGGATGGTGAGGTAATAATTACTGTTTCTGTTTGTGTGCAGCCATTATTATCCGTGATCAGAACAGTATATGTTCCTGCAGTAAGCGCAGAAATATTTTGTGTGGTTGCGCTGTTGCTCCATGAATATGAATAAGGAGAAACTCCGCCGTTTACAGTAAGACTTGCTGTTCCGTTACCTCCGCCATTGCAATTCACATTTGTAGAGGAAGCAGCAGCAGTAACTGCTGATGGAGCAGTAATGGTTACGGATGATGTTTGTGTGCAACCATTATTATCTGTGATCAAAACAGTATATGTTCCTACAGTGAGCGCAGAAATATTTTGTGTGGTTGCGCTGTTGCTCCATGAGTATGAATAAGGAGAAACTCCGCCGTTTACAGTAAGACTTGCTGTTCCGTTACCTCCGCCATTGCAATTCACATTT
>JBDSHN010000104.1:0-11119 GCA_039918435.1 Bacteroidia bacterium | reverse complement strand
GGTTTGGAATTTTAGCCGGAAGAACAGACGGCTCTTCAAGAGAATCGTCAAAATTCGGACGGAAATCAACTGTATTCTTATCAATATCAGCCAGCATTTCTTCCGCGATCTTACGCAGGCGGGCTTCCGTATAACGCATAGCAGCCGGTGGATCTCCATCTACAGAGCCGTAATTTCCCTGTCCGTCAACCAGCGGATAACGCAGGCTCCAGTGCTGAGCCATACGCACCATGGTGTCATAAACCGAACTATCACCATGCGGATGATATTTCCCGAGTACCTCTCCCACGATACGGGCAGATTTCTTAAATGGACGATTTGAAAGAACGCCAAGATCGAGCATTCCGAACAAAACGCGGCGGTGAACCGGTTTAAGTCCGTCGCGCACGTCTGGAAGCGCCCTGGAAACGATTACCGACATCGAATAGTCGATATAGGCCGTTTTCATTTCATCTTCAATGTTAATCGGGATAATTTTTTCGCCGTCAGCCATGTCTTATTGTCACTTTTTAGTTTAGCACGCTTATTGATAAACGGTACTAAGATTGTGTGATTATTTAGGGAGTCCGAAAGTACCTAAATCACACGAAAAAAAGCGCTGAAACAGGCTTAATTATTAACATTTTTGCGTGGATAAAAACAAGTATTAAAAACAACGTTTCTCCCGATTGTACATACTTTTGAGAAACCCCGATAATTAGTTAATTTTAGGGGTCGGGCAAAGGCAAGAAAGAAAAACATTACCTCAAAAATCTATATGGAAGCTAAATTTTCACCGAGGGTCAAAGATGTTATTACCTACAGTCGTGAGGAAGCTTTACGATTGGGGCACGATTACATCGGAACCGAACACCTTCTGCTTGGAATCATCCGTGAAGGCGAAGGCAGCGCAATAAAGCTGCTTAAAACGCTCAACGTAGGTTTGAATGATCTCCGCCGTGAAGTTGAGGGACTTACCGCAAGTGTTGCGAAAAAAACGAATAATAACCTGGGCAATATTCCATTGGTAAAACAAGCGGAACGCGCCCTCAAGATCACGTATCTCGAAGCAAAAATTTTCAAAAGCGCTGTTATTGGTACGGAGCATCTTCTGCTTTCCATTTTGAAAGATGAAGACAGCATCGCTACCAAGGCTTTGCATAAATTCAGCATTGATTACGATACCGTGAAAAACGAGATTGAGAATGGCGGCGGCTCTACAGAAGAATCTTCTTCCAGCCACCCCCGCTCTGAATTCCCGAACACACCTGGTGATGAAGAAGGAGATGATGACGGCGCTTTCGGAGCAAGTCAGAAAAAAATATCTGATTCAAAATCGAAAACTCCCGTGCTCGATAATTTCGGACGTGATCTGACCAAATCCGCGGAGGATGGAAAGCTCGATCCGATTGTGGGCCGTGAAAAAGAAATAGAACGCGTATCACAGATTCTTTCGCGTCGTAAGAAAAACAACCCAATCCTAATCGGAGAGCCGGGTGTTGGTAAATCTGCGATCGCTGAAGGACTTGCATTACGCATCATTCAGAAAAAAGTATCGCGTGTGCTTTTCAATAAACGCGTGGTAGCGCTTGATCTTGCAGCTTTGGTTGCCGGAACAAAATACCGCGGACAATTTGAAGAGCGTATGAAGGCGGTAATGAACGAGCTGGAAAAATCTCCTGATGTAATCCTTTTTATTGACGAGATTCACACGATCGTTGGTGCCGGTGGCGCTTCTGGTTCGCTGGATGCTTCCAATATGTTCAAGCCGGCTCTTGCGCGCGGAGAAATCCAATGCATCGGCGCAACAACATTAGATGAATACCGCCAGTACATTGAAAAAGATGGCGCGCTCGAACGTCGTTTTCAGAAAGTAATTGTTGAACCAACTACGGTTGATGAAACAATTCAGATTCTGAACAACATCAAATCGAAATACGAAGATCATCATAACGTTACTTATACCGATGACGCGATAAAGGCATGCGTTATGCTTACTTCACGTTACATCACAGATCGTCATTTGCCGGATAAAGCGATTGATGCATTGGATGAATCGGGTTCACGCGTTCACATTACCAACATCAAGGTTCCGAAAAAGATCCTTGAAGTGGAAGCTGAAATTGAAAAAGTAAAAGAAGAAAAGAACCAGGTGGTGCGCAGCCAGCGTTACGAAGAAGCAGCACGCCTGCGCGATCGTGAACGTCAGCTGCAGGAATCGCTTGAGGCTGCCAAAAAAGCATGGGAAGAAGAAAGCCGCACACACCGTGAAGTGGTAAGTGAAGATAATGTGGCGGAAGTTGTTTCCATGATGACGGGCATTCCTGTGCAGCGTGTTTCGCAGAACGAGAGCTCGAAGCTTGCGATCATGAACGAAGCGCTCAGGGGAAAAGTGATCGGCCAGGATGAGGCGATTAACAAAGTGGTGAAAGCAATTCAGCGTAATCGTGCCGGATTGAAAGATCCGAACAAGCCGATCGGTTCATTTGTGTTCCTCGGCCCTACAGGTGTTGGTAAAACACAACTTGCAAAAATTCTTGCACGTTACCTGTTTGACAATGACGAAGCATTGATCCGCATTGACATGAGCGAATACATGGAGAAATTTGCTGTATCGCGTTTAGTAGGTGCGCCTCCGGGATATGTTGGATATGAAGAAGGCGGACAGCTTACAGAAAAAGTGCGTCGCAAACCTTATTCAGTTGTATTGCTGGATGAAATTGAAAAAGCGCACCCGGATGTATTCAATTTGCTCCTGCAGGTTTTGGATGACGGACAATTAACTGATAGTCTCGGCAGAAAAGTGGATTTTAAAAATTCGATCATTATCATGACTTCGAATATCGGTTCACGTCAGCTGAAAGATTTCGGAACGGGCGTCGGATTCGCAACAGGAACAAAATCAGATCACGCTGAAGATCATGCAAAAGGAGTAATTGAAGGTGCTTTGAAAAAAGCATTCGCTCCTGAGTTCCTGAACCGTATTGATGATGTTGTTCTTTTCAATTCTTTGAAACGCGAAGACATCCACAAGATCATCGACATTGAGTTGGAGAAATTGCAGAGCCGTATTGTGACAATGGGTTATACCGTTGATATTACACAGCCTGCAAAAGATTTCATTGTAGATAAAGGATTCGATGCCAATTACGGAGCTCGTCCGTTGAAGCGTGCGATTCAGAAATACATTGAAGATCCGCTCGCAGAAGAGATCATCAAAGCCGGAGTTGTTGAAGGCGATCTGGTTACAATCGGTTATGACGAAGAGAAAAAAGAAATCGTTATTACTGCAAGCAAGCCGAAGATTAAGAAAGATAAAAAGTCGGATAAGAAAGAAGAATAAAGCAGACTTGCGGTCGCTTCATTCTTTTAGCTTAAAGTAAGGAAGCAGGCTTGCAGTTGTTATTTAATGTCAATAAATGAAAATCCCCGGAGAGCAATCTTCGGGGATTTTTTTGCTGTACAGTTTCTATCTTTAGCCGGAATAAATTACAGCTCACAAAATGAGATTTTCTTTTTTCAACCTGGTTTGCTGCATTTTTTCCTTTTCGCTTGTTTCATTTGCGCAAGACTCAAAAAACGGTCTTATTGCTCATTTTTATTTCAATGATGGCACCACGGCAAATGAATGCGGCTCACCTGCAAAAGCGGTTGGCGTTACCTTTTGTGAAGACCGTTTCGGGAACGAAAATTCAGCTTGTTATTTTTACGGGAATGCCGAAAGTTATTTAAACCTCGGCACTAGCGAAGATCTTAAACCGGTGCAGGGAAGTATTTCCGTATGGTTTAAAATGAATAACTACTTGGCTGTAGGCCGTGGCATTGAGATTAACCCGATTATATTGACAAAAAATCAGGTTGGAGACGATTTTTATGAAGCTTATTGTGTTTACTGCGAATTCAAAACACACAAAATCACTGTAAATACAACAGAACCTCCAGAGAACCAGGTAAATCTTGTGTCCAAAACACCAGCGCTACCTGATGAATGGCATCAAGTTGTGATGACTTTTAGCAATCAGTTGTTTTGCCTGTATATAGATGGTGTTTTGGAAGGCAGCGTACGCAAGAACTTCCGTACCATATATCTTAAGGACGACTCTGTCGTTGTAGGAAATACAGCTAACGAGAAAAACAAACGTTTTTTTTTCGGAACGGTGGATGACATCAGTATTTATAACCGGGTTCTTTCACAGGAAGAAGTAACAGATCTTTATAATGAACCAAACCCTAACCGTCTTTATAATATACTCCGGATTGTTTTTATTATTTTACTGAACCTGCTTGGGCTTTGGATCATTATAAAATTAGTGGCTCTCAAATTCAGTAAAGACTTATTGAAAGAAAAGGAAAAAAATAACATGTTGCGGCAGATGTATGAATTGGAAGTAAAAGTGATAAAAGCGCAGATGAACCCGCATTTTATTTTTAATTCAATGAATTCCATTCAGCAGTTTATTCTGACAAATGATAATGAGAAAGCGAATACATACCTTATTAAGTTTTCGCGCCTGCTCCGTAAAATACTTGAAACCAGTACGGACGAATATATCAGCCTGGATATGGAGATCGATATACTGAAAAAATATATTGAGATTGAATCTCTGCGTTTTGAGCACACACTTAATTATGAAGTTATTGTTGAAGGAAAGACGGCTGATATAACTTTACGTATTCCACAGATGCTTGTTCAGCCTTTTGTCGAGAATGCCATCTGGCATGGATTGCTTTTGAAAGATGGGAGTAAAAATCTGAAAGTGACCTTTATGATTATAAGCGAAAAGCAGCTTCTCTGTACTATCGATGATAATGGAATCGGACGCCAGCCCGTTTCCCAAAAACAATTTGTAAAACGGAAATCCCTGGGTATTCACATCACTCGGCAACGACTGGAATTAATGCAAAAGGAATGGGAAAGCGTTTATGACATTGAGATCAAAGACAAGAAGGATGATAAGGGAAACAGCGCAGGTACATGTGTGAATATAAAAATGCCATTTATTAAAAACTAAAGATGCTGAGAGCGGTAATAATTGATGATGAGCGTTCGGGTATTAATGCCCTGCAGCTTTTAATTGAAAGAAATAGTGAGCAAGTGAAAATAGTTGCCAATGCAACAAATGCAACGCAAGGTATTTCTATCATTGAAGATTACCGGCCAGAAATTGTTTTTCTCGATATCAGCATGCCGGGCATGAATGGGTTTGACCTTTTAAAGCAGTTGAAATACACGGATTTTAGCCTCGTATTTACGACTGCACATGAAGAATATGCGATACAGGCGATCAAGAGTAATGCATTCGATTATTTATTAAAACCGCTTGATGCGCAGGAAATAAAAAATTGTATCGCCCGGATTATTGAAGAAAATAAAAAAATAAAAAATCAGCGGAAGGACGCCTTCTCCAATACCTTATGTCTGTCAGTAAAAGACGGAGTTATTTATATCCTGCATACCGATATTATCCGGCTTGAGGCTTCGGGCAGTTACACTGTTTTTTATCTTGAAAACAAGGTAAAACATATCGGTTCAAAAGGATTAAAAGAATATGAAGCACAGCTTGATCCTCGTATTTTTTATCGTTGCCATAATTCACATCTCATTAACATCACTAAAGTGGTGAGGTTTGTCAGTACTGATGGTTTTTTTGCAAAGATGACTGATGATTCTCTTGTTGAAATTGCACGCAAGAATAAAGAACAGTTTCTTGAAAGGTTGAAAAATAAGACCGGCTGAATAAGCACTACCTCTCCCCTCTTTGCATTATCCTTCCCTGCATTAAAAAAACTTACTCCCGCATTTCAAACATTTAAACCTGCAGCTTAACAATTGCCTTCATTTTTTTATTCCCGATTAATCCATATTTGAGAAACGTTCCGTAATTCTTAAATACTAATTAATTAAAAAAATAAAAAGATGAAGAAACTACTTATTGTATTACTCACCAGCCTGGCTACGTTGCCTGTGTTCTCCCGCGACGGAGAAGTGACTGTTACAGCCAATGATTATTTTCCTGCAGGCGAGGCAATTGTGGCACAGGGAGATTATGTACCCCTCGATCCTTCCTGGAACGCTGATCATTACACATGGGAGTTAATGGCATGCGACCCGGATGGAAACCCAATTGGCGGACCTCTTTTCTCGGAAACTTTCCAAGGTACACCTTCTGAATACACCTTTATCGAAAGCGCATCATTGCCTGTAGACCAGAATTACCAGATCATTCTTTCTGTTACGGATATTAGCGGACGTGGTATTATTCCGGGAATAAAAAATGTGGTAATCGGTTCCGGTTTATTTATAAAGGTAAATACGGCTTGTCAGAATCCAAATGGCACCGTTTCAATATCGGTTGATGGCATTTCCACTTTGAATGTAAGTTATGCAAACATGACTGCAGTATGGACAGTTACAAAATGTGATGCTGCTGGTGTAATAAACGGGCCGGTCTTAGCCACTTCATCACCGCAACTTTTTCCTGGACCTTACACATTTCCAACGCTAACGACGCTGAGCAATACTTATATCAAGATCAAGGCCGTTATTTCAATTCCTTCATCTCCCGCTTTTGCAGTATTGTATGCTCAAAAATACATTGGTTACCCGTTCATCACGTTTGCAGGATACCCAACAAACAATGGCTATTCCCCGGTTAATATCTGCAGCACTTCGGGAGCATCATTATGCATTGCAGGCATGCATCCGGGAGAAACTGTTGGCAACTGGCTGAATAATAATAACCAGGTGGTGCAAACAGGTGGTACATGTTACACAGTTCCTTATGGTTCTTCCGGATGGTATTATGTAAATGTTTATAATGAGTGCGGACAAGGTGCATCATGGGGCGCATTGGTGACTTCTTATGACACAGATCCATATTTTTCATTAACAACAACGCCGAATACAGGTTATTTCATGTTGGGATGTACGCCAGCAGTTACCACGCCCGCTGCTTATACTTCATGGGTTATTCAACCGGTATTCAGTACTTCACCCTTTGCGTCAAATGGCCTCCCGACTTATTATAATAACCAGTCAACTGTATATGCTGCATTGAACAATGGATGGTACAGAATAACACGCACAGTAAGCATTCCCGGATGCGCTGTTACAACCATGAGCAAAGTATTTAATGCAGGCGGAACATGGTGCACGAATTGCCGCACTGGACAAGAAGGTGAAATTGAAACTGACGCAGTTACAGCTGCTTCTTTCAGTGTTATGCCGAATCCAAGCAACGGTACATTCTCGGTGCAGCTGTCAGCAACAACTGACAATGCATCAGCTGAACTCTTCAACCTTTTGGGTGAACGTGTGGATGCTTTCACATTCAGTGGAAACAGCTACAGCTACGTACCTGCACAAATACTTGCACCTGGCGTTTATTTGCTCCGCATCAGCAACAATGGAGAACAGGTCAGCAAACGAATTGTGATTCAATAAAACAGATTCATCTGTTACATAAATAAAATAAGGCTGTCCCGATTTTTTGAGACAGCCTTATTTTTTTATATGTATGAACCGCATAATTTTTTATGCTGCATTTTATTGCTGTTTTTTATCATCACTGTAATCGCCCGGAATTCTTTCTTCTTTTCCAAATTCTGCTTATTCGGTTTTGTGATCCGATATTTTATCTTCTGGTTGTAAGCAATCAAGCGTTGAGCAGAATTAGTGGAAAATCAACCCCGCTCAGGGGATTATGATCCCGGCTTTTATAATTTTTACATCGAAGATTTGCAGGCTTCTTCACATTTACGGCAAGCTTCGGCGCAAGCCTTACAATGATCCATTTCATGTTTTTCGCACTCTGATGCACATTTTCCACAAATCTCTGCGCACTCTTTCATCAGGTGTACTGCATGATCGGAGTTACGTGCAACAAATGCTGCTGTAATAGCGCAGATCTGTGCGCAATCCATATCCAGTTTGATGCAATTTGCCATCATCTTAACGTCTTTTTCGTCAAGACATGCTGTTGAGCAGTTATTACAGGCAGCGGCGCATTCTGCAAGTATTGCGAGAAGTTGAGTGTTTTGATTTTTCATAATGTTGATGTTTTAAGTTTGACCTTATACATCAAAACACCATGCCAGTTTTTTAGCTAATATTTTTTGACAAGCTCTTTTCCGCATTCCGGGCATTTGCCAGGCTCATTTAAAATTATTGCGGGATGATTTGTACAAGTATAGGTTATAGCTCCTTCACCAACGCCTTGTGTAACCGGATTAAAACCAAAAGAGGCACTATATTTAATAAGTTTCATCATTAGCATGAATTTTTAAAAATTATTTCTATTTCTTGTTTCAGTTGCAATGATATGTTGTGTTTAAATTCTGAAACTAACGGTGCTCTTTCATTTGCCCGAGTAATGTTTTCAATGAGGCGCAAATTTTGTCAATTGCATCGTTCAATGATTCTTCAATTGTATTCTGATAGCTCACCACTGCAATCGGTTGCTTACCTTCTATGCGTGCTTCAAGCATGCAACGCTTATCTTTATTGCCATCTTTGTTTCCGTTCTCATCCGACAGGTGAATTTCTATGCGGGAAATATGCTCTGTATAATGTCCTAATGAATCATTTACCTGTTGTTGAAATGATTCAAACTCATTTTCTTTTAAGTTGATATTGTTATCTGTATTAATTTGAATTATCATTTTGCTGTTTTATTTATGGATATTCATTTATATGTAATGTACGCAAAAAAGGCTGTTGTTTTTAAGTAACGATAGCTATTTGCACCAAATAAATCCGGATTAGTGTTAGAGACTGTTTAACTGTTGTATATCAAAACAACAAAAGAAAACTTCTGCACCGAAAAAATCAGTATTTATTTTTGGCAACGACTACTTACTTGGGACAAGGTTCTCATCCGACCGAGAGGAATAGGATGGCGTCCTAAATAATTCAAAATGATTATTTGGCTGCTGAAACCAACTTAAATTCAGAATCATTAACCTTGATAACGGTAGTACTCAAATCTAAAATGCAGAAAAAATCTTTTTTGGATACACCTAAAACCCGCAGGTTATTTTTAATAATAAACTCTGGTACAGGGTCTTTATGGTTTTGGAAAATAATAGGTCTGTTTAAATCTGATCTGAAATATTTAGCATGACCTTTCTCGTTTTTAATAAACTTGCAACAACACAATTCTAAAAAAGATTCAAACTGCGAAAGAGAAATATTAGAGAGCTTTTGAGTGGACATTCCCCGTTCATGCTAATGCCAATTTTACTTCTCTTGATTCCCTTCTAACGTCGGCTCTATTATATAAATTCTTAAACTCAGCATTATCCTCCATTAATTCAGAAACATTAGGAGCATTAACTCGTTTCTTTTTTCTATTTACAGTCCACCCAAGCCTTTCTAACTCGTCAAATAAAGAATCTTTGTGTTCCATATACTTTAAGGTAGTGTCAAGCATGTGCTCAAAAGACTTAACAGCACCTTCTTCTGTATTGTCATACCCTGTAAGATCGAGAGCGGGGGCAAAAACAAAATGCGTTCCATCTTCTTCCCAAATTAGAAGGTTGACATCAACTAAAATTTGGAAATTATTACCCTTGTAGCTTCCTTTGAATTGAGCTTTAGCCATGCTTTAATAATCTGAAATAGTTAAGTAGCTATCTTGTTAAACGCTGAAAGATATGCAAAGTTATATCCAAAATCAGCTAATCAGTAAAACGAAGCTGTTTTTTCTTAAAAAACGACATAAATCATGGTTTTTTTGTTAAATTTTACAAAGTTGGGGCAAGAAAAAGCCCCGTTTCCGAGGCTTCTTTTATTTGTTTTTCTCTATCAGGTCATTCCATTTCAAACGCCCTTTGCAATGGGTAAGAATATTTAGTAAAGCGATCAACATCGGTAATTTTACGTGTATTGAAACGATAAGCATATTCAAAGCAATATCGTTCCAAATGTTTCGGAGAAACTTGGTGGTAAATTCCAATGATGCCACGTGAAAGGTGTGACCAAAAATTTTCAATTCCATTTGTGTAAATCGCCCCACGTACATACTCTTTCTTAGAGTGGTTTACTATCAAATGGCGATAGTCGGTTTTCAGTCCGTTATAACCTTTCCATGTATCAGTGAACATAACTGAATTTTTTTTCACATTTGCACGAATTAATGGTTGTAAAGATTCTCTGCTTACGTCTTTAATGACCTGTGTGCGAACTTCACCGCCACGATGTAATATACCGGCTACAATCGTTTTGGTCTTGCTGCTACGCCCCTGCACCCCTTTAGTCCGCTTATGGGCGTGTTTGTTCTTTTCAAATCCACTGATTACCATTTCATCGCACTCTATGACTCCTGAAAGAAGTTCGGGAGATTTATTTTTCAGCATTTCGCGGAGACGGTGTTAGAACGAACCATGCAGATTTTTGATTAATGTCAATATCCTTTGCAAGTTGGTGAGATGAGATTCCTTTTTTGTGTGCTGAAATGAAAAATATTGCCTCGAATCATTTGTTCAGTGGGATTTTTGTATTCTCGAAAATTGTTTTTGTAGTTACGCTGATTTTTTTGCCACAGTCTTTATCTCCGCATTTATAGCCACGGTGCGGTTGCACCCGCCCCTGAAAAGAAGGTCGTTAAGAAAAAGTAGTCAATTGGCTCAAATGCCCGTAAATATTGGGTTTCAAAGAATCTTGTCCCAACTCCTCACTCATTGGCTTATTTTTTAAAGGCCGGTGTGAAAAAATAATTTGTTGACAGTTGAAATTTTTCTTGTGCTGTATCCCCGGAGAGAAACTACCTGGATTTTATATTGACATTTAAATCAGGCACGCCAACTACCTGGAAGGTGGCAGAAGCAAATTTAATTTCACCTTGCGTGGCTTCAATCTGCTTCAGGATTTTCGTAAAGAGTTCCGTTTTGGTGAAACGTCTTTTTTTATAGCTCACGACATACCGGAGTGTAAATTCTACCCAATTGTCATTAGCAATCAGCGATACCATCGGCTCTGTTTGCGCATCTTCCAACCGGTACCTGCTTTGAAGATAAATCCATTTTTCTTGTGAAATCTTTGACAGATCACCTGCCACATCTTTTCCTATCTGCAGAAAAATTGCTTTGGCTTTTTCATAATTGCTGCCATAAGAAATGGGAATTTTTATTTCATCCCATA
>JBDSHN010000103.1:0-27207 GCA_039918435.1 Bacteroidia bacterium | reverse complement strand
CGTTGCCGGCAGTGAAGGAAAAATGGGCGCGGCAGTTTTATGTGCACAGGCTTGTTTGCGTTCAGGAGCCGGATTGCTAAGCGTAAATATTCCTTCCTGTGGAAATAATATTTTACAGACAGTAGCGCCCGAAGCGATGCTACAACTGAATGAATCTGAAAAACATATTTCCGGAAGAATTAAAACAGGTCCGAAAACAGATGCTGAATATTCAGCAATCGGAATTGGCCCTGGAATAGGAACAGAAAAAGAAACTGTTCAAGCCTTGAAATTATTGCTCAATGAATATTCAGGTTCGCTTGTGCTGGATGCCGATGCAATCAATATTCTTTCCGACAATAAAACTTGGCTTGCATTTTTGCCCAAAGGAACAATTCTCACACCGCATCCCGGTGAATTTGACCGCCTTGCAGGAAAGCACACAACGGGTTTCGAACGATTGAATTCGCAGCGTGAACTTGCAGCAAAAAACGGAATTTATATTGTGCTCAAAGGCGCACATACTTCCATTGCTTGCCCCGACGGATCTGTATTTTTTAATTCCACAGGAAATCCGGGAATGGCAACCGGTGGAAGCGGGGATGTGCTCACCGGATTCATCACCGGATTACGTGCGCAAGGTTACCATCCGCAGGCCGCAGGCATTTTAGGCGTCTACCTCCATGGACTCGCAGGCGATATTGCAGCATCCGTTCAATCCGAAAATGGAATGATTGCTGGAGACATCGTAAGTCAAATCGGCGGAGCATGGCGAATGATGGGTGAAAAATAAAGGAAAAAGGAGCAGAAAGAAAAGGAGCAGGAAAGAAAGGGGCAGGAGGCAGGAAAAAATAGTTTACCAATTACCGATAACAACTCATCAATCACCTTTCGAGCACAGTCGAGAAAACCAATCACTTTTTTAACTTTTTCTCCGTAACTTAGATACAATGAAAAACCTGCTCGCTTTTATTTTTATTTCCTTGTTCGCACTAGCAGGATGTAAGGACGACGAACCTATTACAGTTCCTGCAGATGGTGTTCGTGTTTTGCTTTTTGTCAACCATCATGGCGTTGCAATTTCTCATGCGCGCGTGTTTGTGAAAAACAATACCGTCAGCTTTCCCGGAACAGATACAACATTGTACGATACGCGTTATGTGACCGACGTGAATGGCCGGTTGACGCTTACAGGAATTCCGAACGGGCAACAGGCATACACCTATTATGCAAAAGGAATTGATGCGTCCTGGGATTCAACAGGTACAACGCCGGTTTGGGGTTACCAGTTTGTAATCACCGATACGCACACAGGCGAAACAAAAGATTATTCAATCGCGATCAACGTCAGTGAATAATTTTCCGGCTTTCATTTCTTTTCTGATATTTCAATTTCTTTTTAATTCTTTCATGGTCTTGGTTTCGGCTTATTGAATCTTCTTTCCTTCGCAATGGAAAGTGAATTTTAAGTAAATTCGAAACTTCCTTCTTTGTAAATTTTCAGAAGGAATTTATTTCAAGTATGCTTTTCAATTCGTTCGGGTTTCTTGTCTTTTTTATCCTGGTAACAACAGCCTATTTCGCCTTGCCTTACAAGTGGCGGTGGATTTTGTTACTAGCCGCAAGCTGCTATTTCTACATGGCATTTGTGCCCGTTTACATTCTCATTCTTGGTTTTACTATTGTGATCGATTATTTTGCTGGAATATGGATAGAGAATGCGGAAGGGAAACGTAGAAAATTATTTTTGATTATTTCAATTTTTGCCAATGTAAGTGTGCTGGCAGTTTTTAAATATTATAATTTCCTGAATGATATTATTACATCACTCGTACATGAAGCTGACTGGACAAACCCGATTCCATACCTGACCATTCTGCTGCCGATCGGATTATCTTTTCACACGTTCCAGGCGATGAGTTATACAATAGAAGTTTATCGCGGCCATCAAAAGGCGGAAAGACATTTCGGAATCTATTCATTATACGTCATGTTTTATCCGCAGCTGGTTGCAGGACCAATTGAAAGGCCACAAAATCTTTTGCACCAGTTCAGGGAAAAATTTGATTTTGATTATGATCGCGTAACAAGCGGACTCAGATTAATGGCATGGGGCTTATTTAAAAAAGTGGTGATCGCCGATCGTTTATCCTTGCTTGTTGATGCTGTCTACGATCATCCGCAGAAGCATACCAGTTTCGGATTAATCCTGGCCACCATCTTTTTTTCCTTCCAGATTTTCTGCGATTTTTCCGGTTATTCCGACATCGCAATCGGTGCAGCGAGGGTAATGGGATTTAAACTGATGAAAAATTTTAACAGGCCGTATCAATCCAGTTCGATAAGTGAATTCTGGAAACGATGGCATATTTCACTCTCCACCTGGTTTAAAGATTACCTCTACATTTCATTAGGCGGCAACAGAGTTTCTATACCACGTTGGTATTTTAACCTGTTCATTGTTTTTCTTGTAAGCGGATTATGGCATGGCGCAAATTGGACATTCGTGATCTGGGGCGCCCTGCATGGATTTTATCTTGTCTTTGCAGTAATGACAGAAAAGCCACGGAAAATAATTTCAGAAAAAACAGGACTTCATAAATTTCGATTCTTACAAGTAGTTATCACATTTATTCTTGTTGCTTTTGCATGGATATTTTTCAGGGCAAAAACCGTTGATCAGGCATTTTATATCATTCGTCATATTTTTTTAGACTTCGGCACTTCATTCAGCAATGTGTTGCATGGGAATCCTGTTTTATCCGCAATTAGCATCACCACCGGCGAAATAGGACTATCTGTCGGGCTGATCGTTTTTATGGAACTGATTCATTATGTGCAGCGCAGAAATAATATTCCTGAATTATTTTTGAAGCAGCCTGCTTACCTGCGCTGGAGTGCCTATTACGGCGCATTGCTTGCAATTATTTTATTAGGTGTTTATAAAAATCAGCAGTTTATTTATTTCCAATTCTGACAATGAAAAAATTCCTGCTGAAAGTTTTATTTTTACTTGTGCTTCCATTCGGTATTGCGGGTTATGCATTGCAATATTATATCGATAAAAAGCTGGAAAATTCCAATCTGTCAGGCTACAATGAATGGAATGCCATCTTTAATTCAGAGATAAATGCAGATATCCTGATCATGGGAAATTCAAGAGCAGTGCGGCACATTTCACCTTATGTGATTGATTCTGTTTTTGGAATGAATGCATATAATCTTGGTATTACAGGTTACCCGTTCAGGATGGAATATTATAAATTTCAATGCTACCTGAATTACAACAAGCTTCCGAAATATATTATTTTGAATGTTGACCCCATCACGCTTCAGAAAGGCAATTCTCTTTTTATGCCTGAGCAATTTATTCCTTATCTCAATAAAGATGAAAACATAAGAAAGGCGCTTGAGATCTATGATGTTTTTAAGGAACGTGATTATTACCTGCCGTTTTTCCGCTACAACCATTCAGATGATACCCGGAAATTTATCTGGCAAAGTTTATTTGCAGATACGGCTAAAGCAAAAATGTATAAAGGATTTTTGATGAGAGATGTTCCATGGGATTCTGCCTTTGCAAATCTTAAAAAGTCGCGGCCAGGCGGATATAAAATAGTTGTGGATGCTGAAACATTGGGTTTATTTAATTCGTTCGTTGATTATTGTAATGCAAATAAAATCAGACTTATATTTGTTTATACACCAGAATATTATGAAGGGCAGAAGTTAATGGTGAATAAAGATGAAGTAATGAAGTTATTCAAAGACAAAGCTGATTCCTTCGCAATTCCGTTTTTCGATTATGCGAATGATAGCATTTGCCTGGATACATTGAACTTTTTCAATTCTCAGCATTTGAATAAAACAGGAGCGACTAAGTTTAACAGGAAATTTGCAGAAGATTTAAAATCCGTAATAAAATAAACAAATGGAAACAAGGGACAGTAACGGAACTATTCTCGCTGAAGGCGATACAGTTTCTGTGATCAAAAGCTTAAAAGTACGCGGATCATCAGATGTTGTAAAGCAGGGAACAGTGGTAAAGAACATTAAGCTCACCGATGATCCGGGTGAAATTGAAGGTCGTGTAGACAAACAAACCATCGTTTTAAAAACAGAATTTCTCAGAAAGAAAAATTAGTTATTTCCTGAAAGTAAAATATCAACTTCCGTTAAGCCAACAAAGATTGTCAGGAAATAATTAATTTTCGGATCTTGCCTTTCCAATGCGTGTGGAATTTAGAATCCTGGATTTTAATTTTTTAATTTCGAATGTTGAATCTTGAATCTTGAATTGAAAAAGATGATTAAATCTGCTGCGTTCCTGTTAAGTATGCTGTTCCTGACAACGACCAATTGTTTCGCGCAATGGAGTGTGGCTCATCTTACACAAGCACGTTGTTTTCCTGGTGCTGTAGCATATCAAAGTAAAGTGTACATCGCCGGTGGATATCTCGAAGCAAATAGCGGCGTAATGACAAACCGTATTGATGTCTACGATAACACAAACGGAAACTGGACAATTGATTCCATGTCATCTGTACGCGGCGATGTTTCTTGTATTGCATTCAACAACAACGTTTATTTCGCAGGCGGCAGCACCAATGGTTTTGGTAATGCAAAAGAGGTCGACATCTTCAACACCACCACACAAACCTGGAGCGTCGATTCATTGATGACCACCCAAGCCGGCGCGGTTCCGGTGGTGATCGGAACAAAAATTTATTTTGCCGGCGGAACTTCCACTGCGCCGAATGGAGTAACCAAAGTGGTCAGCGTTTATGATGATGCAAGCGGTTTGTGGTCGGCAGATTCTTTGTCCATGGCGCGTTTTGCATTGGCAGGTGCGGCCGTTGGAAATATTGCAGTCTTCGCTGGTGGTTACCGCAACACTTCCTCTTATCCCACAACCAACCGTGTTGATATTTTTGATGCCGCATCCGGAATATGGACAACGGCAACCTTATCACAGGCGCGTGGAAACATCAATGCAGTTGCAGCAGGAGGAAAGATCTTTTTCGCAGGTGGATTAACGAGCGTGAGCAGCGGTGTAGTATCAAATCGTGTGGATATTTACGATGTGGCAACCAATACGTGGACGCAGGCAAATCTTTCACAAGCAAGAAGAAGCATTGCAGTAGCCACCATCGGCAACCGGGTTTATTTTGCCGGTGGAGAAAGAAGCTTCAGCCAAAACCTGCCCAGCAATATTGTCGACATTTATGATTTCGTCACAAATACATGGATGACAGATACCTTGTCTGTTCCGCATGACGCGTTGGTGGGTGTTTCGGTGGCGAATAAAGTAATGTTTGCCGGAGGCGGTTCTTACCAGTCAAATAATTATTGCGATGTCGTTGATATTTACACAGAAAATGCAATCGGTATTTCAGAAATAGATTTGCCCGCTGAAATTTATTTTTATCCGAACCCGGCCTGTGAGTTCATTACATTTTCAGAAAGCCGGAATACTATTGAGATTATAAATATGCTTGGCGAAATTGTAATTTCCATCAGCGAACCTGTTACTTCTGTTTCGGTTAAAGAATTGTCAGAAGGTATTTATTTTATCCGTAGCGGAAGTTCCGTTGGTAAGTTTGTAGTGAAGCATTAGCGTTGACTGCTTAACCTTGTAACATTCCCTTTTTTTTAATATATTTAAACGGCAAATACCTTTTCCTGTTCCATCTTAATCTACCCTACATGATAAAGAAACAATTTCACAGTTTCAGCATGCGTCCTTTGCATCGCGGATTAATAGTTGCGTGCACTTTATTTTTCACAAGCCTGGCTTCCTTTTCGCAAACCGTATTTCAGAAAAGTTATAGTAATGTTGGTTATGAAAAAGGAACCTGCGTGGTCAAAACAACAGATGGCGGTTACCTCGAAGGAGGAACGACAGGCACATCTAATTTCGGGTTAACGGATTTTTATCTTATCAAAACAGATTTTGCAGGTAATGTGCTTTGGTCAAAAGCGTACGGCGGAACAGTATCCGAATACCTTGCTTCGGTAATTCAGACAAGCGATGGTGGTTACATGATGTGCGGAACTACTTTCAGCTTCAACACACAGCCGTATGGAAATATTTATCTCATCAAAACAGATGCGAACGGAACAATCACTTGGCAGCGGCATTATGGCGGCACCGAATATGATTTTGGCAGTTCAATTAAACAAACCACAGATGGCGGTTATATAGTTGGTGGATTAACCAGCAGCGCAACTGCAGGTTATAATGATTATTACATCATGAAGATCGATGCATTGGGCGTGCAGCAATGGGGCACAGCAATAGGCGGAATATACCAGGACGAAGGCTATTCTGTTTTGCAAACGGAAGATGGCAGTTATGCAATAGCAGGTAAATCGAATAGCTTTAACGGCGGCCAGGATATAATGCTGTGTAAGCTGAATGCAGCAGGCACTTTACTATGGACAAAATCATACGGTGTTGGGCCAGGCTCCTCAAGTTACCTGTGTAACGTATTAAGACAAACAGCCGATGAAGGTTTTGTGATGGTAGGATATACCGATGCTATGGGCGCAGGTTTGCAGGATGTATTGGTGGTAAAAACAGACAGTGCCGGTGTGCACCAATGGACAAAAACGTATGGCGGTGCAAGCGGTGATTTTGGAAATGACATCAGGGAAACTTTTAGCGGTGGATTTGTAATTGCAGCCAATACCACAAGTTTTGGTGCGGGTAATTCTGACGCGTATGTGATCAATACCGATGTAACCGGCAATGTATTATGGTCCGTTTGTTATGGTGATACTGCATTCGATGGCGCGAGTTCAATTGACCAGACTGCTGATGGCGGGTATATTATTGGCGGACAAACTTCTGCAACAGGTTCTGCCAATGCAGATTTCTATTTGATTAAAACCGATCCTTCCGGATTCACGGGTTGCAATGAAATGAATGTGAATACAATTGTAACCAGCCTGCCTACAATAACAACAGTAAATACACCTGTACTTTCGCCTTTTACAAGTTCAGGAACAGCAAACGCAACTACAGTACTGGGAGGCACTGCTACTACGCTCTGCACAACGGTCGGAGTTTCGGAAGTTATTGCTAATGATAACATGATTTCTTTTTACCCGAATCCTGCAAATGAATTTATTCTATTTTCTGAACCGAGAAATAATATCGAGATCATAAATATGCTCGGTGAAATTGTGATTTCCATCAGCGAGCCTGTTACTTCTGTTTCAATTAAAGAGTTATCAGAAGGAATTTATTTTATCCGCACCGAAAGTTCCGTTGCGATGTTCGTAATAAAACGGTAACGTCATCCCCGCGGTTTTAGTATATTTAATACGGCAATTCACAGCATTATCCCATCTTAAATTAACAGCAAAATGAAAAAGAAATATTTTCAGATTTTACCCATGCAGTTTTCACAAGTGAAATTAATTGTTTGGCTAGCTGCTTTATTCATAAGCACTGTTTCATTTTCCCAAACGCTCTTTCAAAAAAGCTATAACAATAATGGCTTTGAACGGGGAACCTGCGTCATCAAAACAAACGATGGCGGATATCTTGAAGCAGGAGCATCAGGCACAGGACAATATGGCCCCGATAAATTTTATATAGTAAAAACCGATTATACCGGCGGAGTAACGTGGTCTAAAATTTATGCTGGTGACGTATCCGATTATTTAGCTTGTGTAATTCAAACAACTGACGGCGGGTATATGCTTGTGGGAACAACGTTTAGCTTTAACACAAGTCCTTATGGAGATATTTTAGTCATTAAAATAAATGCAACAGGCGCAATCTCATGGCAAAAACATTATGGTTATACAGGATATGATTATGCAGAATCGGTTCAGCAAACTGCTGATGGCGGTTACATTATCGGCGGACTTACCAGCAGTTTCGGTGCGGGATATTATGATTATTTCATAATGAAAATTGATTCTGTAGGATATGGAGCATGGGGCACAACCATCGGTGGCACAGGTAATGATTATGCTTATGCTGTTTTGCAGACTTCCGATGGCGGATACATGATTGGCGGGCAGGAGAATAGTTATTCAGTAACGCAGTTTAATCCGTACAATATTATGTTGTGCAAATTAAACGCTGCAGGAAATGTGTTATGGTCTAAAGCTTATGGCGGCGGATTATCAGCAGGAAATTACATTTGTAACGCTATCAGGAATACGACTGATGGCGGAATTATTGTGTGTGGCTGGACAGATGGAACAGGTGAAGGTATGCAGGATGTGTTCATGATGAAAACAGACAGCGCCGGCATTCTGCAATGGTCAAAAACGTATGGTGGCGCGAATAGTGATTTTGGGTATGATGTTCAGCAAACAACAAATGGTGGTTATGCTATTGCGGGCACCACAAAAAGTTTTGGTGCCGGAAATTACGATGCCTATTTGATCACAACAGATGCAACCGGAAATTTAGTTTGGTCGGTTTGTTATGGTGATACTGCTGTTGACATGGCAAATTCATTAGAACAAACTGCTGATGGAGGTTTTATAATTGCAGGCGAAACTTCCGCAACAGGTTCTTCCAATTCAGATTTCTATTTAATAAAATGCGATGCATCAGGATCTACAGGCTGTTATGAAAATGATGTGCTGACAATTGTAACAAGTCCTGCAACGGATGAAGCGACAATTCTCCCTATAGTCACGAGCAATTTGCTTTGGTCGAATGCCAATGCTGCTGTTAGCTCGGGCTGTATCGCTACAACACTTTGCCTTACTGTCGGACTTGAAGAGACTGTGAATAATGCTGAATTATTTTCTCTTTATCCGAATCCGGCAACCGACCAAATCTCTTTTTCTGAGGTGTTAGATGGCGCAGAAGTGTTTACTGTTTTTGGAGAAGTCGTTGTTTCCATGAATGGAATGATCCGGGATATTTCAGTAAGTAATCTTGCTGATGGAATTTATTTTATCCGTTCCGCAGGTCATGTACAGCGGTTTGTTGTACAGCATTAAATTAAATTCTTCCAATGAAAAAAACAATTCCCCTACTGGTTTTTGTTTTTGTATTTTCTGATAATGCATGCCTGAATAATTATTTTACCGGCCACAAGGAGCAGCACGTTCACCTGGTAAATAATCCTTTTCCTTAATCTATGAAATCCGCGTAATCTGTGGCAGTATTTTTTTTGCCAATTATGAAGATTGCGCAGATTATTTATTCAGCTTTCAAATGCGATTTACTAAAACAGGACTAAAATTATCAAACTGAATCAACTAATTCAGTTCAAATTATTTTAAGGAAGAATAAGAATAGAAGTCCCCACCGGAACTTTTTTATAAAGATCATTCAACTCCTCATTCTGCACACTGATGCATCCCCACGTTAAATTCTGCTGATCATCATCCGGCCAGCTACCGTACCAGCCATGAATGCCAATACCGCCGCCCAACTTTGTATTTTTCGGCGGCTCCATTCCTGCATTATTCGCTTTTATAATTGCATTTTTCTGCGCTTCCGTGATGAGCCCTTTTTTAAATCCGTTTATAGCATCAGCATTATTCGGATAATTCAACCGCATCCACGCCACACCAAAATAAGCAGAAGCATCACCATAAAAAGGTCCGCGCGATTTCTGAATGATCTTATACATTCCTTCCGGCGTACGATTATCGCCCTGCTGCACCTTATGCCCGAGAGGAGATTGTCCAAGCGCAATAATGTAGGTCTTCAGCCATTTCCCTTTCGCATACAACTGCATACGGTAATTGCTTTTGTGCGCAATAAGAAGCGTATCAATTTTAGCAAGCGAATCGAGGAGAGGAAGAGAATCGGTAAGCTCTCCTGCTTCGTATGCTGCAAATTCATTCCGCATCGAAACCGGCAGCAATGTTTTCTGCGTCTTTAACTTTTCGTCAGCCTTTTCATAAAGTTTAAAATCGCGCAGAAAATAAGAAGCACCGGCATACACACCGATGCACATCAGGCAGAAGATTAAAATGAATTTTATGCGGTAAGACACAGGTAAATTTAAAAATCGCAACGATATAAAGACCTCGTGAAAAAGTTAAAAAACGCTTTTCTTTTCTGGTGTCAATATAGGACTCACAAGTGGGAGCTATCAGGTGATAATTGATTCAGTCTCATCAATCCTCAGCGTACCTCCGCGCCTCCGCGCAAAAAAAACGGCCCCGGAAAAAAACCAGGGCCGTCAAAGTGTGTTCGCTAAAAACCACGCCAGTAATTAGAACACTTTAATCACGCGCATACAATCACCTTGCTCAAGCGAATAGTCAACCGAAGCAATGCGCTGGAAAAACTCACAACCAACCAAAAGCACTACTGCAGTAGTGGCAGTCATTGTAGGTGTTCCCGGCAGCACAGGGTTAAGCGATAGCGTCACAGGTGTTACCGTAGACAAAGACGTAACCGCACTATCCTCCTCAATGCTCAGCATATCAAGTGTAGGGTCACTTGCCGTGTAATGTTTCGTAATCGGATCGTAAACATAATTCGATAACGTACAAAGCACCGTAAACACTTTAAAATGCGTAGCACCTTGCGGGGCGTTCACAAAAGAAGACGGCAGGAACGATGCAACAGTCAATGTTGCTTCATCACGCGCAGCAGTCGTTTGAACAGAATACGGTGCATTGAATATTGAAGAAAAAGATGCACGCGTAAATTCAAAGTTCAGCAGCGGTTCCGGGTTCGATACCAGCTCAATGCTCCGCTGACCGCGGGGGCCAGTACCATTAAGACAAATCTCTTTAAAGATTTTCACCAGTAGTCCTATCCGGCCCGCATCCGCTTTGCTGATCTTAGCTTCACCAATAGCCAGCCGCAGTGCCTTACCAACCTTAGCACTTGCGCCAAACTCCGCCATGTTTTCCCGCGTTCGCCTGAATGCCGGGCTGTTTTTGATTTTCTCTTTCGAAGGGCCGTTAGCCATACGCGCGAGGTCCGCTCCGTTTTGGCTGTAAAAACTAATGCCTCCTATCTTGCCCTTCAGCTTGATGAGGCCTGTTTGCCTTCCCACATGGATCACCACAACATTGGGTTGTTCTTTTCTTTGCAATAAAAGACTCTCCACAGAAGTTGCAATTTTTTTGATAAGTCTTTATTTCCCCTGGCATTTCGTGGTCAGTTGTGGACAGATGAGGTCAGATGTGGACAAACTCAAATTCCGTTTTTCATTTTTTGTCCCCCATAAAAAATGGGAGTACCATCTGGGGACAAACATAGCCCCAAAGCGTCAAAAAATGCAAAAAGACTTATTCACACAAATACTCTACAACCCTTGATATACTTGGGTTTTGTGTGATATACTTTGATAAAAAAATGGTGGACTACTTCCCAATACAAAACTTCCCAAAAATATTCGCCAGCAAATCCTCACTTGAAATCTCCCCCGTAATCTCCCCCAAATAATGCAGCGCCTCACGAATATCCTGCGCCAGCAGATCACCGCTCATATTATAATTCAATCCTTCAATCGTGCGTTGTATCGCTTTGCTCGTATGCCGCAGCGCATCCACATGTCTTGCATTCGTCACAATCGTTTCCGTCACATTTACTGTGCGGCTATCGAATAAGCTCACGAGTTTCAATTTCAGATCATCAATGTATTGTTTTTCCTTCGCAGAAATAAAAAGCACATCATGTTGAGAAAACTCAGCTTGTATGGCGCTGAAATCTTCTTTGTCAATTTTATTTCCGATCAGCAGCAGCTGTGAACTATCAGCATTCAGATGTTTTTTTATTTCTTCGATGTTCAGCTTCAATTCTCCGGCAGTGATCTCATGCACGTCGAAAAGATAAATGACGATGGCGGATTGTTTTATCTTTTCAAATGAACGCGATACGCCTATGGATTCAATCACGTCGGTTGTGTCACGCAATCCTGCTGTATCAATGAAACGAAATAAAATTCCGTCGATAGTGATTTCGTCTTCGATAGCATCGCGCGTAGTACCTGGTATTTCGGAAACGATGGCACGTTCTTCATCGACGAGCGCATTGAGTAAAGTGCTTTTCCCAGCGTTCGGTTTTCCTACGATTGCAACCGGAATTCCGTTCTTTATTACGTTGCCTACTTCAAACGATTCGATTAATCGCTGAACGAGGCGTTGAATGGTGTAAAGTAATTTTTTGAGATCATCGCGGTTGGCGAATTCGACATCTTCTTCTGCGAAATCAAGTTCGAGCTCGATGAGTGATGCGAAATTCACAAGATGTTCGCGCAGTGTTTTTATTTTGGAAGAAAATCCGCCGCGCATTTGTTCGAGTGCCACTTGATGCGATGCTGCAGATTGTGAAGCGATAAGATCTGCGATGGCTTCGGCCTGCGAGAGATCGAACTTTCCATTGAGAAAAGCGCGTAAAGAAAATTCACCGGGCTTTGCCATGCGTGCGCCGTAACGGATGAGCAGCTGCACCAATTGCTGCTGGATGAAAATGGAACCGTGGCAGGAAATTTCAACTACATCCTGGCCGGTGAATGAAGTCGGTCCTTTGAAAATAGATACAAGTACTTCATCCAGCGCAATTTCTCCTTCACCTATTATTCCGAAATGAATCGTGTGGGAGGGAAGGTGTGCGATCTTTTTTGCCTTGCCGAATTTATTACGGAAAACGGATTCAGTAATGGAAAAAGCTTCTGGACCGCTCAAACGAATTACAGCAATAGCCGCAGTTCCATGAGCAGTAGCAAGGGCAACAATAGTGTCTTCACGGTCGAATTGCATAGAAAAAGGTACGGTCCGCCGCAGCGGAACGAATAAAAACAAATAGTTATAGATGGTTGAGTACGATCCACCGCAGCGGATCTTACCCAATAGTAATTCGTACTTGGTAAAGTAAGGAAAAAGGAGCTTGTGCCCAACGAAGACAAGCTGCCAAAAGTAATTAACTTGCTGGTAAACAGGTTATAAAATTGAGTTTCTTCAACTACCTTTGCAGTGTGAAACGACTTACTTATTTACTTATAATCGTTTTTGCGTTTGTTTTTGCAGACAGCCTTTCTGCCCAAAACCAGGCGTATGCCGACTCGCTTTTAAAGATTTTGCCCTCCATAAAAGCGGATACGGAACGGGTGAATACGATGTGGCGGATCGCTGATGTTTCACGTGACAGTAGTATCGTAAAAGAATATGCTGATAAGGCGATTGCTCTTGCTCAGAAAATCGATTACAAAAAAGGAGAAGGGATTGCATGGGCGGTGCTGGCGAATTTTTACGCAAGAAAGCAGATCGATAATGTAAAAGCAGTGCGTTATTATACGGAAAGCCTGAAAGTAAGACAGGAAGCAGGCGATAAAAAGGGAATTGCGCACAGCTATCTCCAGCTGGCCATCATCGATTCGAAATTCAAAAACTATGAAAAAGCGCTCGCGTTATTAAGGAAAGCACTTGCGCTGAACACGGAGATCGGAAATGCGAAAAGTGTGAGCCAGGATGAACAGGTTATCGCACAGGTTTTCCTCGCGGGTGAACAATGGGACTCTGCTCTCTTTTATTTCCGTAAGACCATGTCCGGAAAAAATATTCCCACGCCAACGGTTGCAATGACTTACATCAACCTAGTGAGTTTGTTTATCGGAACGGATCAATTGGATTCTGCTTTGCTTTACGTGCACAAAACAGATTCGGTTTACGATTTACTTGGAAATAATTATGGAAAGCTTTGGGACAAAATGAGTCTCGGCCAGATCGCATTGAAAAAAGGTGAAATACAAATGGCTGTTGCTTATCTCGAAGAAGTGTATGACTTCGGCGAAAAAAATAATAATGGCGATTTGCTATTAAACGTCCTTCCAATCCTGATTGATGCTTACCGTCAGAACGGCAATGCAGTGAAAGGTTTTAAAGTGCAAACGGAATGGATAAAGCTGAATGATTCGTTGCAGAACCTCGATAAAGCCAATTCCATTCTCGGTATGCAGGTGCAGCTTGAAACGGAAGAAAAAGAAAAGATCGATAAGCTTATTGCTGATAAAACGGAAGCGGAGCATCTTGCCGATTCGAATAGGATGAGGCTGATCATTTATTCTGTTTCTGCCATCCTGGTGCTGGTACTGGGAATAAGCTTTTTTATTTTCAGGAATTACCGCGAAAAGAAAAAAGTAAATGAAATTATTTCAAAGCAAAAAGAAATAGTAGAAGAAAAGCAACGTGAAATTGTGGATTCTATCAACTACGCCAAACGGTTGCAGGACGCGATCCTCCCGCCGGAACAACTGGTGAAGAATTATTTTCCCGAAAGTTTTATTCTCTATAAACCCAAAGC
Organism: Bacteroidia bacterium; assembly: GCA_039918435.1. Classification (GTDB taxonomy): domain Bacteria; phylum Bacteroidota; class Bacteroidia; order Palsa-965; family Palsa-965. The sequence continues at coordinate 12,980 of JBDSHN010000103.1, read as the reverse complement.
GATTGTCGCTGGTGATTTTTACTGGATGGAAAAATCAGGGAATACTGTTTTTATCGCGGCAGCAGATTGTACCGGTCATGGCGTTCCGGGCGCAATGGTTTCTGTTGTTTGTTCGAATGCATTAAACCGCGCAGTAAAAGAATTCGGCTTAAAAGAGACCGGTCAGATCCTCGATAAAGTACGTGAGCTTGTACTGGAAACATTCGAGAACAGCAGCGACGATGTAAAAGATGGCATGGACATTTCTTTAGTGAGTTTTGAGTTCGGCGTAATTAATTCAGAGACAAAAAGTACTGATCAAATTTCTCCGCACTCAACACTCCAAACTCCAAACTCTTTTCACTGGTCGGGCGCTAATAATCCGTTGTGGTATGTTGCAGGAAATGAAATGCATTTAATAAAAGCAGACAAGCAGCCGGTTGGAAAGCAGGAAAATTCCAAAGCATTTACAACACATCGCGTGGAAATTCCAAAAGGAGGAATGATCTATTTGTTTACCGATGGTTATGCAGATCAGTTTGGCGGGCCGAAAGGAAAAAAATTCAGGTACAAACAGCTGGAAGAACTTTTGCTTTCCATCGCTGCTCTTTCTCCGGTGAAACAACATGATCAACTTGAAAAAGTATTCCTCGACTGGAAAGGCGACCTGGAGCAGATTGATGATGTATGCTTGATTGGTATCCGGATATAAAAAGGATTACGTATTTATTTTGCAGGGCAATGTTTATTTGTTAAAATAGATACGGGTTTGATGATGTAAATGGAGGAATTCATTAAATTTGAATGTATCCGGTCTGGCAATCGGACATCCATGTATTTAATTTTATTTAACCGACTTAATTTTCAAAAATGAGAAAAATTACAATTTCAACATTGCTGCTGTTTTCCTTTTTGCTTACAGGCATATTATCAGCTCAGGTAGCCACGAATTATACATTTGGCCAGGCAACGGGTACGTTTACTGCCATCGCTACCGGACCAATACTTGTGAATGCGAGTGGTGATATGGATGAACAAATATTCGGACCAATTGCAATGCCGGCTTTTGCGTTTGACGGAACTACTTATACAAGCTGTTATGTTTCAACAAATGGGTTTCTCACATTTGGCGCCGTTGCTCCACAGACTTTTTATTACGAAGCAATTTCCGGTACTGATGCATATTCCGGTGCAATCGCTGCTTTCTGCGAAGATCTTGATCAGACTACGGCTGGAGGAACAAAAAACATACGCTACACAACAGTAGGAACGGAATTTATCGTTCAATGGCAAAATGTTTCACGATATGGTTTAACCGGAGAGCGGATCAGCTTTCAGATTCGCCTGAACAATGCGAATAACCAGATTAAAATTGTTTACGGCGGAACAATCACACCCCGCGCTTCTGTCGATTACCCGGAAGTTGGTTTGCGCGGAGCTGATAATACATTTGCTACCAACGTAAACAACCGGCGTGCAATCGCTTCTACTGGTTCATGGATCAATTCCGTTCCCGGCACCTCGAATACCAGCGATATGTATTTCAATAATGCAACAGCAACAACAGTTCCTGCAGTTGGATTAACATATACATGGACGCCGCCAGCAGTGGACATACAAGCAGCTTCTGTTCTTTCGCCTTCTATGTCAACAGGAGGTTGTTTCGGAAATTCCAACGCAGTTACTGTTTCTGTAAATAATACCGGCGGATCAACATTGAATTTCGCGACAACACCATTGACAGTAAACGTCAGTACCACGGGTCCGAATCCAATGTCATTTCCTGCTGCAGTTATTAATACAGGAACACTTGCGCCTAATACAAGCCTTTCCATTCCTGTTGCAACCGGCTATGATATGTCAGCAAACGGAAATTATGTTTTTACACTTTCGACAGCAATCACGGGAGATGCTGTGGCATCGAATAATGCTTCATCCGTAACAATTAATAGTCATACGCCTTCTGTAACTGCTTCGTCTGATGTCACAATTTGTGAGGGACAAAGCGTTGCGCTGAGTTCAACCGGAACATCTTATTTATATACAGCGAATTTTCTGAATACCACACCATTGCCTATTCCTGATGCTGACCCGTTGGGGGTAAGTTCAACAATCGTTGTAACAGGTCTTGCTGCCATGCCTGCTTCGAATGTGATGGTACGCATTGATAATCTCTCACATACGTATGATGCTGATCTTATTATTTCTCTTGTTGCACCAGATGGATCTACGATGCTGCTTTCCGATCAGAATGGCATTGGGGAAATGAATTTTATCCAGACTTTATTTACACCAACTGCTGTTAATCCGATCAGCACAGGCGTCGGGCCATACACAGGCTCTTTCCTTCCTGATCAGGCATTCACTTTATTGACAGGTTTTGCAGATGGAAACTGGATGCTTCATATTTCTGATGAAGCTGGCGGCGATGTTGGAACGCTCACCAGCTGGACGCTTCTTTTTGATGTACCGAACAGCATTGTTTCTTACAGCTGGAGTCCTTCTTCTTTTCTGGATCAGTCGAACGTGAGTAATCCGGTTGCTACACCACCCGTAACTTCTACCTATGTTGTAACAGCAACGGATGAAAGTGGTTGTACTAAAACAGAAGATGTGGTGATAACGGTGAATCCTGCACCTGTTGTTGCTGTCACAGGTAATACAACCATCTGCGATGGAAGCACTACAACATTAACTGCAAGCGGCGCTGTTTCTTATGCCTGGAGCAGTGGCGGAACAACAGCAATGGAAACAGTTGCTCCGTCAGCTTCAACAGCATATTCTGTAGTTGGAACGGATGTAAATGGCTGTACAGATACAACTGCAATAACTGTCAATGTAAACTCACTTCCTGTCATTGCGGTTGCAGGAACTACTTCTGTCTGTGATGGCAACAGCACTACCTTAACTGCAAGTGGTGCTTCCACTTATTCATGGAGCAGCGGTGGAACAACAGATACAGAAATACTTTCTCCAATATCAACCGGTTCTTATACTGTTACAGGTACAGATATAAACGGTTGTGTGAATACCAATTCAGTTACTGTTACTGTAAACCCTTTACCAACTGTGACGATCACAGGCAATACATCCGTTTGTGATGGCAGCAGTACTACATTGACTGCAAGTGGCGCTTCTACCTATTCGTGGAGCAGTGGCGGAACAACAGATACAGAAACACTTTCACCAGCAGTAACAGATGCTTACACCGTTACAGGTACAGATGCGAACGGTTGTGTGAATACGAATTCCGTTACTGTTACTGTGAATCCTTTACCCACTGTTTCGATCAGTGGCAATACAACGATCTGCAATGGCAGCAGTACAACATTAACTGCAGGCGGCGCTTCTGCTTATGCCTGGAGCAGCGGCGGAACAACAGCAGCAGAAACCGTTTCTCCTTCTGCAACGTCTTCTTACACTGCAACCGGAACAGATGCAAATGGTTGTACCAATACAAGCTCTGTAACGGTTACAGTAAATCCAGTTCCGGTAGTGACTGTTTCTTTCCCTGTTGATACTATTTGCGCTAATGGCGGATTATTTACTTTAACAGGTGAATCACCTGCTGGCGGAATCTGGAGCGGAAACGGCGTAAGCGGAAACGCTCTTGATCCGTTAGCTGCGGGTCTTGGAATTGTACAGATTTCTTATACCTACACCGATGCGAATACTTGTTCTGCTACCGCTACGCAGCCGATTTACATTGACAATTGCACAGGCATTGAAAATGTTTCAGAAGCAGCAATCGTAAGCGTATGGCCAAACCCGACTTCAGGTGTTTTTACAATAAGTTTTGCGAATACTACCGGGATGGTTGCTTTCGATGTGATGGATCTGCAGGGAAAAATTGTGTATAGCGAAAACGGTCTTGTAAATAATGTGAATACAATTGATATTTCTCATCTCGCGAACGGAACGTATTTTCTTCGTGTAACAACGGAAACGCAACAAACGCAGACACTCAAAATGGTTAAGTCAAATTAAATTTTTATAAAGAAGACGGAGAAATTTATCATAGCGTGTAATTCTGAAACGCAGTCATGATAAATTTCTCCCTGTCTTCTTTTTTCTGCTACTTTCAGCCCTGTTATGTCACAGCATCTTCTTGATACCGTTCGCTTCGAATTCCACCGCAATAAACAACTTGCTGAAAAAGCGATGGCACAATTGAACGATGAAGAATTCGGCAGGAAAACTTCTCCCGAATCCAATTCCGTACAAATCATAATTCAGCATCTTGCCGGAAACATGCTTTCCCGATGGACCGACTTTCTCACCAGCGACGGAGAGAAAGCCTGGCGCAACCGCGATGCTGAGTTTGAAACACAGCAGCTATCCCGCAACGAGCTGATGCAACAATGGGAAAAAGCCTGGAGCGTGCTTTTTGATACGCTCGATAGCCTTACCACCGATCAGCTGGAGCAAAACATTCACATCCGTAAAGAAGCCATGACCGTTACGCAGGCAATGCTGAGACAAATTTCTCATTACAGCTATCACGTCGGCCAGATCGTACAATTAGCCAAAGAATGGAAAGGGGAGGAGTGGAAGAGTTTGTCTATACCGAAAAATAAATCGTCAGAATATAAAACCGGTTCTTACAAGAAGGGGTGATTAATAAAAAAGGGGTAATTGGTAATCGGTAACTGGAAAAAGAAGAAGTAACTTACTGCAATTCATAATTAACAGATGTATTTTATCCGATAATCAATCACCATTAACCTCCGCCACGGCGGACCCCATTAACCAATCACATTTTTTCACCAATCATCAATATGGTTACTCTCATCATCGTCGCTATCACTTGTATCGTTTCATTCCTGACCATGCAAAACCAGGAATACAAGAATAAATATATGTTCAACGCTTATGCAATTTCTCATCACCGCGAATGGTGGCGTTTTCTTTCGCACGGATTGCTGCACGCTGATTTTATGCATTTGCTTTTTAATATGTATGCGCTTTACCTTTTCGGTACGTATGTGGAAACGGCTTTCGAACAGGTAATTTTTGGCAAGGTAAATGGCATGCTGGTCTACCTGCTGCTGTATGTTGGCGGATTGATTGTGTCCAGTATTTATTCATTCTTCAAGCACAAAGACAATCAGTATTACAATGCGCTCGGAGCTTCGGGTGCAGTTTCCGCCATTATCTACGCCTATATTCTGCTCGATCCGTTGAACAAAATTTACATGTTTTTCGTCTTCGGCCTTCCGGCATGGATCTTTGGTTTTATCTACCTCGGTATTTCTTGGTATCTCGCACGCAGGGGAAGAGACAATATCGGACACGACGCACATTTCTGGGGTGCCGTCTATGGTTTTCTGCTGCCCATCGCCTTAAAACCGTTTTTATGGCAAGGCTTTATTGCACAGATTCAGCTGTTTTTACATTACGGAAATCTGCCGCAATAAACAGTTTTAGGAAGGTTATAAAAGCATTTTGTAACCACCTGCGTCTTGTTATCGTTTAATGCATTACAATGTGATTCTCCTTTTACATTCAGCATTAATGTCCAATTCAATTCTTGTACTTATACCGATTGGTTCCTGCTTCGGGAATTTTGAACATCGAATCATGTCCGTCGCAGCGGATCAATTTTGAATCTTATCCCTAATTTTCGGTAATTTCACTCCCCTATGAGTCATGGTCCCGCCGAAATAATGTTTTTAAACGGAGAAGAAAAAAACTCTGGGGAACCGCTTTTCACTTCCCACAACCGCTCATTCCGTTATGGCGATGGTTTATTTGAAAGCATGCGTATGGTCAACGGTACGCTTTCTTTTTCACAGCGTCATATATCGCGTTTAATGGCGGGAGTAACGTTGCTGCAATTGCGTTTGCCTGATAATTTTGTTACTATTTCGCTCGAAGAATGGTGTCGCCGCCTTGCCGTAAGAAATAACATCACAAATGGCGCACGCGTCCGTCTTACTGTTTTTCGTAATGACGGCGGCTATTATCATCCAATTACCAATGATGCTTCCTGGCTGCTCGAAATGTGGGAGTTTGATCATAACGAATACAACCTGAATGATAAAGGTCTCACCGTTGAGCTATACCAGGATATCCGCAAGCCCATTAACAAACTTTCATCGCTCAAAACTGCCAATGCCGAATTATATGTGCTCGCTGCATTGTATGCAAAAAAGATGAATGTCGATGATTCAATTCTCATCAACCATAACGGGAATGTGATCGAAGCTACAGGATCGAGTCTTTTTGCAGTCAAGAATGGCGTGCTCTATACAAGTCCCATTTCCGAAGGTTGTGTTGCTGGTGTTATGCGCGCTGTTATTATGGAAATTGCAAAAGAAAACAGGATTGCTGTTTATGAAGTACCGCTTCCCCTCAGCATCATGCTCAATTCCGACGAGATCTTTTTCACCAACGCCGTCCGCGGAATTCAATGGGTAAGCTCTTACAAATCCAAACGCTATTTTAACAATACAGCTAAAAAGTTTGCTGAGTTTTTAAATAAAATGGTGAACGTGCCGCTTTCAAGTGTTTGACAGGTAAATTGTTTTCCGTATGCGTGGCCGAAGCATTCGTAACTATTCGGCGCATTCGTTCCGCTGCGGCGGGTCGTACATACGCTCACTCCGTCGTGCTTCTTATCAATTGCGATCTGTACTTTGTAAAAATGCTGCTTTTCGAAACAAATCCAATATAAATTTCATTCTCTACAACGGGCAAATTCCACGCGCCTGTTTCGTCAAATTTTTTCATGACAGAATGCATATCATCATCCGGCGTAATGATTGCCGCAGGCGGGTGCATCAGTTGATCTGCATTCACTTTCGTATATTTTTCATGCCGGAACATAATTTCACGGATGTGATCCAATGTAATAATGCCGAGCAATTTTCCTTCTTTATCCGTTACCGGAAAAATATTCCGTTTTGAAAGCGATACAATTTCAACAAGTTCACCCAGCTTCATCGTAGGTAACACAGTCTGAAATCCGGTTTCAATAATTTTACGCACTTTAAGCGTACTCAGAATATTCCGGTCACGGTCATGTGTGAAGATGTGCCCTTTATTCGCCATCTTTTTTGTATCCATCGAAAATGGTTCGAAATATTTCACCACCGAAAAGCTCAATGCAGAAACAATCAGCAGCGGAATCATTAATTCATATCCGCCTGTAATTTCTGCAATGAGAAAAATACCTGTCAGCGGTGCATGAAATATTCCTGTCAGCACACCTGCCATTCCTACCAGCGTAAAATTCGCAATCGGCATGTTTGAAATGCCGAGCAGTTCCATCCCTTTTGAAAAAACAAAGCCAAGGTATCCGCCGGTGAAAAGGGCAGGGGCGAAGTTACCGCCATTTCCACCACTTCCAATTGTTGCGCCTGTTGCAATTACTTTCAGCAGCATAATGATCGTTACAAAAAGTAAAAAACCTGCGCCAGGTGTTACATAACTTTCAAGAAAAGAATTTTTAAGCAAGTTGCCGTAATGTCCGTCGGCTAGACTTTTTATTGACGAGTAACCTTCGCCGAATAAGCTTGGAAACATCGAGATCAATACAGCAAGAGTAAGTCCTCCAGCAATGGCTGATGTCCATGGAAATTTTTTCTTTTTACTGAAAAATCCCTCAACTCTTGGAAACATGCGTGAATAAAACACACAAAAAAATCCGCAAAGAATTCCGAGCAGCATGTACCATGGAACGTTTTTGTAATTGAAAGCCTGCTGCAGGTTGAAGGAAAACAAAATATCATTGCCAAGAATGATCCGGGAACACAAAGCGCCTGTTGCAGCTGCAATCATTAAAGGAATAAAAGCAGAAATGGTTACATCCACCAGCAACACTTCCAGCGCAAATAATAATCCAGCCACTGGTGCGCTGAATGCTGCTGCAATTCCTGCCGCAGCGCCGCTCGCAAGCAGAAGGGTCCGGTCTTTATAGGTAATGTTATACGTCTTCGCATAATTCGATCCGATTGCAGCGCCTGTAGTTACCATCGGCGACTCCAATCCAGCCGATCCGCCCAATCCGACAGTAAGTGCGCTCGTCACAAGGTGCGAATACATCTGATCTTTGGGCAGGTTGCTCGATTTTTTCGCAATCGAATAAAGGATGTTTGCATTACCGCGGCCTAGTTTTCCACGCAGCACTCGTCTTACAAAAAGCACTGTCAATACTATTCCGGCCATCGGCAATATCAGCGAAGGAATATATTGATAACGACTTCCGTAATCGTGCATGACTAAAACCTGTAGCTTATGTACCACCCATTTTAAAGTCACTGCCGCCATTCCTGCTGTAAATCCCACAAAAATGCTCGACAAAATCAGGAATTGTTTTTTGTCGAGTTTGTTGTGTAACCAGTCAATTGTTCGCTCTACCGGATGGAGGATTTTCGTCACGGATGCAAAGGTACGAAGGGATTTGGTGACTGCGTGATTGAAAAATATAAACAGTTAAACAATCATTAAATCACCCAGTTAATATTTTTTTTAGTTGAGGGATGGGTCTTCGGGGAAGTTGGCCATGGGGGCAAATGCGTTGCCCATTTTTTTGACTGCTGCGGTCCACATTTCAGAGGAGTCGACATTGAAAATAATTTCTTTATCAGGTTTAGAGACAAACCATGATTTACTTTTCAATTCCTTATCCAGCTGGCCGGGTTCCCAACCTGCATAGCCGATGAAAAAACGAATCTGGTCGTCGCTGATTTCCTTTTTCTCTATCAGGGTTTTCACTTTTTCAAAATCGCCAAGCCAGTAAAGGCCGTTTCCTATTGAAAAAGAACCATCGATTTTATCTCCAATTGTATGAATAAAATAAAGCTGGTCGCGCTGTACAGGTCCGCCAAAGTAACTCAGTTTTTCATATTCCGGAAATTCCGGAATAGCATCCTGCACGGTAATTTCCAATGGTTTGTTGAGAATAAACCCTACCGTACCTTTTTCATTATGTTCCGCAATAAGCACCACTGCGCGACGAAAATAATCATCGTGTAAAAAAGGCTCAGCAATAAGCAATCTTCCTGCTGCAGGATTTAATTTATTCTCGGCAAACATATCATTCAAATTTACGGAAATTGGATACGAAATGCGAACAAATAATAAAATTTAAACAAATTCTATAGGCTCTTTCAATATTTTTCGACCACATTTTATTTTTTGACACGCAGGATCGTCAGGTGAATTTTTTTCATCCTGATTTAGTTTTTTCTTACTTTATCTTTTTATCGCATACGTTAAGTAACTTTGAATAATGGAAAATCTGCTCGAATACCTTCACAAGCTGCGCCACGACTTCAGCAAAATGTCGCTGGATGAATCGATGGTGGATGTTGATCCGGTAAAACAATTCGATGCGTGGTTTCGTGCCGCTGTTGAAGGGAAAGTTAATGAACCGAATGCGATGGTACTTTCCACTGTTGATGAAAATAATCGGCCGTCCTCGCGCGTACTTTTAATTCGCAATTACGATGAATATGGTTTTGTTTTTTACACCAATTACAGAAGCCGGAAAGCAAAAAGTATTGAAAAAAATAATAAAGCTACTTTACTTTTTTTCTGGCCGGAGCTGGAGCGCCAGGTGCGTATTGAAGGAACTCTTGTAAAACAAACTGCGGAGGAATCCGATCGTTATTTTAATTCGCGGCCAAGAGGAAGTCAGCTCGGTGCGTGGACATCTCCTCAAAGCGAAATCATCGCCGATCGTAAAGTGCTGGAAGATGAGCTTGCAGAGATTGAAAAAAAGTTTAACGGAAAAGATATCCCGCGTCCGGAATGGTGGGGTGGTTATTTGCTTGTTCCCGATCGCATTGAATTCTGGCAGGGAAGGCCAAGCCGCTTGCACGACAGGATTTGTTATTTGAAAGAGAATGGTTTGTGGAAGATTGTGCGACTTGCTCCTTAAATTTCAGCATTCAATATTGAGAAATTATTAATCTTGAATCTTGAATAACGACCAAAGAAAAAGCCCGCATGATAAGTGCGGGCTTTCCTTTGGTAGAATAATTCTAATCTTTTGCCGGAGCTTTTTTAGCTGCTGCTTTTTTCTTCGGAGCTGCTTTTTTCTTTGGAGCTGCTTTTTTTGCTGCTGCTTTTTTTACTAAAGCTTTGCGGGGACGAGTGTTCCCGTGTGACTTTCTCCAGATCTTACCCTTGCGGGATTTTTTATCACCTTTTCCCATAATATGGATTTGTTGTTTTTGAGTTGGTTAACCGCGCAAATGTAGTTAATTTATTTTTCTTCTGCTTTTGAAGGTAAATTCGGGTATTGAATCAGCTTTAATCCTTCCAGGAATCTATACTAAAGGTTTACTGGTGCGCGGACATGTGCGCAATTAGTGAGAGGTACCTGAAAACTATTTATTTTTTTGAATTGCCTGCCAGTTCCATTTGATTCAAAGGATAAATGAATAAAAGCGCATCGAAAAATGTTGATTCCTCGGAATATTATGTACTTGTAAAGCAACTAATTGTAATGCCTTCCGTCATTCTAATAACATATAAGAATTCGTTCTTTAAAGTAGTTGATTTTTAAGTAAAATCAGGTAAATAAACATGAAACCAATAAAATCTTTTTTTTTGATAATCGCACTGATTGTTTTAATATGTTCATGTGGAAATGCAGGACTGGTACCGAACGCAAAAAAAATGGGATTTGCTGATTCAATTGCGACTGCGAAAGCAATTGAAAATCCACAAAGAACGGAAGCGGAGGCAAAAGCAATTTTAGATGGGCTTTACACACAATTAATGGATGGGGAGGATTTTGCGGCATTGGCGAACCGCTATTCTGAAGATCCAGGAACGAATACTATCGGTGGAAGATATGATAGTGTAAGAAAAGACATATTTGTTCCTGAATTTGAGAAGGTCGTTTTTAATTTGAAAATAAATGAGATTTCAACTCCTTTTATAACAGAATATGGATACCATATAGCGACAGTCATTGCCATACGAAATGACGAACGTGATGTACGGCATATTTTAATCAGGTATAAAAAATAAAATGAATGCCGGAATCAATGCTCAAAAAGTTGCACACGTCCACGCTCCTACAGCCGGAATTAAAGTCTGAAAGATTTTTTGCCATTTTCTTCCCCGGGAATATCTGAAGTGAACAGGCCAATAATGAAAAATGAAATAAGGAAAGGGAGAAATTTCTGCATGGAATTTAGGTTCAATTTAAATCCCGTCTGCTTTTTTCTTTTCAAATTCTTTTATTAATAAGTCTGAGCTTCTGACGGATTCTTTCACCCAGCCCAGTTTGATGTCAAGAATTTCTTCTCCCGTTAACGCATGTTCAATTTCTGATTCACGAAGCCGTTTGGTCAGCTCATACATACAAATAGCCGCGGAAACAGAAATATTAAAGCTCTCTGTAAATCCAGACATCGGAATTTTTACAAACTCATCGGCTTCTTTCATGATTATTTCTGAAAGTCCGTCTATTTCAGTTCCGAAGAACAATGCAACTTTCCCTTTCGAAAGATCAAGCTCGTTGACAAGACAATCTTTTGTGTGCGGTGTAGTTGCAACGATCCGGTAACCATTCGCTTTCAGGTGCTGAATGCAGGCAAGTGAATTATTTTCAGATTTGGTGTGACGTTTTAATGTAAGCCATTGATGCGAACCAAGAGAAATATCTGCGCTTGGGTTGTACTTATTTTTATTTTCGATCACATGTACATCCTGCACGCCGAAACATTCTGCACTTCTTAAAACGGCACTTGCATTATGCGGCTGAAAAACATCTTCTACTACAACTGTAATGTAACGTGTTCTTTTCTGAAGAACATCTTCGAATTTATCTTTGCGCTGATCTGTCATGAACCCGCAGAGAAATTCGTAAAGCTCCTGTTTATAATTATCCATGTGCAGCTTTTCCGTTTGAAAGTGCCATGAGGTTGCACATACGGAATAACATCCGTGCGCCGACATTTGCATCCCATTCATCTTCGCCGGGAGACACTTCATTGAGATCGATCCCGATAATTTTCTTTCCCGATTTTGCGACTTGCTGAATGAGATAAGCGACTTGTTCAAATTCAAAACCGCCTGCAACAGGAGTTCCTGTATTCGGACAAAGTTTCGGATCAAGGCCGTCGATGTCGAAGCTGATGTAAATGTTTTCGGGAAGTGTTGCAATAATTTCATCCACTTGCTGCGCCCAGGTTTTTCCTTCGTAATGCGCATGCTTAATGTCGCGGTCGAAAAATGTTTTAATTCTTCCGTTGCTGTTTTGAATGAGTTCAAGTTCTTCCTGGCAAAAATCGCGGATGCCCACTTGAACAAGCTTGCTGACTTGCGGAATTGTCAGCGCATTGTACATGATGGAAGCATGCGAATAAGTAAAACCCTCAAATGCTTTTCGCAGATCAGCATGTGCATCAATTTGCAGAATAGCGAATGAAGGATATTTTTCGGCAAGGGCCTGTATCATTCCGAGCGGAGTACTGTGATCACCGCCTAGCAATGCAACAAGCTTTCCTTTGTTCATCCATTCGAGACAACGTTCTTTCACCCATTCGTTGAGCAATTCAGAGCCTGCATTTACCTGTTGAAGAATTTTTCCGACAAGTTCATTTTTCGAAGGATCGCCGCCATTGGTCAGCACATCAATATATGCTTTGGCTCCTTTGCGCAAAATTTCAGCACGGCTTTTCAGCTCTTCAGAAATTTCTTCCATCGCAAGCCCAATTTTCCATGCATCTTTAACAGCAGGTTCAAACAGATCAACCTGGAAAGAAGCATTAAAAACAGCTTGCGGTCCATTGGCAGTTCCATCGCTATATGAAACGGTCACATCCCAGGGAATGGGAATAATCACCACTTCTGCTTCATCGCAGGTGAATGGGAGTCCGTACATATTAGCATTAGGATCACCCAGATCATTGGGATTAAAATTTGCGATTTTATCTTCTTTGCTCATGAGGAAAAATTTGGTGTCCGCCGTGGCGGAGGGTGATTTGGTGTGATGTTTGAATTGCACGGCAAATTTACTAAACACATATACACCAGTA
>JBDSHN010000102.1:0-8907 GCA_039918435.1 Bacteroidia bacterium | reverse complement strand
AATTGTCGCGGTTCATAGCTGCAAATTGCATTTCAATTTCCTTTTTCAGCTCAATTAAAAATGCAGGAACATCATGCGCTTCGTACATCAGGAAAGTGAGCAGCTCCTTATTCTCTTTCTTGAATTTTGCAAGGCGTAGGCATAATTCCGCAAGCGCTTTCGGCTCAAGCTCGTTTAATTCTTTTTTCAGTTCGTGTACGGTTGCAGCTTTCATATTGCAGGAAAAGTGGAAGTCAGGATTGTAGGATCGTTAAACCAAAATTATTTTTATTTCTTTTCACATTTTCTGCGATATGCATTAGCCGAAAAAGTGTTGCTTTATTTCCATTTTATTCTTGGGATCATTCGAATTCATGTTTTAAAAAAGTGTCGCTTTGCGGATAATCAATTTTTATTCCGTTTGCTTTTTCTCCTGCCATAGCAATGGCGCTTTTCACTACATGGTTCATTTGACGACCAGGAGATTTATCAAGCATCGTGCGAATGAATTTTTGCGCTGCTTCTTTTCCGTACAGGTTAAATAGTTGCCCGATACATTTTTGGAGCACATAAAAATTATCATGCGCTCCCATAAATGCAAACAGGTAAAAAAGAAATACATTCCGCTTAGATTCCATTCGCTGCGCCCAAAGACCAAGCATAAACGCAAAACGTTTCCATTCCGCAGGCGATAATTTCCATTCACAGATCTTTTCATGCACCTGTTTATATAACTTATCAAAAGAAGTCTTTCCCTGCTCAACAACTTTTGCAAACGCATCCACATCCCTGAAAAGCCGGATCATTTTTTTCGTGATGTAAACAGTGTTCACCGCATTATCTTCAAGTTTTTCTTCCAGGAGATCTTTGCAGGAAATTGCAACATCATATAATATGGGCGAACTGGTAAAACGAATAACGAGCGATATGGTAATGTCTTCTGTAGTATTAAGCAAACCTTCGTGATCCGTATTCCCATGCCAGATCAAAAATTTACCAAGTGGAATATCGGGATAACTGATTTTTTTGGAAGCGACAATGGCTTTGTCAATAAAATTTACGCGTGCCCGCAGCTGCCGCAGAAAAAATCCATGCTTCTTATGCGTGTTTTCTGTAATCGAAAGCGGCTTATGAAAACAATCATTTAATGGCGTCCATGTAGTATAGAAATGATCGATGTAATCATAACCATCTTTATGTTTTGGGCCGATCTCGGAAGTATCATAAGAAAAGTGGATGATCGGGTAAGGAAGCGTGAGGTAATTGACTTCACTGGTTAATCCGTAGGTTATCTGCAGTTCCTTTAATATTGCTTTTGCAAGCAGGAAGCTGGCGTTGTCATAACGGAGAAGGCTTCTTGTAATTCCTTTTGCAAGCTCGATGTATTCAGCTTTGCCTGCATCGAACTTTCCCAGTGTGACATTAAATTCAGACTGGACTTCTCGGATAGCAGTTTGAAGAAACTCATCTTTTTTTTGTACGATCAATTTCATCGCATCTGCATGCTGGTACGCACTCATCGACCAACCTTCTTCCAGGAGTTCAGCTTTCATTGGAACAAATTACTTATTTTTCCGGAACCAGCTTCAATAGTCTCCATGCACTTATTGCTATTCCCGCGCCGATAAAAGGGGCTGTGAGATAGATCCACAAATGTTCCGTATGACCAGAAACTACTGCCGGTGAAAGTGATCGCGCCGGATTCATCGATGCACCACAAACAGGTCCGGCGAACATCGCTTCCAGCATTACCACAGAACCGATTGCAACACCGGCAAACATTCCCTGCTCTTTGCTTCCGTGCGCGACCTGCAGAATAACAAGCATCAGAAAAAACATAAGAATTATTTCCAGCACCCAACTCTGGAAATCTGAATTCAGCGGGAACGTGCTTCCTAAGAATTCGTTGGCAGGAAATAAAAATTTCAAAATACTGCTTGCTGCAAATCCACCGGCTACTTGTGAAAGAATATAAAAAGGAATTTCTTTTGAAGGAAATTTTTTTGCGAGCCAGAAGCCAACTGTCACTGCCGGATTAAAATGTGCGCCGGAAATTGTCCCAAACGCATAGATCATTGCAGCAACGATAAGTCCGAAGGTAAGAGCGATACCAACATGTGAAATTGCACCATGCGTTTCCTGGTTGATGATAATCGCACCTGTTCCGCAAAAGATCAATGCGAAAGTTCCGAGAAATTCGGCAAAATATTTTTTCATAACGGATTAAGCAATACAAATGAGCCGCACCATTCCTTGATCAAATCGCGCACGCGGCGGAATTCCTGTTCTATTTCTTCTTCGGAACCTTTCGCATTCCATGGATCGGGAAAGCTGTAATGAAATTTTTTACCAACCGATGGAAAAACCGGGCAGCTTTCAAATGCATTATCGCAAACTGTTATAACGTAATCGAAAGGGATGGAAATATATTCATCCACATTATTGGAAGTATGATATGAAATATCAATTCCATCCTCCTCCATTACCTTAATTGCACGCGGATTTACGCCATGTGTTTCAATTCCGGCACTGTATATATTTGCTTTTTCACCAGCGAAATGACGGAGATAGCCTTCCGCCATCTGGCTCCTGCAGGAATTACCAGTGCAAAGGATCAGTATATTTTTCATAAGTAAAATTTATATTCAGCAACATTTGTCTTTAGCTTTAACAAAGGCATCAAACAAATAATTGATGCTGCTTTTTGCAAGTTCCAGCTCTTTTTCATCAATACAATAACACACTTTAGCACCTTCAATCTCACCTTTGATAAGACCTGATTCTTTCAGTTCTTTTAAATGCTGAGAAACGGTGCTTTGCGACAGTGGAAGTTCATCAACAATATCACCACAGATGCAGGATTGTTTTTTAATAAGTAATTGTAAGATGGCAATGCGGGCAGGGTGTGCAAGTGCTTTACAATATTTTGCGATGCGATTTTCACGTAAAGTAAATTCGTCGCTTTTAGTCGTACCCATTTATTTAATATTTATCGCAATATTACGATAATAAAGAAGCTTTGCAAAAAATTCCTGAGGTACAAAACTATATTCCGGAATTGTTGATAACCGTGATAATGTTTAGAGCTTCGATTAATACGTCTAATACAGAGATTAAAGGCAGGCTTTTCCTGACAAAAAGACTGGTTTCGGAATTTCAATTGCTATACACAGTGTGATGTTCAATAAATTATCCCCAATAGTTAGGTGAAATTCATAGAATAATCCTAATTTTAGAGTTCAAATTTACATTGAAAAAATAATACCCGCTTCATGAAGAAACAATTACTAAACATCCTCGGAATCCTTTGTGTTACAATTACACTATTTAACACAAAAGCATCAGCACAATGTACCGGGGGTGTGCTGGATGCAACAATTGTACCTACTACAACTATTCAATTACAAAATGTACCCAACCTTTCTTCGTACTACTACAATTTCGTAGCTACACAAGGAGTCACCTACATGTTTACGTACTGTTCTTCATACGGTGCGTATGCAGGAGTTTCCTCTTACGATACACAAATCACAATCAACGATAACCTCGGAAATTATGCCGGTGGTTACAATGATGATTTCTGCGGAGTACAATCTTACCTTGAATGGATTTGTCCTGCAAACGGAACTTACGAAGCGCTTCCTTCGCTTTCTTTTTGTGCAACATCTACAACGGATCCGACAACAATGGCCTACCAGATTGTAGCGCCTGCAAATGATCCTTGTTCGAATGCAACATTAATAGGAGTTCCTTCTACAAACATTAACAATACAACCTATGCTACTGCAGAAACCGTACTTACCTGCGGACCATCAGATGGAACAAGTGGTGGTGTTTGGTATGCAGTTGTAGGAGATGGAAATCAATATACAGCATCGTTGTGTACGAACGGACAGTTCGATACACGTATGCGTGTATATTCAGGATCGTGTTCAAACTTATTTTGTGAAGCGGGTAATGAAGATTTCTGTTCAACTCAATCGCAGGTTACCTGGTGCGCTGTGAATGGAACTACCTATTATATTCTTGTTCATGGAAATGGTGCTGCTTTTGGCGCATTTACACTCAATATGTCTGAAGTCGCTGTTATTCCACCGGGAATCGGACAATCAGCATTCTCCTATTGTGGTTCAGGAAACATTACCCTGAACGCTTCAGGTTACAGCGTTTATAACTGGAGTCCACCATCCGGATTAAATACAACATCGGGTTCAACTGTAATTGCATCACCTTCTTCCACTACAACTTATACTGTTGTTGTTACTGATGTTGCAACAGGATGTCCTGCATACAATAGTGCAACGGTTACAGTATTCAATGTGCCGACGGTTGCAGCAGTTTCCGGAAGTGCAGCGGTTTGCAGCGGAAGCGCTACCACATTGACTGGCTCAGGCGCTTCAACGTATGATTGGCAGCCGGGCAGCTTAAACGGAACTACAGTTACTGTAAATCCTTTAAATACAACAACATATACAGTTACCGGAACATCAATTGACGGATGTACTGATACAGGAACTGTTACCGTAATTGCAAATCCGCTTCCTCCTGTTGATGCAACTTCTTCTGCACCTGATGTATGCATCGGAAGCTTCGTGACTTTGAATGCAGCCGGTGCAATTACCTACAACTGGATGCCGGGAAATAACAACAACCCGAGTTACAACGTTACGCCGACATCAAATACAACGTACACTCTTACCGGTACAGATGGAAATGGTTGTGTCAATACAGATACATTGGCCATGATTGTAAATCCGCTTCCAACCATTACTGCTACAGCGTCACCTGATACAGTTTGTACAGGAAATGCTGATACACTCACCGGATTCGGAGGTGTATCTTATGTATGGAGCAACGGAGATACTACAACAACTTCAATTGTTGCTCCAAGTTCATTGACCACTTACACCGTTACAGGAACAGATACAAATGGTTGTGCAAATACTGGTACTGTTACCGTTTATGCATTGCTTTCCGGCCCTGTTACTGCTACAGCTGCTTATCCTGCGGTTTGCAGCGGTTCGCCAAATTATCTCAGCGCAACAGGTGCTTCGAATTATAGCTGGAATCCGGGAAATATGAGCGGCTCTTCCATTGTTGTAAGCCCTGCAACAACAACAACATATACCGTAACAGGTTCTACTTCGAATGGTTGTGTGAAAATTGATTCGCTGGTAGTAACTGTTAATCAATTGCCGCCCGTAACAGGTTCTGCTTCTGATTATATTTTCTGTGCAGGCGCACCTTCTACACTTACAGCTACAGGAGCATCAACATATACATGGTCTCCTGGTAATATCAGCGGAAATCCTGTAACAGTAAATCCTGCTACCACAACAACCTATACCGCTACAGGTACAGATGCAAACGGTTGTTCAGATACTGCGAATGTGACTTTAACAATTTATGCAGCGCCGAGCGTAGTTGCTTCTGCTGCTCCGATTGCATCTTGTTCAGGTTCTCCTGTTACAATGAATGCATCCGGCGCATCAACTTACAACTGGCAGCCCGGTAACTTAAACGGAAGCAGTATTACTGTAACGCCGTCTTCACCGACTACTTACACCGTAACCGGAACAGATGCAAACGGATGTACAGATATTTATCTGCTCAACGTATCTGTTGCATCTGGCCCGAACATCATCTGTTACGCAGCACAAACAAATGTATGTACCGCTGATATGGATGTATTGCTTTACGGAACTCCTGCCGGCGGAAGTTGGTCGGGACCGGGAGTTACAGGCGGATTCTTTGATCCATCTGCTGCAGGTAATGGTACCCATGTCCTTACCTACTCTTATACCGATTCGAATGGCTGTACAAACACTGGAACGACAACAATTGTTGTAAGCGCTTGTGTGAGCGTGAATGAAATCAGCGGACTTAATGGTATTTCTTTTTATCCGAATCCTAACGATGGTTCATTTACAATCAATGTAGCTTCCGGCAACATTCAAGAAATGAAAATGGAGATCATCGATCTTCAGGGTCGCGTGGTGTATGCTGAAATGCTGAATGGCATTGATGCAGGATTTACGAAGAGCATGAGCATCGAAGGAATTGCAAATGGCGCTTATTACATCCGCTTCACTTCTTCAAATGCATCGCTTACAGAGAAGCTGATGATTCAGAAATAAATAAATTCAGTAATAAAAAAAATCCTCCCGTAAATGCGGGGGGATTTTTTTTGTTTTACCAATTGAGCTACCAAAAGCATAACGGTTTCCTGAGTTGAGGAATCTTATTTTTCCTTTGGTTTCAGCTTCGGATTTTTTTACGTAGTTCTGTTTGAAATGACGGAAGACTGCGGCAAGCTTTGGGTAATTTTGCTAAAGCCAATTTCCTTTTGCATATAATATCCTGAGAATGGGAAAGGAAAATTATTTTAAACTATTTTAAAATGGGTAGTAAAGTTTCAGGTCAGAACTCAATTGCACATCACCTGCGATCACCTTACTGTGTGATGGGCAAATATGGTGGATAGGTTCTTCCGCACTCTGAGTAAATACTGCTTTTGGATAAGCACAGAATAAACAGAAAATTTCAGTTTCACAGAATTTATTCCAGAGGTGCTCGAGTTGGACGGTAGCTAATAATTACACTTTCACCAGTAGTGAATCCGCTGCTGACAAAACCTTCCAACGAATTCAACACCACATCATCATTTTCATAAATGTGAAGAAGGTGATTGCATGGCGCGATCTCCCCCAGAGTGCCTGTGTACTGCATTGCTCCCACACTTCTTTTTCAGTCTGCATTGTTTTGACTTGGGTCTAAAGTATCATTTAGTATCAACTTCGAAATGTACAAATAGGCTATCCAAAAAGATCTGATTTTAGATATTTCGTCGTTTTTCTCAGATTTCTTCCTCGTATTCAGGCGCCCACGCATCAAACAGTTCTTTCAGGAAACTGTTTTCTTCTTCATCGATGACATTATCGGCTTTTACCAGTTTTACCGCAAAAGCAAGAAAATGATCACGTTCCTTTTGCGTGGAATCTTCATAAAAATCATTCATTGCTTTGCGGAAATGTTCATTATACTTTGAGCGGTCGAGCGTAAAAAGAAAATCTACTTCTTCGTCAATCTCCACTCGAAAAGGAAATGTTTCGGTAAGATATTCAACGATCACATCGCCCTCTTCCTTTGCAAACACGCCGTCTGCATTCGTAAGGATCATAAGCAGGTGAAATCCTGCAATGGGTTTATTCAGCTTTCTTTCCATGTTTTTTTAATAAATCAGACCTCAAAAATAGCTGAAA
The DNA here is from genome assembly GCA_039918435.1 of Bacteroidia bacterium. Lineage (GTDB taxonomy): Bacteria > Bacteroidota > Bacteroidia > Palsa-965 > Palsa-965. Next base: position 1,666 of record JBDSHN010000102.1, on the reverse strand, counting down.
CCTTGAATTTATTAGTCTTTTACCTGTTTTTCAGGTATTTAAAAATAAGTAAAACAAATTTTGCGGATTACAAATGTAAACCTACTTTTGTACTCCCCTGAAAGCAGGGTTGTTCTTTAAATCAAGCGAAAGTAGCTTCCCGATCAAATCGGTATAGAGCTTAACCATACCAAGGTTAAGGTCGCTACTTAATGTATTTAGTTCTTTATTTAAAGCGAAAGTAGCTCAGTTGGTAGAGCGTAACCTTGCCAAGGTTAAGGTCGCCGGTTCGAGACCGGTCTTTCGCTCAAAGTCCCGCAGCTAGCGGGACTTTTTTTTGAAATGCAGAATCGATTTGATTTTGTTAGTTCTTTAAATCGTACTTCGTACTTGATACATTGTACATTTTTTCAGAAGCCTGGGTGGTGGAATTGGTAGACACGCCGGACTTAAAATCCTGTGGTCCAAAAGACCGTGCCGGTTCGACTCCGGTCCCGGGTACAAGGCATTAAATGCCCCGTTTTCAAGCGAATACGGGGCATTTTTGCGTTTATAAAGATACTGGGGCGTCTGCAAGGATATCGTCTGAAAATAGCAAGTGCGGACTAAGTGCGGAAGCCAAGTGCGGAAAATGCTGTAGTTCCAATCAGATAATATCGACCCCGAGAGAATTTAACTTTTGTGCTGTTGCAGCGCTTATCTCTTCTAAACAGGCAATACTTAGAAATTTTTGTGCCCTACTAAAAGCAACATATCCCAATCGAGGGTAATCTGTTTTTTCTTTATCTCTGAATGATTCTCTTGTTGTTCGATCTGTTTCAAGCCAAAGTAATAATTCTTGCTGTGTTTTAGCAATTGCCAATACCGCCTCTGCTTCCAAACCTTTAATATTATGAATATTAGAAACAGTTATTGCCTCAGCACCATCAGGATTTTTAAAAAATGCTCGGATGTTATCAATTTTAATTGGGATGCCTGATTTTATTTCAAGTCCAAGGTTTTGTACAATAAAATTTCCATAAGTATTCTCATTTTCTATTGTTCCATTTTGGACTGCCTTAAGAATAGCAATGGCATGTTTTCGTAAAACGAGTACATCTGCATTATACTTTTTACAGAATTCCGTTTGGCTCAATCGCAAAGAAGAAAGTAGGTTATCCATAATTGTTTTTATAGGAGAACCGTTTAAATATTTATTCGGTGACTTTATATTGTGATTGAGTGCAGTTGACACCCGAGTCACCATGTCATTCTTTTTTACAATAATGCATCTATCATTAGGTGGGATTTCTATTTCATTACACAAAGTATTAAAGACCGCTATTATCTCTATTGCATTTGAATGCGTCGAAATGTACTTTACATTTTCTCCAACATAACCGGTTTTACTTTCCTGAGAAAAAGTTACTGCACCAAAAGGTCGTGCGCTAAAATTATTAATAAACGATACGATTCTTTCGCTACACCGGTAATTCGATATGTTTAGTTCAACATCAAACTTTGTACTTGTTGACGTTTTAATTATTGGAATATTAGCGAAAATTTTGGATGTGATATCAAAACTTTGAATGAATTGTTCTGGATCACCAACACAATAGATCGTAGTTTTTCCTTTTTTTCGGATGCGCTCAATAATATTGAAAATAGTATTGTTTGTATCCTGAAACTCGTCAACAAATAAATATTG
>JBDSHN010000101.1:0-10319 GCA_039918435.1 Bacteroidia bacterium | reverse complement strand
AGCGCTGGAAAATATTTCTGCCGACAGCGGACCGTTGCATTATTACCCGGGCTCGCAAAAATTGCCGTATGTGATGGGAGAAAATTTTCCGCACAACAGTTCCTCCATTTCCATCGGTGATGACCTGTATGGAAATTATGAAAATAAAATAGCGGAAATTATTGCAGAGAATAAATCAGAAAAAGAAATTTTCCTTGCTGAAAAAGGTGATCTGCTGGTATGGCATGCGAATCTTCTACATGGTGGAGAACCTGTCACAAATGAAAATGCTTCACGCAAAAGTTTAGTGACGCATTATTTTTGCAAAGGTGATGTGATCTGCTATCATGAGATTACGCAGCGACCTGCCATTTTACCGGAATAATTTAAGCGCACAGGAATGCTTTATTTTGTCATGCTTGCTGTTGTACTTTGGCTTTTTCGCGTAGATCGTATGGAGAAAAAACGAAAGCATGATTTGCGCAAAGGTATTCCCGAGAAACAAAAACCTGCATCTTCCGAGGATAAAAAGAATAAGTTTGAATCAGGCGGATCGCTTCATCATGTGTTGACGCAAAATCCTGATAAAGAGAAAAAATAAAATCAGTGAATCAGGATTAATTTTTCAGCTTTTAATCTGCTACATCCGCGTAATCTGTGGCAACTTTTTATAGCCACAGATTACGCAGATTACACAGATTAAATAAAGCTAATTTCCGGAGCTTACTTTTTTCTTTGCCTTTTTCAAATTTCACTTTGAAGCTTTCATTCTTGCCGTTGATCTGCAAGATGTCAAATCCTTAGAAAATCAGTAAATCAGGATTAATTTTTTCCGTTATTAATCTGCGACATCTGCGTAATCTGTGGCAACTTTTATAGCCACAGATTACGCAAATTACACAGATTAAATAAAGCTAATTTCCGGAGCTTACTTTTTTCTTTGCCTTTTTCAAATTTCACTTTGAAGCTTTCATTCTTGCCGTTGATCTGCAAGATATAAAATCCTTTTGCAAGGCGTCTTGTATCAAGACTTATTTCATTTGCATTTAACGTTGTGAAGGAAAGATCGCCGCAATTTTTTCCTGTGACATCTGTTGCTGTAACAGAAACAACATCGGTGCTGTGCGGAAGTGTTACGATTAAATGATCCGCACAAGGATTGGGATAAATGCTTAGTGTAGTTTCCAATTGCTGAACAGGAATTCCTGCGGGAAGATTTCTTTTAATAGCCGTTCCGGATACTCCAACTGCATAAGCGAAAGAAGGTGTTACGGCAATATCAGAGAGGTAATCAGTCGCTAAGCGATCGAGCGTCCAGCTTACTCCTGCGTTGCTTGTAATATAAATGCTTCCGGAATCGCTGATGATAAATCCGTGCTGGTAATCAGAGAAGGTGAAATCTTCAATGAAGCCGTTGAAATAAACAGTGTCCCAGCTTGCTGCTCCGTTATAGGTTCGGAGCAATCTGCTAGGTATTGAAAGCGGGTTGAAGCAGGCAAAACCTGTATCAGCATTTAGAAATTGCATGTGGTTAATGATGGAACCATTTTGCGTGAAATTGTTGACTACGTTCCATGTTACACCACCATTGGTAGTTTTTGCGATTACACCGTAATAATTAAATGTTCCGTCGAATCCACCGATATAACCTGTCGTTGCTGTTGGATAATCGAGCTCATTGAAATAATCGTAACCGTAGGTCATTGTGTCCCAGGTGATGCCGCCATTGGCTGTGTTGTAAATTATAGGCGCAGAGGTGAGATATGTTCCATGCAACAGGTCGGCGAATTTTACATTTATTCCAATACCTTGAAATGGCGGTACAGAAATATTCTGCCATGTATTTCCACCGTTAAGTGTTCTGAAAATGGAGTTGCCGGATGATGCAACATCCACTGCGATCACACCATCGAGATTGGTGCGAAAGTCAATGGAATAATAATTTACTGCATTCCCGATAAAAATGCTGTCGAAAGAAGTTCCACCGTTAACTGTGCGGTAGATCTTATCGGAAATAATATAGCCCGTATCGTTAGAAGGGAAGGAGCAGCGCTTTAATGTATTTTCGGTATTCATGCCAGTATTATTCCATTGCGCGAAAAGAGAAATGAAGGAAGTAAAAGTAAATGCGAGAAGTAGAATTTTTTTCATGAGTGTGAAAGAGTTTACTTAAAGGTAGGAAAGTATGGACATAAAATTGGGTTTGAGATGCTGGGTAATATAGCTCATTGCAACTACCAGGAGCGGAAGCATTATGTTGTTTTACATTGTTGTCCAACTAACATTTCACAAAAACGGGGCGAAATAATTTCAGCCCCGTTTCTTTTATCAGCTTTGAAGTGACTAAACTTTAAATTGACATGAGCAAAGCTAAATTTTTTGTCGGACAGCCGATATTAAGTCAGGTATCTGCCAAATTACAGGATAAAATTTTTCTTCCCTTTATAAAATTGGAACCCAACAGTTTTGTTGTTTTTACAAGTCTTCGATGGACTCGCTATTGTTTGTTCCGGAGTTCCGGACATCAAACTGAATCGGTAGTGTGAACAGATTCTGTATTATAATTATTTTCTGATACGTTAATCATACTGTCCATCACCATACTGATTTTAGCATCCAATTCGGCTACTGCCTCTCCCATGAGGTGCAGTTCTTTTATGTCCTTATCCTTGTTGTATAATTTGATTACGTTCATAAGACCCATGATAGAAGCTACAGGGCGCCGAAGTTCATGGGACTGAATGAAGGCGATCTTTCTCAGTGATTCATTTTGCTCCAGCAATTTTTCTTCCTGTTCTTTTCTTTTAGTAATATCAGTCGAGTTATAGGAAACACCGATTATCTCGCCTTCTTGGTTGCGGGCCGGATCAAAACAGAGATCCCACCAGACCGTTTTATCAGGATACTCGAGTTTACGCTCAAACTGTATCGAATGGCCAGCGAGCGCCTTGAAGTAGTTTGTGCTAAAGTCAGCAATGTAATTTTTATGAATATAATCCGTCACCTTCATGCCGGTTTTGAACTTGATTCCGAATGTATTCATTACAAAATCGGCATGGGCCTTATTATAAGCCAGTACCTCAAAGTTTGTACCGATCAACAAGTGGCAGGAGCTTGAACTTTCGAAAAATGAGCGAAGTTTTATCTCTGTGCTCTTTGCTGAAATATACTGCTCTTTTAAAATCAACAGGCTGGTTTCGAACTCTAACAGATGGATGACTTGCTTGGATAAGATCTGTAGCATTTCCTGCTGGGAAACCGTAAGTCTGCGTGGTACAAGGTCTAAGACGCAAAGACTGCCCAGGTTATGACCATCTTGCGTAGTTAATGGTGAACCGGCATAGAAGCGTATACCCTGCGCAGAGTTGACCATTGGATTATCGACAAAACGCTTGTCTTTCAATGTGTCAGAGATTACCAGCACATCCTTCTGTTCGATGGTATACCTGCAGAATGATTCATGGCGGGGTGTAGTTTTCAGGTTGGTACCGATCTTGAATTTAACATATTGTATATCTTCACCGATGAGCGTGACAAGCGCGGCTGGTGTATTGCATATTTTTGCTGCGAGTTCCACGATCTCCTGAATTTCTTTTTCCTTGTTGAATTCCAGATTCAAAAAGCGGTTTACAGCCTCTAATCTTTCGAGTTCTTTTAATGGCATAACAAATTGGGATTAATCACTACGTGAGCATAAATCTATATACGTTCATTTATCTTTAAGAGTTTTAACAGCTTTGAAAAATTCAACTAATAAATTGTTTTCATTCTTCATTATTAAAAAGTTCGATATTGATTTACTCAGGGCTACTTGTTTAAAAAAATCGTCACTAACGACGGGATTTTCTATTTTATGGAATAGAAAAGGAGTTGAAATTCCGGTCTTCTCTTCAAACTGTAAAGCAGAGAAAAATGAAAATATCATTCTAGTATAAATAGTAAACCATGAAAAAATGGATCCCCGCATTTCGAACATCGCCGCTTACTTTTTTCTTTTCGTTTATTTTTATCAATGCCAATGCCCAAACCAATTCCATTGATACATCCGGTTATTCTCAGATCAGAGGTCAAATTAAGAACATGGACTTTTTTATTTCAATAGATTCCACTAATGCACGGAATTATTTGAAACGATCATATTTCAAAGATCAGATCGGAGATCACAATGGAGCAATAAAGGATTTGGATAAAGTCATTTCTCTCACTCCGAATGATTATTACGCTTACAACAGCAGGGCATATTCAAAAGACGAAGTCGGAGATTTAGATGGAGCTATAGCGGACTATAATGCTGCAATAGAACTCAATCCTGATTTTCCGGATGCTTATCATGGGAAAGCAGAAGATGAATATTTACAATCGGATTACCAGGGAGCGATTAGAGATTTCAGCTTTTTTATTGCTTTAGATTCGACAAATCCTGATGCATACTGCCATAGAGGTTACGCTGAAATTAAAACGGCCCAATATCATGAAGCAATTTCAGATTTTACAAAATCAATTTCACTTTACCCGAAAAATCCAAAAGCATATAATAACAGAGGAATGGCTAAATACTTTCTGAATGATTTTAAAGGCGCAATTGCTGATGAGAATTTTGCAATAACACTTGACCCTGATTATTCGCAAGCTTACACAAAACGAGGAGAAGCTAAATATGCTTTGCAGGATTCGCTTGGAGCGATTGAAGATTTTAATGTTTCTATCAAATTGGATTCCAATGAAGCATCGGTTTATAATAACAGGGGATTAGCGAGGTTGAATATGAAAAATTATGCTGGCGCACTTTCTGACTTTACAAAATCAATTTCATTAAATAGTGCCAATCCTGAGACCTATTATAATCGTGCAACTGTTTATTCCGCAATTGGAGAAAAAAAGAAGATGGAAAAAGATCTTAAGATTTACCAGCTTCTTAAAAGTCAAAATAAAAATTAGAAACGAATTGAAATATTCAACCCATGCACAGCTCTGAAACTGACGCCGTGGTTATTATGATTGGGTACGAATTACGAACCAAAACCAATAGTTACGAATGTCTTATTGAGTTACCGATTCGTAACTATTAGCACGCATTCGTAATTTGTACCACCTTTAATCCAACTCCCCGCAAGCATCTTCCATAAACGAATGCGTAGACTCATGCCAGTTAAATGTCGGGCTGTACTTATTCGCTTCCCACCAGAATTTTTCGCGCTTCTTGTCGGTGTTGCCCACTTCATTCATGGTTTCGGATTCATAAATGCGTCCGTTGATCATGGTGTAATGAACGTACTGCGAATTATGAATGTCTTCCAGCGGATTCTGATCGAGCACAATCAAATCGGCGAGTTTACCGGTTTCGATTGAACCTAATTCTTTATCGAGTCCAAGCGACCATGCACCGTTCATCGTTGCACATCGAATTGCCTGTGCGTTTGTCATGCCGCCCATTTGCAACATCCACAATTCCCAATGTGCGCCCATTCCCTGTAATTGGCCATGCGCACCGAGATTTACTTTCACACCTGCATCAGCTAATTTTTTGCAAGAGCGGGAAACAAGAAGAAATCCATTTTCATATTCCTCGTCCGGCGATTTCACACGGTAACGGGAACGTGAATCAATTACTCCGCGCGGATAAAAAGTCAGGAGACGTTTATTTTCCCACACGTTCGTTTTATCGTACCAATAACATTCTCCATTCATGGCGCCATAAGTAACAATCAAAGTAGGGGTGTAACCCGTTTCACTTGCGCTCCACAGCTTGATCACATCATCATACACAGGCGCAACAGGAATATTGTGCTCAATGGTCGTGTGGCCGTCAAGGATCATGGTCATGTTATGATAAAATGTTGATCCACCTTCGGGAACTACTTCCATTTTCAGATTCCTTGCTGCAGTAATTACCTGCTGGCGTTGTTCCCGTCTTGGCTGATTGTAGCTCTTCACCGAGAATGCGCCGCACTGCTGTGTACGGTAAACTGCAGAATGTGCATCATCATAATTGTTGATAACAGCTTTGAAATCGCCTTCTGCTCCGTAGAGAATCCAGCCTGTGGAGAAAATACGTGGCCCAACCATGTTTCCGGTTTTCACTGCTTCCGATTGAGAGAAAACCATTTCTGTGTTGGAAGAAGGATCGTGTGTTGTTGTCACACCAAAAGCAAGGTTCGCGTAATAGCTCCATTGTTTTTGCGGCGAAAGTCCCTGCCTGAATGTTCCTAAATGCGCATGCACATCCACAATGCCGGGCATAATTGTTTTGCCTGCACAGTCCATTACTTTTGCGCCGGATGGAATCTGCACTTCTCCTGTTTTTCCAACGGCAACAATGCGGTTGTCTTTTACAACAACGGTTCCGTTTTCAATAACTGAATTGTTTGCGTCAACGGTAATGATGCGTGCATTCGTAAGTGCAATGATTCCTGTTGGCTTATCGGTTTTTAATTCGAGACCAATCTTGATTCCTGCTGTGTCAATTGCAGGAAGTGAATCAGGTGCGCCGCTTACAAAGGCAAATGTTTTATTCATTTCACGGGTGTAATATTCGTCGCCAAGCGTCCAGTGCAGACTTTTGCTGTCAGCACTCCAGTGCAGGCTTTGTCCGGCATCGCGTGTTACACCATTCGCAGGAACAGCACCCATGTCTTTGCCAAGTTCAAGTGTTTTTCCGGAAGCAGGAAATGCACTCACATAAACTTTATGCAATTCACGGAATGCAATCCATTTGTTATCCGGGCTCGGAACAATTTCCCATGCGTATTTAGAGGATGCAACAGAAAATTGTTTCTTCGTTTCAAGATCAAATGATTTTAATTCTTTGTTTTCTCCTTCTTCAAAATACAAAATCGATTTTCCATCTGCGGCGAAAGTTGGTTTTTCTCCGCCGGTATTAAATAAGAAGGTAGCAACTCCGCCTGCAGCTGGAATTGTATAAAGGCCGGGCTTCACACAAAATGCATAACCCTGGTGATCGTTTCCGTCTTCTTTGCGGTAAACAATTGTTTTTCCATCAGGAGAAAATGAAGGTGTGCGGTAAATTCCTTTTTCCGGAGTTACTTTTTGTGCCGCACCGCCTTTCGATGGAATGGTCATGATAGCACCTGAGTTTTCATCATTCCAGGTTACGAAAGTGATCTTGCTTCCGTCTGTAGAAAAGGCAGGTTCGAATTCAAAATCTTTTCCGGAGGTGAGACGCGTTGGTTTTCCATCGGGCAATTGTTTTTTCCAGAGATAACCGGCAGCATTAAAGACGAGGGTTTTATCGTCAGGTGAAGTAACTGCATTGCGGATCATCTTAACTGTGAATTGATCAGGCGAAACAGTTTGCGGGAAACGATTTGCATTATAAATATGATGCGATGAAGTAACGGAGAATGGAATGTCGGTTGCTTTGTTTGTTGCAATGTCAACGGAATTCAATTTTCCTTTCGCCCAGATCACGATGTGCTTATTGTCGGGCATCCAGCTGAAACCGGTGTACGTTCCGAACAAACACCATGCTTCCTGCTGATCTTTATTCAGCTCATCGTAAACAGGCCATTCTTCGCCGGTTGCCATATCACGAAGGAAAAGAACTGATTTCTCACGCACACGACGAACGAAAGCAAGTGTTTTTCCATCACGCGAAATCTGCGGACGACAAGCACCACCAGGTCCGCCGCTTATGTTTTCAATTTCTCCTGTTTTGAAATCATAACGGCGCACGATATAGATCTGGTTGTTCGGATCTTTGTTGTACTGGAAATATCCGCCGGGATACATGTCTTCGCTGAAGTATAAATATTTTCCATCAGCAGATGTGCTTGGCTCATTCACATCCTGCTGTGCGTTTTTCTTTTTTGTCAATTGAATGCCATCGCCGCCGGTGTTGTGATACATCCACATTTCTCCTGCGCCTAACGAGCGGGTAGAGGAGAAGTGTTTTTTCGCAATCACATATTCACCATCGGCCGACCAGACTGCATTATTGCACAAACGGAAACTCTCTTTTGTGATCTGCTCAGCGTTCGATCCATCGGCTTTCATCTTCCAGATATTATCACCACCGCCTGCATCGCTTGTAAAACAAATTTGTTTTCCATCCGGGCTGAATCGTGGCTGACATTGCCATGCGTGACCGGTTTGCAATGGAGTAGCAGTTCCGCCGGCAACGGGAATGGAATAAATATCGCCCAGGAGGTCGAACACAATTGTTTTACCGTCGGGGCTTACATCGAGGTTCATCCATGTTCCTTCGTTAACGGTGAATGAAACGCTTTTGAAATCGCCGGGCGGATTGTTTACGTCCCATTTTTTTGGCTTGTCGGAAGTTCCGGCAATAACGAGCGCAGCAGTAGCTACAGCGAGTATCAGTCTGAAATGCATAAGAGGAGAATTTAGAACGACAAAGAAAACGAAAAAAATGCCTTGTGGGTGTCGGCAAATGGCAGGCGGGGGAAAATCGATGTACGAGGGCTTGAATGAGGTGCAGCTGAAATATTTATCCGAACAACTATTCTATTTGCCCGCTCACCTGCGCACAATGTGTGTGAGCAAAGCATTTCACCCGTGAAAGTGAAAAGATATTCGGTGACGTTAAGGGTGTTGGGAAAAATGATTTTCAAGCACAAAAAAAAGTCTCTCCACTTTCGCAGAGAGACTTTTTCAGAAAATTATCGTTCGTTTAGAAACCTACTTTCGGAGTAACTTTTTGTTCGATCAAAATCCCAAGACAAGCTGCATCAGCAGATTTACCTTTTCCAGGACCTGTTCCGGGAATAGTGATCGTGATAAACATATTACGTGTTGTTTCGCATGAAAATTCCATGTGACCTGCTTTGTTGTCTGTTGCGTTATCATACAGCACTTCGCCTGTTTTCGCATCAGATAGAACTAAACCAATTTGGTCGCCAAGAATTTTATCGGCACAAAGTGAAATGGAATAATCAAAGCCTGAATAGAAAATTGCTTTCAGTTTGGATGTTGTTCCTTTTGCGAAGAGTCCGCTTTTGGATTGTGAGTTGTAGATAAAACCACCTTCAGAAGCCTGGCTGCATCCTGCTGTGCGGTGATACGTAACGCATGGTGCTTGCGAGGTAAGTTGGATGTTGATGCAAATAATTGCCGCAAGCATCAGGGAGATTTTCAAATTTTTCATAGAGCTGTTGTTTGAATTTGAAGAGGTGCTTTTACTGAGCGTTAACGAAGCTTGTTCTGATTTCAGCAATTTTAGATTTGATCTGTTCAAACTGTTCTTTGGTGATGGTCGATTTTGATCCGCCGCCAATAACCAGTTTTTTATTTTTTGTTTTCACTTCACCTGTTTTGTTGTCAGAAGCGCCAACAGCATTCATCAGTGTTTGCAATTCTTTCATTTGATCGTTCACTGCTTTTACATCTGCATTGGCTTCGTGCTTTGTCATAAATTCAACCAGGTTATCCAGCGATAATTTCTGATCAAGGATGCGTTCTGCTGTTCCTTTATCTTTGTCAAAATCTTTTACCATATTGCTCATCAGGTAAAGTCCTTCAACCCATCCGCCTGCAAGCATTAAGCTAAGATCGCCACCACGCTGGTTATTCTCAAGGTTTTCAAACGTAGAAAGGTAAAGGTCGTTTGAAATAGAAACCAGCGAATCTGCAACACCGGCATTTTTGCTGATTCGTTCTTTGTCTTTATCAGTAAGGCTTGTTGCAACATTCAGCTTTGTACCCATGCGCATGCAGGTACCGAAATAAGCAACTACTTTATTACTGATGTTAAACGTGGAGCAATACAGCAGGTCTGCAGAATATATGCCAAGATTTAAAGACTGTGCTTTTTTGGTGTTGTAATTTTTTTCATTTTCAGGTGCATTAAGCTTATCACCGCTTGCATTTGAGCTTCCTGCTGCTTTCATAAAAGCAAACATTTCACCTGGCGAGGGAACACCCGGATCAAATACTGTGTTGCTGTCTGATGCAGGCATGCTGTCACTGACGGGAACAGAATCTGTACCATTAGCAGCATCATCATTCCCGCAGGAGTTTAATGCGAGAGCAAATGCAAAAGCCGGAACGAGGAGGAATGCCGGCAGGAATCGTTGTTTCATAGGAGTGGTTTAGTTCCGGATAAGGTAACTCCATTGGAGACCTTTGGGACAGCAAAAATAGTCTTTTTTCGTTTCGACCGATAATTTTAAAGAAATGCGTCAAAGGCTCTTTTTTTTCAGAAGTGTTATATAAACGCTTCTGAAAAAAAGAGCCTTTGCCCCTATACGGAATACCAGCAAAAAAGTTATTTGAATTTCAGCACCATTGTTACTTTACGGGCAAGTGATCCATCTGCCCGCATTGTAAATTTTGTCCACTCCTGGTTCCTGCGGCCGCTTTTT
>JBDSHN010000100.1:0-135857 GCA_039918435.1 Bacteroidia bacterium | reverse complement strand
CCAGTGCTGATTCATGTATTGGTAATATTCCTGCGCATTGGCCGGATTACCGGTTACAGAAAAGTCATTGTTATAAGAAATAGCGCCAGCCATGGGATGATTCAAAAATGTAATTCCAACTGCGTATGCAGAATCATGGATATAATAACAATTCAACAAGCTGTCGGAACCGGTATGTGTATTTTGCTGACTTCCTAAATCAATATCAGACCAGAGTGCAATAATAGTAGAATCATAATCTAACGTACCCCGGTTAATAATTTGATAGTGGATAAAAATGGAATTAGAAACAGCATTGCTCCAGCCAATTTGAAACGCATAAGGCATCGTGCGAATCTCAAGTCCCATTGGCATTCCACCTGTTTCAGTATGAGCAGCATTCGCCAGGTGATCATTGTAAACATAAAAAAGTGATTGATGTCCTCGAACATCCGGGTAATCTCCTGAAGCATAATTATAATAGCCATCAGCATCCGCATCGAAAAAGGGCGCGATGTAGTGAGTCTGTCCCAATGCAGCATTTCCATTTCCGGGCCACGTAACAAAATCATTTGGAATCGAATATCCGGGTGCGGGTCCATTATTTAAGAAATTAAAATAATCATTGATTTCACTACAACTCACTTTCCAAACCTTATTGTAATCTAAATTACTTGCCGAATCACAAACTATAGTTGTGGTATCAAGTGGGCCTGACCAGAAATCATCCCCGGTTTGTCTGTAAGTCTGTGCGGCAATATGAAGCTGGTTATTCATATCATAACCACCGATCCACAAATTTGCAGCAGCATCAATGTGATGGTTGTTGAATGAAAATACCGAAGTGCCTGTTGAATCATTATAAAACAGATCGCCTGATGCATGGAAGCCTGCATGAACATTATTTATGTAAAGGCTGTCGGAAGAATTTTGCGCGAAAAGTTTCGCCCCGAGAATAAATGAAACGAAGAATAGCTTAGTGATTTTCATAAAAGAAATTTTATTTGAAATGAAGCAGGTAAAAATATCTTGGGGAACCTTGCTGCGATTGCCGGGGTCCGGCCAACATCCCCATTGAAACCGGACCCGCAGCGGATCGCATGAAATTTACCAATACGTGACGAAGGTATCCGGACACGCAACAGGCAACAAATCACAGATTCCCGACATTATACCTGTCAATGCGTAATTTCAGAGGCATATTATAAGTTAACGGTCTGATTTATAGTATTCTGAATTGAAAAAAAATATCCTGTCCAGACCATAAACATCATTTGACCATCTTTATACCTGTTCAAAGCTCATTATCTGCTCATTTCAATGCTTCAATTCTGTTGAATTCATGGAATAAATATCCTACATTCAATAATGTCTGAATCTACACAGGGCAATGAAACCCTTGTCAATAAAGAAGTTCAGGATCATCCATAATTTTATTTCTGCATTTTATCACCATACATTAAAAACGGGTTCATCCACTAAAACGAGTCCACAAAAATCAATCATCTTTATACATGTCAGGCACACATTCCGACGCTCTTCACCAGCTCATCCAATGTCTTTCAAAACAGGAAAAAAGACACTTCAAGATCTTTGCATCGCGTCATACGATCGGAGAACAGAATAATTACGTTTTGCTTTTTGACGCGATCGAAAAAATGAAAGAGTATGATGAAAAAATCATTCTGAAGAAATTTAAAGGTGAAAGTTCTCTCAATAATTTCAGCATTACAAAATCGCGCTTGTACGAAACTATTCTGCGCAGCCTGGATGTATTTCATCACAACAGCTCAGTAGATGCGCAGCTGTGGAAGGAATTGCATTACACGGAAATACTTTATAAAAAAACATTGTACGATCAATGCCTGAAACGTTTACGGAGTGCGAAGAAGCTGGCAGAGAAGTATGAAAAACATGCAGTGCTTGTGCAGATTCACGCGCTTGAAAAATCACTTGCAGAAAAAGATTCGTATTCCGGAATGCGCGACGAAAATATTTTGGACGTGCTTGCCGAAGACCGTAAAGTGGCAGAAGACATTCGCGTTTATAATGAATTGTGGAATGTCAAAAGCCGTTTGTTTTTATTGCTCAATACAAAGGGTCGCGCCCGTGGTTCAGAGCAGCTCGATGAATTCCGTCACCTGATCGATGCTTCGCTCCAGAAACAAAAGCCGGAAGTGCTTAGTGTGAATGCACGGTTTCTGTATCATCATACTTACAGTGCTTATTATTTTGCCATTACGGATGCAGAAAATTGCAGAACACATCTTGCGGCAAACGTTGCGCTCATTGAAGCGAATACTGAAATTTTCCGCGATGAACCAAATGTTTATTTCGGCGTGCTCACCAACCTGATTTATGTTTGCAGCCGTCTCAAGCTTTACAAAGAAGTGTTGGAAAATCTCAGAAAGTTGCGCTCACTTCCGGAAAAACTCGACACGGCGCGCAATGAAGATCTTGAAATAAAATTATTTTCCAGTGCATACAGCCTGGAGCTGACGCTTTACAACTCGATTGGTCATTTTGATAAAGCGATGGCGCTTGTTCCGAAAATCGAGGAAGGACTTATTCGTTTTGAAGGAAGGATCAGTAAATTACGTGAAGCGCATTTTATCATCAGCGTGGCTGTTGCCTATTATGGCGCAGGAAAATTCCAGCAGGCATTAAAGTGGACATCGCGGCTGCTGAATGATCCGGAGATCGGCGAAAATGAATGGATCTTTGCAGTGGCACAGGTTTTTGCACTCATCCTGCATATTGAGCTCAATAACTTTGATGTGCTGCCGTATGTCGGGCGATCCGTACAGCGTTATCTCAAAACCCGTAACCGCGCTTATCAATTTGAAAATGTGTTTTTGAAATTTGCTGAAAAAATTTCGAGAGCAGATGATGTGAAAACGATTCATCCCCTGTACCAGGAGCTGAGTGAAAATCTTAAAAAGCTAGATGAAGATCATTTTGAAAAAACAGCATTTGAATATTTTGATTTCCCGGCGTGGGCACAAAGCAAGGCCGAACATGTTTCATTCCGTGAGCTGGTAGCCGGAAAAGCGGGTGCAGTACAGGAAATTTAGCTTATTAATAATTCAGCGGACGAAAACACCGGTAATCATAAATTAAAGTGCTTTACCTTTGAGACATGAAAAATCTTCTTCTTTTATTCGTTTTGATATTCACAGCTGGATTTCTTCCGGCACAAGATGCTGCTACCACGCATGCGGAATTTACTTTGCAGGGTAAAAGTTACATCGCAAATTATGACGAAGAAAAACATTTGCTTACGATGAATGAAGTGGTTTCATTTGAAATTTACGATGAAACCGGCTCCTGCGTAAAACGATCAGAAGGGAAAACCATTGATTTCAGATCGCTGCTCAAAGCGGAAGAAAAAACATTCACCATCCGCTTTTTCAAAAAAACAAAGCAGTCAAAGCGAAAGAAAAACTCTTCGATAAAGCAAAAGGGTGAAATCGGAATAATGGTGATCAAAGACCAGAAGTGATTATTTCCTGAATTTACCCTCTTGCGTCATCAGCACAAGAAATGCCATATTGTGCCGCTCCGATCCAATGATGGCGGCCGGTGAAGTTTCTATTGGTAAATACACTCTTCCCCCGCACGCAATTCTGCCATCTGAAAGCTGAACGGCTGTAAGAAAATCCGAAGCCGTCGGGTAAGCAGAAATATAAAGGCTGGGTAAAAATGCATCCGGCGCATCAGCAATTCCCATTTCATCTTTACTCAGTTCTTTCATATCCGGCGAAAAAATCCGGGAAGAAGCTTTGCTTACAAGGTAATTTCCTGTCGTCTCAAAAACGGAACCGTAAAGGAAAATAGTTCCGTTGCTGAGTGTCAGCACACCATTTGACCGAAAGTTTTTCAATTCGGTGAGCAGGATCAATGCGCCATTTGAATCCAAGTGAAAAATTTTTGTGCCTGATTCTCCAATCGCTTCATTACCGGTGCTGCATGTATAGAAAAGGCTCTTGTTTTTTCCTTCTGAAACGCCCTGGCCAAAAAAATCGGTGTAACCTGTAATATTTTTTCTCCAGAGCAAGTCTCCGGTTGCGGAGAGTTTATACATCAGTGTTGTATAAGAAGTAAATTCCTCATTGTAAATTTTTCCAAGCACGATAATAGAGCCGTCTTTCAATGCAAAAACTTTCGAGCCTTCTTCATTTTCTTCTGTCGTCAGCGTTTTATACCAAACCTGCTGATCGTCGATCACATTGTATTTATAAATGGAGATGTGATATTTTCCTGTGCTGCTACTTTGTACCGTTTTCGCCATTATCGCATACGTGTCGTCAAGCTGACAAACATCACCGGTGAACGTTGTTGTATTCGTCATGATCGCATCTGATCCCTGCACTTCGCCTTTCGCATTAATGGTGTTGAGCGACATCGTCATTCTTTCATTCACCATTTCCGTTCCCCAGATACGAAAGCGGCCGGAAGAGCAGATGGTGAAATTATTTACTTCGTAAAATTTATTGGAAGCAGAAAGTGTTGTTTGCGATTTTAATTTTCCCGCTTTATCACAAACTGCCCAATACGGTTTTGGGTTATTATAATCACCATCGGTTGCCTTTCCTAATAAACATAAATCACCATTGGAATTTTCCTTAATGGAAATAATCCGGTTATTCACAAGATTGCTTGTAGAATCACCAAACCAATACACACCGGTTTGAGAAAAAGAAATTGCCGGCAGCATGCAAAGCAAAATAAACAGCAGGGAGATTTTTTGGGATTTCATATCAGTATAACGGAGTGAGGAGGATAAAGTGACTGCTCTCAAAGAAAAACTTAAATTAAGCAACAAACAATACTACAAATGCAGTACGCAGATTTTTTGCTGCACATACTGTAGAATTTATTTCTCACAATAAATCCAGGGAAATTACAAATCACTTATTATCAATCAGAAACACTATGGCACGAAAATGAAACATTAAAGGCAAAAATAAAATATTATGGAAAACCTGCATAACAACCCGTCGAACAACGAACCAAAAACACCTGCTCCATTAAGGAAAACTTCAATAGATTTCCGGGCAACCAAAATTCTTTCCGCACTTGTATTGCTGTTACTGAGTATGTCAATGAGTTCATGCGCAGTAGTCGGTGGTATTTTTAAGGCAGGAATGGGAGTAGGAATTTTCCTCGTCGTGCTTGTAATTGTAGTGGTAATTGTACTTATTGTACGCTCCGGCAAAAAGTAAATATTTCAATTTTTATTTGCTAAGCAATGCATCCCAGCCTTGTGCTTTTATCGGGTGCATGGTGTTTGAACGCGTAACAAGGTTTACACCACTTTCTTTTGCAGTAATATGCCCGATGAAAGTTACGTCGGGATTATGCTGTAGCTTTTCATAATCTTTCATGTCGATAGTGAAAAGCAATTCATAATCTTCTCCGCCATTCATTGCACACATGGTAGGATCAAGACTGAATTCCCTTGCGCGGTCAAAGGTCATCGGATCAAGCGGAATTTTTTCTTCGTAGATCTGTGCGCCAACTTCTGACTGCGTGCAGAGATGTAAAATTTCAGAAGCAAGTCCGTCGGAAACATCAATCATAGAAGTCGGAACGATGCCAAGTGTGCTCAGCATTTGCACCACATCAATTCTTGCTTCAGGTTTTAACTGCCGTTCAAGAATGTAATCGTTGCCTTCCAGGTCGGGCTGAATTTTCGGATCAGCTTTGAAAACCTGCTTTTCTCTTTCAAGCATCATCAGTCCCATATAAGCGCCGCCCAAATCACCGCTTACGCATAAAAGATCTTTTTCCTTGGCGCCATTGCGGTAAACCAGCTTTTCTTTTTCTCCTTCGCCGATGATGGTGCATGAAATAATTAATCCGCTGGTAGAAGAAGTTGTATCGCCTCCAACAAGATCAACGCCGTAACGCTCACAGGCAACCAGCAATCCTGAATATAATTCTTCAATTGCATCGAGCGGAAATTTACTGGAGATGGCAATTGAAACCAATAGTTGCTTCGGCACAGCATTCATCGCACAGATATCCGAAAAGTTTACGGTTGCCGCTTTGTAACCAAGATGTTTTAAAGGAACATAACCTAAATCGAAGTGCACGCCTTCCACCAGCATGTCGGTAGAAACAACGGTCATCTTTTTTTCGCCGTATTCAATAACAGCCGCATCATCGCCCACTCCTTTAACAGAGGAAGGATTTTTGAGCTCAATATGTTGGGTGAGATGGCGGATAAGTCCGAATTCGCCGAGTTTTGAAAGTTCTGTAGTGGATTGATTGTCTAACATGCGGCAAAGGTAGTTACGAGTTCGGAGTTTTCAGTTCGGAGAATCTTAAGGATTTCATCACGATCTCTGAACTAAACACTCCAAACTAAACACTAATCAACCATTGTTAATAATCTGTCGAAAACGTTGCACATCTACCTAAAAGTAGGTATTTTTGTACTTGTTTAGATTTAGTCTAAATAAACAGGAGTACACAAAATACTGAAAATCAATGATTACAGTAACTGAAAATGCAAAAAATCAGGCGATTAGTCTGATAAAGACCGAAAATCGGCCTGCGGATTCATTTATCCGTGTTGGCGTGGATAGCGGCGGATGTTCCGGACTTTCTTACAAGCTGGAATTCGACCACGTTTTACAACCGACCGACCAGGTTTTTGAAGATAAAGGAATCAAGATCGTGGTGGATAAAAAAAGTTTTCTCTACCTGATCGGAACCGAGCTTGATTATTCGGCAGGATTGAACGGAAAAGGTTTTGTATTCATTAATCCGAATGCATCACGCACATGTGGTTGCGGCGAAAGTTTTTCGGTTTAATAAAAAAATGGCAAAGCTGATTATACATAATGGAAATGAAACTCCTGAATCGATTGCAAATCGTCGGTTGCTGGAAAATCTTTTATTGACCCCACATGAAAGATTCAAAAAAACATTTCAATTAATGGCTCTTGCCGCACTTTTCAAAAACGGACCAATAAAAACGCCGCAAGGCTTAGGTGTGGTTTTAAAACGAAAATTGTCGTGAATATTTTTGAAGATGAAGTTGTCAATTTCATGAAACTGCTCAATAAAAATCAAGTGAAATATATTCTCGTTGGCGGAATGGCTGTTAATTATTTTGGTTACGGCAGAACAACCGGCGATGTCGATTTGTGGTTGGAAGATTCGCTTGAAAACCGAACAAGGTTAGTTACTACACTTACTGATTTCGGAATTGAAGGCGCTGCTGTTTTTCTATCTCTCCCACTTATTGCAGGCTATTCAGAAGTATTATTAGGAAACGGCATTTATGTTGATTTTATGTCTGACATGGTTGCATTAAAGCAAGAGCAGTTTGGTGAATGTTATCTTCAGTCAGAAAAATTTCAACTCGAACCAGAGACGCAATTAAATTTTTTGAATTTCAATAAGCTGATTGAAGAGAAAACAAAATCAGGACGGCCGAAAGACCTTAATGATATAGAAGAACTGAATAAAGCGGCAAATAAAAAGCGAAACAACTCCCCGAATTAAATGGCAGAGAAAAACGAAATATTAGAAGAATTTACTCAGGGCGAATACAAATACGGATTCGTTTCTGATATCGATACGGAGTTTGCGCCGAAAGGATTGAATGAAGACATTGTGCGCTTTATTTCAAAAAAGAAAAACGAGCCGGAATGGATGCTCGAATTTCGACTCAAAGCGTTTCGTCATTGGTTAAAAATGGAAGAACCGCAACATTGGGCGCATCTCCACCATCCGCCAATCGATTTTCAGGATTCCAGCTATTATGCTGCTCCGAAAAAAACAAAAACAGTCGGAAGTCTCGATGAAGTTGACCAGGAATTGCTCAAGACATTTGAGAAGCTTGGAATTTCTCTCGAAGAACAAAAGCGTTTGGTCGGAATGGAATCGCGTATTGCAGTTGATGCTGTTATCGATTCTGTTTCTGTAAAAACTACGTTCAAAGAAGTGCTTTATGAAAAGGGAATTATTTTCTGCTCTTTCAGCGAAGCCGTGCAGGAACATCCTGAACTCATCAAACAATACATGGGTTCTGTCGTTCCTTATACTGATAATTTTTACGCAGCATTGAACTCCGCAGTTTTCAGCGATGGCTCTTTCTGCTACATTCCAAAAGGCGTTCGTTGTCCAATGGAATTGTCAACGTATTTCAGAATCAATTCTTCCGGAACCGGCCAGTTTGAAAGAACACTGATCGTTGCCGATGAAGGCGCGTATGTTTCTTACCTCGAAGGTTGCACCGCGCCCATGCGTGACGAGAATCAATTGCATGCAGCTATTGTAGAAATCATCGCGCATAAGGATGCGGAAGTAAAATATTCTACCGTGCAGAATTGGTATCCCGGAAACAAAGAAGGCGTTGGCGGCATTTATAATTTCGTCACCAAACGCGGCATTTGTCTCGGCGATAATTCCAAAATTTCCTGGACACAGGTAGAAACCGGTTCAGCCATCACATGGAAATATCCTTCCGTCATTCTGAAAGGAAATAATTCTGTCGGCGAATTTTATTCTGTTGCTGTCACCAATAATATGCAGCAAGCCGATACTGGAACTAAAATGCTGCACATTGGAAAAAATACGCGCAGCACGATTATCTCGAAAGGAATTTCAGCCGGTAAAAGTCAGAATTCTTATCGCGGATTAGTGCGCATTGGAAAAGGTGCAACCAACGCAAGAAATTTTTCGCAATGCGATTCGTTGTTGATGGGAGATCGTTGCGGCGCACATACTTTTCCATACATCGAAATTCACGACAAGAGTGCGGTTGTAGAGCATGAAGCAACAACATCAAAAATCGGTGAAGACCAGATCTTCTATTGCAAACAACGTGGCATCGATACTGAAAAAGCAATCGGGCTTATCGTGAATGGTTATTGCAGAGAAGTGCTGAATCAATTACCAATGGAATTTGCTGTTGAAGCGCAGAAATTGTTGAGTGTTTCATTAGAAGGTTCTGTAGGGTAATAATAATTAAAATCAGGGCGTGTCCTCGGCTGAGCCGAGACCGGGCTTTCCGCGCTACATGGTAGCTTGCTGCAATCCCTCACGCAAAACAAAAAGATGACCAAAGAAGAAAAATATCAAACGCTGATTCAGAAAAGGAAAAATTTTTCTTTTTCTGGAATTGGTTTGAAAAATTATTCTGATTTCACTGCTGAAGATAATTATGTTGATGCTTATGAACAATGGCATTCACATTTAGATGCGGATATTATGTTAATAGCCCAGGATTTTGCTGATTGGGAAACCTTTGAAAAGGATAATGGAAAGATTGAACCAATTGAAAACCATTATAAATATCCAACCAATAAAAACCTGACTGACCTTTTTAAGATTTTAAACATTGATATTGGTCATCCTTTAACTCCCAACAAAACCGCAAAATTATTTTTTACTAATGCGGTAGTTGGCTTAAAAGGAAATGGAATGCAAGGCAAAATTGAAAATCGTTGGATTGAGACTGGAACAAATGAGTTTTTAAGTCCATTAATTGATTTAGTCCAACCCAAAATTATCATCGCATTAGGACGAATTCCTTTTGATGCGATTTGCAGTATTTATCCGAACCAGGTAAATCCGGCGACAAGTAAATCGAAATCTCTTAAAAAAATAATAGAAAATTCACCATACATTATACCAAATGGCACTCGTCTATTTCCAGTTTACCATTGTGGCGGACAAAGTGCAAGAAATAGAAAGATAGAAGAACAAAAAACAGACTGGCAAAAAATTAATAGTGCCTTAAATTAACATTCATCGCAATAATGATCTCAATTAAAAATCTCCACGCATCCGTTGAAGGAAAAGAAATCCTCCGCGGGTTGAATCTTGAAGTAAAAGCAGGCGAAGTGCATGCTATCATGGGGCCGAATGGTTCCGGGAAAAGCACACTCGCTTCTGTGCTTGCAGGAAAATCAGAATATGAAGTTACCGAAGGCACTGTAACATTCAACGGCAAAGATTTGCTCGACATGTCGCCGGAAGACCGCGCGCGTGAAGGCGTTTTTCTTGCGTTTCAATACCCGGTAGAAATTCCGGGTGTGAGCAACATCAATTTTCTCAAAACTGCGATCAATGAAATCCGCGCTTATAAAGGTCTCGGATCAATTGAGCCGAAAGAATTTCTTGCGATGGTGAAAGAGAAACAGAAGCTGGTAGAACTCGACGGAAAATTAACCGGCCGTTCTGTCAACGAAGGATTTTCCGGCGGAGAAAAAAAACGCAACGAAATCTTCCAGATGGCGATGTTAGAACCGACATTGGGAATTCTGGATGAAACTGATTCAGGTCTCGATATTGATGCGTTAAGAATTGTCGCGAATGGTGTGAATCAATTGCGCGATCCGAAACGTGCTTTCATTATTGTAACGCACTACCAGCGTTTGCTCGATTATATCACGCCCGATTTTGTGCATGTGCTTTACAACGGAAAAATTGTAAAAACAGGTCCGAAAGAATTGGCGCTGGAGCTGGAAGAAAAAGGATACGACTGGTTGAAAACTGAATCTGTTGAAGCATAAAAAAATAACAGAGGAAATTGACTTGAGTACTTTCTTTGGATCCGACAGGACAATTACAATAAATTCTCCTGAAGAAACCGAGAAGCAATTGACATATTGGCTTACGAGACCAGTGGAGGAAAGATATTATGCCGTTGAATACCTGCGTGCACAATGGATTGAAATGAACAACTTGCCAACAGAAATGGATCGTAGCTTTTTTGAATACCGATAAAATGAACGCAACAGAAACAATGACATTCAAAGATCAGCTGCTCACACATTTTGAGCAGCAGCTTTCTACTTTATACGGTCAGAAAGAACTACGCCGGGATGCTGCGAAAATTTTCGAAGAGCAGGGATTTCCTACGCGCAAATGGGAAGATTATAAATACATCAACCCGGAAGCGGTTCTGAAAAAAGGTTTTGGCTTCCGCACAGAAACAATGCGTGGCGTAACAGCGAACGATATCACGGAATTTACACTTGTTAAAGATTCCGTAGTGCTGGTGATCGTGAACGGTGTTTATTCTGCAGAGCTTTCTGTTACCGTTAATCTTCCGGAAGGAATTACCGTAACAGGAATTGCAGATGCTGTTCATTCCAATGAAACTGCTAAAAAACATTTTGGTAAATACGCCCCATCGAAAAGCGATCCGTTCATTGCATTGAATACGGCTTTGAATATCGGCGGCGTTTTTATTCATATTGAAAAGAAAGCAACAAGCACAACACCCATACAAGTGCTTCACATTTCAGATAATGAAGTGGCTTCTTTTTTCCAGCCGAGAAATTTAATTGTTGCGGAAGATTTTTCAGAAGCAGTTGTGATTGAAACGTACGAATCAATCGGCCCTGTAAAATCATTCACGAATGCGCTGACAGAAGTTTACGTTGCGGCAAATGCAAAGCTCGATCATTACCGTATACAGGCGGAAAGCGAAGTGGCGCAGCAAATGAACACGCTGAATGCTGCCGTTAGTGAAAATTCGCTTTATAACACTTACACCTTTACACTCGGCGGAAATTTCGTTCGTAATAATCTCAACATTGTTTTCACCGGTAAAAACGGCGAAGCACATTTGTACGGTTTGTACCCGATCAACGGAACACAGATCGTCGACAATCACACAGTTGTAGATCATGCAGTGCCGAATTGCATGAGCAATGAATTATACAAAGGTGTGATCGACGATAAAGCGACTGCGGTTTTTAACGGAAAAATATTCGTGCGCCAGGATGCTCAGAAAACAAATGCCTTCCAGACAAACAGGAATATTCTCCTGAGCGACGATGCGACGATAAATACAAAACCGCAATTAGAAATTTACGCCGACGATGTAAAATGTTCGCATGGAACATCGACAGGAAAAGTAAATGAAGAAGCGATGTTCTATTTACAAGCGAGAGGAATTGGAAAAGAAAGTGCGCGTGCATTACTGATCCGTGCATTTGCTGAAGAAGTTGTTGATCACGTGAAGATTGAAGAATTGCGAAATTATATTGACAGCAGAATTGACAGGATATTGAAATGAATTATTTCAGCGACATAAAATTTTTAAAGGCTGATTATCTCGATCAATATAAGAAGGCCTTAAAAGCTAATCTTACAAAGGCTTTTGCCGCTGTTCCCGAACGGAATGATTCGTTTGATGCATTGAAAAAACGACGAAGAAATTTTGATTTTTATATCGCAACCGCTTCCACCTATTCCTCAAATATAGAAGGCAATCCCATTACAGTTGATTCATTTTTGAAACATGCTGCTATAGTTGCGCTAAAACATACGAAAGACATTAAGGAAATAGAAGATCTTGTAAAGGCTTATCGTTTTGCTAAAGGGAACACTTTAAACAAAAATAACTTTCTTAAATCTCACCTTTTGCTTTCAACAAAACTTCTTGCCCCTGTTCATCGCGGAAAACTCAGGAAAAGTAATATTGTAATTATGAGCAGCAATGGCATTGAATATTCGGCCATTGAATATCAATCGCTAAAAAAAGAATTTGATGCCTTTTTCTCAGATGTAAAAACGCTTATTAATCAGGAACTGTCAATTGAAGAAGTTTTTTATTTTGCTTCGATGATTCATTTTCAATTCGAACATCTGCATCCTTTTGTTGACGGAAACGGAAGAAGCGGCCGACTATTAGAGAAGTGGTTTCTTGCTGAAAAGCTGGGAGAGAAAGCGTTTAACATTGAATCTGAAAAGTATTACTGGAAGAAAAGACCTTCTTATTACAAAAACCTGAAAATTGGAAATCATTATTCAGAGCTTAACTATGATTTAAGTATTCCTTTCTTATTAATGCTCCCACAAAGTCTTGCCAAATGATAAAATCCGAAAACATACAGGCATTGACTTACGACGTTCAAAAATATCGTGCGGACTTTCCTATCCTTTCCCAAAAGGTAAATGGAAAACCTTTGGTTTATTTCGACAACGGCGCAACCACACAAAAGCCGCAAGCCGTTATCGATTCCATCGTCGATTATTATTCGCGTTATAATGCAAATATTCATCGCGGCGTACATCATCTTAGTCAGCTCGCTTCAAAAGCTTATGAAGATGCGCGCGCAACTATTCAAAAACACATTGGTGCCGCTTCTGTAAATGAAATTGTTTTCACCCGCGGCACAACGGAAAGCATCAATCTTGTTGCATGGTCTTATTTGCGCAATCGTTTAACTCCCGGCGACGAATTGCTTGTGACCGAAATGGAACATCATTCCAACATTCTTCCATGGCAAATGTTGTGCGAAGAAAAAGGCGCTGTATTGCGCGTTGTTCCGATCAATGAAAATGGCGAATTAGAAATTGCGCAATTACAAAAGCTGCTTTCACCGAAAACCAAATTCTTCGCCTTCACACATGTTTCCAATACTTTGGGAACAATCAACCCGGCGAAAGAAATTATTGCGCTTGCTCATGCTGCGAATATTCCTGTGCTCGTAGATGGTGCGCAGGCAGTTCCGCATATACCCGTAAATGTGCAGGAACTTGATTGTGATTTTTATTGTTTCTCCGCACATAAAGTTTACGGTCCAACAGGAATCGGTGCGCTTTATGTGAAAGAAGATTTGCTCGATGATATGCTTCCTTATCAAATTGGGGGCGGAACAATTAAAACTGTTTCATTTGAGAAAACCGTTTATGTTGATGGTCCTCTGAAATTTGAAGCAGGCACACCAAACATAGAAGGCACAATTGCATTTGCCAAAGCGCTCGATTATGTAAATGCAATCGGCATAGAAAATATTTCCGCACATGAGCATGAGTTGTTGATCTATGCGACAGATAAGCTGGTTCAGATCCCGGGATTAAAAATTATCGGCAATGGAAAAAACAAAGCCGGCGTAATTTCTTTTTCATTCGCAAACATTCATCCATTTGATATCGGAACTATTCTTG
This sequence comes from Bacteroidia bacterium, assembly GCA_039918435.1. GTDB lineage: Bacteria > Bacteroidota > Bacteroidia > Palsa-965 > Palsa-965. The sequence goes on along the minus strand of JBDSHN010000100.1, from coordinate 121,952 downwards.
ATCAGCAAGGTATCGCAGTGCGCACGGGACATCATTGCACACAGCCGTTGATGGAATGCTACAAAATTCCCGGAACAGTCCGCATGTCATTCGCACTTTACAATACAATTGAAGAAATCGATCTTTTAATAACCGCTTTGCAAAAAGCGATAAAAATGCTCTCATGAAAATCACAAAAACGCTCTCCCTTCTTCTCGTTGCATTTGGAATTATTTCCTTCTCATTTATTACGGATGACGTAAAAAAAATAATCCCCGGCAAAGGAACAGATGAAGTAGCTATTGGCGTAACAACCAAAGATGCTTTACAGGCAATATACGGACCCGGCTTTATTGAAAAAAAGCATTATTCTAAAAAAGGCGATGACAGCGTTCTCTTTTCTACCTCCCTTCATTTTGAAAAAGCGGGGATTAAAGCGTGGATCAAGGCTGCAGATAAAACGGTTTTCAGTCTTTATTTCTATCCGAATTATTCTGCTGTAACAGAAAAGGGAATTCGTGCAGGAGTATCAACAATGAGTGATGTACTAAATGCTTATGGGAAAAGCGAGTGGTACACTTCCGGCAATTATATGTTCCTGGAATATGAGGGAATTGCCTTTAACATTCCGTTTGACGGAAAATTTCCGATTAAAAAATCCACTTACAGGAAAGCGAAAAAAACAAAAGTGACATTTATCTCGATTAAAGAAATTGAATAATGAGTATTGCAGAAACAGAAAACGAAATTGTAGAAGAATTTTCCATTTTCGAACAATGGGATGATAAATACCAATACATCATCGACATGGGAAAATCATTACCTGCGATGGACGAAAACTATAAAACAGAAGATCGCCTCATCAAAGGTTGCCAAAGCCGTGTGTGGCTGCACACTCAATTGATCCCGGGAGAAACGGGAGGAAAAATTATTTATCATGCCGATAGTGATGCGATCATTACAAAAGGTCTTGTTGCTTTGATGGTGCGGGTGCTTTCAGATCATTCGCCGAAAGAAATTGTTGATGCACAGTTGACATTCATCAACAGGATCGGTTTGGCGGAGCATCTCTCTCCTACCCGCGCGAACGGTTTGGTCTCAATGGTAAAACAAATGAAGATGGATGCTTTCGCTATGCAGGCCAACTCAAATTAAAAAGAAAATGAACGCTAATATTATATCCAACGACGCAACATTAACGCAGCAGGTAATTGATGCACTCAAAACCTGCTACGATCCTGAAATTCCTGTGGACATCTGGGAGCTCGGTCTGATTTACGAAATAGACATTAATGATGACAAAGAAGTGAAATTATTAATGACACTTACTTCACCGAATTGCCCTGTCGCAGAATCTTTGCCTGCGGATGTTGCAGATAAAGTGCGAATGGTAAAAGGAGTAAAAGCTGCGGATGTGAAAATCACTTTCGAACCGCCATGGATCAAAGAAATGATGAGCGAAGTAGCGCAGTTGGAATTGGGGTTTATGTAGTAGGAATGGGAGATTCTCTTGAGGGGAAAGCGGCAGGAAAGGAGCGGCAGCGGCAGGAAAAAAGCAAAAAGGGAAATCTTCTTGTAGAAATTGACGGGGAAGGCCGCGGCAGGAAAGGCAAAAAAGAAATTAGTTACGATAGCATGTTTTTTTCAAAAGCATAAGGAGTAATGGAAGAAATAGATCCAATCATAAACAAAGTTGAGAACAGCGGATTGATCACGATCGATCTTGGAGATCTGTATCTTCCGGGCGAACGTGTGCTGCTCGATATAAAAGACCAGCTTTTTCAGGAATTGATTTTACGTGAAAAAGATTTCCGTGAATTTATTAAATCGCACGATTGGTCGCAATACAAAGACAACTATGTTGCGCTTACCTGTTCTGCAGATGCGATCATTCCGGATTGGACATGGATGCTGCTTGCTTCCGCATTGGAACCATTCGCAAAAAAAATAGTTTTCGGATCGCTTGAAGTTTTGGAAACTGTTTTGTTTGATGAGATTCTTTCGTCGTTTGATACTGGAAAATATCGTGATGCAAGAGTTGTGATCAAAGGTTGCGGCGATAAACCGGTTCCGAAATCCGCGTACATTGAATTGACACGGAAGCTGCGTCCTGTTGTAAAATCGCTGATGTATGGCGAACCTTGCTCCACTGTTCCGGTTTATAAGAAACCGAAATAGATCTGCTCTTTTCAAAGCTCATTTGAATTTCTCAAAAATAAAAATCCCGTGTCGGCTGAGCCGACACGGGATTTTTTTATTCGCAGTGCTTATCGCTGAATGGTGATCTTCTGAACTTCCTGCTCATTACCTGCAGAAACTTTCATCATATACATTCCGGAAGCAACATTTCCAACACTGATCTGTTTTGTAAATCCAGGGGTTACATTATTTTCCATTGAAGAGAAAACAACACGTCCCTGCAAATCCATTACTTCAATCAACATATCAGCAGCAGTTGCATTGACAGCTACTGTAAACGAACCATTGTTCGGATTCGGATAAACACTGATTCCATTTGCGAGTGTTTGTTCGTCAACACCTGTACACTGATCAACAGTAACGACATCAGTTGCAAAATCTACACAACCACTTGCACTGTCTGTTACAGTATACGTAAGTGTGAATGTTCCATTACCTGAAAGCGCAGGGAAGAAAACTGTGCCGGTTGAATTTGTTCCTACACCAATTCCACTATATGTTCCATTCGCAGGAATTCCCTGAGTAAGTAATTGTGGGCCATCATTAAAACATACTGTGCTGGACGGGAAAGCGAATGCTACATCAACAGGAACGTTTACCGTTACCATAGAAGGACATCCAAGACCACTGCCACCGCAGGACGCTTCCGAGAAATTTGCATCAGCATAACCAAGTGTTTCGCTTGAACCACCAAACGTAGAGGAACTGCCTTCATAATGGAAGTACCAACGGGCGCTGTCCGGACTGAAGATCAGGCTGGCCATATCGCTGATGTTGCCAAATACTGCCAGAGAAGTTGTACCGTTATCAGGCAATGCGAGAATTTCAATATCCTGAGCCGTATTAAAGGTGCCACGGTAGATTGCGGAGAAGTTACCATTGCAATCTGACTGGAGAACACCCCAATCGCTCCAGTTTTCAGAACCGTAAAAATTCGGGTTGGAATTGAAACCCAAGTCAGTAACAAATCCATTATCCATATCGATCACATACCAGTGCTGTGTATTACCGCTGTAAAGGCCTACATAGCCAAAGCCGGCAAAAATACCGCATTGCTCATTGTCTGTTCCCATATCAATCGATTGGGAAAGCAGGATCATTTCGCTGGTCACAGCAAGGTTACTGTCGAGCCCGCGAAGTGCTGTTACAGTAAATTGGTTTGGAGAGTTATCAGGGTCGGTTGAAGTAGCTACATTCCAAAGCGTCCAGATCTTAGCGGAGCGCAAATCAGCAACCATTCCATCGCGTATCGGCAGTGCAACGCCAGAAGCAGGATTTAAATCGAGATCATAACGGACAGCGTTTTGATCACCATTCAGGTAAACGTGCCTGTGATCAATTGCCATACCACCGCGATCATCACCAGCAAGGTTATCTACATCTACAGTCAGAGAATCACTATCGAATAATGTATCTGCACCGAAGCTATTACTGAAATCCTGTCCGGCTACATAATAAGTAGTGGTTTGTGTCAGCGAAGGCGTAATAAACATATTCGTTGTATCCAGCGCTTGTGTCAATGCCAGATCTGTATACCAGATAAAACCATTTCCTACTGTTGCATTGAGCGTAGTGGAAGTGTTATAGCATGCATAAAGTGTTGAATCGCTGTTTACAACAGGCCCGGGTGCTACAAATACACCAACAGTGTCTGTTGACGTACATCCGATAGAATCAGTAAAGGTGTAAGTAACCTGGTAAATTCCCGGGTTAAAAGAAGCAGGATTAAAAGTAGATCCCGTTACGCCGGGACCTGAGAATGTACCTCCCGAAGGTGTTCCGGTCAGTGAATAAATAGTTCCACCAAGTGCACAAGCATAATTAACCGGGAATGAAACAGAAGCATATTGTGCAGGACCGGTTGGTGAAGAACAATACTGATAAGTAAGCTTTGCACGCACAGTACTGAGACAAGCTCCCTGAAGGCCGGTTACTACAATCCGAAAGTCAATAGTATCATTAACGTTCCAGTTATTTATGTCATTAGATGTTATGTAAGTAAAAACAGTAGAATCTTCAGGACCACAATTGACCTGGCCCGGGATGAAGTTACCATAGTTATTATTTTCATCGAACTCCTTCAAAAAATTAGCGCCAGGACCGAAATTTCCCTGGTGATAGATAACGAGTGTTGCAGTGTTCCATGCATAGTTGGGCGCGTTTACAAAACGGAACGGAAGTGTATCGCTACCGCCGCTGATCGCAACAGTATCAAATAATGCATTGTTGTTATTCACTGCCATTCCAAAAGCGGAATAGGTTTGGGAAGTTGAAACCCGCGGCATCAACAAGCAGGCAACGAAAACAAAGGGAAGTAAAAAAATTTTCATTTAATTTTTGGGTGATTAGAGGGTTGAAAATAAGAAGGTGCAAAGGTGACTATTTATTGCTCTGCAAAAACCCAGGGCAAGATTTAAAAAGGCACTCAAAATAAGTCAGTTAACTTCAAATCAGGGAAACACAAAACAGATACTACAGTTTTTCCGGAGGATTTGAGGCGCTCATAAATTATAAGGTGTTAATTTTTCAGCGATTACCATTTAAGGTTTTAGGGTTTGTTTGACGAAGTGTTTCTTCGTGCGCGAAGGTACACGTAATCAATCTCCGCTATTATCCATCCGTCTAAATGATGGTTAACCACTATATGAATGGATGGATATAAAAAACGTTCTGAAATGCGACGGGTAACAAAAAAAACGCCCCCGTGAGAGAGGCGTTTTCATTTTTTCCAAATCAGCTATTTAATGTTGATCACACGCATTGTTCCTTCGTGATTCAAAGTAGTAAGCTTAACAAAATAAGCCCCCTCGCCAAGACCGAGTGCGTTGAAATCAATTTCTGTTGTATGCCATCCTGTAGCCTGCGATCCTTTTTCAAGAACAGAAATCCGCTCGCCGAGCATATTGAATAGTTCCAGCTTCATATCACCTGCTTCAGGCATCTGATAAGAAACCGTTGTTGATCCCATTGCAGGATTCGGCATCGCTTTCAGAATCTGCGCGGAGAAATTTCCCATTTGTTCGATACCAGTAATTACAATTACCATGGAAGTATCGAACGTTCCGCATGGATTGGTTTGTGTAAGCGTTACAGTATAAGTTCCGCCGAATGTATACGTGTGCATCGCAGGATTATTCACCGTATCTGTTGCGCCATCACCAAAGTTCCATTCGAATGAAGTAAGATCTGTGTTGTTATTGCTTACGGTAATTGTTTGTCCTGAAACAGAAGTGAGATTAAGTCCGCTCCCGATAGGATTATGCTGTTGTGTAAGTGTGATCGGAACAGCAACCCAATTGTTATCCTCATTTGTTTCTACGAAATCATTATTCGGATCGGTGATGGAAATAATATAATAATTACCATTACAAACTCCGGTAAGATCAATGTTCATTCCCGGGAGTCCTTCGGAATAAATATCAAGATTACCTGTATAAATTCCTTGGTCTGTTCCGCAGCCGCTTACCAGGCCAAAAGGTGAATTAGGAATATTCGCCATTGTGATGGTATTTCCCAACGTGTCTTTACACCAGCCATAATCACTTGTGCAATCGCCAAGATTGATGAGGCAGAAGCTGACTTTTGCGCCTTGTGCAATGATCGGCCAATCGAGCGGACTTGCAAGTGTGGTATCTTCTTTACGAAGCGAAAAAGCCGCCCAGTTATTGACGTGAATATGCCCGTGTGATGGATGATAGCTCATCGTGCCCGGCGTTAAAATATCGTGCGAAGTGATTGTGTTGCCGTTTTTGTGATAAATAGTTTGAAGCAACTGCTGTGTAGGTGAATCTCCGTTCGGACAGGTTACAGTAGAGCATGGAACTGAAACTGAATCGCACCAGCAATAATTAGAACCGTGAATTTCCATTGGTCCCCAACCGATATTCGGTGTTGCATTGCTGAGTGTGATCAGTCCGGGCGTTTCAGTATGCTGTTGTGTGATGATGTCTGCTGTAGCAATCATATCAGGCAACATATCACAATCCTGCGTGCCGTCGGGACAAAAACATCCGGCTCCGTTTGCCATAGAGCAAGGTCCTGCGGCAGGAGGCGGATCCTGTGGTGGATTATTGCAAAAATTAATTGACACAGAATTGATAGTACCTACATCACCGGGAACTTCATCACAAACAGTAAGATGCCATGTGCCGTTCGGATTGGAACCATCGTTAAGTGTATTAAGCGAATTAAACGGCAGGTAGCTTCCTGTAAATGGTGCAGCACCCTGGTTGATATCTATTGTTGCAGACATGATAAACATGGTGGAAGTGAAATTTGCGCCGCTTCCGCCATTGTTATTGGCAAGCCGGATAGAATCGCCGGCAGGATTCGCAAGCCAAATATCCAGATCGCTGTCATAGGTATGAGAAATATTTACTGTCACCGAACAAATACCAAAAACAGCAGTATCCATTACAGCAGGCAGGCCGCTCACAAGGACAGAAACCGTTGAACATTGATTATCATAAATCGCTGCACTGGTTGTGGAAGAAAAGGTCTGTGCATTTGCTGCAAGAAAAGTTATTGCGGCTAAAACGGAGAGGTAAACTTTTTTCATGACGATAGATTGTTGCAGGGCTAATTTAGTCAAATTTCATGCGGCGGGGATACTATTTTCCCCATTATTTCGTGTAACCGCAACAAATAGTCCGTAAAAAAACAAGGTTCTGTTTACGCCGCTGTTTCCACTTACAGAAATGACAGAAAATGTAATCTAAAATACTTCGCTGGCAACTCTTCTTGTGGTTTCAGAAGTTCCCATTGTGTAATAATGCAAACAAGGAACATTTGCTTTCATCAGCTCTTTCGATTGCTGAATAGCCCAGCGGATACCAACTTCTTTGACTTCTTTATCGTCTTTGCATTTTTCTACTTCCACAAACAAATCCTGCGGAACATCGATATGGAAAACCTTTGGTAATGCCAGTATTTGTTTTTTAGAAGTCAGGATTTTTAAGCCGGGAATTACAGGCACATTAATTCCCACCTCTTTGCATTTCGCCGTGAATTCAAAAAACTTCTGGTTGTCAAAAAACATTTGCGTCACAATATATTCTGCACCTGCGTCCACTTTTGCTTTTAAGAATTGCATATCAGCGTAAAGATTTGGCGCTTCAAAATGTTTTTCAGGATAACCCGCTACACCGACGCAGAATTTTGTAGGCGCCATATCCACAACATCTTCATGCAGGTACAATCCTTTATTCATTTCCACTACCTGCTTCACAAGATCGATTGCGTAGATATGTCCGTTTGGCTCGGGAACAAATGCAGTTTCTGTTTTTATCGCATCGCCGCGTAATAAAAGCACATTGTCGATGCCGAGAAAATGCAGATCGATGAGTGCACTTTCTGTTTCTTCTTTAGTGAAACCGCCACAAATAATATGCGGCACTGCATCTACATGATAACGGTTCATGATCGCCGCACAGATCCCAACTGTACCCGGACGTTTGCGGATGGAAACTTTTTCGAGATATCCACCATCGCGTTTTTTATAAACGTATTCTTCGCGGTGATAAGTAACATCCACAAAAGAAGGTTTGAATTCCATCAGCGGATCAATTCCTTCGTAGATTGAAGTAATGCTTTTTCCTTTTAATGGCGGAAGGATTTCAATAGAAAACAGCGTTGATTTTGCCGCTTTGAGGTGATCAATAACTTTCATAGGAATCGGGTAAGCGGGGCAAAAGTACGAAAAAGAGATTCTTACGGAGAGAAATGGAACAATATGTCATTTATCGGGTTATAAACAACATAGCTTTAACTGAATCTATAAGAGGTATCTTTGAAAAAAAACCAACCCTTTGACCCATGAAAAAATTTACTTTTTTAATTGCGCTTTCAATAACGTGTATTTCCGCTTCTGCACAAACAATTCTGAATCCCGGCTTCGAAACCTGGATTCCTAATACAGAAACTTCACATACTTACCAGGTGCCACAACGCTGGATAAGCAGCGCTATTATTCTTACTTTTTTTAATGACCTTTTCGGAAATCCGGGATACGTTGTAAATAACGTTAGCCAATCGAGTGCTGCGCACAGTGGAAATTATGCAGTTCAGATGAGTGTGGCAGTAAGCAATTACGGAGACACCTCTGGAGGTTATATCCTTTATGGCAATTCCATGGATGATGTGCTTCAGGGTGGAGGCTTTCCGTTATCAACGCGTCCAGCGTCTTTAACAGGATGGAAAAAATGGGTTCGTATTGGCGGCGATTCGGCATCTGTATTTGTAGTGATGTCAAAATGGAATGCTGCTACACAATCAAGAGATACTGTAGGAGTTGGAGAAATTTTCATTACCAGCCCTTCTGCCTCCTACACTAATTTTTCTGTTCCTATTAATTATGTGATGAATGTTATGCCCGATACGGTTTTTATCGGCTTAGGAAATATCACCACGACTCCGCACATTGGATCTGTATTAACGGTGGACGACCTTGCATTCTCCGGCAATATTCCAATTGGTATAAATGAAAATAATGCAGCAACAACAGCTGTAGTCGTAATGCCGAATCCGTTTAATGATCAAGCTACTTTAAATCTCAAAGGCGCTCAGATCAGCAATGGTAAAATGGAGATTTACGATGTTCTTGGCAATAAAGTTCGCGAAATGGGAAATCTTTCCGGAAACAATTTCCTGATCAGCCGCGAAGGTTTACCGGCAGGAATTTATTTCTACACACTCAGTGAAGAAAATACGTTGATTGCAACAGGAAAAATTTCGGTAGAATAAATCATTGATAGTTATTCCGTTTGAAAAGCGTTCAAAGCGGATAAAATCAAACGGAACAACTTTCAAGATTCACATTTTCATGTTAGTATGCACTCGTTGTCGCAGGATAACTTTGTGCGTATTAAAAATACAAACATGAAAAAAACTACTTTACTCTTCAGCGCTTGTCTCTTCAGCGTACTTTTATTTGCACAAATTCCGAATCCAGGATTTGAAAATTGGGTAAATAACAATGAATCCCCGGTTACGTATCTCGTTCCACAGAACTGGGTGTCGCACGATGTGATAAATTCTGTTTTTGCAGATGCATTCGGCGATTCCACTTATGTTGTAAATTCTGTTTCGCGCGTAACAGGCCATACCGGACAATACGCAGTTCAAACGGCAGTGGTTCAAAGCAATGAACAGGATACAGTGGGCGGTGCGCTTTATTCATTCGGTTCTGCGGCAAACTTTTTTCAATATGCTTTTTACGGGCTGGCGGAAGGTTTTACGTACAACATGCGTCCTGCAAATCTTACCGGCTTTTACAAACTGAACAGCATCGGTGGTGATACAGCAGGAATAGGTGTTTTCATGAGCAAATGGAATACAACAACCAACTCAAGAGATATATTAATGCAGCTTACACTTCCTTTCACAACGAATGCAACAGGCTGGACTGCTTTTACAATTCCGCTTTCGTATGATTACAGTGAGCTTCCCGATACGGTACTGATCATTGCGGGATTAAGCGGCAATACAGGTGTTGGTGGTTTTTCCATGCATCCTGGTTCCACATTCGCATTCGATGATTTTGCATTTACCGGGAACGTTCCAATGGGTATACATGAAAATAATATTGCAAATGAATCTGCAGTCGTTATGCCAAACCCGTTTAATGAACAGACTACATTAAGACTGAAAGAGATTCATATCACCAATGGCAGAATGGAGCTTTACGATGTGCTTGGAAACAAAGTGCGCGAGATGGAAAATCTTTCCGGAAATAATTTCATCATCAGCCGTGAAGGTTTACCAGCAGGAATTTATTTTTATACGCTTAGCCAAGAAAATACAGTACTCGCTACAGGAAAGATTTCGGTAGAATAAAAAATAACTGGCTTCAAATAAATAAGGCGGGAATATTAACCCGCCTTATTTATTTTCGAATAGACCGCCGAATCCCACCAGCCCATGTAAAAGAAATTTTCCCTGAAATGCGCTTCCATCTTAAATCCATTCTTTTCAAGAATACGTTTGGATGCAACATGGGCAGGTGTGATATTCGCTTCGATGGAATGGAGGTTCATTTTTTTCATTCCGTAATCCGTTACCAGCTGTACGGCTTCCGTCATTATTCCTTTATTCCAATAAGCAGGATCAAGTTCATAACCCAAATCAGCGCGACGATGCTGATGAAAAATCTGTTTAAACCCGATTGAACCGACCAACTGATTATTTTCCCTGAACGTAATTCCCCAGCGTAATCCGTTCATCTCAGCGAATAATTTTCTCCAATAAAAAACAAGCTTTTCTGCCTGTATAATTTCGGAATAAACCGGTTCGCCCCGCTGCTTCATCACGCTTTCATCGCTATACAAACGAAAAATCACACCGGCATCCGCATCATGGATCATGCGTAATGAAATCCGCTTCGAATCAAGTGAAGGAAATTGTAAAGGAAAATAAATCTGTTCCATAAGTTTGTGTTGCCTTGTAACAAACCTGGTTTATTTTTTACAGAAACCGCCCGATGAGCTGCGTAAACAAAAATCCGCCAACCAGCAGCCACGCGAATAAAATAGCAGCCAGGTAAACTGGTTTTGCACCCGCTGCTTTGAATTTTGCAAAGTTCGTTTCCATTCCCAGCGCGCACATTGCCATGGTAAGTAAAAAAGTGTCGATTGTGTTAATAACACCTACTCCGTTTTTCGGAATGAGCTGCAACGTATTAAAGCCAGCCACAAGAATAAATCCGAAAACAAACCACGGCACAACCATTTTTTTCTTGCGGGATTCTTCTTTCACTGCAATTTTTTCGCGCGATCTTTTTGTCAGGAATAACCCAAGTATGATCAGCATCGGCCCCAACAGCATCACACGTGTCATCTTTACAATGATGCTTGTGCTCGCCGCTTTCGGTCCGACGGCGTTTCCCGCAGCAACCACCTGCGCAACTTCGTGAATACTGCCGCCGATATAAATTCCATACTGCGCCTCGTCGAAAGGAAGCACGCCGCTTTTTTGAAGCACCGGGTAAAAGAACATGGAAATGGTGCCGAACAAAACCACCGTTGTAACTGCGATCGCTGATTTATGCGGTTCTGATTTTAAAACGGATTCTGTTGCCAGCACTGCCGCCGCCCCGCAAACCGCCGCGCCTGATGCAGTGAGATAAGCCGTGTCCTTATCCATCTTAAAAACGCGGATACCGATAAAGCTGCCAATAAGAAATGTGGTTGTGACCATGATCAAACTTTGAACTAAACCCGGTGCGCCAATGCTGATGAGGTCCGTAAAAGTGATGCGGAAACCGTAAAAAATGATCGCCGCACGTAAAATGAATTTCGCTGAAAAGAGAATTCCCATCACCCATTTCTGTGGCAGCTTATGGCGTAACGTATTGCCATACACCATGCTGACCAGGATACCAATGATCAGCGGACTGAATCCCAGGTTCCTGACGACTGCAATATTGGAAATAAGTGTAGCTACAATTGCAAAAAGGCTTACAAAAAGAATTCCTTTGAGCGTGTGAAAGGCGTTTTCGCGGGAGAAGAATGACATACGCCTCTAAATTAAGGGAAAGTATTGCGCCTGAAACGCAAGGCTAATTTAGCGTTACTATTTGCCGGAATATGCCAACGATCCCGGTTTGCAAAAGGCCGTTTTAAACCGATTTTCAGCTATTTTTGTAGTGCAGAATCACCCATACAACATATTATGCTGATAGAACAGATGTATACCAATTGTCTCGCGGAGGCAGCCTACTGGATTGAATCAGAAGGAGAAGCGGCTGTGATCGATCCAATCCGTGAAACCGAGCCATACCTGAAGAAAGCAGCTGAACGTGGTGTGAAGATCAAATATGTTTTTGAAACGCATTTTCATGCCGACTTCGTGTCTGGTCACATCGACCTGGCAAAAGCAACCGGCGCGACAATTATTTATGGTCCGGGAGCGGAAACCAATTATGCGGTTCACAATGCAACTGATGGTGAAGAATTTAAAATCGGCAAACTCACGATCCGCGTTTTACATACACCCGGACATACACCGGAATCGAGCTGCTATCTTTTATTGGATGAAAACAAAAAAGAACATGCCGTTTTCACTGGTGATACACTTTTCGTTGGTGATGTTGGTCGCCCTGATTTATTAGACGGAAAAATGACGAAAGAAGAATTGGCATCGATGATGTTTGATTCGCTCAATACGAAATTGAAGCCGCTTGCTGATGATGTATTGCTTTATCCTGCACACGGTCCCGGAAGTTCCTGCGGAAAAAATATCGGCAAAGAAACATGGTCGACCATCGGTGAACAGAAAAAAAACAATTACGCTTTATTGATCACCGATAAAAAAGAGTTTATTGAAGCTGTTACAAGTGGGCTTTCTGCTCCTCCGCAATATTTTTTCAAAGACGCGATGATTAATAAGCGCGGTTATGAAAATATTGAGCAAGTGCTGGAACGCAATGTAAAACCATTATCAGCGGAGAAAGTAAAAGCCGCGATTGATAATGGTGCTTTGGTGCTCGACACACGTCATGTAGATGAATTTGAAAAAGCATTTATTCCCGGTGCGGTTTTTATTGGTCTCGACGGCACATTTGCGGTGTGGGTTGGAACCTTGCTCGACATGAATGTTCCGCTCGTAATTGTTGCTGATTCCGGCAAAGAACATGAAGCTATTTTACGCCTTGCGCGCGTTGGATTTGAAAATGTAGCAGGTTATCTCGAAGGCGGAATAGCTGCATGGAAAAATGCAGGAATGCCACTCGATAATTTGAAATCTGTTAACGCGGATGAATTTGCTGCCGACGTGCGCAGCGGAAAAAGCGAAAAGACTATCCTTGATGTTCGTCGCCCCGCTGAATGGAATGCGGGCCATGTAGAAGGCGCCGATCATTTCTGCCTCACGAATTTTTCAAAGAAAGAAAACCTCGCGCATCTTTCTGTAGAAGAACCCTATTACCTGCATTGCGCCGGCGGATACCGCTCCGTGATCGCAGCATCAATCATGAAAGCAAACGGTTTCATAAATCTCGTTAACATCAGAAAAGGTTGGGCCGACATCAAAAATCAGGATCTGCCGCTGGTGATACCTGAGATCGCGTAAGACAATTTGTCGGGAACCAGAACTACGGATTTAGTGACTCAGTTATCAGGATATTCCTAATACGCTCTCACATTCTTACCTTCCATGTAATAGATAAAGGCGCGGTTTACCACTTTGTTTCCACCGGGTGTTGGGTAATCGCCGGTGAAATACCAATCGCCTTTGTGTCCCGGGCAGGCGTTATGCAATCCTTCGATCGTTTGGTAAGTGATCTCTACCTCGGCATTTATTCCCGGAGGTGTAAGCAGCTCGGAAATTTTCAAAGAGATTTCTTCAGCGCTGAATGGCTTGTAAATTTCTTTGACAACATTTACAACTTTATCAGCAGGAAGATCATCCTGTGCTTTTGCTTTTTCGTAAACCTCGTCGAGCAGATTTTCCCTGTAAGTATCTTTCAGCAATTCAACGGCAGCCTGGAACGCAACAAAATCTCCCATCTTCGCCATATCGATTCCGTAACAATCAGGATAACGGATTTGTGGCGCAGAGGAAACGATCACAATCTTTTTCGGACCGAGACGATCAAGGATTTTAAGAATGCTTTGTTTTAAAGTTGTTCCGCGTACAATAGAATCATCAATCATCACAAGCGTATCACCCGGCTTTACAATACCATACGTTGTATCGTAAACGTGCGAAACCATATCGTGACGTGTAGAATCGCTGCTGATGAACGTGCGCAGCTTCGCGTCTTTTAATGCGATCTTTTCAATACGCGGCTGCATGTTGAGTATTTCGGAAAGTTCCGGATCAGCAACATTTCCCATCGTAAGAATTTTATGCTTCTTCACCGTATTGAGATACGAATGCAATCCCTCTACCAATCCATAAAATGCAACTTCGGCAGTATTCGGAATAAAAGAAAAAACAGACTTCTTAAGATCAAAATCAACCGACTTCAGCACTCCTGCCGTGAGTTGTCGTCCAAGACTTTTTCTTTCTTCGTAAATATCTTTATCATTTCCACGCGAAAAATAAATGCGTTCGAATGAGCATGATTTTTTTTCTTTCGGTGTGCGAACCTGCTTCTCTCCGTATTCTCCGTTCTTCTTAATGATCAGTGCGCATCCCGGAGTAAGCTCATGAATCTGCTCAATCGGCACATTAAAAGCCGTTTGAATCTGCGGACGTTCAGAGGTAACAACAACAACTTCTTCATCTGCATACCAAAACGCAGGACGGATTCCGTTCGGATCACGAAGCACAAATGCATCACCGTGTCCAACCATTCCAGCCATGACGTATCCGCCGTCCCACTTTTTGCCTGCATCAGAAAGAATTTTTCCGATGTTGAGATTTTCCGCAATTAGACCAGTGATCTGCTCATTCGTATTTCCCTGCGATTTATAAACGCCGAAAAGCTTATCCACTTCACGATCGAGAAAATGCCCGATCTTTTCCATCACAGTAACAGTATCCGCTTTTTCTTTCGGATGCTGTCCCAATTCCACCAGTTGATCAAATAATTCATCAACGTTGGTGAGATTAAAATTTCCTGCCACCACAAGATTACGTGTGATCCAGTTATTCTGGCGAAGAAACGGATGGCAATTTTCTATGCTGTTTCCACCGTAAGTTCCGTAGCGCAAATGCCCGAGCAAAAGTTCGCCGGAAAAAGCAACATGTTGCTTCACCCATTCTGCATCTTTTAATTTATCGGGATGTTTTTTCTGCGCGTCAGCAAATTTATCGTTGATCTTTCCGAAAATATCTTTGATGGCAGTCGGAGAGGTGGAACGATAACGGGAAATATATCTTGTTCCCGGTGGAATATCGAATTTAATGGTTGCGACTCCCGCGCCGTCTTGTCCGCGGTTGTGCTGTTTCTCCATGAGCAGGTACAGCTTATTCAACCCATACATGGGCGTTCCATACTTGTCGATATAATACTGGAGTGGCTTGAGAAGACGAATAAGTGCGACCCCGCACTCGTGCTTGATCTGTTCGCTCATAGGATTTTCCGTTTGACCTTTCTTTTCCTCCCGACAAGGGTGTCGGGACAATACTATCCGTCAAAACGGAGTACAAATTTAGCATTAAAAGAGACTGAAAAAGTAGAATCCGATCAATAGCCTAAACCACCCATTGACAGGCGGTTTTATAGGCATGAGCGGATTAAGTAAATACAAAAACAAAAGTCCGGAATCCCAAAGCATATTGCTTTCAGAAACCGGACTTTTTACTTTTTTTTATTCTTTAATGGTTAATGATCACCCGTCCTGAACCATTGAATTCTTCGCCTTCCACTTTCAGCATATAAATTCCATCTGTGCAGGCATAAGGTATTTCTGCATTAAGACAATGTTCGCCTGGCTGCGCAAAAATCTGCTGACTGTAAACCGTTTTTCCAAGAACATCTGTCAGAGTTACATGCAGTGTTTGTGCAGTAGTAAGATTTACATTAAAGGAAAAATTTCCTGCTGAGGGATTCGGGTAAGTTGAAACCGCAGTGGTTGTTTGATGTTCTTCTATTGCACCCGGCGAAGAATAACGCAGGATTGTTCCATTGTCGCCAACTGTCCATCCTGCAAAATTATCTACGAAAAATACGCCACGCATCCAGCTTATAATAAAAGTCGGCTGCACTGTCCATGTAAGCCCTCCGTTAATTGTATTCATCACCGAACCTGAATCGCCAACTGCCCATCCGTTAAGCGTGGAAGGAAATGCCAGGCCTCTCCATGCATGTGTGGCAGCAGAAGTTTGCGCAGTCCAGGTAGTGCCGCCATTTATCGTATTCATGATCGCACCGTTTGCTCCGCTTGCCCATCCGATAGTAGAAGAAACGAAATTAATGGCATATAGATTTTGAGTCGATGCGGGTGTTTGTGCCGACCAGGTAACGCCACCGTTTGAAGTATGCAGAATAAATCCTAAAGGTGTTGGCGATGATGAACCTGAAGCCCAGCCATTATTTGCATCTTCAAAATGAATGGAAAAAATAAATTGTGAAATATTGCTCGTTTGTGGCGTCCATGTTGTTCCGCCATTCATTGTGGTAAGAATTGTTCCTGCTGCACCCGCTGCCCAGCCTTGTGTAGCGCTGATGAAAAATACTGAACGCAGTTGATTTGTCGTACCGCTGGTTTGTGCTGCCCAGGTTGTACCGGCATTTGAGGTGTGAAGAATTTTTCCGTTATCGCCAACGCACCAGCCGTTGTTTGAATTCGCGAAGAAGATGCTGCGTAAATTTTCTGTTGTTGTGCTGGTTTGTAAGGCCCAGTTTTGTCCGCCGTCATTCGTATGCTCGATCGTTCCTGTCAATCCACAAACCCATCCGTTATTCACATCAGTAAAATGAACACTGAAAAGATCGAATGTGCTTATGCTGGTTTGTGGCACCCACGACTGAGCGCTTGCTGATAAGCCAATGAATAATGCAAATAAAGAGAAGATGTGTTTCATGCAGGAGTTGGGTTTTAGATTGAGGATTTTTTCCGGAAGTTGAAGATAGGAAAAAAGCGCTTTCTAATAACTCCATTTCCTCGTGAACGAATTATAAAAGCTAAGACCCACTTTCCATGTCACACTTGGCTTCACAAGATTATTATCCGCTGTCACTGCAAAAACACCAAGGCGGAAGAGTTGTTTTTTAATCCGCAAGACCCGTTCGAAGCCAACGAAAAACTCCTGGTGATAAAAATTCTGACTCGGGATCATCAGCAATCCACCACCGACTGATGATGTAATCTTAAGCTTATTGATCAATGGAATTTTACTTGAGAAGCAGCCTTCAAAATGATGAATATAATTCACCCTGAAATAAGCATCAGCCGTATTCAGCGTTGGGCCTAAAAGCTGGAATGAACGAATCGGGTCAGAAAAAATAAAAGAATCTGAGCCTCGGAAATATTTATACTCCAGCACACGCAGATCTTTTTTATTTACAAATGCACCCATCAGCACATTCCAGTTGCTTGTACCGAATCGTGAAAATTTAAATTCGTCAAGTGAACTGAATTCGATATAATCATAGTTCACTTCACTACCGAACAAGCCGGGAATTCCTTTGCGATACAGGAAACGTATCTCAGGATATTTTGATCCGATAATTATTTTCTTGTGCTTCTTGATCACATATTTCTGGCGGAAACGGTATTTCAATTCCAGGCGTATCTCTGATTTTACATAACGTTCAAAATCCACCGGTGTATTGAGCGAGCCGAAAACCTGCTGCGACCATGCTTCAAGACGCAAGCCTGTAATCGGAAACTGGTTGCTGAATTCGTATGTAACTTCGCCGAACAATCCGTTTACAATTTCCATCCGCTGTGCAACGCTGAATTGTTGTGTACGTACGTAATTGCTCCGGCTGAAAACAGATGATAACGAAGCATAATTATTGATCATGTCGTAATAATCTCCGAAGCGCACAAAGGTTCTTACAAAGCGTAATGGAAAATAAGTAAGCCCAACGCCCACTTTTCCGCGCACATCCTTGTTCACGATACCATAATCCACCTGGCCGTCGGTTTCAAGCTTCATTCCATTGGAAAAATCCTTGTCGAAATAACCTCCAAGCTTATGGCGGTACCCTCCTACTCCAAACGGAACTACCTGTGCAATCAGCGGATCAAATCCGAATTCTGTTCCGTTTAAGCGATTACGATGACCAACACCATTGAGCAGAAAGCTCCAGATATTTATGTGATTAAAAGCGGAGTCAATTGAATTTAAATATTTCGGGCTCTGGTAATATTCTGCGAGACTGTCGGCTTCACTGATGTAATTTATTTCCTTTTCATCCAGCGAAATCGTGCGGTTTTCGGTCCAATACAAGCTGTCTTTATCAAATGCATCATCCGCATAATGTTTTACTTCATCATTAAATAATTTCGGCGGTAAAGTTCCGTTCACCACATAATCGGAATGCTCAACGCGTGTATTTCCGACAATATTAAATTTGCCATCGCGTATTGTGTACATGAATTCGCGGCGCACGGGAAGGAAAATTCCCGGAGCAACTTCTGAATAATCTTCTATCACGCAAAACTCTTTGCAATACAACAGCACATCTTCATTCACACAAAGATTTACAGAAACAATGGCCCAGCTGCCTTCCTGCACAAAGATCAATCCTGAAAAAAGCGCATCAGATTTAAACAACGGATTCACCCCGATTTTATAAATAAGATGTCCATTCTCCTCAATGGAATCCAGCAGATCAAAGCGGTAATTCAGAAACGCAGTTCCAGCCGCAGGTGATAAAAGAGGCCGCGCACATAAAGCAGGAACGTCGACCTGGTTCTTATAAAAATTAAAATCGCCGCTCTGCGCATCTTTCACCAGCAGGTACGGGTTTTCATCTTCGTATTGCACCGGCGCTATTTCGTGTTCTCCATATTCCACACTCGCCGATGCGCCACCGCCACTATATTGCTTGTTGTTTTCAGCATAATCATGGTACGCAAGAATATTTTCCTTGAATACATTTGGTGCGCGGAAATAAGTTTCCGTGATCGCTTCAATCAGGTTCAGTTTTTTATTGCTTATTGCTCTGCTGAAATCATCGTTCTTCACCTTTTTTACTTCTACAGAGTCGGCGGTTCTTTTCACCGTCACAGTAACAGAATCCTTTTTTGACTTCTCAAGTATTTTCAGTGAATCTCCTTTTGCTTTTTCCAGTGCTTTCTCTGTAGGGAATTTTTCCAGTGAGGATTTCTGGTATGTACTGCATTTATAATTCTCCACTTTATCCCAATAGCCACTTCGTGCATCTATCACCTTATGCATTATTTCTTTCCCGCGATCACGATCACCTTTTGCTGCAATTTCCACTGCACCCAATTCCTTCGCCGAGGTTTTCATCGTCACATTCAGCACTACTGGTTTTTCGTCGGTAATCGTTACAATGTGTTCCTCCGTCATTAATCCCAGCTGCGAAAACACAAGTGTATATTTCCCCGGCTTGAGTTCCATAAAATAATATCCGCTGATATTGGAATTCACACCATAAGAAGAATTTTTTACGCTTACCACCACAAACGGAATCGGCTCGCCCGTTGTGTCGCGTATAGTTCCTTTTATAACGCCAGCCAGCGCAAAGAAAGGAGAAAGGCAAAGAAGAATAAAAAGTATAAAGTGCCGCATGTGCTGATGTCCGCAAAGGTACGTATCTGGAAGACGCGCATCATCTGCTTTGGTTGGGTATAGGACGGCTTTAGAGCGAAATTTGTTACAGATAACTCATAAACAAAGCATCTGCGCCTTATCCGTGGACTCTGCGCCAATCTGCCAGCACTTTTTCAGGCAGATTCAAATGATTCAGTAACTGTGCTACTTCTCACACGCATACGGAATAAGCAAAATCGAATTTGAAAAGTTCAGGGAATCTGTATTTTTAAAAACATCCTTCCCGTTTTTCTCCTCCGATTCGCCGTAACCTTCAATAAAGTTTTCTCCGCTCTTTTTAAATGCAACTGCTCTCACCGATTCCATTCCTTCTGACATAAAAGTATATTGGGCAATCAACAGATTACCTTTCATTTCACCTTTGAATGTTCCTGTGTTTTTATCTTTCTCGAAAAAGTTATACATCAGCGTACCGCTTACAGATCCATTTTCAGAATTTATTTTCAGAATTACGGTGTCTTTATTGTTGATGTATCGGTAACAAACTGGTGTGGTGCCTGCAGTCGCTGTTTCTGTGGTTTCAGAATCTGGTTGTGAATTATTGCAGGATAAAATAAAAATGGCTGATAATAATAGTGCTGTTAATTTCATCTGATGAATTTTAAATATGCTTTATTAATACTTGATTTCTTTATCTGCGAACTCTTTTTCACGCAGATTCAATGATTAGATGTCTTTGGACTATCGGTTAAATTAGTTCTTCCTGTATTCATTAACCAAATTCTGGAATGACCAGATAGTAAACGGAAAATATAAAAAACAAAAAAGGCGCTTTACATAATCTAATTTATCCGAAAAAGTAAAATGCTTTTCGACTTGTGAAGAACGTTCAAACTTTACAGTAATGCAGGTGAGTATAAAAATCATCATAAACCAGCTGAATATTCCTGTTAAAGCCAATCCAATTTTAAACGATTCTTCCAAAGCTCTGAATTTTTCAGGAATAAATATGTTTCCAAATACAACTAAACAAAAAATGAGCAGGGTATAAGTTGAAACTACCTGGAAAAGCAAATTATTTTTACCGGTCTTTTCCAGTAAATAATTTCCAACAGCAATTAAATAAATAAAACAGAGCGGAGGTAGAATAAATATAATCAGCCAATTGGATTTTGGTGAAATATCTAAAATCCGGAATAGCACTTTTTTATTCATTCGGCTTTCAGGGAGAATTTATTTTTTCCCAATCAATCAGGGCTGCTACTTTCAAATTATTCGAGATTCAATAATTCTTCAATTTGAACGCGGAGTTTTGGTAAATGTGCTGTAACAATCGAATAAATAATCTCATCTGAAATATTATCATAAGCATGAATAATATGATTCCTTAAATTGATAATACTTTTAGATTCAGGAACGTATTCTGAAATTGCAAATTCGGCTTTAATTATCCTGTTCATTGCCTCGCCAATTATCTCCAGATTCCGTTCAACAGCCCTCTTAACGATTAAATTATTTTTGTACAGACCAAAACTCCGTGGTTCAGTCGTTTTTGTAAAACTTTCTATTTCATCCATTGCTGATAAAATATCGACGAGCCATTTTTCAATTCGTTCGTCCATAGAGGAGCTTTTTATTCCTGTTAATTGAACGTATCAGAACCGGATTTTTCAAAGCCTGCTCTTCCAACAGGTCAATTTTACGATGGAAAGTATTTTCTAAATTATTCTTGAAAGAAATATAATTGTCAAAATAATCCACGGGATCGACTTTGTCAAAACTTACAAGCAAGTCAATATCGCTGGAATCATTAAAGTCATAAGTCAAAGCCGAACCAAATAAGTACAATGAGCGAACATTGTGCAACCTGCAAAACTCCTCGATAACAGAATGATATTTTTCCAGTTCAATCATAACTCTAATTTACAAAATTTTCTACTGATTGAATTCCGTTTAAGCAAAATCCCCCCGCTCCATCCCCAACCATTCCAACGCCGCACCGCTCAGCACCATTTCCTTCTTCGCATCATCCCAATTCATCCCGCGGATCAAATCACCCGGAACATTTTCTCCGAGCGGAAAAGGATAATCACTTCCCATCGCCACACGATTTGCTCCGAATTTATTCACCACAAAATTCAGCATGTCCGGATCATGCACCAGTGAATCGATCCAGAATTTTCCGATGTACTTTTTCGGATCAACTTTATTATCAATCGCTACTAAATCGGGTCGACAATCAAAACCGTGCTGCAGTCTTCCAACTGTGGCCGGGAATGATCCGCCGCCATGTGCAAAGGCGATCCGCAATTTTGGCAAACGTTCCATCACGCCGCCGAAAATCAAAGATGCAATTGCACGTGTTGTTTCTGCAGGCATTCCCACAAGCCATGGCAGCCAGTATTTCTGCATTTCTTTTTCACCCATCATTTCCCATGGATGAATAAAAACGGCCATGTCCAATTCCTCGCAGGCTGCGAAAATTTCAAAATATTTTTCCTCGTTCAGATTTTCCTGGTTGATGTTTGTCCCGATCTGGATTCCTTTTAATCCAATGCTCTTGCAACGCGCCAGTTCTGAGATCGCCAGCTTCGGATCCTGCATCGGAATTGTTCCCAGACCAACAAACCGTTTAGGAAAACGTGTTACAATTTCTGCGATGTGATCATTCAGGAATTTTGAAATTTCCAGGCAATCAGCCGGTTTCGCCCAATAGGAAAACATTACGGGAACAGTCGAAAGCACTTGCACATTCACAAGATGCGTATCACTTTCCTGCATACGTCGTTCTGCGCTCCAGCAATTGTCTTCGATCTCGCGAAAGAATTTTCCGTCATCACGGATCATCCGCGCACAGCAGTTTTTATGATGATCTAATTTGATAAATCCACCATACCCGAATTTTTCTTTCCATCCCGGAATATTTTCAGGAAGAATATGGGTGTGAATGTCAATGGAGAAATGATTCATGAAATTCAATTCAATATCAACATTCAAGATTAAAATTCTCAATGCTGAATTTTGAATCCTGAATTTTGAATGATTTAATGGCTTGATACTTTAACTGGTTCCGGAGGTTGCATAACGGTTCCGCATTTTTTGCAGGTACGCAACTCTTCGCTTCCATAAAATTTCGCGAATACTACCTGGAATTGATTTTGGATATCTGTCAGCATGAAATATTCTTCGTATAATTTTTCATTGCAGTTTTCACAGAACCAAAGCAAGCCGTCTTTCTCTCCTTCGCGACGTCTTCTTTCCATTACCAACCCAATTGTATCGGGCCCGCGCATAGGATTGTGCGGAATATTCGGCGGCAACAGAAAAATATCACCTTCATTGATCGGAACATCCACTGCTTTCCCTTCTTCCTGGATGCGCACTTTTATATTTCCTTCCAGCTGGTAAAAAAATTCTTCGCTCTGATTAAAATGAAAATCTTTCCTTGAGTTCGGACCGCCAACAACCATTACAATAAACTCAGTGTCTTTATACACTACTTTATTATTTACAGGCGGCTTAAGCAAATGTCGATTCTCGTCGATCCACTTTTTGAAATTAAAAGGACGTGTGATCATAAAGATTAATTTTTGTCTTGACGAAGTTAACAAAAAGAAAGGGACAGGTAATCCGCCGCGGCGGAAGGCGGAAGGTGGCAGGGGTTTTTTTTATAGTCTTCTTTCTAATTTGAAATCCTGAAAGATTATTTTGCCTGTCTCCGGCTCCTTTTTTCCTGCTCCTCTTCTATCTGTGACTATATTTGTCGCCATGAATTTAGATCTGACCGGAAAACACGCACTCGTTTGCGGAAGTACACAAGGAATCGGTAAAGCTGCTGCTATAGAGCTTGCGTTACTCGGCGCTGATGTTACACTTGTAGCACGAAATGAAGCGCGGCTGAAAAATGCTGTGGCTGATCTGCCCGGCGAAGGGAAACACGATTATATCATCGCAGACTTTTCGAATCCCCAATTGTTACGTGAGGCGGTCGGAAAATATTTACATAAGGAAAAGATCTTTCATATTCTCATCAACAATACCGGCGGACCTCCCGGCGGACCGATCACTGAAGCAAAGCCGGAGGAGTTCGTGGATGCTTTTTCAAATCATCTTTTGTGCAATCATATTCTTGTGCAGGCTTTATTACCCGGAATGAAACAAGCTGGTTTCGGACGTATTATAAATGTAATTTCTACTTCGGTAAAAATTCCGTTGAAAGGGCTTGGCGTTTCAAATACGATCCGTGCGGCTGTTGCTAATTGGGCGAAAACGCTTTCGAATGAACTCGGACCATTGGGCATAACGGTGAATAATGTATTGCCAGGAGCAACTGCTACACAAAGACTGGATTCGATACTTGAAAATAAATCAAACAAAACCGGAATATCAAAAGATGATGCAGCGAAAGAAATGATGCATGAAATTCCTGCCGGAAGATTTGCAGCGCCGGGTGAAGTTGCTGCTGCAATTGCATTTCTTTCTTCACCGGCGGCGGCTTATATCAACGGTATAAATCTGCCCGTTGATGGTGGACGTACAGGCAATCTGTAGCTGAAAAGTTTTCATCAATCGAAAAAAAATCTGTCAATTATTTAAGTTACTATAATTTAGTCCGACCCATGAAAAGAACTTCTAAGTTCATAAATGAATTCAAAGAATTTGCCATGCGTGGCAATATTATTGACCTTGCAGTCGGTGTAATCATTGGCGCTGCTTTTGGCAAGGTCACAACTTCGCTTATCAACGATGTGATCATGCCGCCGTTGGGAAAGCTTTTGGGAGACAGGGATTTCAAAGATCAGAAAGTGCTTCTTCAAAAAGGGATTGAAGAAATTAAAGGACCAGCCGGAAATGTTATCCATGAAAAAGTTCCCGAGATCGCAATTCGTTATGGACTATTTATAAATACCATATTAGATTTCATCATTGTAGCATTTGTAATTTTCCTGGTGGTTAAAGCAGTAAACAAAATGAAACGCAAACAGGAAGCAGCACCCGACGTTATTCCTGAACCAACCAAAGAAGAACTATTGCTTACCGAGATCCGCGACCTGCTTAAAGAACAGCAGAAGCCCGTTTAACCTTAATGAATTTTATATGAAACGTATTTTATTTTTTGCCCTGTTGCTATTTCCTGTTTTTACATTCGCACAAGCCCCTGCGATAACCGATACTTTGAAAGTTGTTACAGAGCCATTGCCTAAATCCTGGAAAAAGGGCGGATCGTTTGGTTTCAATTTTACACAAACGACTTATAATAACTGGGCAGCCGGTGGTGTGAATTCACTTTCAGGACAAATGCTACTCGGGCTTTATGTGAATTATAAAAAAGATTCGACCACCTGGGAAAACAGCGGTGATTTTGCATTCGGGCTTGTGCAACAAGGAAAAGGATATGCGCGTAAGACGGATGATAAAATTGATCTTACTTCCAAATATTCCAGGTACGCTTTCGGTAATGTCTGGTATTATTCCGCATTGCTTGGTTTCAAAACACAATTCCTTCCGGGCTACACATTCGAAGGAGACACTGCGCGTACATTAGTATCAGACTTTTTGTCTCCTGCATACACTATTTTAGCTATCGGCCTTGATTATAAACCCAACAAAAAGTTTTCTCTTTTCATTGCGCCTGTTACTGGTAAAATAACTTTTGTAAATAACCAGGAACTTGCCGACCAGGGCGCTTTCGGAGTGAAAGCGGCTGAATATGATACTGCGGGTCATCGCCTTGTGCCGGGAGAAAACATACGTTATGAATTCGGTGGTTATGTTAGAGCACAATACCAGGCCGAAATTATGACGAACGTAAATTTCAAAGCACGTCTTGAATTATTCACCAATTACCTTGATCATCCCGGAAATATTGATGTCAATGCTGAGACGCTTATCAGTATGAAAGTGAATAAATTTATTACCGCTTCCCTTGCATCACAGGTGATATATGATAATGACATCAATATAGATGTCGATAAAAACCACGACGGAATTATCGAAGCAACCGGCCCGCGTTTACAATTCAGGCAGGTATTGGGCGTTGGATTTGGTGTGAAGTTTTAAAAAGGGTACGAATTGCGAATGTCACTAATAGTTACGAATAGAGATTTCTTTAAATCGTAATCTACTAGTGAATTCATTCGTAACTATTCGACGCATTCGTAATTCGAACTCTTCTGCCCTACTTCGCAATCAACCTGAACCCTCTTCCGTGAATATTCATGATCTCTACCGTCGGATCATCTTTCAGGTATTTCCGGAGCTTCGCAATATATACATCCATACTGCGCGAATTGAAATAACTGTCGTCGCCCCAGATGGTGTTTAATGCGAAGGAACGATCAAGCACTTCATTTTTATGGAGCGCCAGCAAGCGAAGAAGATCAGCCTCTTTCGAAGTGAGCTTTGACGCTTTGTCACCAAACTCAAGCATTTGACGGGTGTAATCATATTTATAATCACCGATTGTAAATTGCGTTTGCTCCATGTTCAACGCGCCGCCTTTTGTTCTGCGGAGTATTGCTTTTAAACGAAGCAGCAATTCTTCCATGCTGAATGGTTTGGTGATATAATCATCTGCACCGGCGTTGAAACCTTCGATCGTATCTTCCTTCATTGATTTCGCAGTAAGGAACACGATCGGAATTTCATGATTCACCGTTCTGATCTCTTTGGCGAGTGTATAGCCGTCTTTAACCGGCATCATTACATCAAGCAGGCAAAGGTCGAAAGTTCCCTTTCGGAACTGGTCAAATCCTTCTTTTCCATTCGTAGCAAGAACGGTGGTGTATCCTTTCGCGTCCAGGTATTCCTGTAAAAGGCGGCCAAGGTTCGGATCATCTTCGGCGAGAAGAATTTTTGTTTGGGTTTCTGTTGTCATGACAATGGTTTTTCGTCTAAAATATATGGCAACCGTACATGGAAACTACTTCCACGCCCCGGCTCACTTTCTACCCACACTTCTCCACCATGTTTTTCCACAATGGCTTTCACATAGCTCAATCCGAGCCCAAAGCCTTTTACATCGTGAATGTTTCCGGTGGGAACGCGGTAAAGTTTTTCAAAAATCTTTTTCTGCTGGTCGCGTGAAATTCCTATTCCATTATCCTTCACACAAAATTCGAGCCCATTCGGAAGATCTTCGGTAAAAATTCTGATGTCAGGTTTTTCCGGCGTATATTTTATTGCGTTATCCAGCAAATTGTAAATTACATTCTGTACATGCGTATGATCTGCAAATATTTCATGCTTCTTTGCGCGAAGATCACAGGAAATTTCTCCGCCCTTTTTATCAATAGCCAACTGCACACTTCCTACCGCCTGCAAAATGATCTCATGTATATCAATATTAATCGGCTTGAGTTTAAAATTGCCTTTATCAAGAAGTGCCGTTTGTAAAACATTTTCAACTAATACACCCAAACGCTTATTTTCTTCCATGATCATAGTCAGGTAACGATCCGTCCGCTCTTTTGTTTTAGAGATCGCGTCATCGCCTAAAACTTCGCAAGCCAGGGAAATAGTAGAAATAGGTGTTTTCAACTCATGCGTCATGTTGCTGATAAAATCATTCTTGATTTCCGATAAATGTTTTTGACGGAAAATTGTTGAAATGGAATAATAGAACAACAGGATAATAAAAAGAATAAACATAGCCGACAAAATCAGCATCAGCCACATGGAACGCAGAATATATCCCTGCTCATTCGGAAAATAAACCGACAGCATACGCGGCTGCGAAAAAAGATTGTCCGCCGTAAGCGCAACACGGTACCGACTCGTAAGCAAGCTGTCCTGGTAAGCGTTTCCCGACGGATGATTGACATCAAATTTGTACACTGGGGAATTCAATATCGCATATATATAATGTGTGTTGATCCCGCGACTCATCAACTCATTGCGCAGAAGTGAATCTACCAGGGCTGTATCAAGGAAATTTGAATAATCATTGTAAACGTTGATGTGAATCACTTCATCAAATAAATTATTGAAGAGACTGCTGCCCGGACTAAAGTCACTTTGTGGATTTGTATTCGAAGGGCGTTCCGCATTTGCAGCAATTTTATTTGCCGTCATGGAGCGATTATACTCACGCGACAAGGTATCGCCCGGATAAGAATTGGCTTGCGCACTTGTTTTCTTATTTCCTGCAGAGTCAGAAATAAATTCCTCATAAACATTCACTCTTCCGTTCTGCGCAATGTTATACGGATTGCTTACAAAGCTCTGGCGGTGATAGCTGAGTTGCCTGCGCAAGCGTGAGCCCATCTGGTTATGACTGTAATTCCTTGAAACAGAAATCATCGCCTCCCGCACATCCTGCCCGAAATGTTCGCGCTTCTGCTCAACAGCTCCACTGATCCAATAATACTGAATCACGCAAAGGCCTATCAAAGCGGCGCCTGCGAGAAAAGTGATCAGCTTGGGAGAAACGATTTTCATGCTTAACAAAATTAACAAACCGCTTTCCCTTCTGTCCGTGGTTAACATACTTTAACTGAGGAAAGAAGGGCTTTATGAGGGCACTCAGCCATTAAAAAAACGGCCCACAAGCAGGAGCCGTTTTCACCACACGAGAAACAGTTTAAAAACCGGAAGGGTAAATTCCGTTCACCAGGTGTATCAAGCCTGTAGACGGTACGCCGGCTTTTAAACTCAAATCCGGAACCTAAACAAAACAAGTATGTTACAATTCTACAACGCTTTTCTCGCTTTAAAAATGTGAAATTTTATTTTCTTACTTGTTCAGACGTTTTACTATAAAAGAACTGTCACAACTTCACAGAAGCCATTCTTAAAAATTCAATACTGTCTTTGCGGCCTTTGCGTTAAACTACCCGGGAAAAGCAAGATGATGTTACCTTTGTGCTGCAAATGGCAATAGATCCTTCTACACTTTCAATCAAAGATTTTACTTACGATTTACCGGAAGACCGGATTGCGCATTACCCGGCAGAAAAGAGAGACGCATCCAAATTGCTGATCTATCGCGATGGAAAGATCAATGAGAAGTTTTTTTACCAGCTCAGCGATGAAATTCCGGTGGAGTCGTTGCTTGTTTTTAATAATACCCGCGTTGTAAGAGCCCGTCTTTTACTTCAACGCATCAGCGGCGCAACGGTTGAAATTTTCTGCACCGACGCAGCGGACAACTCTCTTGATTTTGTAAAGTTGCTGCAATCGAAAAATGAAGTGCAGATCCGTGCATTTATCGGGAATGGCAAACGATGGAAAGGTGACGAAGCGTTACAATTAAAAATAAAATCGGGGAACGGGGAAATTTTGCTCCATGCTACGCGTGAAGAAAATACGGGCGAACAATCCATTGTAAAACTTTCGTGGACACCAGCCGAATTTTCATTTGCGGAAATTATAGAAGCAGCAGGAAAAATTCCATTGCCTCCCTATCTTAACCGTGATGAGGAAGCGGTGGATGAAGAGCGTTACCAGACCATTTACGCTGCGCATAAAGGTTCTGTCGCGGCACCAACAGCGGGTTTGCATTTTACTCCTGCGGTGATGAAATCACTTGAAGCAAATAAAATTATTTTTGAAAATGTGACGCTTCATGTAGGCGCCGGAACGTTTAAGCCGGTGAAAGCGGAACAAATGAGCGGACACGATATGCATCGTGAACAAATTATTGTTCCTCGTTCGCTGATCGAAAAAATACTTTTGCAGAAAGATGCGCCGGTTATTGCTGTCGGTACCACTGCCCTGCGCACACTCGAAAGTATTTATTGGTTCGGCAAACAACTGATCACACAGCCGGGTCGTCATTTCGATGCACTTTTTGTCGGACAATGGGAACCTTATGAAAATACGCCCGCTGTTCCATTGCCCGTTGCTTTGCGCGCCATTCTCGATTGGATGCAGGAGAATAATCACACGGAGCTGAAAGGATTTACACAAATTTTAATCGCGCCAGGTTATACATTTAAAGTAGTGGATGCATTGATCACCAATTTTCATCAGCCGCAAAGCACGTTACTGTTGTTAGTTTCCGCTTTTATCGGTGATGGCTGTAAGCAGGTGTATGACTATGCATTGAAAAATGATTTCCGTTTTTTAAGCTATGGCGATAGTAGTCTGTTGTGGCGGAAGTGAGCTTTGAAATTTAACATTTGTCCTTCATTCTGTTAAATTTTTTCTGCCGGACTTCTTTCGCATGGAATAAGTTTAAAGGACAAAATTGGGTTGGAATCAACTCGACACAATAAACAGAAGAAGAAAAAAATATTACCACACAAAACCGTTGCCGCGACCTGAGTGAAAAGGAGAAGGAAAAGCCAAAACCACAGCATGCATTACCTGCATCAACTGAAATTTCAGGCATTATTCCCATTGAAGACCGCAATACAAGCGTTCTTAACTTAAAATTTCTGCATTTTATCGGGCATTGCAGATAAGGGGAAGTTAAATCACCCGCAATCCTTAACTTCGCTCTCGCTTTTTCCTCATGCGCAGAAAACTCATTATTTACGGAATCATCCTCGTGCTCTGCTGCAGCGGCTATTTATACTTCCGTGCAATCGGTTCTGGCATTCGTGTAAGTGAATTTCATCCGTTCACAAATTATAAATCCGCAGATAAATCAATCACAGTTGATCTTACAGATGCAGTTTATAAAGGCATAGAAATTCCCACGGTAAAACAATTGCCGGGAGGAAAATTCACTTTTACTTTTAATGTAAAAAATCAGTTTTTCAATTCGAGAAAACTCTACTACAAAATTTATTACCAGGACGAATCGTATAAATTTCCAGAGTTTCAAAAGACCGGCAAATACAATTATGAAAACGCACTTGCTTCCCGCAATTTTTACGGAAGCTGGGGAGAAACAGAAGCCGGATTTAAGCCTACACAGAATTTAGGATGGGGCGATGAAATTACCATCACAGATTCATTCCGCATTATTGGAAATCCACGAAATGAAGAGCTTTATTTTGGCAAAGATGATCGCGCCGGTTTATCTGCATTGAAGATCGCGAACATGATCAATTACATTCATAGTCAGCCCAGCTGGATGAGTGAAATTGACGGTAAAGCAAAAGCGAATGGTGTTACAGAAGACCAGCAGATTTACCGTGATGCTGTATGGCAGATCAATAATAACCGCAGGCTGCTGATCGCAAACAACCGTTGGAAAAGAAATCCGCGCACTGGAAATTATAAATTTATTCTCGTCGTTACAACAGAATCCGGAATGCAAAGTCTTCCTGCTTCTGTCCGTGATATTACGAAGCGCGAATCGAGTGGAAAATTTATTAATCCGTTTTATTATTTTCTCTACGGGCCCGGCAGCAAAAGCACAGCGATGAATGTTATCGTAGCAGATGATCAGCTTGTCGTAAAAGCAAAACTTGATCCCGGCGCTGGCGTTTATGTAAATCCATTTGAGCTGATGCAATCACGGATTGACACTACATCGTATAGCGAAATATGTGGCACGGACAGCGTTACTTTCCGCAATGCACAATTCATGCAGTATTTTTTTTACGAAGATAAATCTCATATTCTTCCGACCATTCCTGTGGCGGCAGATGTTGTTGGAGAAAATTATACACGGGCGCAATACGAAGAGAATAAAAATAAATACACACAAGAGCAACGCATGCAGGATTACCTGCGCAGCACAATCAGTCCGTGCTCAACGGTGAGTTCAGATCCGCAGGAGCATTCCATCACACTTTCCAATCCGGGAAATACTGAAATGCCTTACCGCAAAGAAAACGTCGGCGTAAAATCGCGTGTCGGTTTTACCTATGGAAAATTCGATATGTGCATTGCATTTCCGGCCATTCTTTCTGAAGATCATGTGTGGAATGGATTGACGAATGCAGTGTGGCTGCTTTACCAGGATGAAGAGCCTTGGAACAGCCGCCGCAGTTGTGAAGGCGGATATATTCCGAAAACAGATAACCGCGGGGCAAAAGCTGCACGTTACCCGATGCAGAGTTATTCTGAAATCGATTTTGAGATCATGAAGTCTTCGCGCAACTGGCCCAAATCTTCTTACGGTGATAAGCCGCAACCTGCGAATGATAATGTGGCAAACACCGACGATATTGCAGTCGCCTGCACGAACTGGGATCTTGCCTGCCGCGAGCCGAAAAATTATGTAACAGGAATTGTTCCGCTTGTTTTTGAAAACAGGAAGTATGAATTGCATCGCTGGGATTCCTGGTACCAGGCGCTTACCATCAAATCACCTGCAACGAATACGGATCTTTTCAAACAACAATTTTATTGGTATGAAATTGAATGGATGCCGGAACATATTGTCTGGCGCGTTGGTCCCGACAAAGAACATCTTCGCGTTGTCGGATACATGGATCAAACCGTAACAGCTGTTCCTGATAATCAAATGATCCTTGTTGTGAGTCAGGAATTTCATGATTCGGAATGGTGGGTGCCTGCGCCGTATGACCAGCGCAATGTTCCGTATCCGAAAGTTCCACTGACAGGAAAAATTCTTGCCGTAGAAATTCATTAATTTTATTTTCAGTTGTCGTTGTCAGCAGAAAAAAGACTGACTACTGAAAATTGAGTACTGAGAACTGAAAATGTCCCATCTTTATTTACACATTCCTTTTTGCAAGCAGGCCTGTCATTACTGCGATTTCCATTTTTCAACTTCGCAGGATAAGAAAGGCGAAATGGTGCGTGCGATGATGCAGGAATTGGAGCGTCGTAAATCAGAATTGCCGGGAAAAAAGCTGGATACAATTTATTTCGGTGGCGGAACTCCTTCTGTTTTAAGCGCGGATGAATTGAAATTTATTTTCGATTCGATTGATAAATTTTTTACCATTTCTCCTGAGGCAGAAATTACACTTGAAGCAAACCCGGATGATCTTACAGCGAAATTCCTGAAAGAATTAAGATCAGTTCCGGTGAATCGTTTGAGCATCGGCATTCAATCTTTTCGGGATGAAGATTTGAAACTGATGAACCGCGCACATACTTCATCAGAAGCGGATTCAGCTGTTAAACGTGCGCAGGATTCCGGAATAACAAATCTGACCGTAGATCTTATTTACGGAATTCCCGGGCTGGATGAAATGAGCTGGCAAAAGAACCTGGACAGGATAAAGGAATTAGGCGTTCAGCATTTGTCGTCGTACTGCTTAACTGTCGAAGCAAAAACTGCGCTCGCACAATTTGTAAAATCAGGAAAAATTTCTCCTGTCGATGAAGTGCTTGCATCAAAACATTTTCACCAGCTCGTTCAGTTTGCGAAAGAATATGGATTTGATCATTATGAAATTTCCAATTTTGCAAAACAGGGATTTATCGCAAAACACAACAGCAGCTATTGGTTTGGCGAACCTTATTTAGGCATTGGTCCATCAGCCCATAGCTTTGACGGCGAAAAAAGGCGCTGGAACATTTCAAATAATCCGCACTACCTGAATTTTATGGCGACAGGAAAAAATGCTTACGAAGAAGAGGTGCTGAATGAAAACGAACGCTACAATGAATTTGTAATGACACATCTTCGTACCATGTGGGGCGTAACCTTAAAAACGCTTCCTGAAAATTTTCAATCGCATTTTAAAAATGAAACGGAAAAATGGATCGCTTCAGGTGATATGGAAAATAATGCGGACGTTTTTACATTGACATTACAAGGAAAATTAATTGCAGATCGAATTGCTTCTGATCTTTTTGTGGTTTGAAAAAATCCTAACCCGGTAAATTTTTCAGATCAATTTTATCTTCGACTTATTTGCGTTAAATAATTGTACAAACTCTTTGAAATTCTGACTTAATTCCATTGTTTGTTAATCTTATTGTTAAATCTCTTATTTCTTCCAAAGCAGTCAATCGTTCCTCCGGGGTTTTGGTAAGCCAATAGCTTAAATCACCTGATTCTTCTCCCAACTTTAATTTTCCAACTACTTTTTCCATACGAGCGTGATTACATCGGAATTCATTAAAATAAATCCACTTCTAATTTACAAACCTTATCACTAACAGCAGGGCTTTCCTTCACACTAATATCCGGCCTTTTTATTTATCTAACTAACGTATCTTCGAGGATACAAATTCCATCCATGTTCGCAACAATTAATCACAAAGGAGAAATTTACAAAGTTGATTTTGCTCAACCGATCGACATTTCGATTCCCATTTCGGACAACAGCGCTCGTGCATGGTATGTTGATCCGATACGCATTGAACCCGTGCGTAATGGCGATTGGATCGGCGAAGTAAAAAGCGGCGGATCAGTTAATTTCAGGAATATCTTTTTTAATCCGCATGGTCATGGAACGCATACCGAATGTGTCGGACATATTTCACCGGAAATTGAAAGCGTTAATCAGCATTTAAAAAATTTCTTTTTCATTG
Organism: Bacteroidia bacterium; assembly: GCA_039918435.1. Lineage (GTDB taxonomy): Bacteria > Bacteroidota > Bacteroidia > Palsa-965 > Palsa-965. The sequence goes on along the minus strand of JBDSHN010000100.1, from coordinate 88,286 downwards.
CTGAACTGATCACAGTGCTTCCAGAACAGTTAGAGAATGGTGATTATGTCATTACCAGGAAGCAATTGGAAAATTTATTGAAAGATAAAAATCCGGAAGCAGTTGTATTACGCACGATCGATAATTCAGAATCAAAACTCGGGCTCAACTGGTCAAATTCTAATCCACCTTATCTTGAAGAGGACGCGGCAAACTATCTTGCTGAAATTAAAGTAGACCATTTGCTGCTTGATCTTCCTTCTGTAGACAAAGAAGTGGATGGCGGAAAATTACTGGCCCATCGCGCATTCTGGGAATACCCGCATAATACACAGTTTCAGCGCACGATCACAGAATTTATTTATGCGCCGAATGCAGTTTATGACGGACAGTATTTATTGAATTTGCAAACAGCACCTTTTGAAAATGATGCAAGTCCAAGCCGCCCTGTCTTATTCAGAATAACAAACGGATAAATGAATTTACAACAGCTACGCGAATATTGTCTTGCAAAGCCCGGCGTGGAAGAAACAACTCCTTTCGGTCCGGACACGCTTGTTTTTAAAGTGGAGGGAAAAGTGTTCCTGCTTACAGGTTTTAATTCCAATCCGGTTCAGTTCAATGTAAAATGTGATCCGGAAAAAGCAATCGATCTGCGCGAGCGTTATCCGAGCGTGCAACCCGGTTATCACATGAGCAAAAAACACTGGAACACGGTTATTGTGGATGGATCTGTTGCACTGAAGCTGGTGAAAGAATGGATTGATGATTCATATTCGCTGGTTGTGGATGGACTTTCGAAGAAGGAAAAAGCAGTGCTTGAAAACCTAAAACCTAAAAGGAAAAAATGAAGCATTCTTTCATAGGATTTATCGTATTGTTTTTTCTGCAAGTGCATTTCCAAAATTGAATAAATTGAAAAGGATTCTATTGTTGCTATAGCGACAAAAGCTGATAATTTATACCTGAAAAAATCAAGATCGAAAACCTTCGTGGTTCATTTTTCCACCAGGATGAATATGGCAAATGGAACCCAAATCATTCAGCGATGGCTTCTGATTATCGCCGCAGGGAACTCTAATTTCCAATCTGTGTAATCTGCGCAATCTGTGGCTAACTTTGTGCAAATAATTTTCACCCGATGAAAGCCGTCTTCCGTTATTTCGCACAAGGATTAATTGTCCTGGTTCCTGTTTCCATTACCGTGCTTGTGCTCTACAAAGCATTCAGCTGGTTCCGTGAAATGTTTACAGGAATTGACGTAATCGTTCATCCCTACATTGATCCTTTTATTTATCTCCTGCTCGGACTCGCTTTTATTTTCCTTGTCGGAATGCTTGCTTCCAATGTTTTTGCGAATTTCTTTATCCAGGAAGCAGGGAAACTACTTGAAAAAATTCCCGTTTTCCGCACTATTTTTTCTCCGCTGAAAGATTTTACATCCGCATTTATCGGGAACAATAAAAAATTCAATCATCCAGTGCTGGTGAGCACGAATAAAAATAGCGGCATCAGGGAGATTGGTTTTATTACTTCGGATGATCTTACCGAGCTTTCCATTTCTAAGGATTTTGTGGCTGTTTATTTCCCCATGTCGTATGCCATTTCAGGTCGGCTGCTCATTGTTCCCCGTGAAAATGTGGAAACCTTAAATGTGCCCGCCTCCGAAGCAATGAAATTTATCGTTTCAGGAGGGGTTTCTGACGTAGATTAGCAATCAAACCCGTTTTTTTGGTAACTTAACTTCATGTTTGTCTGCAACACTATTGCACCAATTCTCTAAACTATTTTTTATGAAAAAGCACTTACTTCTTCTTGTATTGCCATTTCTTGCAATCAGTCTCAACGCGCAAAAGATCAAGATCAGCGTGGATGAAAAAAATGCTTCTCTCGGCGGAAGCTCGCACAATTGTCTCGTCGTAATTATTTATGATTCCAATAAAGACGATGTTGAAAAGGAATGGAAATCAAAAATGAAAGGTTACGATGCAAAAGTCAGCGGCAAGGATGAAATTTTTGCTGATAATGCGCTGATCAAAACCATCAGTGAAAACACCTGCGACGTTTATGCGCGTGCTGAAAAAGGCAGCAATGACAATGAAATAAAATTCACTGTCGGGTTTCTTCTCGGAGAAACATGGCTCAGCTCTTCTTCCAATAGCGCAGCATACAAAGCAGCTGAACAGATCGTTAAAGAGTTCGCAAAAAAAATGACGAAGGACGGTATTGACGATAAGGTAAAAGCACAGGTGAAGATCCTCGACAAAATGAATAACGAGCAGGAAAGCCTGACAAAAAAGAATAAAGACCTGAAAGAGGACATCACCAACTACCAGGATAAAATCAAAAAAGCGGAAGGCGAAATCAAGACGAACGAAGACGATGCAGCAAAGAAAAAAGCAGAGATCGAAATCCAGCAGAAAGCAGTAGATGCTGTGAAGGCAAGACAGTCGTCTGTGGAATAGAAATAAGAATTGGGGTAATTGGGCAGAAGGACATATTCGCTAAGTCCTCAATTACCCTAATCCCCTTTTATTAGTACCTTTACCATCCACAATTTCGCAGCAAAATATGGACATGCAGACACTTGTAGAGGGTTTTCCGGAGCAGCTGGAAGAGGCGCTTAAAATCGGAAAATCAGCGGTTTTGTCAGAACCGAAGCACGAAATCAGAAATGTGCTTATTTCAGGGCTCGGCGGATCGGGCATCGGTGGCACCATTATCTCTGAATTCTCTTTTGATTCGAGCCCGGTACCGGTTTCAGTAACAAAAGGGTATTTTATTCCCGCTTTCATCGATCAGCATTCCCTGGTTGTGATTTCTTCTTATTCCGGAAATACCGAAGAGACGCTGGCCTGCATGGAACAGGCGCTGGCTAAAAACGCGCATATCGTTTGTATTACCTCGGGCGGAAAAGTTGCAGAGCTGGCGAAACAACACAAGCTTGATCTTATTCTTATTCCCGGTGGAATGCCGCCGCGTGCGTGTCTTGGATTTTCCCTTGCTCAACAGGTTGTAATTTTTACAAAACATAAATTGCTTGCTCCAACAGCAATTACCGCTCTTGAAAATTCAATTGCTTTGCTGAAAAACGAACAGTCTTTCATTCGTTCACAGGCAGAGGCGCTCGCGAAAAATCTTCATGGCCACACACCCGTAATTTATTGCACGACCAGCTACGAAGGAGTTGCAATCCGTTTCCGTCAACAGCTGAATGAAAATGCAAAAGTGCTTTGCTGGCATCACGTCATTCCCGAAATGAATCACAATGAATTAGTCGGATGGGCAGGAGGAAGTGAAGAAGTTTCAGTTGTGCTTTTCAGCGATCCGGATGAATATGAAAGAAACAATTACCGCATCGCTATCAATAAAGATATCATCACGCGATTCACTCCGCATTTAACAGAAGTGATCGCAAAAGGAAAATCACAAATAGAAAAATCAATTTACCTTATTCATCTCGGCGACTGGGCATCTGTCTATCTCGCCAATTTAAGAGGTGTTGATGCTGTAGAAGTGAATGTGATCAATTTCTTAAAAGGCGAACTTTCCAGGAAGTAATTTGCCTGCTCCTGCCGCCTTCTTTGACTGCCGCTTGTCCCATGAATAAAATCCGCTATCACGATATAGGCCTGATTGATTATAAGCAATGCTGGGACTTGCAGGAAACGTATTTCAAATCCATCACCGTTCAGAAAATTGCAAACCGTGATCTTGGGGCTGAACAACAAATTTCTACCCAAAGTCATTTGATCTTTTGTGAGCATCCGCATGTTTTTACATTGGGAAAAAGCGGCGACGAACAGCATTTGCTTGCGGATGATTCGCAGTTGAAAGCATTGAATGCGACGTATTATAAAATAAATCGCGGCGGAGATATTACCTATCACGGGCCTGGGCAATTGGTTGGTTATCCTATTCTCGATCTGGATAATTTTTTTACCGACATTCACCGTTATCTCCGTGTGCTCGAAGAAATAATTATTCTCACAATTGCAGAATATGGATTAAAAGGTGATCGTTATCCAGGTTACACCGGCGTATGGCTTGATCCTGCCGATCCGCTAAAAGCGCGGAAGATCTGTGCGATGGGTGTACGTGCAAGCCGCTGGGTGACAATGCACGGATGGGCGCTGAATGTAAATGCTGATCTTTCTTATTTTTCAAAAATTGTTCCTTGTGGCATTACCGATAAAGCAGTTACTTCTATCTCAAAAGAGTTAGGGCACGATGTGGATATGGAAGAAGTAAAAGAAAAATTGAAAAAACATTTTGCAGCGCAGTTTGAATGTTTGCTCTTTGCCGGTAACACCGATGTAAATGTGCCTGCATAACTCTTTGTAGTTTTTATCGTTTAAGTAATAGAAGCCTCCCTATGAACACATTCTTTAAACGATTCGGGCAATTTCTGCTGATCATTCTGATCGTGGCGAATTTATTTATCCTTTTCACGGGCAGAACTTATTTGTATAAAGGAGTCTGGAACACCTACCTGCATGGAAGAAAAGGCCCTTCGCCAACAGAATACCAGATATTCGAAAACCGCGAAGTCAAAAACGGCACTGCACAACCCTGGTTGGTTGGCAAAGATTACAACAAAGCAGAAATTCCCGGCAACCTGCTCGATTCGATGATGGGAATTGAAACAGGAGCATTTCTCATCATCAAAGACGATTCTATCCGCTGTGAAAAATATTGGGGTGAATTCAATGATCATTCCCTCACCAATTCTTTTTCAATGGCCAAAACAGTCCTCAGCGTACTCACCGGCTGTGCAATTAAAGATGGCTACATAAAAAGTGTTGACCAGAAAGTAAGCGATTTCCTTCCTGAATTTAAAAACGATGCACGTTCCGAAGTAACGATCCGTCATTTACTTTCTATGAGTTCCGCCATCAATTTTGATGAAGATTATGTGAACCCGCTCGCCTTTCCTGCTGCATCGTATTACGGAAGCGATTTACGCAAGCTTACTTTCTCCTACAATGAAATGACCGGCAAGCCCGGTGAAACGTTTAAGTACCTCAGCGGAAATACACAATTGCTTGGTTTTGTTTTAAGCAAAGCAACAGGAAAAACAGTGGCTGATTATGCATCTGAAAAATTATGGAAGCCGATGGGCTGCGAGCACGCTGCATTCTGGAGCTTAGATCATAAGGACGGCGATGAAAAAGCATTTTGTTGCTTGAATTCCAATGCACGTGATTTTGCGCGCATCGGAAAGTTATTTCTTGACAGCGGCAGGTGGAATGGAAATCAGCTCGTGCCGCAGGAATATGTTTTTGAATCCATTAAGCCTAACGGAACAAAACACGAAGACGGAACACCGACGCTTGATTATGGATTCAGCTGGTGGCTGATTCCCCACTACCAGGATCATCCTGTTTTTTATGCAAGAGGAATCTTAGGACAATATGTCATCATGGTTCCGGATATGAACATGATCATTGTCCGCCTTGGAAAAAAACGTGTACAGGCGGCCGGCGCTAATGAAATTCCCCGCGATATGCATTATTATTTAGATGCAGCTTTGCAGATGTACGAAAAACGAGATTAATCCGCTGCTGCGAAGGAAAATCTTACTGCTTTTTTGGCCGGTTTATTTGACATCGTCCAGCCCCAGCGCCCATATCCCCTGTCCTTTTCTTTCCCTACCTTTGCAGCAATATGAAAAAGCAATTTGGCCGCAGTGCATCCGGCGATAAACCCTTCAGGAAGAAAAGTGCAACAGGAAGCGGGAAACCGGACTTTTCTAAAAAGAAATTTTCCGATAAAAAAACCAGCGGAGATAAACCTCCATACGCTAAAAAAGGACCTTCAGACCGGCCTCCTTTTAAGAAAAGTTATGGCGAAGACCGTCCGTCGTACAAGAAAAATTTCGGTGACGATAAAGAAGGTGGCGATAAACCTTTCAAGAAAAGTTTTGGCGGCGACAGAGAACGCAGCACTGGAGACAAACCTTTCAAGAAAAGTTTTGGCGGCGACAGAGAACGCAGCACTGGAGACAAACCTTTCAAGAAAAGTTTTGGTGGCGACAGAGAACGAAGCACTGGAGACAAACCTTTCAAGAAAAGTTTTGGTGGCGACAGAGAACGCAGCACAGGAGATAAATCAGATTACGCGAAAAAGGTTTCTTCAGACAGGCCAATCAAGAAAAGTTTTGACGGAGACAGAGAACGAAGCACTGGAGACAAACCTTTCAAGAAAAGTTTTGGTGGCGACAAAGAACGAAGCACAGGAGATAAACCTTTCAAGAAAAGTTTTGGTGGCGACAGAGAACGCAGCAGTAGTGATAAACCGTTCAAGAAAAGTTTTGGTGATAAACCGGATTACGCAAAAAAAAGGTCGGAGAGTAAATCAGCGTATTCCAAAAAAGGACCTGCTCCCAAATCATTCCGCAAGCGTGTGGATACTGAAACCGGATTTACAGGTAGAAAATTTGCTGACCGTGATGAAAAACCAGGCAAAGATGCTGAAACTGAAAACTGGCAGGTATTTGAAAACGCGGATGATGCAAAAGAGTTTATCAAATCCAACCGCGACGATAAAAAAGCAGGAAAAGGTTCGAACAATTCGGAGAAGGAATATAAAAATGACAATCGCCCCTTGCGCGTTGCAGGCGGAGACGAAAATTCAGTTCGGCTGAACCGTTTCATTGCAAACACAGGAATCTGTTCAAGAAGAGAAGCTGATGATCTGATTGAAGCAGGCGTTGTAAAAATAAATGGAAAAATTGTCACCGAGCTCGGAATAAAAGTTGGTCCCGGTGATACTGTTCACTACGGAGATCAATTGCTTCGCCGTGAAAAAATGTCGTATGTGCTTTTGAATAAACCAAAAGACTACATCACAACAACAGACGATCCGCAGGAAAGAAAAACCGTTATGTCGCTCGTGGAAACTGCTGGTGATGTACGCATTTATCCGGTAGGACGACTGGACAGAAACACTACAGGATTACTTCTTTTTACAAATGACGGTGACCTTGCTGAACGATTAACGCATCCTAAAAACGGTGTGCGGAAAATCTATCATGTATCGCTGGATAAAAATCTGCGCACAGATGATTTCGAAAAAATACTGAGCGGCTACGAAATGGAAGATGGCTATATGAAAGCAGATGAACTCAGCTTCGTTGGCGACGGCATGGACAAAAAAGAAGTCGGTATTGTTATTCACTCGGGAAGAAACCGGATCGTGCGGCGCTTATTTGAAGGACTCGGCTACGACGTTATTCGTCTCGACCGTGTTGTTTACGCCGGCCTGACAAAGAAAAATCTTCCGCGCGGGAAATTCCGTCACCTCACAACAGAAGAAGTCGGAATGCTGCGCATGCAGATCGGCGGTGAGAAAAAAACAAATTTTAAAAAGACAGATACAAAGCATACAAAAGGAAAAAGGAAGGGGAAAGGGAAAGAGTAACCGGTTGGCAGTTGTCAATTTTTCGCGATCTGTTTTCAGTTTCCATCTTATCAAAAGAGAAGGTTGTCAGGAATGGCGACCTTTTTTTGTGAGCTATTTTTTATCAGCGGCTCCATTTTGCGCCAAATGGAATCCTGTAATTAACATTCCCTGTCTCACAACCTCTGTTAAAGCATAACAAACGCACTAAGCCAGCGTTTTATCTTTACAGTGCTGCAATGGCTGAAGAAGATAACATACAAAATGCTACTCTCCCCGTTCCCGAAAACCGGAAATCGCGTCCGTGGTGGAAACGCTTACTCCGTATTTTTTTCTGGATGGGCTCGATATTTATTCTTCTGATTGTCGCGCTTGTCGCACTAACTTACATCTACCAGGATGAAGTGAAAGGGTATGTGATCGATGAAGTGAATAAACGTGTCAATACTCCTATCCACGTTTTGCCGGAGGATATTGATATTACCATCATCAAAACATTTCCTGATGTAGCTGTAGTTTTTAAAAATATTTCTGCGCTGGATGCAACTGCTTCCGCTAAACGCGACACGCTGCTAAAAGCGGAAAGCATTTCGCTCGGATTTAATATCATGGATCTTTTTCATGGTAATTATTCCATTCATCAGATTCAAATGGAAAACGGGCAGATCAATGTACGTTTGGATGAAAAAGGAAAAGACAATTATCATTTCCTCAAAGAAACAGAAGCAACATCAGAAACCGACACATCGCATGTCGATTTTGAGCTGGATGAAATTTCACTTACGAATGTAATGTGCTCTTATTCTGATAAAAAAGCAGGCGCATTTTACCAGGCTGATTTTCATTCACTGACTTTCACCGGTGATTTCGGAAAAGACAAATATGATTTCGGAACAGAAGCTGATTTTATTGTAGAGAAAATTGTTCTTGGTAAATCCACGTATTTTAAAAAAGATCCCGGTTCAATTGATCTTGTTATCGCAATTGATAATTCAACCGGTCAATACCAGATCAGTAAAGGAAAATTAAAGGTGGCGAAATTAGGACTGGATGTAACTGGTAATTTTTCTGAGCAGAATAAAAATTACCTGCTTGATCTTATTGTAAAAGGAGATGACATCGATTTGTCTGCTGCACTTTCACTTCTTCCTTCTTCATACGCTTCAGACATTGCTGATTTTAAAAGCACGGGCGAATTTTATATTGACGGAACGATCAAAGGTTTGCTTGGTGATTCGGCCACGCCCGATGTAATAACGAAATTCGGAATTCAAAGCGGAACATTTGCAAGAAAGGGAGGTTCTGCCCGGCTTACCGATATTACAATGGATGGCATTTTCAGCAATGCAAAAGGCAATGATGGCATACAGGTGAATTCGTTTAAAGCATCAACAGATAAAAGTAAATTCACTGGTTCTTTTCTGATGAAAAATTTTGATCATCCAAAATACAGCACAAAACTTTCGGGTCATATAGACATGGCTGAGCTGCAGGAAGTGCTTGCAATTGATACGATCGAAAAAGCAGCAGGCACGCTCGACCTCGCACTCGAAGCATCAGGAAGTCCTTCGAAAGGAACATCCCTTACATCAAAAGATTTTCGCGCATTTAAAACCAGCGGTTCTGCGAGTTTCACCAATGGTGTTTTTAAGCTGCAGGGACAATCATTCCAGGTCGACAGCATAAACGGAAAACTTGTTTTTGACGGCAATAATGTAAGCGCACAAAATTTTTCATTGCGTGCTGGCAACAGTGATTTGTCAATGAATGCAAGCGTAAAAAATCTGCTTGGTTATTTATTTACCGAAAAAGAAGTGCTTGATATCAGCGGAAAACTTGTTTCAAAAAATCTTGATCTCAATAAATTACTGAATTCGGAAAAAGCGCAGAATAAAAAACAGCAGGACACCGCTTACCGTTTGGTGATGCCTGAACGATTGCGTTTAAGCCTGAACACTACTGTTGATCATGTCATCTTCCGCAAATTTGAAGCAAATGCACTCAGCGGAAGTGTAACTTTAAATAATCAGCGGCTCACTGCCGACCCGATCAGCTTTAAATCAATGGACGGTTCTTTCATGGGCAGCGGAATGATCGATGGAACCCGCGGCGATTCCTTACTGATCACCTGTAGTGCCGACATTGCTTCGGTGAATATTTACAAGCTGTTCTACCAGCTCGAAAATTTCGGACAGGAAGATGACACAACTATTACATGCAATAATGTGAGAGGAAATCTTTCGTCGCGCGTCAACTTCGCATCGCTCTGGGGAAATGATCTTAACATAAACGAAAAGAAAATTTATACCAGCGCCGATCTTACTATTACCAATGGAGAACTGATCAATTTTAAACCGCTGGAAGTATTATCGAAGTTTATCAGGCTGGATGAATTGAAGGATATTAAATTTAAAAATCTTCATAACACGATTGAAATCAAAAACCGAGTGATCAACATCCCGCAGATGCAGATCAATTCGAGCGCGTTGAACCTTACCATGTCGGGCACGCATAATTTTGATGATACGGTTGATTATCACTTCATCATTGAAATGGATGAAATACTTTCTAAAAAATGGGTGTTGAGAAAACCGCAGCAACCCGAATATGGCATTGAAGAAGATGATGGCGGCCACCGCACCCGTTTATTTATCAATATGAAAGGATACATCGACGACGATAATATTACGCATTGGGACCGCAAAGGTGCCGGCAAAGCGCTGAAAGAAGATCTGCATACTGAAAAACAAAATTTGCAAAGTATTCTTAATGATGAATTCGGATGGTTTAATAAAACCAAGGATAAAAAAGAAGACCGCAAAAAAGATGATGGCGGAAAGTTCATTCTTCATCAGGATGATAATGCAAAGCCAAAGGATAAAAAGAAAAAAGGCGATGCGGATCTTGATGATGTGGATGATTATTAGCCGGATAAAATCCCTATCCGAAGTCGCGTGGTAAAATGAACCAGCTTTAAAAAAAACTCATACCGATGCAAAAATTTTTACACCTTCTTACTGCACTTTTTTTTATTCCTGTCTTTTCTTTCGCACAAACTTTCCAGGTGCAATATGGAACACCGAATAATGAAGATGCCTATGCGCTTGACATAACTCCTGGCAACGGTTTTATTTTATCCGGAAGCTCATTTGGAAACGGAACGGGCGGAACAGATGCGATGCTTACGAAAACCGATTCATTGGGCATTTTGCAGTGGTCAAAAATTTATGGCGGCACCGGCAATGAGCTTGCCATTTATGTGAAATCAGTTCCGGGTGGCGGATATGTTTTTTCAGGTGAAACATTTTCAGATGATCCTGCCGGCGATGCTTTTATTGCACGCACAGACGCAAATGGAAATTTGCTCTGGTGGAAAAATTATGGAACTGCGGGTTATGACATTGCTTACGATATTAAACCACTCGCCAATGGGAATTTTATTATTTCAGGGCTGGTCGAAAACCCTGTCTCTTCCTATGATGGTTTTATCATGCTTGCAGATGCGAATGGAGATTCCATCTGGACACGAATTTTTTCAGGCGCAGGATATGAGCATGCTGTGAAAGTGATTCCGACTTCAGATAATGGATTTCTTTTTTGCGGAAAAATGTTCACGTATGCAAATGTCCCGGGCTGGTCGGATGCGTGGCTGGTTAAAACAGATGCAAACGGAGATACATTGTGGACAAACATTATCGGCGGACCGGTGTGGGAAGAAGCAATGGATATAATTGAAAGTAATGGCGGTTATGTTTTTTGCGGTGGCGAATCGAGCTTTGGTTCCGGGTATTATGATGTGTTTATGATGAAGACAGATCTCAGTGGAAATTTATTGTGGTCAAAAACGTATGGCGGCCAATACACGGAAGATTGTTACAGTATCGTAGAAGTGCCATCCGGTGGTTATGCAATGGCAGGTTATACCGAAACATTTGGTCCGGGAAACATAAGGGGAACTGATTCATCCAATGCGTTTGTGATCCGCACAGATTTTAACGGCGATACATTGTGGGCCATGTCGTATGGCGGAGTGCTCAAGGAAGAATGTTTTTCAATTGCCAATACTTCAGGTGGCGGATTTGCATTGGCTGGTTACACCGGAAGTTTCGGTGATAGTTTGAATGCTTACATTTTTAAGATCGACAGTATGGGCTATTCCGGTTGCAATGAACGGCGCGCCTATCCTGACGTTATAACAAATGCTGCTTATGTGGAAACGCATCATAGTGTGGACGTGACGAGCGGATTACATAAACTCGTTCCCGTTATTACAACAACAACACCTGCTGCGATTCATCATACGGTACTTTGTTTTCCGCTTGACGTTTCGGAAATAAATAATGATTTGCAGATCGATGCATTACCGAACCCAGCTTCAGATATTGTAACGTTACAATGGAATTCAAGTGCGCACAAAGAGCCTGTGGAAATTTCCGTTTACAATGTATTGGGTGAACGTCTGCAATTCGAAATACGAAGGTTTGAAGAAACAATTTCCTTCAACACAAGTGAATTTCCGGATGGAATTTATTTCTTTTGCGTGCGCTCAGGAAATGTTCTTGCAAATACGCGAGTGATCATTGCGCATTAGATCTAATTACAATCTGCGTAATCTGTGGCTTAAAATTCCGCACTCTTAGGCACACGCGGGAAAGGAATCACATCGCGGATATTCGTCATGCCGGTTACAAATAAAAGCAAACGCTCAAATCCAAGTCCGAAACCACTGTGCGGGCAAGAGCCGAATTTGCGTGTTTCCAAATACCACCAGAGTGATTCTTCCGGAATATGCATTTCTTTAATTCGCGCATACAATTTATCGTAATCATCTTCACGCTGCGAGCCACCGATAATTTCACCGATCCATGGAAATAAAATATCCATTGCACGAACCGTGTTTCCATCGTCGTTCAGCTTCATGTAAAACGCTTTGATGTCTTTCGGATAACCGGTAACAACAACCGGTCCACCGAAATGTTCTACCAGGTAATTTTCATGTTCCTTCTGAAGATCTTTTCCCCATTCAGGTTTGAACTCGAATTGTTTCTTTCCATTTGCTTCAATGAGAATTTCGACACCCTGCGTATAAGAAATGCGCGTGAACGGATTATCAATTACAGAATGTAAACGCGCGACTAATTTATCGTCGTATGTGTCATTCAAAAACTGAACATCATCGTGACAATGTTCAATCGCGTAACGCACAAGATATTTCAGCATGTCCTCCGCGAGGTTCATGTTATCATTGATATCCGCAAATGCAACTTCCGGTTCAATCATCCAAAATTCTGCAAGATGCCGCGGCGTGTTTGAATTTTCTGCACGGAAAGTTGGTCCGAATGTATATACTTGTCCGAGCGCCAACGCTGCCAGTTCACCTTCTAATTGTCCGGATACAGTAAGATTGGTTTCTTTTCCGAAAAAATCTTCTTCGAAATTTATTTTTCCATCTTCTGTACGCGGAATATTTTCAAGATCAAGCGTTGTTACACGGAACATTTCTCCCGCACCTTCTGCATCGGAACCTGTAATGATCGGCGTGTGCAAATTGAAAAATCCTTTATCATTGAAAAACTTGTGAACCGCAAAAGTCATGTGATGACGAATACGCAGCACCGCGCCGAATGTATTTGTACGCGGGCGCAGATGCGCTTTCTCGCGAAGAAACTCCAATGGAAGCGTAACCGGCTTTTTATCCTTGCTGTCCTGTCCGCGTTTTTGCAACGGATAGGTTTCCGGATCACATTCTCCCAAAATTACAATTTCATCAGCCTGGATTTCCTGCGCCTGTCCTTTTCCCTGTGAAGCAACAAGCTTTCCTGTTACAGAAATGCAGGCGCCTGTTGTAATTTTTTTGAGCAGTTCTTCCGGAAATTTTGCAACATCGGCTACCGCCTGAATATTTTTTATCGTTGAGCCATCATTTAAATGAATGAACTGCACATATTTATTTCCACGTGCGCTTCTCACCCACCCTTTTGCGGTTACATTTCTATCCAATACTGTGGAGGTAAGCAGGTCTTTTATCTTTTCGTGTGACATAGCCTTTTGATTTAAACTTTAGCGGCCACAAAGATTGCGAAAAAAAATCGCTTCGGGTAAAGTGATCGCGCACAATGTACGTTCAAGAAAAAGAATTCCGGAAAGCAGATTAATCAATAATTCATGCTTAAAATGGAATAAAAAAATTCAGGCAGCTACGTTGATTTCTTCCCCGTAAACCCAAAACGTTTCCATTTTTACCGTTCGTCGAAAAGCTGGAAAATATTTATGTTTCCTGCGTTTCCAGCATAATTAACTGGTTATTAAATTATTGCAGTAAAATTAACGTGTAGGAAACACAAACGTTTCAAAAAATTTCGTCGGAGAAACGTTGTATTCATAAAATGTTTCCATAGTTTTGCGGCGAGTTTACACCCCCATGGAAAATAAAGAGAGAATATTGCAAGCTGCTTACGAACTGTTCTTCAGGTACGGCATAAAGAGCGTTACGATGGATGACATTGCCAAACACTTGAGCATGTCTAAAAAAACGATCTATCAATTCTTCCGTGATAAGGATGAAGTAGTGCATACGCTGATGGAAACCTCGCTGAAAAAAGACCGCGATGATTTTCGTGCTATTGCAGAAAATGCGGTGAATGTGGTGGAAGAGGTTTTTGAAATGATGAAAAAGCTGAATGAGATTTTCAGCACAGTGAACCCGAATATTTTTTACGATCTGCGCAAATACCATCCGCAAACCTGGGATTTATTTCACAAGTTCAAAACTGAATTCGTTTTGGAGCAAGTGGAAAATTCTCTTGAAAAAGGAAAAAGGGATGGCCTTGTAAGAGCAGATATAAATTCCAAGCTATTATCAAGGCTCCGGGGCGAAGAAATTGACATGGGATTTAATCCTGCCATTTTCCCTCCCGACAAATTCCGCATCCTGGATGTTCAGATCGCCTTCGTGGAACATTTCCTTTATGGCATCTGTACGTTAAAAGGTCACAAGCTCATTAATAAGCACAAACAAATAATTGAGGAAGATTAAAATATTTAACTCTCCTAAACGACTCATCAAAACAACCAATCCGTTCCGGCGGGCTTTTTTACCATGAATATGAAAACAAACCATTCAATTTTATTCCGCAGTCCATCAAACAAAAGCAGCTTATTGCTCGCTTTACTGTTTGTTTCAGGCTTTGTAACATTGAAGGCGCAGCAAATTGACACCGCCAGCTATTCCTTTTCGTTGCAGCAGTCTGTCGATTTTGCCTTGCAACACAACACTTCGGTACAAAACGTATTGCTCGACCAGGTTTCGGCCGATAGTAAGGTTAAAGAAGTGATAGGGGCAGGACTTCCGCAGATCAATGGTTCTGTAGAGGTGCAGGATTTCCTTAAAATTCCAACTTCACTTATACCTGGAGAATTTTTTGGCGGACAGCCCGGCACTTATATTCCTGTTCAGTTCGGAACAAAATATAATGCAACAGTTGGAGTAAGCGCGACCCAGCTCTTGTTTAACGGAAGCTATTTCATTGGAGTAAAAGCGGCAAAGCTTTACCAGGAGCTGGCGCAAAAAAATGTGGATCGTACAAAGATCGAAGCAGCGGCCGATGTAACGAAGGCTTATTATACTGTGCTCATCAATAACGAACGGAAAAAATTGCTCGATGCAAATCTTGATCGCGTTAAAAAGCTGATGGACGATACCAAAGCGCTTCATACAAATGGTTTCGTGGAACAGCTGGATGTGGACAGGGTTACCGTTACCTATAATAACCTTACAACGGAAGCATCGAACATAAACCGGCTGCTTGATCTTTCGCTGGTGCTTTTAAAATACCAGATGGGAATGGATCAAAGCGCCAATCTTGTACTCACGGATAAGATTGAGAATGTTGCTTTTTCTCCTGTTACTGCTGACAATTCAAAATTTGATTACAGGAATCGCGTTGAATTCCAGCTTTACGAAACACAGTTGCGCGGTCAGCAGCTCTACCTGCGTTCCGAACGTTTCGGCTATTTACCTACGCTCGTGCTTTTCGGATCAGCTTCCACGCAAGCGCAACGTACAAAATTTGATTTTTTCGATACAGATCAGAAATGGTTCCCGGTGGTCGTTATCGGCTTGCGTCTTAACGTGCCGATCTTCGATGGTTTGCAGCGTCATTATCGCGTGGAGCAATATAAAGTCGGGATTATGCAGGCAGAAAATAATCTCATCTGGATGCAGCGTACTATTGACATGCAGCGTGCAATGGCAAAAGTTGCATTGCAAAACAGTTCAGCTTCCCTGGAGGCACAAAAAGAAAACATGGTGCTTGCTGAAAGTGTTTTTAATTCGGCGAAGAAAAAATATGATGCCGGGGTTGGCTCCAACTTCGAAGTTATCAGCGCACAAACTGAATTAAAAGCAGCGCAGACCAATTACTTCGACGCGCTTTACACTGCCGTGATCGCAAAAATAGATTACGACAAAGCAACCGGTGCATTCACAAAATAAAAAAACAAAACAACTGATCAATCGTCCTATACCATCTCTTATGAAAAAAACGCTCATTTTATTCAGCATCCTTTCTCTTTTCGCAATGTCCTGCAGTGAACAGAAAAAAGAAGACAAGATCCGGGCTGATATCAAGAAAAAAACGGAAGAGCTGGAGAAGCTCCGCAATGAAATTGCAACCCTTGAAATGGATCTTGCAAAAGAAAGCGGTACTACAGCGAATATGGGAAAACCTGTGCGCGTTGTTAAGATTGATCTCTCGGCATTCAACCACTCGATCGATATTCAAGGTCGCGTGGATGCAGATGAGAGCGTATCTGTTGGTCCGCAAATGCCCGGTCTCGTAAAAAGCGTGAATGTACATGCCGGCGATAAAGTATCAGCCGGACAAGTGCTTGCTGTTTTAGATGCAGGCGCAATGAACCAGCAATTAGCGGCATTAAAAATTCAGCGTGATCTTGCGCAGGATGTTTATAACCGCCAAAAAAATCTCTGGGATCAGAAGATCGGAACTGAGTTGCAGTTCTTGCAAGCGAAAACACAATATGAGGCGATTGAAAAACAAATCAGCGCGATGCAAGAGCAGATCGGTATGGGAAGCCTCAAAGCACCTATTGCCGGAACTGTTGACCAGATAAATATTAAAGTAGGTGAAATGGCTTCTCCCGGATTTTCCTCCATTTCTATAGTGGGAACAGGCAAATTGCGTGTGAAAGGTGAAGTGGCAGAAGGATATGTTTCTAAAGTACAGACAGGAAACCCCGTAAACCTTTATTTCCCTGATGCTGATAAAACGGTTGAAACAACCATCACCTATTCGGGTCGTATCATTAATAAAGTGAACCGGACATTTAATATTGAAGTGGTGCTTCCTGCAACAGAAAAAAACATTGTTCCGAACATGATTGCAGTGATCAGGATCAACGACTATTCGAATGCATCTGCGCTTGTAATACCACTCAGCGCAATTCAACAAACTGCAGACGGAAAAATGTTTGTATTTGTTGCCGTGAAAAACAAGGATGGAAAATTGATGGCTGAAAAACGTACTGTCGCTTATACCAATACATACGATGGTTCTGCAGAATTGGACCCGTCTAAATCGGAAATACATGTCGGCGATCAACTCATCACAGACGGAAGTGCAGATCTCAACCAGGGAGATTTAATCTCTGCGGAATAATCCGTTCATTAATTAACTGCACCAATTTATACAGGTATGTTAGATAAAATAAAAGAATTCAAGCCATCCAGCTGGGCGATCAACAATAAGACTACCATTTTTATTCTTACTGCTTTTCTCGCACTTGCCGGTTACAATTTCTACAATAAAATTCCGAAAGAATCTTTTCCGGAAGTAAAAGTGCCGACGATTTATGTGAGTACGCAGTATTATGGCACTTCACCGACAGATATGGAAAACCTGATTGCAAAGCCTATTGAAAAACAGGTGAAAGCAATTGCAGGTGTTAAGAAAGTAACCAGCAACTCGCAGGAAAATTTCTGTAACGTGGTGGTGGAATTCAACACAGATGTGAAGACAGAATTCGCGCTTCAGAAAGTGAAAGATGCGATTGACAAAGCGAGAAAAGATCTTCCGCAAAAATTAGATGTTGGTCCGGATGCGCAGGAAGTAAATTTCTCTGAATTCCCGATCATGAACATCAACATTGCGGGTGATGATCTGAAGAAGCTGAAAAGAGTTGCGGACGATATGCAGGACCACATCGAATCCATGAAGGAGATTACCCGCGTGGAAATGGTCGGCGCATTGGATCGTGAGATCCAGGTGGATGTGGATATGTACAAAATGCAGGGCGCACAATTGACGCTCGGTGATATTCAACGTGCGATACAATCGGAAAATGCTTCTATGACAACCGGTACGATTACAACCGATGGAATGAAACGTTCTTTGTCGATTAAGAACGAATTCAAATCAGTTGACGAGATGAAAAGGATTATCGTCGGTTCACAGGCCGGTGCAAAAGTTTACCTCCAGGATGTTGCCGAAGTTCGTGATGGCACTAAAGAAAAAGAAAGCTTCGCGCGCCTTGAAGGAAAAGATGTTATTACCCTCAACGTTATTAAACGCGCAGGAGAAAACCTGATCAACGCATCTGACAACATCAATGCACTGGTGAAAACCATGAAAGCGTCTAAAGCCATTTCGGATGATATTACTGTGACCATTACTGGTGACCAGTCGGATAAAACGCGTGTGACATTGCATGATCTCATCAACACTATTATCATCGGATTTATTCTTGTCATTATTCTGCTGATGTTTTTCATGGGCGCAACGAATTCATTCTTTGTGGCACTTTCTGTTCCCCTGTCAATGGCAATAGCATTTGCTGTCATTTATTTTATGGGCTGGTCGATGAATATGATCGTATTATTCTCCTTCCTGCTTGCCTTGGGAATTGTTGTAGATGATGCGATTGTTGTCATTGAAAATACACACCGTATTTTTCTTGAGCATGCGAGCTTGGGCATTGTAAAATCGGCCAAACTTGCTGCGGGAGAAGTTTTCCTTCCTGTACTTTCCGGAACACTCACCACACTTGCACCATTTCTTCCGCTGATGTTTTGGGGTGGAATCATCGGGCAGTTCATGATCTACCTGCCGATCACAATGGTAATTACGCTTCTTGCATCTCTGCTGGTAGCCTATATCATCAACCCGGTATTTGCGGTGCAATTCATGCGTCATTATGATTCAACTACGGCAAAAGATAACACATGGCCACGCTGGTTAAAAATATTTACTGTTGTAACAATTGTCATCGCTGCCATCGGTTATATCTCCGGCTCGCGTGGGCTTGGAAACTTTATGCTCATCCTTTATGGGTTGATTATTCTTCACCATTATGTACTTCGCCGGATCATATTTAAATTCCAGGAAAACACCTGGCCTCGTTTCAGGGATTGGTATGGAAGAAAACTGGAATGGTCGATCAGTCATCCGAAAACCATTATTTTCTCCACGATCGGATTGTTCATTTTATCCTTCCTCGTGTTGGGAATGCGCCAGCCAAAAGTTGACTTTTTCCCTTCTGCAGAGCCAAATTTCATTTACACGTATATTGAAATGCCTATTGGCACTGATCAGCTGAAAACGAATGATGTGGCGTTGGAAGTGGAGAAACGCGTCCGCAAACAGATCGGGAATGATACTGATATTGTGACTTCCATTATTGCGAACGTTTCGAAAGGCGCAGGAGATCCGCGTGTAGCTGATCCATCCGCACAGCCACATAAAGCAAAAGTTACAGTTGCATTCAAAGAGTTTTCTGAACGTAATGGAAAATCAACCGGCGCCGTGCTGATGCGTGTGCAGGATGAATTCAGGAAACATAAAATTCCGGGCGCAGAGATTGTCGTCGAACAGGAAGCCGGCGGACCTCCTGTCGGAAAAGCAATCAGCATTGAGATCACCGGCGACAATTTAGATGCGTTGGTATCGACCGCAGATAGTCTCAAACATTATCTTGATCGCCCGGATGTAAGAGTTTCCGGAGTTGAAAAACTAAAAAGCGATGTGGTCGCGAGCAAACCTGATATTGTTTTCTCGATTGATCGTGAGCGGGCAAACCGTGAAGGAATTTCAACCGGTCAGATCGGAATGGAATTGCGTGGCGCTGTTTTCGGAACGGAAGTTTCTAAATTCCGTGATGATAAAGATGAGTACCCGATCATGGTGCGCTATCTTCCATCGCAACGCAACGACTTGAATGCGCTGCAGAATTTAAAGATCACTTACCGCGACATGAACATGAACGGTATGATCCGCAGTGTTCCGCTTTCATCATTCGCTGAAATTAAATATGGCGTGAGCTTTGGCGGTGTGAAACGTAAAGCGCAGAAACGCATCATCACACTTGAATCGAATGTGCTTGCAGGATATAATCCGAATGAAGTAGCGGATAATGTACGCGCACAGGTTGACCAATGGAAGCAAAAACATTTGCCTCCCGGTGTTGAAGTGAAAATGGGCGGCCAGCAGGAAGAACAAGCGGAAACAGCATCCTTCCTTGGTGGCGCATTGCTCACTTCTGTCGGGTTGATCGTTCTGATCCTTGTGCTGCAATTTAATTCTGTCGGAAAAATGGTCATCATTCTAACGGAAATCTTATTCAGCGTCATCGGTGTATTCCTCGGACTTGCAATTTTCGGAATGAACGTTTCCATTGTAATGACAGGTGTCGGAATTATTGCGCTGGCCGGAATTGTCGTCAGGAATGGAATTCTCATTGTAGAGTTCATCGATATTCTGAAAGACCGTGGAATGGAAACGTGTGCCGCAATCATCGAAGCCGGAAAAACACGTATGACTCCTGTATTGCTTACGGCAACTGCAACAATGCTCGGACTTGTTCCGCTTGCAGTCGGTCTGAATATTGACTTCGCAACTTTCTTCAGCGATTTCAATCCGCATATTTTCATTGGTGGTGACAGTGTTGCATTCTGGGGGCCATTATCATGGACAATGATCTATGGTTTAAGCTTCGCAACAATTCTTACGCTGATCGTACTTCCGGTTATGTATATCATGTCAGAAAATGCCGGAATCAAATTGCGCAAGCTCTTCGGTTCAAAGCCTGAAGTGCATGAGACAAAACAAGAAGAATCCGATGTAGTTGATATGAATTCGCTTCATTAGAAAAAGTTTTCACAGGAGAAAGGGGCTGTAAATTTTTACGGCCCTTTTCTTTTTCTATCAAACTGTTTTTCTTCGCCGCTTTATTTTCCTTTACATTTGTGCGATGGACCAGGAAGCGATATATGTAACTGCCGGAAGCATTGTATTTGCCGGCTTACTGATGTTCTTTATTTTTCGTGGGGTCAAAAAGCGTCCGCTTACCCTGCTTTCTGAAATTGTAGAAGATAAAAAGAACCCGGGCCTTTATCATATTTTCGGAGCGGTGACCTTTATGCCAGACGATTCGCCGAGTTTCGAAAAATACCAGCATTTTTTATTGAACACTGCTGATCTGAAAGTGATCAAAGGTTTAGAACAGCGCGGATCTGACTTTGATATCAGCAGTCCGTTTGCAGCGCGTTGTCTTGAGCACATGAAAATAATTTCGGGAAGAGATCTTCTCTTCAAACAGAATGTGGAAGATGACAGTGAAGATTACGATGACGACGCCGAAGAACGGGCCGAGGAAAAAAATAAAGTGCGTATTGTAAAGCACGAGCGCGATGAAAGCGATACTTCCACTCCAAAAGTTATAAAAGGAAATGTAATTGAAGTTTTTAATACTTCCTTCGGTGAACGGGATAGATTTGCGTTGAAGGTTACGCTGGATAATATGAGCTTTTCAATTCCTAAAGTCAAAGGCATGCCGGATGTCAATAAAATAATCTGGCGCAAAAATAATCAGCGTCTTTTTATTTTTTATAACCGTATGGTGATGATGAAATTCGGTGTGGGAATGTTGGTGGTGGATACGAATTCAGGTTCGGTGCTTTCGGATGATTATTTCAGGCAGAATTTGAAGTGAGGTTCGCTGTAATGATAGAACACGGATGACGCGGATCTAGCGGATAAAAACGGATAGGAATTTTTGCATGAGTGATAGAAGGGCAGAGATAACAGATGCCTTTTTGCCTGCCGCCTGTCGCCTCCGCCGCGGCGGATTTCGTCCCCGTCCAATTTCCTTAACCGCTGATTAACAAACCTTAACCACATTACTTCCGTATATGAACAACAACGCGTTGAAAGCCACGTTCTTGAGGCTAAAACCAGTGTTTTTTCTTATTATCTTTGTTCTGCAAACTATCCAATGAGCGACACTTCAGATTCAGGCGAGTTTCCGGCGGGCAAATTGCTTTCAACAATCAATCTGCCTTGTGATTTGAGAAAACTGCGTGAAGATCAACTTCCGCAAGTCTCAAAGGAATTACGACAATACATTATTGATCTTGTTTCTAAAAAAGGCGGGCACTTCGGTGCAAGTCTCGGCGTGGTTGAATTAACTGTTGCGCTTCATTATGTTTTTAATACGCCTTTTGATCAATTGGTTTGGGATGTTGGTCACCAGGCTTATGGCCACAAAATTCTCACCGGCCGCAGAAATGTTTTTCATACCAATCGTCTTTATAAAGGTATTTCCGGATTTCCGAAACGCAGCGAAAGTGAATACGATGCTTTCGGCGTAGGACATTCCTCCACTTCCATTTCTGCAGCGCTTGGAATGGCTGTTGCCGCTAACCGCAAAAAAGAAGACCGTCATGCTGTCGCTGTAATTGGTGATGGCGCAATGACTGCGGGAATGGCATTTGAAGGATTGAACCATGCCGGAATTGAAAAAAGCAATTTACTAGTTGTACTAAATGACAATTGCATGAGCATCGATCCGAACGTCGGTGCTTTGAAAGAATACCTGAGCGACATCACTACTTCTCATACTTACAATAAGATGAAAGATGAGATGTGGAATTTGCTCGGAAAAATTTCCAAGTTCGGACCCGACGCGCAGAAAATTGCTTCGAAGGTCAGCGATACTCTAAAAGCTGCATTATTAAAACAAAGCAATCTTTTTGAATCGCTGCAATTCCGATATTTCGGACCGATCGATGGGCATGATGTGGACCGTTTGGTGAAAGTGATGAAAGATCTGAAAGACATTCCCGGTCCGAAGATCCTTCACGTGCTGACCACAAAAGGAAAAGGATTTAAATTTTCAGAAGAAGGAAATCCGACGTTGTGGCATGCGCCGGGATTGTTTGATAAAACCACAGGGAAAATTATCAAAGCCGTTTCCAACGAACCACAAGCACCGAAATACCAGAATGTTTTTGGCCACACACTTGTGGAGCTCGCCGAAAAAAATCCGAAGATCATGGGAATCACTCCTGCGATGCCTTCCGGATCTTCGCTGAACATCATGATGAAAGCAATGCCGGATCGTGCAATTGATGTTGGAATTGCTGAGCAGCATGCTGTCACTTTTTCGGCTGGACTTGCCACACAAGGCATGATTCCTTTCTGCAATATTTATTCTTCCTTCATGCAGCGCGCTTATGACCAGGTGGTGCATGATGTTGCATTGCAGAATTTGCATGTCGTGCTCGTTTTAGATCGTGGCGGATTAGCAGGCGCAGATGGCCCGACACATCATGGCGCATTTGACCTTGCTTATTTCCGTTGCATTCCGAATATGGTTGTAAGCGCACCGATGAATGAAGCGGAGTTGCGCAATTTGATGTTTACTGCTCAGCTGGATAAAAATGCGTGTCCGTTTTCTATTCGTTACCCGCGCGGGCAAGGTGTGATGCCCGAATGGAAAACTCCTTTCGAAGAAATCAAGATCGGAACGGGAAGGAAAATAAATGATGGCAAAGATATCGCGCTCTTAACGATAGGTCATCCTGGAAATTTTGCCGCAGAGGCGCATGTTATGTTGGCTAAATCAGGCATTTCTGCTGCACATTATGATATGCGTTTTGTAAAGCCGATAGATGAAGCGATGTTGCATGAAGTGTTTTCAAAATTTGATAAAGTAATTACTGTTGAAGATGGTTGTATCCAGGGCGGTTTCGGATCTGCAGTGATTGAATTTATGGTGGATCATAATTACAAAGCAGAAGTAAAACGTTTGGGCATTCCTGATAAATGGATTGAGCACGGAGAGCAGGCGGAGTTGTGGAAGGAATGCGGGTTTGATGTGGATGCAATTGTAGAAGCGGCAAAGGAGATGGTGCTGGAGAATGAGAAGGTGTTGCGGTAAAATTTCAAATTTTTAGTAACGGAATAATGTCGAAAGTTGCCAAAACGGAAACTTTTTGTGTCTTTCGTTTATATGAGAATAATTGCAAGGCGGACTATTCGCGAATTTTGGGATGCCTTAGCGACTCTGAAGTTCCTCTTGTAAATTGGTTTAAAGAAATTAAAAAAGCCAACTGGAAAAATTTCAGCGAATTAAAAATTCAATACAGAAATGCAAGTGTTGTTGGAAATGACCGTGTAGTTTTTAATATAAAGGGTAATGATTACCGGCTTATAGCTGCTATTGATTATGAGAAACAAATCTTGTGGATCAGGGTTATTGGTATGCATAAGGCTTATGATAAAATAAACGCAAAAACAATTTAACATGACGATTAAACCCATTCATACAAAAAAGGATTACGAGCACACTCTCAAACGGATGGAAAAGATCTGGGGTGCAAAAGGTGGTACTCCAGAGGGCGATGAATTGGATATTCTTGCTACGCTTGTTGATAAATATGAAGAAGAGCATTTTCCCATCGAAGCTGCTGATCCTATTGAAGCTTTGAAATTTATTATGGAAGAAAAAGGAATAGAGCGAAAAGATCTTGTAAAAGTAATAGGTGACAAAAGTAAAGTTTCCGCAATCCTCAATGGCAATCGTGCGCTTTCAAAACGAATGATCAAAGCGTTGCACGATGCTTTTGGAATCCCGTATGAAATATTGATGGGATAAACCTATGGTGTGAGATAAGAGCAAATAACCCATGTTAGCATGTACACAAGTTGTATCTTTCAGAATACCCCTCAAACTATTCCCTGCTTTCATTTTTTCCCTTACTGTTTTTTATTCGTCTGTGGATCTACACCCGAAGAAGTTGCCTATAACCCAACAGTTGATTCCCTGATCAGGGTTGATCCGATCCGAAAGTGAAGATGCAAAAACGGAGAGTTTGGCGAATGCTATTGAGTTTGGGCGATGAGAAGTGAATTGCTCAGGTGAAATTTTTTCTTACCTTTCTAAAGCAACAAGCGGCAAACCTGTTGCGAAAATTTTAATTTATGAAACACAACCTCTCCCTACGCTTCGCGCTGTTGCTTTGCGTTTTTCTATCCGTGAAAAATTGTGAAGCGAAGAATTTTTATCCTGCTGCTTTTATTCCGGGCGTGCACTTCGGCTATATATTCGGAGCGGGAATTTCATTGGGCGCTGAACTAAATTACACTCCATTTGTGATCAATACCGGGCAAGCCAAAACCGCAACCGGGCTTTATGCCAATCTCAATTATTTTCATTCGAAAGGTGAAATTTATAAAGAGACCTGGTATCATACAAAGTCAGTTGGCGCAATCGCTTATTCGGACTCGCGCTTTATGTTCAAAGGCGGAGTGAGCAGAACTGTATTGCCGTGGGGAAGAAACAAAATGAATAAATTCAAATCGCGAAAGCTTAGCGTTGATCTTGATCTGAGCTATTCTCCTTTTGAAAGCGGCGCATACATCGGCTACCGTTTATATTTTCCGGGAGAAGCTTGTTTCGGGTTGGATATTTCAACGGTGAATATGGTGTACACGTGTTACCGTTACAATTTTGTGCAGGGAATGTTTGAGGGGAATTATAAGAAGTAATTAATAACGAGAACGGTTAAGTCCACCCGGTGTACCAAGCCGGTCTTTACTAAAAAACTCGCGCAACTCATTTAAAGAAAAATAAGTCTCCTTTGCGTAAAGCATATCCGCACGCATTTTTCGCCGGCCGGCTTTCCAGAACAATTTGATTCCTGCTCCGAGACCAAGTGGAAATGAAAGCACAAGCAAACCCTGTTTTCCTGAAATAAAAGGAAGGATTATTCCTCCAGCGAAAACAAAAACACAAAAGGCAAATTCTAAATTTATTGCTGCAAATTCTTTCTTCCGGTTTTTTTCAAGGACAGCACCAGTGCCAAGTGATCGTTTCATTTCCATAAATTTTTTCATCATCTGCTCGTGACGCTGAATCATTTGTTCGTGACGTTTTTCGTCGGCCGCTTTACCGGGAGATTTAGGAGGGGAAGATTTTGGAGTCGCTTGGGTCCGTGGCTTTGAAACAGAGGAAGAAGAGAATCGTTTTCCTTCCAGCAGATTATCATACGCCTGCGTGATCTGAATAAATTTATGACGTGCATCAGCAGCAGGATTTTTATCGGGATGATATTTCATAGCCAATCGCCGGTACGCTTTTTTAATTGCGTCCTTCGAAGCGCCTTGCGGTAATCCTAATATGGAATAATAATCGGCCATGCAAATTCAAAGTAACAAAAAAGAGCTACATCACTGCAGCTCTTTTTTATTACTTTGCCATTTACTAATTTATAATTACAGTTTTGCTTTCATCTCAACCATTTCATATCCTTCAATAATATCACCTACTTCGATATTATCAAACTTATCAATGTTCAATCCGCATTCGTAACCTGTGGTTACTTCTTTCACGTCGTCTTTGAAACGTTTCAATGAACCAAGGTGTCCGTCGTGCAATACGATACCGTTTCTGATGATACGGATCTTTGTATTGCGTGTGATCTTTCCGTCGAGGACATAACATCCTGCAACTGTTCCGACTTTCGTGATCTTGAATACTTCGCGCACTTCCACGTTGCAGACAATTTTCTCTTCGAATTCCGGTGCAAGCATTCCTTCCATCGCCGCTTTGATCTCGTCGATTGCTTTGTAGATGACGGAATAAAGACGGATGTCGATCTGTTCTGTTTCTGCCAACTTTTTCGCGCTGGCAGATGGACGAACCTGGAAGCCGATAATGATGGCGTTGGATGCTGATGCCAAAAGCACATCAGATTCGCTGATCGCACCTACTGATTTGTGAATGATGCGAATCTGAATTTTCTCCGTCGATAATTTCAATAATGAATCGGCAAGCGCTTCAATAGAACCATCCACGTCACCTTTGATAATTACGTTCAATTCCTGGAAGTCACCGATTGCAAGACGACGGCCAATCTCATCAAGCGTAATATGTTTTGTAGTACGTATCGATTGCTCACGCTGCAATTGCAAACGTCGTGTTGCGATATCACGCGCTTCACGTTCGTCGGCCATGATATTGAATTTATCACCGGCTTGCGGCGCACCGCTTAACCCGAGAATCTGAACCGGGTAAGAAGGGCCTGCTTCCTCTACATCGCCTCCGCGTTCGTTATGCATCGCTTTTACACGACCGCTGTAACAACCCGCGAGTACCACGTCACCTACATGCATTGTTCCGTTTTCAACAAGAACAGTTGCCGTAAATCCACGGCCTTTATCAAGCGTCGACTCAATGATTGTTCCGGTTGCACGTTTATTCGGATTTGCTTTCAGCGCTAACATTTCTGCTTCGAGCAATACTTTTTCAAGCAGCACTTCTATGCCTTGTCCTTTCTTCGCAGAAATTTCCTGGCACTGGAATTTACCACCCCACTCTTCTACCAGTATATTCATGGCAGAAAGTGCTTCGCGTATTTTATCAGGATTTGCTCCCGGCTTATCAATTTTGTTGATCGCAAATACCAATGGAACACCGGCAGCCTGCGCGTGATTGATAGCCTCAATGGTTTGCGGCATGACACTATCGTCAGCGGCAACTACGATGATTGCGATATCTGTTACCTGCGCACCACGTGCACGCATAGCGGTAAAAGCTTCGTGACCCGGTGTATCGAGGAAGGTAATATGCTTTCCGTTTTCAAGCTGTACGTTATACGCACCAATATGCTGGGTAATTCCACCCGACTCACCGGCAATAACGTTTGCTTTACGGATATAATCCAGCAGGGAAGTTTTACCGTGATCGACGTGACCCATTACGGTTACGATCGGTGAACGATCAACAAGATCTTCTGGTTTATCTTCTTCTTCAGCAATTGATTCCTGCACTTCTACGCTTACGAATTCAACTTTGAATCCGAATTCTTCTGCGAGAATTGCAATCGTTTCTGCATCGAGACGCTGATTGATGGAAACGAAAAGTCCGATGGTCATACAGGTCGAAATGATCTGTGTAACCGGTACGTTCATCATTGTCGCGAGCTGATTCGCTGTTACGAATTCTGTTACTTTCAGGATTCCTTTTTCGATCTCTTTATCAGCAGCGACTTTTTCCATCCGCTGGGAAACCTGCTCACGTTTATCGCGGCGATATTTAGAAGCTTTTGATTTTCCTTGTCCGCTTAACCGTGCAAGTGTTTCTTTGATCTGCTTCTGAACTTCTTCTTCTGTAAGTTCCGCTTTGACCGGGCGCGGTGCTCCTGCTACGTGCGGTTTGCGACCAGCAGGCTGATTCTGCCCTTGTCCCGGACCGCGATTTGCATTACCGGTAGCTCCGGGAGTATTCTGAACCGGTCCGCCTTCTTTACGGATGCGGCGGCGTTTGCGTTTTTTCTCAGCTTCAAATTCAGCAGAAGAAGATGCAACGGGTTTTTTCTTATCGTCTTTAACAGGCAATACAATTTTGCCCATGATCTTCGGACCTTCCAGCTTTTCAACTGTGCGGCGATAAAGAACCTCTTCTTGTTTTTCCGGCGGAGTTTCTGGTTTTGGCTCTTCAGCAGCTATTGGCGGAAGAACTTCTTCAACCGGCGGAACAACCTCTTCTGCTTTTGGAGCAACAACTTCTTCTTCAACAACAACAACAGGCTCTTCTTCCTTTTTCTTTTTAGTTGCTGCAACTTTTTTCTCTGTTTCTTCAGCGACGGCTTTATCGTCTTCCTCTTTTTTCTTCTTCGCTTTTGTTTTTGCCGGTTCGAGATCGATCTTGTCGACTACTTTAAGATTTACAGTCGGCTCCGCTTTCACACGGGTGATCTCTTCCTCTTTTTTCTCTTTAACCTTTTTCGGCTTTTCTTTTTCAGGTGCAGGTTTAGATGAACCGGAATTCATGTCCTTAATAAGAACTTCTTCCTGATCACGTTCCTGCGCACGCTGACTCGCCTTGGTGTTCGGCTCTTCGCTCAATTCCACGGACTCTTTCTTGATCCGGGTACTGAGTCCGACCAATTTCGATTCTTCTTTTTCTTCGCGATCCTGTGCGAATTCTTTCAGGAGCAAACGATATTGCTCATCGGAAATTTTCCCGTTTGGATTGCGCTCAATTTGATGCCCCTGCTCTTCCAGGTAATCCCAGACGCGGGCGAGAGAGACGTTGAATTCTCCCTTGACTTTACTAATCCTAATTTTGTTCTCAGATTCTGCCATAAATATGCTTGCCTCCCGGGCTAAGCTTTACAAAGTTCGGAAAAAATGTGGATTGTCATTCGACAATCCACATGAAATCCGTTATTCAAATTCAGAACGTAATATGCGCTTAACTTCCTTGACGGTTTCTTCTTCAAGGTCGGTGCGCTTAACGAGTTCTTCATCGCTGAGTTCGAGAACGGCTTTCGCAGTATCGCAACCCACAGATTTGAATTCGTCAATGATCCATTGTTCAATTTCATCCGAGAATTCGTCGAGCGTAACATCTTCCACGTCTTCGTCGGTATCACGGTAAACATCAATTTCATAGCCAGTTAAGCGGCCAGCGAGGCGGATATTATGGCCACCTTTTCCGATTGCAAGAGAAACCTGGTCGGGTTTCAAGTACACTTCGGCGCGTTTATTCTCTTCGTCCAGCTTCACCGAAGTGATCTTTGCAGGGCTCAACGCACGCTGAATCAAAAGGGTAGAATTGGCGGTGTAATTGATTACGTCAATATTTTCATTGCGAAGCTCACGAACGATTCCGTGGATGCGGGAACCTTTCATTCCTACGCAGGCACCGACAGGATCGATACGGTCATCATACGATTCAACGGCAACTTTTGCACGCTCACCCGGCTCACGAACGATCTTCTTAACTGTGATAAGACCGTCGTAGATCTCGGGAACTTCCATTTCGAATAATTTTTCGAGGAAGGAAGGGGCGGTACGCGAAAGAATGATAACCGGTGAATTGTTGCGCATATCTACTTTTAGAACCACTGCGCGGACAGCATCACCTTTTTTGAAGAAGTCGCCGGGAATCTGCTCGGTTTTCGGAAGAATAAGTTCATTTCCCTCATCATCCAGCACCAGTGTTTCTTTTTTCCAAACCTGGTAAACTTCACCTGTGATCACATCACCCACACGCTCTTTGTATTTGCGGTAAAGTGCATCTTTTTCAAGATCAAGTACACGCGAAACAAGGTTTTGACGAATAGCAAGCACCGCGCGGCGACCGAAATCGTCGAGCATAATACGATCCGTTACCTGCTCACCAATTTCAAAATCGGGCTCAATTTTTTTAGCGTTTGCAAGACTGATATGTTTATTTTCATCGTAATCAAAGCTGTCCTCTGCAAACTCATCGTCCACGATTTCGCGGTTACGCCAGATCTCAAGGTCACCACGTTCGGGGTTGACAATAAAGTCGAAGTTTTCATCGCTGCCGTACTTTTTACGGATCATGCTGCGGAATACGTCTTCGAGGATACTCATGAGCATCGCACGGTCAATGTTCTTGGTCTCTTTGAATTCCGAAAAGGATTCGATGAGGTTTAGATTTTCCATTTTTATTGAATTGTAATCGTTTGCTTGATGTTGCCTGTTGCCAGGAGTTTAAAATTTGATAATGATTTTAGTTTCTTTTATTTTTTCAAAAGGGATGATGGTTTTTTTAGCAACCAGCTGTTTTCCTTTTTGTCCTTCTACTTTTTCTCCGCCGCGGCGGACTAATTGTTCAATTTCTATTTCGGTATTATTGACAGAAATTAATTTGCCTTCTGTTTTTTCTCCGTCAATAAACTTCACCTCTACTTCACGTCCGCAATATTTTTTATACTGCTGCAGCACTTTAAAAGGTTGTTCAAGCCCCGGTGAAGAAACTTCGAGTTCGTAATCTTCCGTTTCACGATCCAATTCCTCTTCGATAAACCGGCTCAGCTCCACACATTCCTGGATAGAGATTCCTTTAAAATTATCGATGGTCACCCTGATCTTATTCATGGCGCTCACCGTAACCTCTACAAGGTAGTTTTCGGTATTCTCAAGCTTTTTTTCCGCGAGTTCGCGAACAAGTGTCGTGCTGATCATTGGCAAAAAAAGAGGGGACAACTCGTCCCCTTTCTGATCGTTCTATTAAAACAGGATGCAAATATATAACGAAATAATCAGAAAACAAAATTGATTTTTGCCAACTATTTTCCGCTTAAACCATGTTTTTCATCGATAAATAGTCGTAATTTGAAGGTATATTTTCTTTGCAGGCTAAATGCTCATTAATCTTCATGTTAAAAGGCATCCTATTCAAACAGTACAAATCATAATTAAAATGACGACAACAACCAAACCAAAAAAACGGGAGTTTTTCAAAGCGGCTCCCCTTGTTCTGCTGCTCCTTTCCGGGAATCAGTTACTGGCGCAAACCAGCTCTACCAAATCATTGCCAGGCGAAGGAGTTTCTGTATTGGAAATCCTTGGCTATGTGGCAATGATCATAGGTGTTATTTTGCTCGCATGGATCATCGGCGCTGCACAAAGCAAAGATTCTCCGGCAGATGCACCGACAAAACCTTATCATCAACACAAACATTTTGATCACCCGAATGATCCGCATTTCCGGAAATTGAAAAAGAAAACATCATAGGAGAAAAAACTTCCGCGGGCGCGGAACATGAAACAAGAAATTTCCCACTTTGGTTTAGAGCCGGAGTGGGAATTTTTTTATGCTTTTTTGTTTCAGTTGATTGAACCTCAAATTTAAAAAACTATAACTTTTGAATTGAAATGAGATTCTGGGGCTATTTATTCCTGATTATTTCTTAACCTGGAAATAAATAACTCCCAAACTAAGTGTGCCACCCATTATTCCTTGCCATATCGCAAATCCCGGGATAAGACCATAATCGCCATCAAATACATCCGGTATTAAATGACTTGAAAACAAGGCCCCCAAACCCATACCAAGAAGCAACAATATAAAAATATAAAACGTATTGAAGGAGATGTTAAGCATTCCCTGGAAGAGCAATAAAATTAATCCTGTTCCTGTTAATCCTTTTATACAATTTGAAATTATTTCGACCGCATCCATATTATGAATAAAGAAGGGCATTATCGTATAACCCGGGATGATAAAAGCTACAAAATAAGAAACAAAAAAAATCAAAAGTGTTGATCTCTTTTGAAATGGAAAATGTCTTTTATGAATTAAGTAAAAACAAATTCCCATTGTTAAGCCAGGTAGAATGGAAATAGAAAACAAAGTGTCGCCGCTAATCCCAAACCATAATCCGATCAGAGCGCCGTTAATTAGGCACACCAAAGTGGTTATCAGAGGGAGGTAGTTTTTATTCAGCATCCCGGTGCCAGCGATAACTTGTTCTTTCCGGATAATTCCCATTCTTGTCGATTGTAAATTTAAACGCATTAGATAAATAATCTTCAATATTATGGGCAAAATAAAATCCATGAATAAAAACTGTCCCTTGGAAGGGATTGGCCATACTGGTTTCCTCGTCAACAGTTATGTCCGCAATTCTGGAGCTTAGATCTTCCATTGGGGTATTGTGAACTTCGAATGAAATCCAGAAAAGCAAGTCATCACCATCCTTTATTTCCCTCGGTTTAGGAGTTTCGTCAATAGGATTATAAAATAGGGATTCAAAATTTCTTTCGCTAGGATTGGATTCTGCATCCCATTGATCATTTTTGCCATTGATTTGTAAGGGTGGCTTAGTTTTAGTTATTGAGAAACGAATCGTCTGATTAGGGATTTTAAAATCAAGTAGCGCCCCTCCTCGCCCTGATTGAGTCGGATAACCAACCATCTGAGGACTTCCAACTGCTCCAGTTCCAGGATTAGTTGGTGTAATTAAGATACTGCCTACTGCTACTTTTCCCTTATCTATTACATCTGGATGCTGAGCTAAATAATTCCATCTCCAATGTAGATGGAAGCTATGAAATGCTCCTGGTGTGGAAGGATATTTTTTAAAATCTTTATATGCACCCCATTGATGATAATTATCCCAAGTTATTTTATTAGTTGCCCTTTGAATTATATCTTCTCCGTCGGACATAGTATCGTTCTTATCAAGAATATCAGATTCAACAACCTCACCCGTATATCCTTTTATTAGTCCATACCCGCACATCTCATATTGTACGGGTTTTTCATAAGCAGAAAATATACTTTTCAAACTATTAGGTCTATTAGGTGATCCCTCATTATCTCTGAAAACACCTGCCATATTCGGCCGGTCTTGCTTTATTTTATTTATATCACTTTGCGTCATATTCGTATTTTCAAGAAAAGGATCTATGAAAGAGTTCCCAGCCCTATCAAATAAGAAAAAATCTAAACTATTATTAAACCTATAATCAATTCTAATTGTTTTAACTCTTTTACCAGAATAAGAAAATTCGATCAGCGGAAATATTCGTGTCGCTGGCAAAACAGCAGCAGGCTCATGTGGAGGATTTAAACCATATGGTGTAAAGATGTAAGTTTGTTTTATTGTTAAAATCCCATCATCATTGTCAAATTCATTCCCAAAAACTTTTTCTTTAGTTTCATAAATTGCCTGTAACCCCGAAGGATAAAGCGTGTTTGCCTTTGTATATATATCGAATGGTGGAGGAGCATTTAAATTTACAGCTCTCAAATAATTTCCTGCTGTTTTATCATAAAAATCATCAGTACCTAAATAGAAACTTTTTGTCCACGGGGATCCTTCTTCATCCTCCGGATTGATTCGTATTCGTACTACTCTGATATCCTTCGCAAGATTATATGGTCCATGTTTTATATTACTTAACACTAAACCACCTTTAGCATGCATGTTATATTCAAAGTCCCATGGGCCGGATTTAAATTTTGCCATTTGTTGTGATTTTATGCATTCAAAGTCTGGAGAGATCCATTCACATATGCCATATTCTCAAAAAGCCTGACTGCGGTTGTCTTATTATCTTTCACATGCATCATTAGATTATAGACTCCAGGAGAAAGTTCGATGAATTTTTTGTCGCCGAGGAAAATTAACCCCTCATCGAATAATGTATCAGGGCACCAGTAGGCCCAATTAATTGTATAATCAGTGCTTCCTCCATTAATTACTGGTAATACATATGATCCTCCAGTTTCCTTTTCTATAAATGACATTCGTGTCACAATCGAATGTGTGCTTGCAGGCCAGCTACCACCATGGTGGCCTGCAAGTATCAAATGAAATGGAGAAAGAAAGTTTTGCGGGCAATTTTCTCCATCTAATTCATAGATAAGCTCTGGTTTGGGATCATCCTGGTCGGAAGTATCGTGGTCATGATCTTCTGCATGAGAATGTTCATTCTCCTCTGGGAATGGAATAAATTCAACTTGCTTTTTTTTGTTTAGCCAGACCGGTCTCCATTGACTTACAATATTTACAACTTTCCCATTTTGTCCAATTCGTATATCGATGCAACTGTCAAAAATGCGATTAAAAATTCCACTTTTCGGAAAAGCTTCTATTCGAATTTGAAACCTACATAACCAATGATCAACCCATGGTTTATTAAAATGAAATACCGGCGAAGTGGCAAGATGCTCGATTTTAGCTAAACTTTCTGTGGGCAAAACTGGTGGAATTTCTAATTTGAGATAATCCTTTCCCAAACATTGCTTTTGCAAATCAGAAATAAATTTCTTTGCCGCTTGCGTTGCTTCAAAGGCGGACTTTGGTAATGATCTTTTCGGTTTTTCACTCCACAAATCGTTTTCCAGATTATACCTGATCCAATTAGAAACCGGATCAATACTAAACGAGTATTTCACATTCAAAAACCCTGGCAGCTGCGGATTAATAGCTGCCAGAATTGTTTTCTTGATTGCATCCTTATGTTTAACCCAATCCTGAGGATCTGCTAAGGGAAATACCCTGATTTGTTTAGGCGCCTTTTCAGTTTCAGTGTTCATGTTCTTAATGGAATCAGATAAACAAGGCAATATCAGGATCAGCAGAATTGTCAGGAATACCAGGAAGAGGATCAC
The DNA here is from genome assembly GCA_039918435.1 of Bacteroidia bacterium. Lineage (GTDB taxonomy): Bacteria > Bacteroidota > Bacteroidia > Palsa-965 > Palsa-965. Next base: position 53,669 of record JBDSHN010000100.1, on the reverse strand, counting down.
CGGGTGCAACGCTATTGGGGACGACGTAAACGAGATTGGTTGGCACTTTTTGTACGTGGACACCTATAACCGGAGCATTGTCATCATTTCTTCCCTGGGCCAATAGTAGCTCCATGGTAATTGACTTATAGATGGTATCATCAACTCCTGGTAGAAATTCGTTCGAAATGTTTAGTGCTCCAAACATAGCAGGTGTAAAATTCCATGCGCAACCAAAAGAAGAAATGGCACTAGACAATATGTTAAACATCAGCAAGTAATTTTCAAATTCCGGACGTGCAGGAACCATTACCCGTGCATAACCCGCCTGTAGGAATTTTGTAAACATTGGATCACCAGCATCTTCAATATTCTTCAAATTCATCCAGTGCGATTTTCTGCCCCAGAAATAAGGATAGAAAATATATGTCATGTGTTCCCACTCAAACGCCTGCTCAAAAAACTTCACGAGATTACCTTCTGTGATTGCTTCTTTAAAAAGAATTTCAGGATAACCAGAGACATTTTGAATTCCATTGGTGGCAGCATCAAAACTTTCATAACGCTGACCAGTAAATAATTCTATAGTGCGTTTTTTAAGCTCTTCACGTTCAATCTCACGATTAATTCCCGGATTGTTGGTGTTAGCTGTGAAGCCAAAAGTCGAGTCTGCATATTGTGCATTCAACCATTCATCATACGCTTTTTGCTTTTGCTTGTATGCATCTATTATTTTAGCGTATGTAGATAATTTCCAGTTATTATATGATTCTGCAGTTCTGTGTACCTTAATCACAATATTCACTTCAAAGTTCATAGCATGACTTTGGGTAGAAAGTGCAAGCGTACTTCGAATGTTGTTTAATAGAATATTTACAGGGGCAGGGGTCAATGTAAACCCTGTTGTCCCTATCTGTCCCTCAAAATAAGGAGGTGTGATTGAATGTATGCTTGCCCAATAGGCCGCCTTTGTTGCAATAGTTGCCTGTATTGCTTCATAGTTATCCAATATTGGAATATCAGCAGCGAAAGAATCGTACACATCGCTATTTGTGGTTGCATAAGCATTCTTAAAAGCCCGTGAAAACTGAATGTATTCTGCTGGTGGTGCGTCTGCGTTCGGTACTTCATATTGAGCAAGCCAGAATGCAAAATTTGAATCCGTAAGTACAGCGGGACTGGAAAGTTTGAAGCCATCTGGTCCTGTTAGTTCGGCCGGAGAAGTTGGTTTTTCAACAGTCGCGCCATTCTTAGGAGTCACCATTTTTCGGAAAATATAAAAATTGGCCGGTTCCGGGATACTGAATTCGAACATCAATCGTTTTCCGTAATTCTTTACTTTATTTAGATAAAATTTATCCAACCAACGGTAAACACCATTGAAATTATCACTTGTCGTATTTTGCAATTTGTGAACACTGGTTTCTTCAATTTCATTAATTACAGTTATTGTTTGGGTTTCTCTGACAATTTCTTTCACTCTATTGAGTGCCCTGTTTGTTACATCTCGCGACAAATTTGTCGCGGTTTGTTGTGATTGTGATTGCGAGCTGCCATAACTCGCATCCAAACTGGAAGTAATATTTACCAACCCGTATTTTGCACTGGTATTTATTCCGGCATTTATTTGAAACTGCTGCTCGATCACATTGCTGGTTTCCTTTTCCATACTGAAACGTTCAGTAGTTTGGCTTTCTCTTTCCGTTTCATTGGTCGATTCATGAAATGTAGTAATTGTATTTTCAGTACGATCAAGTCGACGGTGCGTTCGTTCTTTATCCAAACCTTGCATGACTGCTTCAACATGCGCTATTTCACCTACATCATATTTAATCAATTGCTGTTCTGTCAATAATAGGTCGCCTATTAAAGCACTATTTGTAAAACTGCCCCTTGAACTAAAATTTTTACGCTCTAAAACAGCACACGGATCCCTATCAGTCATATCGGCACAGAGCTCCTTTTGACTAATAATTGCATCTCCGATTCTCACGCAAAACTCTTTTTCCCGAGAACCTAATTTACCCGCTGTCACGTTTATTTCTTCCTGGAATAATTCCAATACATTATTTAAATCAAGTGCAGTCCAGGAAGGATAATAACCAATCAATAAATTAGTCGTGCTTGTACTGAATCCATAACTTACTCCTGTAACGATTTCGTATGGATTATCGAGCGCTTTAACGGCATCACTAAAACTGTAATATAACTCTAGATTTTCATGCCGGTTTTGCTCATTGACGTCTCTTGTATCAACTTCAAAGTCTTGTTGGAGGCTTTTTAATTGACGTCCTACTGTTTCAGTTCGTTTTTTTATCAGCTTCCTGATTTCGGTTATTCCCAAAGTTAAATGCTCAAACTTAGTTTGAAGGGTTGTATCCACATCATCAACTGGTGTTACATCCCCTACATCCTGGTCAGGATCTTCTCCCGAAGCAATGAATAATTCATAAATCCATTTTGGTACTAATGTTTTAGCGCGGTATACATATGCAAGGGAAATTTCATTACCAAGTTCCGACGGAACTCCTGAACCTATTCCGCCACCTCCGCCACCTCCATCTACTGGTTCCTTATCTACAACTTTAAGCAAATGAAGCATGCCAAGATATTTACAAGCCAGTGTGATCAGAAAAGAACTATCGGTGGCATACAAATTTGCTAATAGGTTATCCCATAAAATGCATTGTAATTTTCGGAATTCTAATGCCGAAGTATAAGCCGAAATACTGGTTGTGAAAACACTCTCGAACTTGGTACTTATTTCGCTTCCTGTAATATTAGAAGAATAAGCATCCAGCCAGGATATCAAAGTTGTCAGTTCCGGAAAACGTGCGGCGTAATCTTCGGGAGTGGGAATAAATTCATCCGTTACTTTGTAATCCTCTACATCTGATTGCTGATCTATTAATTCAGTCGTACTTCCACGATGGATTATAAGCTGAGGGTATAGCGTTTCAATATCAGCTTGAATTGTTGTTAACTCTTCATCGACAACAGAGTCATAAATGTTAGGAATAAAATAGCGTAATCCGTGTGCGGGTGTTTCCTTCAATGGAGTACGCACATTCATAAAACGAAAAAGAATGTCCGGCTTTAAGCTATTAATTTGGACATGATCAATTGGGACAACCGGAAGGCTGACAGGGGGAATTGAAGACATATTAAATTGAGATTAGGGTTATAAATTTAATTATTAACGGAAATGTACATTAAACATTATCTTGTTTGCAAAATTTTTGCTGATTATTAACAATTTAACTGTTTCTCTGCCATATTTCTCTACTAACTATCAATTAATTATTACAGTCCCCCAACTAAATCATTCTGAAATAGTACCTTTCAAGCATTAATATAAAACCCAATGAAAATACCAGCTATCCTTTTTTGCATAATAACATGTTCGGTCAGCATCTATGCACAACCTGTTTTAACTTATACAGATGTTGCCCCACATAACTATGATTCTTATGCTGTAGGCCATTCTGGTTATTGCTATCTTGGAACAAGTGGGATAAATCAAATATGGAACTTCGGGACGGCGCCAATTGCTACAACAGAAACTTATACTATAGTTCCAACATCAACAGTTGGTGTAGCAAGTTACTATCCGAATTCAACGCAAGCGTTATCAAATGGTGGTTATACGATGCTTGATGTCACTCCTGCAGGTTATTTTAGATATGGAGGGACTCTTACTCCCGGGACACCAAGGTTTATTTATACTGATGCGGAAAAGATGTTGGCTTTTCCCATGAACTATGGGGATAGTTACACTGATGCTTTCGAAGGCCAAAATTACAGTGGTCCGGAATACCGAACTGCCACTGTTTATGCTTCTTACATTGGTTATGGAACTATTACTACGCCATACAATACTTACTCTAACGCTATCTGTATTACATCACATTATGAGACTTTGGATAGTGCGCAGTCAGCATGGGGGGCACATTGTTCGGCCGATTATTATTATTGGTTTGTTGCAAGTTGTCGTTACCCGGTTGCCTTTAGCTGGAATGAACCATCAAGCGCTACGTGTGGCGCTACTTCACAAGGCACACTTTTTCTTCAAAGTATCACCATCGGAGAAAATGAACTTTCACAATACGATTTCAGAATGGAAATTTTTCCGAATCCATTTTCTTCTTCGTTCACTTTAAAAACTCCAAATGGAAAACAAGGTGATATTTTTAATGTAACTGATCTCGAAGGACGAATTGTAAAAACGTTTGAATGGAATGCGCAGGAAATGCACGTTGATCTTTCAGCGTTGGAAAATGGAATCTATATGATCCGCCTGAATAACGGGCGCGGGAAACAAATTGTGAAGAGCACGAATTAATACGTAGCAAAAACACCTTACTGCACCTTCACCCCATTCTTATACTTTATCTCCGACATCACCGATCCATTCAGATCATAATACGTCCACGTTCCATCTGGCTTGCTTACTAAACGGGTTTTGTAAACTTTCTTGCCGTTCGTTTTTGTGAACATGTATTCTTTCTCTTTCACGAGCTTATTATGTGTTACGCTTTGTTTTGCAGTGGTCACATAATAATTTGTTGTCGTGCCGGAAAGCTTGCCCATTTTATATTCAGTCTCGGTTTTTAAAGCGCCTGTTTCATAATAATATTTCCATTTGCCATTCGCTTTATCCAAATGATACGAACCAGCTTCATCAGGATAACCGGTTTCATTGTAGGTTTCCCATTTGCCTTCTTTCAAACCATTTTTAAATTTTCCTGTCTGATGCACTTTTCCATTCTTCCACCAAAACATCCATGCACCATCTTTCATACCATTCTTATAGGTTCCGGCATAATTTGCCTTGCCGTTGTCGTAAAAGCCTTTCCATTCGCTCACCATTAATCCCAAGGCGAATGTGCCATCATCTTTCAGCTGACCGTTGTCATACCACGACGACCATTTTCCATCTTCTTTATTGTTGCTATAAACACCTTCCTGCAACACCTGGCCATTCTCAAACCAGAAAGTCCAGTGGCCGTTTTTCATTCCTTCTTTAAACGTTCCTTCTTTATATTTCTGCGCATTCGGATACCAGAACGTCCACATGCTGTCTTCCTTATCGTCTTTGTAAAAACCCTGCTGCTCCATTTGTGCGCTGCCGGCAAACCAATATTGCCAGAAACCGCTGCGCTTATCTACAGTGAATTCACCTTTCATATCGGGTGAGCCATCCGGTTTATTCCAATACCATTTTCCGGATTTCAAGTCATTTTCATACGTTCCTTCAGAAGCGATTTTTCCGTCGGCATACCAGTGTGTCGACAAGCCGTTTTTCTTTCCGCCCTTGAAATTATCTTTAAAATCCAGCGCGCCTGATGGTGTATAAAATGTCCAGGTGCTGTCTTTTAATCCGTCGCGGTAAATTCCTTCTGTACGTTTGCGCCCGCTTTCGTAGGTGAGAATAATTTTTCCGTAGCCGTTTTTAATTACTTGTTTTCCATCTTCACTCCAGAGATCCCAGAGGTATTCGATTCCGTTTTTATATTCAATTTCTTCCAGCGATTTTCCATTTTCATAATACTGCTTCCATCTTCCCGACTTTTTTCCTTTAGTGTAATCGCCTTCTTCTTTTTTATTTCCATTAATATGGTACCCAATATATTTCCCATTTAAAGTATCATTCACAAAATGTCCTTCGTTCTGCGGCTTCCCGGTTTCTGACCAATATTGAAAAAGTCCGTTCTTCTTCGATGCCCATTCAAATTTGGAAAACTCGATCTTGTAATTCTCTACACTTTTTAATTTTCCTGTTTCATAATAGGTCGTCCATGTACTGTCGGGAAGATTTTCAATAAATTTCCCTGTCATGAATTTATTTCCATTCTTATACCAATAAGCCGCCTGACCGCTTTTCTTTCCTTCGAAATATCTTTCCTCCGCTTTTTTTGTTCCGTCGTTAAAATAAAAAGTCCAGACAGAATCCTGCAAGCCTTCATGATAAGCACCGTTGCGATCCATTTTTCCATCCATAAAAAAGTACGAAGCTTTTCCTTCGAGCTTTCCATCCACCATATATTCCACACTTTTCAGCTTTTTTTTACTTTCATCCCAGAACTGTTCTTTTTTAATTGGCTTTTGCTTAGGCTTAACGGGAACATCAGTCTGTGCAAATGCATGGAAGCTGATAAGGAGAAATAAAAACGGGAGGAATCTTTTCATGAGGTGATAACGTAGATGTGGCAGAATTTAGTTTCCAAAAATATCAGAATAACGTATTAAAAATTTGAAAATTCTCCGGAGAAATGAACAATGCAGCGTTGATGCAGGGAATGTGACATTGCATTAGCCGGATGAATGACAGAGATTCGAAGGAATACATCATTGAAACGAAAATGCTTGTATATAAAAAAGTTCCTTCTCAAAAAATAAATCCTTAATCATTCGTTTCTTATAACGCACCTTACCCATTTCGATACAAAGCAAATCTTCTTTTCACATCATCTCAAATTATAATTTTATTGTGAATACGTGTTTTTATTATATTAGCTAAAAGTAATAACCGCTTATAACAAGAAAATTATGAATGTCCATGCAAGTAAAACCGGCGGAGATCAAAGCAGGGCAGCGGCTAATGATTTTGATAAAAAGCAGCAGGGAAATATGGCTTCTTTCCGTGCTGAAGCTACGCGGGCAGATTCACTTCACCAGCGAAATCGGAATGCCTCTTTTTCCGGTCAATCTGATTCTATTAATAAAACACAGCCATTGCAACGGCAAATTCTTGGAGAATCCGGATTTACTAAAAGTTTAAAATTAGCTGAGAAACACGCAAGATTTGATTCTTCACTTGGGTTTACACCGCCAACTGTCAATTCACGTCAAATAGCAAGAGGGCAGGATGTAACAAATGCATTTAAGGGAAAAAACCAACTCGTGGAGGTGCTGCAGAATAGCGAAGAAGATTTCTCAGCAAGAGTGGGCGAAGTTCCGCAAAATCATGTGGGATACATTATGTATTTGCCTGAGTTCGGCCCATGGATAAAAGATGATGCAAAGAAAAAAGACATTTTAGCCTTATTAGGCGTTTTGGATAATGGCAGCAATTTGGGAGATAATATAAAACTGGAAATTACTGGTCGTGGCGGTCACGAAAAATTAGCAGAGGAAGTGCAAAAGCATGAAAGCGTTCATGCGAAGGATAATGAAAGAATCCGTGACGCGATTTTAATACCATGGGATTTAAATCTTACCACACTGAAAAAAAGAAACGCCATTTTTAACGGAAAAACCGCAGAAGATGCTACACATAAATTGTGGGCCGCTGTTGGTGGAACATTGGAAGAAAAGGCAGAGGAAGTAAGCGATGCATGGGGAAAAGCCAGTGATACTTTCCATAAACATGATCATGGCAAAACAAGAATGGATGACGGAAAATCCGGGATAAATGAAGCACAGACATACGCCAGGATCGTCTATTACCTTACCATTTAAATCAACTGTAGCTTTTTAATTTTTGTGTCGCAATTTTTCAATTTGGATACAAAGTTCATTCGCTGCAAACATCACCTCCTCCATCGTTGAATCTTTTCCAAGAGAAATACGGATAGAGGAATAACATTGCTCTTCTGAAAGTCCCATCGCCTTCAATACATGCGATGGCTCCGGCAATGCAGAAGAGCATGCTGAGCCAGTTGAAAATGCAAGGAGCGGAAGTTTCGCGATCAATTCTTCTGCTTTAATTCCACCGATGGAAAGATTACAGGTATTCGGCAAACGATTCCGGATATTTCCATTGACGAAAACGTTTTCCAACTCCGTAAGTTTCCATTCCAGCTTCGAGCGCAGCACCGACATTTTTCCGGCATTGTCCCAGCATTCCAACGCTGCCAATTCTGCTGCTTTTCCAAGTCCCACAATTCCCGGAACGTTTAATGTTCCTGAGCGTAACCCGCGCTCATGGCCACCGCCGTGCAATTGGGCAAGCAGCGTTACCCGCGGATTTTTCCTGCGAACAAACAAAGCGCCCGCACCTTTTGGTCCATACATCTTGTGTGCAGAAATGCAGCAGAGATCGATTCCCAATTCCTGCACATCCACTTTCATTTTTCCGAATGCCTGCGTTGCATCACAAAAGAAAATGGAATTGTTTGCATGCGTTATTTCGGAAAGCTTTTGAATGGGCTGAATGGTTCCTGTTTCATTATTCGCCAGCATAATCGCAACAAGAATCGTATCCGGGCGAATTGCTTCTGACAGTTTTTCCGGATCAATGTTTCCTTCGCGATCCACAGGCAGAAAAGTAATTTCAGCGCCAAGTGTTTCGAGGAAAAGGCAGGTATCGAGCACTGCTTTATGTTCTGTCGAAGCAGTGATGATGTGTTTGCCTTTTGCATGATAAGCCGCAAAAACTCCTTTCAGCGCGAGGTTGATGGCTTCTGTTGCGCCCGATGTAAAAATAATTTCCTGTGCCTCCGCATTTATCAGTTCCGCAACCTGCGCACGTGCATCATCAACAGCCTGCGCGGCTGTCCATCCAAAACCATGCGTGCGGCTGGATGCATTCCCGAACTTTTCAGAAAAATAAGGAAGCATACTTTCCAGCACACAGGAATCGACAGGTGTGGTGGAATTATGATCAAGGTAGATGTGCTTCACAAGTTCAAAGGTAAGCCACAGATTACGCAGATTGCACAGATTTGTATCCCGATTGCAAGATGTTGAGATTCCTTTACCCTTTTAATCTGTGTAATCTGCGAAATCTGTGGCCAAAAACGAAGGGCGCCATCTCCCGTTGGCACCCTTCTGGGTTATCCCCCTAAACACACGAAATCGGGGGAAAAGTGTAGAACTCCTGTTCTATTGTTTATGCGTAACCACAAGTCGTGATTTTACGGATTGTCCGTTCACGGTGATCTGTACGAGATAAATTCCGGGTGCGAAATCTTTTGTGTTAAGAATATTTTCCTGCTTGCCGGATGAAAATTGCGTGTGCACCGGTTTAGCTATTTCGCGGCCTGTAAGATCGTAAACACTGATCTGCGCATCGCCAGGTTCCGCCATAAAAAATGCGAAAGTTGCAGACTCGTCAGATGGATTTGGTGAAAGAGAAACGTCGGTTACATTTGCTTTGATTTCACGCACAGCAGCAACAGTGGTAGCGGTAACGAAATGGCAGGTTGAATCGCAGAAACTCTGGTTGGAATCCAGTACGGTCAGACAAACCAGGTAAGTGCCGGCAACTGCGTAAACATTAGACGGCTGCTGTTGCGTGCTGAAATTTCCATCACCAAAATCCCAGAAATACATACCGTTGTTACCCAATGTGGAGTTGCTGATGAAAAACACGTAACCAAGCGAATCGATCCAGGTAAAGTCAGCTGAACATCCGCCGGCAAGCGCAATAGTATGACAGCTGCTGTCTGCGCATGGGATAATGGAATCATAAGCGATTATACAAGCCGTATATGGCCCTGAACCTGCATACGTATGGGAGGTCGAAGCCACATTGGTATAATCATAATTCCCATCGCCAAAATCCCAGATGATGTTGGTGGTATTTGCTGATACATTACCTGTAAAAGAAACAACAGACCCGATTGCATTCCACGTAAAATCGCCGTTGCATTGGGAAAAAACCTGAATTGCCGGAAGCAGCAACAATACAATAAGTGCGCGAATGATTTTCATATAGGAGGATTTAACAATACAAAGATGATTTTCTATTTCGGTTTACCCAATTTGATTTTAAAATTTCTTACGTGTTCATGATAATGACCGATAGGTTTATCAAACGCTTAACTTTGGCAATCAAATTTAACGTGTGCAGGAAAGCCGCAGAAATTATTTCCTTCTTCATTTCATTGTTTTCATCTGGGGCTGGACCGCCATCCTTGGAAAAGTGATTACGTTAAACGCGTTCAAATTAGTCTGGCTGCGCATTCCTATTGCGCTTGCAGGCATTCTCGCCTTTCTGCTCATCACCCGTAAACCGATTGCTACTACCCGGCAAAATGCATTGAAATACCTTGCAACCGGATTAATTGTTGCTTTGCACTGGATCTGTTTTTACGGGGCAATTAAAGCAAGCAACGTATCGGTAACGCTGGCCTGCTTTTCCACAGGCTCTCTTTTTACTGCGATCATCGAACCGATCTTCCTGAAAAGAAAAGTGCTCGGTTATGAAATTGTTTTCGGGATCATGGTTGTTGGTGCGCTCGGGCTCATTTTCGGTGTCGAAACACAATATGCCTGGGGAATTTTGCTCGGTGTGGTGGCCGCACTTACCTCTTCCATTTTCGGTGTGATCAACGGGTTTCTCGTGCAGCGCGGGCACAACGGAACTACCATTTCTCTGTATGAAATGCTGGGCGGATTTATCGGGATGACCTTTTTTGTACTCATTGTAAAGCCGTGGGATGGTCCCTGGCTGGAAATGTCGGGCGACGATTTATGCTACCTGCTTATTCTTGGTATCGCAGCCACCACGGTTCCATTCCTGATCAGTTTATATATTCTGAAAACAGTAAGTCCATATACCGTTTCTCTCACCTTAAATCTCGAAACTGTTTACGGGATCATCTTTGCTTATTTTATATTCCAGGAAAATCAAGAGCTTACTGGTTATTTTTATTTGGGCGCGGCCATTATTTTATCTACCGTCTTTTTAAATGGGTGGATGAAAATGCGGTATTCAAAAAAGTTAGCGACAAATGGTTAACAACAAATAATAACGAAGACTGTGTGTAGAAGTACTTCCCCGGTATTCCTCACCCCACATCTTTAATCCTGACTCTAATCTTCTGATTTTCATCGGCTAATGCGATGGCATAATTTTTCTATTATCATAAAAAAATAATACTCCCGTAAACAGCGGGACTAAAAACTCAAACTATGAAAAAGTGCATCATTTTAGGCTGCTTCCTGCTTGCGAACACATTCGCTTTCTCGCAGGATGTGCTTACACCAAAAAATTCTAAATTTTCAATCGGGCCAACTTTCGGTTATGGCGGTTCTTATATTATGCCTTACCACAGCGAATTTTTTCCATCATGGAACGTTGGTCTTACTTCTATCTATGCTCCTTATGAACATTTCGGAGTTGGAGTGGATGTTCGTTATTCTGCTGAAGGCGCAAGGTTTAAAATTAACGAAGGTGAATCAACACGTACCACCGAATTGAATTACATACGCGTGCCGGTAAAAGCAATTGTTTTCTTCCGCTCGTATGAAGATGATTTCCGCCCGAAGCTTACTGTTGGACCAAGTTTCGGATTCCTTGTTTCTGAAAATGATCCTTACGATGCAAAAGCGTGGCCATTTGATGCAGGCGTAAATGCTTCCATAGGATTTAATTACCGCATTAAATCAGCCATCTGGCTGAATACAGATATTAACTTTTACCAGGGTCTTACTGATGTTCGCAAGGAATCGGGTGTGCAGGAAAGAAATGGAAATATTGGCCTCAATCTCGGCATAGCCTTCGGGTTATAAACGATAGCAATATTGGTCAAAAAGAAAGCCGCTCTCTAAAAAAGGGCGGCTTTTGAATTTTTATACAGAAACGTAGTACGAATGAAAACCAATATACGAATGCTTAAAGATTGCTAAATTCCGTCCTTTCTTACGTTCGTTTTCATTCGTTCCGCCGTGGCGGATCGTTCTCTTCCTCCTATCTTTGCAGGGTGAATTCATTCCTTCCCTATTCCAATAGTCTTACCACCTACAGCCGTTTTAAAACACGTGTTGTAACTATCGGCGATGTTCCGATGGGTGGGGATTTTCCGATTCGTTTGCAATCGATGACCACTACTGATACGCTGAATACAAAAGCAACAGTAGAACAATCGATCCGTATGATTGAAGCGGGATGTGAATATGTCCGAATCACCGCTCCAAGCATGAATGAAGCGCGGAACCTGGAAAACATTAAAAAGGAACTTCGTAACCGCGGTTATAATACCCCGATTGTCGCCGATATTCATTTCACGCCAAATGCGGCTGAGTTGGCCGCCCGTATTGTAGAAAAAGTTCGCGTGAACCCGGGAAATTATGCCGACAGAAAAAAATTCGAGCATATTGAATATACCGATGCAACTTACGATTCTGAATTAGCACGTATTCGTGAACGGTTTATTCCATTGATAAAAGTCTGCAAAGAATACGGTACTGCCATGCGCATCGGAACAAATCATGGTTCGTTAAGCGATCGTATTCTGAGCCGTTATGGTGATACGCCGCTGGGAATGGTGGAGTCGGCGATGGAATTTTTGCGCATTTGTGAAGATGAAAATTATCACAGCATCGTGCTCTCGATGAAAGCGAGCAATACGCAGGTGATGGTTCAGGCGTATCGTTTGCTTGCACAACACATGATGCAGGCAGGCATGAATTATCCTCTGCACCTGGGTGTGACGGAAGCAGGCGATGGTGAAGACGGAAGAATAAAATCGGCGGTTGGGATCGGAACATTGCTGGAAGATGGACTGGGTGATACTGTCCGTGTTTCATTGACAGAAGATCCCGAGTTTGAAATTCCTGTTGCGAAAATGCTTGTGAACCGCTATGCACACAGGAAGCCAACGAAAGAGATTCCTGAACTAAAAAAAGACGGCGAAAAAATTATTCTTCCTTATTCACCTTATGAATATAGTCGTCGGCAAACTATTGCAGTTGGAAATATTGGCGGTTCAAATGTTCCACGTGTGATCGCTGATTTTTCTGATAAGCCTGAAATAAATCCGGCAATATTTTTTTCCGTAGGAAATAATTATTCTGTTCCACTCGACAAATGGAATCTTTCCGACCAGGCATGTGATTATGCTTATGTAGGCGACCATGAAGTGAACTTTGAAATTCCCGGCACATTGGGAATACTAATCAATGATAAAGCCTGGGCAAAACAAAAAAGTGCTGATCGTCATTATCCTGTTTTCTGCGGAGAAGATTATTTCACAGCGGAAAAAAGATCAGCAGAAATAAATTTCATTGCTGCAGATATCAAAACACTTTCGCCCGGTTTTATTTCGCGCATTCAAAATGATAAAACAGTCGTGTTGGTACTTCATTCATCGAATACGCACGCAATGCCGGAAATGCGAAGAGCAGTTATTGCACTGATGGAAAATAACTGCGGCGTTCCTGTTATTATCAAACGCAGCTATAAAGAAGCGGAAGAAGATCAGTTCCGTTTATATGCTGCTACTGACCTCGGTGGATTATTCCTCGACGGCATGGGCGACGGAACATGGCTGTCTGCAAAACCGTTTGTAAATGCAAAGATCGCCAACAGCACTTCATTCGGAATTCTACAAGCTACACGCACACGCATTTCTAAAACAGAATACATTTCCTGTCCGTCCTGCGGAAGAACGCTTTTTGATTTGCAGGAAACTACCAACAAGATCCGTCAGCGCACTGAACATCTCAAAGGCGTGAAGATCGGCATCATGGGTTGTATTGTAAATGGCCCGGGAGAAATGGCGGATGCAGATTATGGGTATGTCGGAACCGGCTTAGGAAAAATTACGCTGTATAAAGGCAGAGAAGTTGTGCAGAAAAATGTGGATGAGAAAGATGCTGTTGATGCTTTGGTTGGATTGATCAGGGAGCATGGTGATTGGGTGGAGAAGGTGGTGTGAGGATTAGGCGTAATTTATCCTGATTTTTTCTTCTACAAGTCTTAAATCAGCTAGTGAAACTGGAATTACCATTTCAATTTTCTCATCAGCATTTGTGAAACACAATGTGGCAAGATCATTCTGCCCGCCACTTTTTACCAACTCAATCTTCAGTTGATCCGTCTTGATTTGTTTTTTGCTGCCCTGAAAATATTTATAATCACAATAATAAGTGACCTTGTCATCATCAAAAGTTATTACCTCCTTTCCAAAAGAATTCCACAATACTATTCGAATCATATAGTATCCCGCTGACCACAAAATAATAAATGAACCAAAAAGTCCAAATTTTATTTCTCTATCATTTATAATTAGATTAATCGTAGCTACAATTGGTGACAGGAACGCGACAATAGCAAGAACTGAAAGTATTAAGCGAATTAATTTTGGCGTTTTGTGTGTAAATGTGGTCAGCACACTTGTCGCACCTTGAACAAATTGATATTTTGTTGATGCCATTTTAATTTTACTCTTGGTAATTAATGGACTCTCTATAAAAAAGTAGCGCCACGAACTAAATTCCGTGGCGCCACCTTGTTAATTTTCCTGTTAAACTATTTCTGAACAGCGATCTTCTCAATTCGTGATTCACCATTCGCAGTCATTTGCACAAAATACAAACCTGCAGCTTGCGCTTCAAGACTGATGTATTTTACAAAACCGGTCTGCACATTATTCTCAATGGAAGAATAAACAACACGGCCCTGCATGTCACTGATCACAATTACAAGATCACCCACATTAGCATTCACTGCAATTGCAAATGATCCGTTATTCGGATTCGGATAAACATTCACTCCGTTTTCCCAAACCTGTTCTTCAACTGTAACACAAGCATTCACATTGATTGTTGTTGTTGCTGTTGCTGTACAACCGTTACCATCTGTAAAAGTATAAGTAACTGTTTCCGGACCAACACCTGCTGCCATTGGCGAGAAGGATGTTCCTGTTACGCCAGTGCCCGACCATGTTCCGGTTGCAGGAGTTCCTGTCAAGGCAATTGCTCCATCAGAAAGACAAGCTGTTGTTGATGTGGCTGTTCCGGTAACTGTTGGAAGGGAATTTACCGTTACAGTAGTCATATCCGTATTCATACATCCATTTGCATCTGTTCCTGTTACGGTGTACGTATTCGTTGCTGCTGGCGTGAATGCTACGTTATCAGTAACGCTTCCTGTCCATGTGTAAGATGTTGCACCACTTCCTGAAAGTGTTACTGACGAGCCCATACAAACTGCTGCTGCGCTTGAATTTGCGCCAACATTCGGAAGTGGATTTACAGTTACTGTAGTCATCGCTGTATTTGCGCAACCATTTGCATCTGTTCCTGTTACTGTGTAAGTATCAGTTGCAAGTGGCGTGAATGCTACGTTATCCGTAACACTTCCTGTCCAGGTATACGATGTGGCACCGCTGCCCGAAAGCGTAACAGGCGAACCATCACAAATTGCGGAAGCTGTTGAATTTGCAGCTACAGCAGGAAGTGCATTTACGGTTACTGTTGTCATATCTGTATTCATGCAACCGTTCGCATCCGTTCCTGTAACAGTATAGGTATCTGTTGCTGTCGGAGTAAAAGCAACGGCATCCGTAACGCTTCCTGTCCAGGTATATGATGTTGCACCGCTTCCTGTTAATGTAACCGGTGAGCCATCACAAACTGTACTTGCGGTAGAATTTGCAACTACCGTTGGAAGTGCGTCTACTGTTACAGTTGTCATAGCAGTACCTGTGCAACCATTCGCATCTGTTCCCGTTACGGTGTACGTATCGGTTGCTGTCGGAGTAAAAGCAACGGCATCTGTAACGCTTCCTGTCCACGTATACGATGTAGCGCCGCCGCCACTTAATGTGACCGGAGAACCCGAACACACCGTTGAAGCGGTTGTATTGGCAGAAACTGTCGGAGGCGTATTTACCGTTACCGTTATCATCGCGGTATTTGTACAGCCACTCGGATCAGTTCCGGTTACGGTGTATGTTTCTGTTGCAGCTGGTGTAACAACCACACTTAAGCCGTTAAGATTTCCCGGCATCCAGTTATAATTAGTTGCACCGGATGCATCAAGTATTGCACTTGATCCTGTACAAATGCCAGGAGTTGATGTTGTGGCTACTACCGGAATTGGTGTTACTGCAACATCCACCTGCACGCGTGGGCTGATGCAGGTTGTAGTATAATACATCTCCACACGGGAAATTGATCCACCCGCTTCTGTCCACAACTCTTGCGGTGGGGTTGTAGTAAGCGGATACTGCATACCAAGTCTCGCAAGGGTCACAGGTTGTCCGCCGATAGTAGTAGCGAAATTTCCGGTTCCATAGGAACCGTTTGTTCCGCCCTGCCCGAGAATTCCGATAATATCTCCGCTTGCAATAGGAATATTCACAGGAATAATACCGGTTGCCGGATTATTCTGAGTAAGGTAAAGTATTGTAAATGCATTTGTTGTAGTAGCATACAATGGAGGAAGTGCTGAGAACTTTACAACCGTGATACTTTGGTTGCCGGGCACCTCTACAGGCAGCTTTAAACCTGTGATCACAAAATTAACTGGAGCTGTGAAATAAAAACCCCTCACACTTCCGGAAAACACACTTGAATGAGCCGGAAGTGGCATCATCGTTGTTGGCGTTGAACTGGTTCCTTCCACATAATAACTTGTATTGGTTGTAAGGGCAGGTGTCGTATACGCTGCATTGCTGCCAAGTAAATTTCCGCCCGCAGACTGATCCCACCATTGGTAACCGCCGGTAGATCCGGTTGCTGTAAGCGTTGTTGTGCCGCCGCAATTAACGGAAGAGTTAGATGATGTTGGGGTAGCAGCAGGACATTGTGCATGCAGCGATCCTGCGAGAATCACTGGCGCAACAAAAGCAATGCAAAATTTGAGTAGGGTGTGTTTCATGTGTTTCTTTTTTGAAATTGGTTTGGATTAACACCGGAATGGCTGCCAGGCAAATCGAGGTTTTTTTTATTAATCTATAAATATATTAAAATGCCGATTGGGAACACAGAAATGCATAAATACATGGGGATAATCGAGTAAAATTGACCCCGTTTCCGGTTCCTCATTCTTAATAAATCGCCCACTTATTAACATTTTAAAGGCCTGGATTGAGAAATGGTTTCTTCTGAAATGCCTGTCAATGTTGAAAAGCATTGGAAATCAACAATGGGTTATTAACAACTAAATAAGGCCTTGACAACGAGGTTCGCTAAGTGGCTTAATTTTGGGCTACAAACTACTATTATGAAGAAAATCTTACTATTAGCCGCATTTGTTTTCCCTGTGTTTGCTTTTGCAGGCGGGCCTTCTGTTTTAACGTCAATTGTTCCGCAATACATGCAGGGGACGAACGGAACAAATAACAATCGTGTTCCTATTTGGTTTTACGGTCAAATCGTTGGACTTACTCCGGGAGCTACGTATCATTATTATACAACCATGGATTCCCTGAATTCATCGCCCACCTCGAACGGTGCGGGCAATCCGTATTTTGTGAATGCGTCAACAGGAGTAATTCGCCGTACAGCGAATGCATCAATGACAAACAACGCCGGTTATGATTCGCTGACTGCTGATATTACAGGTACAATCTCGGGTTGGTTTGGTGTCGAGCCTACAGGTAACGGAAGATTTACTCCGGGAAACATTCTTTATCCGAAAATTATTATGAATAATGGTGCAGGCGGAACAAGCATTGCCAATCGATTGTTTTTCAGCTCAACAGCCGTTACTGTAATAAATTTCGGCACAACAATGAGCGCAACAGAAGGTTCTGCATTATATGATTCACTGGATGCTGCGCCGAAAAATTTCATCTGCATCTATGATAATATTCTTGCGCTTGGCAGCCCTGTCAGCATTGGAATTGTTGAAGATGACATGTTGGATCTTAATTCAGTCAGCAGCATTGCTAACTTTTATCGTACACAGGTTGATTCTTTCCCTGCGCATTGGGGAACAATCATTCCGAATAATCTTGCAAATGGCATTCGTGCTTTGGAAGAAAGATCTTATATCAATTCAAATGTTGTCGATGTTGTTACCGATGCAGACGGCATTTGGTGCTCAGGTGTAAATACAATTAACATGTCCAATGGTTCAACGGCGATGTATTTAAACTCAACATTTACACTGAGCAGCTCGGCAGCAATTCCGGATACAACATGGACTGGTTTTGCCGAGACCTTCTCAGCAAACTCTAATGCTATGAATGCAACTTATAACTGGAGTTTTGGTGATCTTGGCACCGGAACAGGTACTCCTGTTAGTCACACTTACGCCGCGCCCGGCGTGTTTAACGTGCAAGTCGTTATTTCAAATGGCGGTTGCACAGATACAATCAATCAGACAATTGTAGTGGAGCTTTCAACTTCCATAAGCGTTCCGATGGGATTGTCTTTCCAGGTGATGCCGAATCCTACTGCGGGAGAACTTTTTATTACAACAAAAGACAATAACGAAAAAATGATTGTTGTAACTGATATGATCGGACAGGTTGTCTATTCCGAAATGCTTACTGGAAATAAAATCAGCATTGATATTACGGGACAAACTCCCGGAGTTTATTTTGTAGAGGTAAGAGATACGGTTACAGGAAAGACCGGGGTGAAGAAGATGATTTTGCAATAGCACCCATGGTAATGGTAGTGAACCGCCTCAGCAATGAGGCGGTTTTTTTTAGTATAAATCCAACAGGATTAATTCGTCAGCATTCACAATTCGTACCGGAACAGCAATCAATCGAATGCTCACAGTAAAGAATCGAAAATCATAAAACTGTTTAAACAATCGTCGTAAAATTGTAGTGGCAAACGTCCCGTGAGCTGAATTAGAAGTGAAGTTGAACTTATAAAAAAGGGATATGAAAACGAATCTACTCGCAGCGATGCTTATTCTTCCGCTGTTTTTTATCACCTCTTGCAAAAAGGAAAATCTGAATGCGATCCGTAACGGTCAGGTAATTGTGCGACTGGCTAACGATAGCGTGGAATCTGCGCTTGAAGAAGTTAATCTTGATGTGCGCAATGTGGAAGTGCGTATTGCGGGCACAACGGGCGGTGACTGGTATAAACTACATGCGAGAGCCGGCATTTATAATATTATTGCACTCAGCAATGGGATTGATGCATTGCTTGTAAATGAAAAAGTTCCTACTGGAGAAATTATGGCGGTGCGTTTGAATCTCGGAACAAACAACAGTGTCAGAAAAAGCGGTGTGCTTTACCCTGTTTCAATTCCGGAAGGAGATGATGCAGGATTAACGTATGAGTTTTATAAAACAATTGATGCTTCAACAGCGGAAATGCTGATCATATTTAATGCTTCCGAATCTGTTTACCAGGATGGCCCACAATTGTATCGACTGCGTCCGGTGATTCGTGTTAAATAAAAACGCAGAATGGAAACATCCGGAATTTCAACTCCGAATCCGAAACCCGGAGGCCAAAACTCCTTTTCTAATCCAGCTTCAATACAGCCATAAACGCGCTCTGTGGAATTTCTACAGAACCAATTTGGCGCATGCGTTTTTTCCCTTCTTTTTGCTTTTCAAGCAGCTTGCGTTTACGGGAAATATCACCGCCGTAACATTTTGCTGTCACATCTTTACGAATAGCAGAAATGTTTTCGCGTGAAACGATCTTCGCACCTATAGCAGCTTGTATTGCAATCTGGAATTGCTGGCGCGGAATAAGCTCTTTTAATTTTTCGCAGATCTTTTTTCCAAACTCATGCGCGCGTGAACGGTGAATCAATGCCGATAAAGCATCCACCTGTTCGGCATTGATCAGAATATCCAGCTTTACCAAATCAGACTGGCGGTAATCAATTGGCGTGTAATCGAAAGACGCGTAACCCTTGGAAATTGATTTCAATTTGTCATAAAAATCAAATACAATTTCTCCCAGCGGCATTTCAAAAACCAATTCAACACGATCTGTCGTTAGGTATGTTTGGTTTTGAATAATTCCGCGTTTTTCCATGCACAGTTTGATGATCGAGCCAACAAATTCTGATTTGGAAATAATATTCGCTTTAATAAAAGGTTCTTCGATAAATTCCAGCTTTGAAGGATCCGGCATATCGCTCGGATTATTCATGTGGATGATTTCGCCATTGGTCACATGCGCGATGTAAGAAACGTTCGGAACAGTTGTAATAACTGTCATGTCGAATTCTCTTTCAAGACGTTCCTGCACAATTTCCATGTGCAGCATTCCTAAAAATCCACAACGGAAACCAAATCCCAAAGCAGCAGATGCTTCCGGCTCCCACGTTAATGATGCATCGTTCAACTGCAATTTCTCCATCGAGTAACGCAACTCTTCAAAGTCATCAGTATCCACCGGATAAATTCCTGCGAAAACCATTGGCTTCACATCTTCAAATCCTTCCACTCCTTTTTCACACGGGCGCGCGACGGATGTAATGGTATCCCCAACTTTCACCTCGCGCGCTGACTTTATTCCGGAAATAATATATCCGACATCGCCTGTTTTCACCACATCACGTGGCGACAAGCTCAGTTTGAGATTGCCTACTTCATCAGCAATATATTCGCTTCCGGTATTAAAGAATTTTACTTTTTCTCCTTTGCGGATTTCTCCGTTAAGCACTTTGTAATACGCGATAATTCCGCGGAAAGAATTAAAAACAGAATCGAAGATCAACGCCTGCAACGGGGCTTCCGGATCACCTTTCGGCGATGGAACACGTTCAATAATTGCATCCAGGATTTCTTGGATACCAAATCCTGTTTTCCCCGAAGCAGAAAGAATTTCTTCTCTTTTGCAACCGAGCAATTCCACAATTTGGTCTTTTACCAGTTCCGGCTCAGCACTTGGAAGATCGATTTTATTCAGGACTGGAATAATTTCCAAGTCATTGCCCAAAGCGAGGTACAAATTCGAAATTGTCTGCGCCTGTATTCCCTGTGCAGCATCTACGATCAGCAATGCGCCTTCGCAGGAAGCAATGGAACGGGAAACTTCATAAGAGAAATCGACGTGGCCGGGTGTATCAATCAGGTTCAGTGCGTATAGCGTGCCGTGCCTTTCATAATTCATCTGGATGGCTTTACTCTTGATGGTGATGCCACGTTCTTTTTCAAGATCCATGTCGTCCAGCACCTGATTTTCCATCTCACGTTTTGTGATGGTCCCGGTAAATTCAAGCAGCCGGTCGGCCAAGGTAGATTTTCCGTGGTCGATATGCGCGATAATGCAGAAATTGCGTATGTTTTTCATTGGTAATTTAAGGAGGGCAAAGGTAGGGAAAAAAGGGGACGGGGGTGAAAGAAAAAGGAGGCAGGAAATCCGCCGCGGCGAAGGAGGCAGGAGGCAGGAAGGAAAAAGGGGCTGGCAAAATGCTTGTTTTCAGTAGGCTGATTCTCAATACGGCAAATTAGCAAGCACAAATTTTCACAGAAAAGTTCTTCCGATTATCTTCGAACCAAATAACCTTTGTTAATCCCATGCAATTCGACCCCGAAAACAAAATAGTGAAGCTTTGCGCTGATGGAATGGCCGCCGAAATTGCTGGTGAAATGCCGAAAGCAAAAGTGTTATTTCTGCAAGCCTGGGAAACCGCCTCAGATAATTTTGAAAAATCCATTGCAGCACATTACGTCGCACGTCATCAATCAGACGCAACTGAAACCCTGCGCTGGAATCTCGAAGCGCTGAATTATGCGCTCGCCATTGAAGGCGAAACGATGAAAGGTCATTATCCTTCGTTGTATCTCAACATCGGAAAATCTTACGAAGATCTCGCTAATGCAACGGATGCGCTGAAATATTATCGTCTTGCGGAAAGCAGCAGCATCCATCTTGGCAGCGATCCTTACGGCGATATGATTCGTCTCGGAATACGCGGCGGGTTGGCGCGAATGGAAAAAGTGTAAGATAAACTGATGGCAGGAAGAAATTCAAATCCCATATTTCTACCTGCTTATTTTCCGGTTCGTTGGAATACCTTTCGCCACGTAACCCAAGCTCCCCTATGAAACCCGGCACTTTAAAGTTTTTTGCGCTTTTACTTTCTCCGTTTCTTCTTGCCGGTTGCGGTGGAAAAGACGAATGTAAAGATCGTGCATCAACAGTTTCTTATGCCGTTTACGGTGAATACGCTAAAGATTCTAACAAGCTCATGCAACCCGATCTTAACCGGCGCGTTTTCGACAAAGTAGAAGCACAATCCGGAAACGATATTCAGCTGATCAAAGAAGGAAAAGATGCCGGATGCATCACGCTCGAAAAAGGAACGTATCGCATCAGCGGTTTTTCAATGGTGACGATGCAGGATTCACTTTCACTTCCTCATATCGATCACAACGATACATATCCCGGCTATGCAATTGTTTATCCTGAACTGTATGAAGATTCTGCTATGACGCCCTTATTAAAACATGCTGTGGGCATTGGCTGCCTTTCTATTCCTTACTCTTCTACCTCCAGTCTTTTTGATTGCGTTTATAAGGTCAACGAAAAAACCAAGATTGCTGTTGGTCATCAGTCTGGTCACAATCTGCATAATGAGGTTTATCTTTCGGTATACGAAGTGAATGGATTAGCTACCGACTACCACGTTGTAGCGCGTATCTCTATAACAAGGATCGGTGACATTAACTGAAGGGTTATTTTCCTCTTTTCTTCTTGTATTTTAAACTGAAGAATACAATGAGCATATTTATAAAAAGGGAAAATGCATTTGTAGCAATAAGCGGTAAATCGGTCTTCAAAGTGCCGTGAAAAATCTACAGTATTAAACCTGTTATCAGGATCAGCGGCATTCCGTAAAATTATCATTTGCTTTTTTTTAACGTATAATTTTCGCTGGCTTTGAAAGCATAGATGCAGCAGTGAAGGCACCTGCGGCAGTTCCGGCGCAGCCGGATTTAATTCATTACTGCCCTGATTATTGAAAGAAACAGGCCAACCCGGAATAAGGAACAGGAATTGCATGTAAAAGTTATGTATCCCAAAATCCTCGTTATGGCAATGCTGCTGACTACAATGATTACTCCCGCGCATGAACCTGTCAAGAGTGTCGACCTTGTCAAATATTCCGGAAGCTGGTATGTGATCGGTTTTATTCCGACAAGCTTTGACAAGAATTGGAATTACACGATTGAGAAATACACGCTTAATTCAAAAGGTGATTATGATGTGTTTACTACCTACCGTGTAGATGAAAAGCAAAAGGATGTAAAATCAAAAGCATTTATAGATAAAGGTCTTTCTTCAAAATGGAAAGTGCAATTTATCTGGCCTTTCCGCGCTGATTACTGGATCATTGAATTAGGTGAAGATTACTCTTATACCGTGGTCGGACATCCGAAGCATAGTTTCCTTTACATTATGAGCCGCACACCTAAAATGGATGAAACACTATATAATGGAATTGTGGAAAGATGCCAGCAGAAAGGTTATGATACTACAAAGATCAGGAAACAGCTGCAGCCCGATAATTGATCCGAAGTAAAAAAAATCGCAGAGGACGCTGAGATAAACATAACGTTTTCCCTGCCGCCTGCCCCTTTTTTTCCTGCCCCTTTTCTTCTATCTTCGCATTGCAGGGATACAAAAATTCCCTCTATCGCTGATCTGCTGCTACAACCCTCCGCTGGCAATCCGCTTTCTCCTGCATAATTGTATACGGTAAGTAATACATACTTGTGAGGGTATTCTATTTTTTATTTTTTTGTCTTTTGACAACTGTTCGTCTGTGTGCGACCGGTGCGATTCCTGCTATGCGGCAATTTACAATCGCTGATGGCTTGCCATCGCTGGAGGTACATTGCATATTTCAGTACTGCCGCAGAAAGATCTGGTTCGGGACTGATGTGGGAGTGAGTAATCGCTTTTTGTTCCGGTCTTTCAGGAATGCTGTACAAGAAACAAATGAATTCGCCGGTGAAACGCTGCCTTACTCATCGGATTGTCTTGAGGGAGAGAACTATATTGTGAATATGGCTTCCCGGCATTATATAAATCACAGGCACCTTCTATATTACTCAACGCCGTTTAAGGAACGGTTTCAGTGTTCAATGTATTGATACTTATTACCCCGATGGGGCAGCAGCAGGAACTACTGTATCCTTCACATTTCTTCTATTTAAAATTTTAAATTATGAAAGCTATTCTTGTTGATAACGAACCGCGAAGCAATGAAAACCTTCGCATCCTGCTTGAAGATCATTGCCCTGCTGTAACAGTAATTGCGCAATGCACAGACGCAAAAGATAGCATTCAAAAGATCCGCGCCTTAAAACCTGATATTCTTTTTCTCGATGTGGAAATGCCGCATGCAAATGGGTTTGCGGTGCTCAACGAAGTGCGTTCATCAATCGGGCAGGTAATATTCACTTCTGCCCATGGTAAATATGCGATCGAGGCGCTACGCGAACAAGCGCTTGATTTTTTACTTAAACCAGTAGGCTCGGGAGATTTAGTACGTGCTATTGAACGTTTAAAATTCACAGCTTCACAGGTTCTTTTATTGCAATCGCTCGGTCGCATTGAAAAACTTGAGCAGCAAATCCGCAGGCACAATTCCTCACACTTAGCCATCCAGACTGCCGAAGGTTACATTCTCGTCGACCATGGCGAGATCATTCGCATGGAAGCAGAATCCAATTACACGCATGTGTATTGCCAGAAAAAAAAATATACCGTTGCCAAACTGCTAGGCTTTTATGCTGATCAATTGATCAGTGGTTTCATCCGTGTGCACAGCTCACATCTTGTCAATCTTCAGCATATTAAAACCTACCAGCGCGGCGATGGAGGATATGTGGTAATGAGCGATGGTGTTGCTGTTGAAGTTTCGCGTAGCAGAAAAAGAGAACTTCTGCGTGTTTTATTGGGCGAAGGATAAAAAAACACCCGGAATGCGTTTGCAAAGCCGGGTGCTCTTTTTTAAACATCGGTGTGCTTCGTTTATATCGTTGCGAAAACACCGGAGATGCCAATTGCACCCGGAACATTTCCGACAATATAGCCGGCTATGTCAGCGCCAAGCACCACCCAGAATTTCGTCCAATTGTATTTAGCTGCCGGCGTTGGGTTGCCCGGAGCATGTCCCCAATCGGAACGGGTTTTTTGTGTTTCCTGGAACCAGTAGCAAGCACTGTAACGTGCAACTGAAGAAGCACCAAGGAATGATTCTTTTTCTCTTTCATTGATCGAAGAAGCAATCACTTCACTTTCGATACGCTTAATGCTGGCGAGCAGACTGTCGATCTGTGTAGAATCTTGATACGTGGTGCACTCATCCATCAACCTGCGTGTATAATCCTGCACCATCGGCGAACCCATGGAGTGGATAATATCCTCGGTCGTAGATGCCCTGTAAGTTGCAAGACTGCTTTGAATCTGTGCTTCAACCGAGCCGCAATCACCATTACCGTAACCAATGTCGCATAAAAACGATGTGGAGTAACTGATAAATTGCTGCTCTTGTGTTGCAGGATCAGGAGCCCATTCTGCATAATGCGAATAAATGTTATCAAGCCCTGCGTTGTGTGTTGCTCCTGCATTATCGTATGGATTTGCAGGATTGCTGACATTCGGGCAACTTGTAGCCGGATCAGCATACATGGCCACATTTGGCCGAGCCGGTGAGGCCGGGGTCAGTTGCTCATTTTTCGAGCAGGAGAAGAAAAAAGTTGCTCCTGCAATAGCAGATACAATAAGCATCATGCTAACATTCATTTTAGATGTTTTCATCTTGGTTTGAATTTAGATTAATAATTATTGATTGGTTATCGGTAAGAAGAAAAAACGAATAAACTTTTTAGTAAAAAAATCCGGGTTAAAAATTACCTGATGTGACAAGTCCATGACCAATCGCCTGCACCATCGTTTACACCTTCTATTTCCAAACGTGCATCAGGAGCTGTTGATTCAATTGTAATCGGGTAATTTCCCGGAGCCATTCCCACTGTTCCTTCCCAATGCGGGATGCCCGCTGCATCACAAGCAGCATTTATAACGTCCTGTGGAAATACACCCAACCGATCTACATTGAAGTGCTGTGATGCATGCATTTCATTCACATAATAATTACCAACGCCGGTCAGATCGATAGACACCAGTAAAAGCCCATCTCTTGAAACTGAGATCTCCGTGAGCGCCTCATTATTATCCGGATCATTTGTGTTAGGCATATACCCGATCTGCCATGGTGTAGCGTGACAAAATCCACAAGGCTGAACGCAACCTCCGTCGTAAGGGGTTCCAAAATAGAAAAGCGTGTTCCAATTCCTTGCTCCTAAATAAGACAGCGGCTCGCTGCTTATTGTTTGAGAGGCCGGAGATGGAGATGGAGGTGGTGTTTTTTTGCAGGATACAACCGCTGTAATAAGCAGGATCACCGCAAGTGGAATAAATGCTGCTGTTCGTTTCATATATTTATTTTTAATTGATTGCCGTAAAACTATAATGCTGTTAATATATTGACAATCACAAATGCGTAATCGGCGAAAATTGTGTGTAAACAACACATTGTTTGCGTAATTAACAGCCGGGAGGTTCGCGTATGCAGTTATCTCTGCACGATAGTTGTTTTATAATTAATTTGACAGCTAATTTCCGATAGCCTGTGCTGATAATATCCCAAACAATAATTTATGTGGTGGCAATACCTCCTTGTTTTTCTCGGTAGTATGCTGGTGGATATTGTTCCGATCCCTCTTCCTCCCGCTTTTACAATAATGATCCTGTTGCAGTTTATGTTCGACCTGGATATCTGGGTGACATTAGCATGTGGCGTAACCGGATCGATTCTCGGCCGTTATATACTTGCATCGTATATCCCAAAGATCTCAGGGAAAATTTTCAAGCCTGCAAAAAATGAGGACATTGAATTTCTAGGAAGCAAAATGAATAATGGCTGGAAAGGCCAGGTAGGAATCCTGGTTTATTCTTTAATGCCTTTACCTACAACGCCGCTTTTTATTGCAGCAGGAATGGCAAAAATAAAACCATGGTTTATCATTGCGCCTTTCATCGTAGGAAAAGTGATCAGTGATGCGATTGCATTATTTACAGGAAGATATGCTTCTCAAAATGCACAAGAGATTGCACAAGGAATGGTTTCCTGGAAATCAATCACAGGTGTTATCCTGGCTCTTGTGCTTCTTTTTGCATTACTCTTCATCGATTGGCAGACATTGCTGATGAAGAAAAAAGTAAAATTCAAATTTAATATCTGGAAGGGAAACGGGGAAAAGCGGGGAAATAAATCCCCGGTTTTATAACAGTTACTTTTTCTGTACCTCTTCTACAAAAGTTCCGTCAGATTTAAATTGCGCTGCTTTTTCTACTACGCCTGTTTTAAAATCAGCAGCAAAATAAAATCCATCTTTATCTTCTGCCATCCATTCTACTCCCTGTGCATCAGGATATTTTGCGTTAAACGCATTGATCACCACAGAAGGCACATCAGAAGAATTTACTTTGATTTGTTTTGCGCAACCTGTAAAGAGAAAAAAGGAGCAGATGAGGGCGTAGATAATTTTCATGGCTTTTGGATATTTGTTTTAATCAATTAATGCAAATAGCACACCATGAAGGGAAAGCACGACTCATTTTCTTTTCCCGCCACCTGCCTCCTTTTTTTCTGGTTCCTTTTTAAGGCATCTTTTTTGAATTAATGTCCGCATGGATATTAAAACTCTTCAACATAAACATCCCGAAAATTCAACCGGAGTTGAGCCAACACTTCAAAAAACACTGAAGATCGGCACTTACATTATCCTTGCTGCCGGATTTATCACAATATATTTTCTTTTAAAACTGCATGTATTTGAATTATTCGGGAAGTGGCTTAACATGGCTAGCAAATTATCGCTCGGTGCATTTTTCGCTATGCTGATTTTATTGGCCGCGAAATTTACAGAAGGTGTAATCCGTAAAAAAGGGAAAAGCCGTGCTTATCGTTATAACCTTATACGACTTATAAACCTGCTGAGCATTGTGCTTGTTATTGTCGTTATCATTTCCTTTTTGTTTGCTAATTGGTATACAGCAGCTGTTTCGTTCGGATTAATTTCGCTTATCCTGGGATTTGCTTTACAGACTCCGATCACTTCTTTTATCGGATGGATAAATATTCTCATTCGTGCACCATACCATGTTGGCGACCGCATACAGATTGACTCATTTAAAGGTGATGTGGTAGAGATCAATTATTTCGACACCACATTATGGGAATTCGGTGGCAATTATTTAACGAATGATGTTCCCAGCGGAAGACTTATCCGTTTTCCGAATAGTCTTGTGCTTCAATCAGCTGTTTTCAATTATTCCTGGAGAAAATTTCCTTACATCTGGAATGAAATTCCTTTTCATGTAGCGTACGAAAGTGATCTCGCATTTGTAACAGCTACTATTAAAGAAGTGGCTAAAAAAGAATTGGGTCCCGAAATGGAAAAGCGGATTGAAGAATTTAAATCACTTGTAAAACAAACGCCTGTTGATGAGTTGAACATTAAAGAATATCCTTTTGTCAGCTTACGGATAAATTCCAATACCTGGGTGGAAGTAATGCTTACTTACCTCGTTGAACCGAAAAAGGCATCATCACTCCGTACTGCATTAATAAGCAAGATCATTGCAGAATTATTAAAAACACCTGATAAAGTAATGTTCCCGCAGAGCAACAACCGGTAAAAATTCGGGTAGGGACTAACCGAAACAGCTTTCAATTTATTACTTTCAAATTGCAATTTTGAATAAAAATGCCCCGAATCCATAAAAGACCCGGGGCATTTTCTTCCAAACTAATAGCACTACTATTTTTCCAATTGCTTCTGAAGTGCAGCACGTTGGTTTTCCAGCTGATCTTTCTTCTCCGTATTCACACGCACAAGAATAACAGCAGCAGCTAATTTCTCACTTGCAGTATCTCTTTCCGCCTGCGATAAATTCTTATTCATCTTCTTTTCGGTGTTTACTGCTATTGCAACTGTACCGCTGGTAATATTAGCATCGCAAACGCTTATATCATCATTGACCACTTTGAGCTGCGCAGCCAATTGACTTTTGCCTTCGTCGCTGGTAGCTGTGTTTGTATTGGTGTTATTCTGACCTTGATTTTCCTGAAGGATCTTGTTTACCAATTCCATTGAATCTGCTCTGCGCTTTTCAATTGCTGCCTGGTCATTATCGTTAGAACAGCTGCCAAGCATAAGACCGGAAATAGTGATAGCCGAAATAAAAAGGGTTTGTTTGATGGTTTTCATTTAATGAGTTTTAGATATGTACAAACCTAAGCCCATTTGAATTGCTTAGGGCTACCAACTGTCGGGTAAAATGAGTAAAGCATCGAAAGCGCTGCAAATTGCGCAATGAATGTGTGTTTTTATTTCCTGCCACCTTCACCTTCTTTCCCTGCTCCTTCATCAGCCGGAAATTTTTCCAAATAAAAATAAAAATCCCCGTCCAAATAATTTACAGCCATCCTTTCTCTGCAATATCACGGGCATGATACGTAATAATAATATCAGCACCCGCACGAGTAAAAGCCGTCATGTTTTCCATCACTATTTTTTGCTCATCAATATATCCTTGTGCAGCGGCACTTTTTACCATCGTGTATTCACCCGAAACATTATAGCACGCAACCGGAAGCAGCACCGCTTCTTTTACACGGTGAATAATATCGAGATAAGCCAGCGCCGGTTTCACCATAATAATATCTGCACCTTCCTCTTCATCCAGCAACGCTTCACGGATCGTTTCGTTTCCGTTACGCGCATCCATCTGGTACGATTTACGATCGCCTTCCTGCGGCGCAGAATCAGCAGCCTCGCGGAACGGTCCGTAATATGCAGAAGCAAATTTTACTGCATACGACATGATGCCCGTATTTACAAAACCGCTTTTATCCAACGCATTCCGCATTGCGCCTATTCTTCCGTCCATCATATCCGAAGGCGCAACCATATCCGCTCCTGCCTGTGCGTGCGAAAGCGCCATCTTAGAAAGCAATTCCACCGACGCATCATTGTGTACATAACCATCATGCACAATGCCGCAATGACCGTGCGAAGTGTATGCACAAACACAAACATCTGTAATTACAAAAATATCATCACCAAAAGTTTTCTTCAGCACACTTACTGCACCCGGAACAATGCTGCTATTTCCATGCGCCGAACTTCCGTCATCCGATTTTGGTTCGCCCACTCCAAAGATTAAAAGCTTGTTGATGCCCGCTTTTAATCCTGCCTCCACATCATGCAAAAGTGTATCCACAGAAAAATGGTGGATACCCGGCATTGCAGCAATAGGCGATTTTATATTTTGTCCGTGTGTAACGAAATACGGATATATAAATTGATTTTTGCTAAGACGCGTTTCAGCCACAAGATCACGGATGATCGGGTTTTTTCTGTTTCGGCGAGGACGATTATTCATGGAGGAAGATTTGGTGTCCGCCGCGGCGGAGGTGATGGGTGATAATTTTTTTTTCTGATGACCAACTACTGATTTTTTCCCGCCATCTTTTTATTATGGCGTGTCCCTCCTGCGTCGGGTCGGGCTATTCGTTGCAAGTCCTCGCACTTTTTGTCAGACTGAGTAACGAAGTGTATCGAAGGCTGGCAAAAAGTGCTGTGGGCTTTCCACTACTATCCCTCACGCGGAAGACAAACAATTAAAAACAGATTGTGCCAAACCAGCATCATCAAAAGTTGCAGGCGAATAAAAAGAAACAAATCCTTTTTCTTTCAAAGTGCTTCCTGTTGCATGACCCATTGCTACAATCTTCTGATGCTTCAGAATTTTTTTCTTTTCAAGAAAAGCCTCCAGGTTTGAGGGACTTGTAAAAACAAGCACATCCGCTTCCGGAAGATCATCTGCAGGGCGCTGAATCGTTTCGTAAACCACAAGGTCCACAATAGTTGCAGTGGTCAACTGCTGCTGCACGGTTTTTAAGCTCCCTTTTGCCTGCGGAAATAAAACCTTACTTCTTCCTGCAACCGCACCGAATTGTTTTGCGGTAATACGCGTATCATTTCCGCCACCTATAAAATCGGCACGCATATTGAATTTACGCAGCTCATCACTTGTGGCTTTTCCTACCGCCGCAATTTTTATTCCCGGCTTCAGTTTTGTTTGTCCGAGGAAATGTCGCACCGCGTGTTTGCTCGAGAAGAAAACCCAATCCGCATCCGGAATTATTTTCAACGCAATACGTTTGATCTCGATCAGCGCACGGCCGAAAACTTCACAACCATTTTGTTTAAGCACATGAAAGAAAAAATCGTCTTCACGCAGATCACGGGTGATGTAAACTGTGCCTGCTTTTACAGCACGCAGTTTTTCGACAATTTTTTCAGCAATCGTTTCCGGCTTCCGCGTTTCTGTATATAAAACACGTAAAGGCGTATTCCATTCCTCCGCCATTGCTGTCCACACTTTGAATGTGCCTTCTTCTTCTTCGCAATACGCACCCAGCGGCATGTGGCAACCGCCTTCAAATAAATTAAGAATTTTCCGTTCTACAGCAATACATTCGCGCACATCGGCATGATTGATTTTCTGCAACGCTGCAATTAATGTATAATCGTTGTCCCTCGTCTGTAAGGCAAGCACACCCTGTGCAGGCGCGGGAACAAATTCATGTGCATCAATTTCTTCTGTATGCAAACCTTCCAGGTTAATCTTCAATCGCTCTACTCCTGCTGCTGCAAGAAAAATTGCATCATAGTGTCCATCGCGCAATTTCTGAATGCGTGTTGGCACATTTCCGCGCAGATCTTTCAATTCAATATCAGGGCGAAAAGCAAGCAGCTGCGCTTTTCGTCTTCCAGAAGAAGTTCCGACAATCGCATTTTTCTTAAAACGGAATTTGCGTTTCACATCAACGCTTTCCTGTCGTATCAGCACCAGCTCTTTCGGATTTTCACGATAAGAAACTGCTGCAATAACCAATCCTTCAGGTGAAACAGTCGGCAGGTCTTTATGCGAATGCACTGCGAGGTCGGCCTCTCCATTTAAAAGCGCTTCTTCAATTTCTTTGGTAAAAAAACCTTTTCCTTCGAGTTTGTCGAGCGAAAGATGCTGTACAATATCACCTT
This sequence comes from Bacteroidia bacterium, assembly GCA_039918435.1. GTDB lineage: Bacteria > Bacteroidota > Bacteroidia > Palsa-965 > Palsa-965. The sequence continues at coordinate 21,948 of JBDSHN010000100.1, read as the reverse complement.
GTGTTTTGTAAATAATGATCTCCGAAGCCAGATCAATTTCCTGGAGCTGCGCCTGCACAAAACGCGCTTGCCATAAAGCAAGATCACTTCCACGCGATGCAATGCGGATTACTTTGGAATCTGTTTTTTCTTTAACGGTTACACCAGGTGTCATATCGAAAGGGCAAGAAACTGTTTATTGAAAAGTCAAAATTTAATGCCGGAATGAAGTAAAAATTAATCCAAAGGCAAACTGTTTCTTCGGGCGTAGCCGTGAAGTCAGTTTTGCCTTACTTCTTCCTCTATGATCTCGCGCGCCATTTTCATCGGTACGCTGATGTATTTTTTCTCGACGTAGCTCAGTATTTTATCCAGCACTTCTCTTGATGCGCTGTCGAGCTGCTCTAATTCTTTTACAAATACAGCATTGACTGCAGTATCGCGTATCTCTTTTACTTTTCGCGGAACATCCGACATGGCAATTTCTATCTGGCGCTGACGAAGATCTCCGCGGAATTCAAGAATATTATTTTCAATAATTACACGGCAAGCTTCCAGCTGGCTTTCGCGCTCTTTAAGGTTATCATTTGCAATTTCCTGCAGGTTATTCACTGCAATAAGATTTACATCCCATTCTTTAGGAACGGCAGGGTCAAGATCATTCGGAACAGCAAGATCAATAACCACTTTGCGCGCTGCATCATCTCCTGTAAGTGAATGATAAATATCTTTTGTGATAATCACTTCTTCCGCACCCGTGCAGGTTACAATCACATCAAAGCCTTTTTTGTATTCCGGCAATGCATCGAGTGAAAATGCTTTTCCGTTTAATTCCTGCGCAAGCTTTTCAGCATGAGTTAATGTGCGGTTGAATACAACAAAGTCGGTAAAACCATGCTTGCTTAAATAACGCGCCATTGAAGTATTCGTAACACCCGAACCGACAAATAAAATCCTTGCATTGAGCGGCACATTTAATGCGCGCAATTTTCTATAAGCAAGAGAAACAACAGAAACAGGATTTCTTGCAATGTCTGTTTGAGTGTAAACCTCTTTCGCAGTTTCAATTGTTTTCTGAACAAGAATACGGATCGTATCGCCGGCAATTTTCATCGTGCGCGATTCATCGTAAGCTTTACGCACTTGTGTAATAATTTCACGTTCACCAACTACCAACGAATCAAGTGAAGCGGCAACCTGGAAAATATGACGCAATGCTTCTTCACCGGAATATAGTGATGCTTTGGAAATGGCTTTTTCAATTAATTGTTCTTCAGCTGAATTGAAAAATGAATTGAAAAAACGGGAAATGAATGTTGTGTCAACAATTTCTTTTGTGATGAAAATAAATTCAACACGATTACAAGTTGATAAATACATCAGCTCTGTAAGTCCGCATGCATTTTTGACATGATGCAATACCTCCGCACGGCGATCATCCGAAAGATGAAAGCGCCCGACTTCCGGGCTGTCGAAGCTGCGGTGCGTGATCGCAAGGAGATGAATAGTTTGCATGATTTTCAGAGATGCAAATTTCCTCATTATACTGGCTTTTTTTGTCAGGCAATTGTCATAATTTTTGTTTAGAAGCACTCAAAATTACATGCCAGGCTCTGGTTATCAGGGCATTGGAAAAGCCTTGTGATCTCTCTCGTGTATTTACATGATGGAAATCACTATTACGGAATTTCTTCTTCCTGAATTTTCCTTTCCTTTTCTAGCGCAAATGCCCCAAGTGATTTCAATATTTCATCTTTCAGCCCACTTTGCGCGACGTTGAACGTCTGTCACAATTTCACGATGGAGAAAGACAAATTATTAATTGATAATTACGCACATATCATTGCCAGTATGTAGCTTTACGCGATATGTTGACCAGGTATTGTTTGTTTCTCTCCTTCCTTTTTGCAGTTCCATTCACCTCAGCCGCACAACTGAAAATTGACAGCTTAAAAGCAAGCCTGGCAGAATCATCGGCCGACAGCAACCGGGTGAAAACATTAAATCGTCTTTCATGGAGTTTGCGTTCCATCGATCCGAAACTTGCTTTGGGTTATGCGTTACAGTCGGCGCAACTCGCACAGCAAATTCATTTTGACCGCGGAAGAGGTGATGCTTATAACAACATCGGCGTCATTCATTATCGTCGCGGCGAATACATTGAAGCAACAAAAGCACATTTGCAGGCTTTAACCATTCGCGAAATGATTGGCGACCGTGAAGGAATGGCGCTCAGCTATATTAACCTGGGAAATGTTTACAGTGACCAACTGAATAATAAAGTGGCGATTGACAATTATCTTTTAGCTGCTAAAATTCTAAATGAAACAGGTGATGAAGAACAATTGTCATACGTGTACCTGAACATCGGCGCTGTTTTTCTTTCGGAAAATAAATTTGAAGAAGCCCTGCCTTATTGTGAAAAAGCAAAGGCTGTAGCAATAAAAAACCAGGATAAAACAGTTGAGGCAGAAGCAATAAATAATGTTGGTGTTGTGCGTGAAAAGCAGCGTCGTTATGATGATGCGCTTGTTTCTTATAAAGCTTCTTATGAAATCAGCAAATCGATTGACGATAAAATTGAGATGACGGATAACATGATGAACATCGGTAATATGTATCGTCACAAAAAAGATTTTACTTCCGCGCTCGATTGGCATAAAAAAGCGGAGATGGAAGCCGGAGGAATTTCCTACTCGGAAGGATTACGTGAAGTGTATAAAGATTTCTCAGAAGATTATGAAGCGATGCAGGAGTATAAAACTGCGCTGGACTATCATGTGCGTTTTAAAAATTACAGCGATTCACTTTTTAATGATGAGAACAATACGAAGTTCAATTCGCTTATGGATAAATGGGAAACCGACCGTTCAGAGAAAGAGCTGATCGAAAAACAGCAGGAACTTTTTAATCGTCAATCGTCAGACATCGTTGCAGAACAACGCTTGTGGGTAATTGCTTCCGGCGGGATTATTTTATTGCTTTTTGGCGCTTATGCATTTTACTCCACCGGCAAAATCAAACGCGCTCGATTACTCATCGACGCACAAAAAGATGAATTACAGCGTTTGAAAAAATCATAAACGAAGAGTTATTCACACGCTATCGTATTCGCTCTTCCCCGCCTTATCTTTGTATTTTAATCGTACATCCTAATTCGTATCCGCCGCGGCGGACTTAATTCCTTTTCCCTTGGCTAAAGTAAAATCCTCTTTTTTCTGTCAGAACTGTGGCGCACAATCCGGAAAATGGATTGGCAAATGCCCTTCTTGTAACGAATGGAATACATACGTTGAAGAATTAGTTCAGAAAACCGATGACACGCGCACTTCGGGATTTGGTTCACGCGCTACACAGCGCGCACCTAAACCATTAAAGCTTGATGAAATCACAGCAGGTGAAGAGCACCGCATTCCTATTTACGATAATGAATTGAGCCGCGTGCTTGGCGGCGGACTGGTTCCCGGTTCATTGATCTTATTCGGTGGCGAGCCGGGTATTGGAAAATCTACCCTGATGCTGCAGCTTGCAACAAATGTAAAAGGTTTAAAAGTGCTTTATGTTTCCGGTGAAGAAAGTGAGCAGCAGATAAGAATGCGTGCAGAACGAATCGGAATAAAAAACACAGATTGTTTTATTCTGACGGAAACAAATACACAAAATATTTTTCAGCAGTGTGCATTGATTGAACCGCAGCTGGTGATCATTGATTCGATTCAAACCTTGCATACAGCACATATCGAATCATCGCCGGGAAGTGTTTCGCAGGTCAGAGAATGTGCATCGGAAATGATGCGTTACGCAAAAGAATCGAATGTTCCTGTTTTCCTGATCGGTCACATTACGAAAGAAGGAACACTCGCCGGACCCAAAGTGCTGGAGCACATGGTGGATACCGTTTTGCAGTTCGAGGGCGATCAGAATCATGTGTATCGTTTATTGCGCACGACAAAAAACCGTTTCGGTTCAACCAATGAATTGGGCATTTATGAAATGCAGGGAAGCGGTTTGCGTGAAGTGAGCAATCCGTCTGAAATTTTAATTACCACGCGTGATGAACCTGTGAGCGGTGTTGCAATTGCAGTTTTGCTGGAAGGTTTGCGCCCGATGCTGATTGAAACACAGGCATTGGTTTCCACTGCTGCCTACGGAACACCACAACGTTCATCAACAGGATTTGATCTGCGCAGATTATCAATGTTGCTTGCTGTGCTGGAAAAACGATGCGGCTTTCGACTCGGCGCAAAAGATGTTTTCCTGAACATTGCCGGCGGATTAAAAGTAGAAGACCCGGGAATTGATCTTGCTATTGTATGCGCGGTACTTTCATCCAACGCCGACATGCCGATTCCGCAAGGCGTTTGTTTTGCCGGTGAAGTTGGATTGAGCGGAGAAATACGGCCTGTGAACAGAATTGAAATCCGGATTTCGGAAGCAGAAAAATTAGGCTTTAAAGAAATTTATCTTTCAAAATATCACAAAGGATTAAAGCCGGGAAATTATGCGATCAAATTAAATATGGTTGGGAAGATGGAAGATGTTTTTGCGGGATTGTTTGGGTAATAATCACACTAACTCATTGTCACTAAATGCGGCTTCCGTTCCCCCAAAATCGTTGTTTATATAATAGTTGGGTCGGGTACTTCCTCCCTTATTAATTATATAATTACGTTTGGAAAGCTGGTTTATTATATTTCGAATTCTTCTTTGATAAGAATTATATACCTCTGTTTCTTCTTTTCTTTTTCCCGCTTTCAAAAACAAAATATCACCCACTACGGTTGCATTAGTACCATTCATGGCACTAAATTCATTCAAATGATAAATTGTATTGAGCACGTCTTTATGCTCTTGGCCAAGAATATCAAAATTGTTGCGAAAGATTTGTCTTAAGTCATCATAAAAATCATCCTTTAATAAAACCCTATCCACTAAGAATATAGGATACTGATTTTGCTCTCCAAACTTTGAATGTTTATATATTAACCCAAATATCTCTAAATCAGAAATAACCTTGAAATGATTATTATCTGGCGTAAGGTGAATTGTAAATCTTTCTAACTTATTATGACGTTCTGTTTTGTAGAAATAAGCCAATACGGTCTTCTGCTCTTCAGACAAAATCCGTTGGTTCATTTTATTTAAAATAAATTTTTCAAAGCTTTTTAACCATAATTCCATTTCCTCGTCAAGCACTCTTCCCTTGGGAATAACAAGCCCTACCTCACTGTTCTGATGAATAAAATAATATGGTAAATCAATTCTATTCTCCAAAGATTCGTCAGTTAAAGATGCCATACCCAACCCCCGCGCTTCCATTCTATCAAATGTTTTTAAAATATCTGCTAGTTTAGGATTCTTTGGTTTAGGATTGGGAATTATACGCCTAATTCGTACTCCATCATCTGTGTTAATTATTTGATCGGCATCAAAATGGCCAGGGTTCCTAATTTCAATATTTCTATTAGGTCTAATGACAATGGTCACAAATCGATCAATATTATAATCTCTATGGGCTAATGCATTATTGACTGTTTCACGAATAAGGCGCTCTGGATATTCATATACAGTAGTTCCCCCGCTTTCCAAACTTATTCCAGTTGCAATATTTGAGATAATAAAAGATATACTCTTTTCCATTAATGGAATAATATTGTCCTTTAAAACCTTTTTATTTGTTGCTATACCTATTGCACCCTCAACATACCCATCAACTTCGCATTTTGCTCCAATTATATCAGAAATACTGTCTCCACAAATAAGAACTCCAAGAAGGGTTGGCTTCTCATCTATAATAAACTTTCGTTTTATCAAAAAAGGTAACGCGGATTTAATGTCAGCCTTAACAGTTTCAATTCTAGTATCCCGATTTATTTGAACTATATAATCATTTAATTTATCAATATTTATATCCCTAATTGTTGCGGTTGTGACTGGCTGTAACTCTTGGGCCATTGTAAACTCTGCACGAAGAATTTGTTGATTTTTTATTCTGTGTTCATCAATTTTTTTGTCCCCCGTTAAATGTCTTTCATATGCATTTCCCTTATAAAAAACATATTTCATGTCTTCGGGAAGTTTAGGAATAGTCAGAACACAAATTTCCTTATCCATAAAATGCCTCACTTCAAATGAACGAGGGCTCAAATACTCATCAAGTTTCATTTGCGCCCCAGTTTCATTTGTAAATAGCGTGGGAACTTGTTTTAATTTTTCCTCACTATTACCTTTATAACCTGTAAGTCGATATAATTTATCTTTTATATTTTCATTAACCCCAATTATTATTGTTCCTCCCTTTGTATTTAAGAAGGCGCAAACTGAAATATATAATTGTCTCCAATCGTCTCCTCCAGATAAATCTTTTAATTCCAATCTGTCTGTCTCAAATTGCTTATAAGTGCCTGTAATTAGGCACCTTTCAAGATCAAACAATATTTGCTCAATGGACCTCATTGTTTTAGAAAATTCTGAAATGTAAAGATAGTTAAACCCTATAAAGCACGGTAATTATAAAGATTACCTAAGGCTCTCTCACTTAACCATGTTCTTAGATCATTTTTTAATACGTCAAATCAAACAACGCAAGCCTTCAAAAGCTGAACAGAAGAATCTCCCGTATCAAGAACCGCCTTCATCCCCACAGGAAAAGTGAATTTATCTTTCACATGACCAAAATTAAATCCGCTTACGACAGGAATATTCAGCTTCCCGAATTTTTGCTGAAAAACATCTTCGATCGTAAATGATTTTTCAGGTTCTTCGGCTTCGCACTTTGTACATTTTCCAAAGATAATTCCGGCAGCGGCAGACAAAGTTCCGTTGAGCTCTAACTGTGTGAGCAGTCTGTCGACCTGGTAAGGTTCTTCTTCTGTTTCTTCAAAAAATAAAAGTGCGCCGCTTATATCCGGCAGATAACCGCTTCCGATAATGCTGTTCCACACTGAAAGGTTTCCTCCGAAAAGTTTACCGGTTGCTTTTCCTTTCACAATTATTTTCAACGGGTCTGTTGCGGGCTGAATCATTTTTAACGCTTCGCCTTCTTTAACGATGCGGAGGAAATTTTCCATTGTAAATCCTTCAAGCGTAGAATTTCCTACTGGTCCGTGAAAAGTAATGAGACCCGTTTTTTTATAAATGGCAAGCAGCAAAGAAGTAATATCTGAAAAGCCGCAAATGATTTTTGGATTTTGCGCGATGACATTAAAGTCGAGATGATTGAACAAACGTGCGCAGCCCCAGCCGCCGCGCATGGCAATGATTGCGTTCACATTTTTATCTGCAAAAAATTTATTTATTTCTGCCGCACGAAATTCATCCGTGCCTGCGAGGTAACCGAATTGCTGTTTCAATGTTTCACCATGCAACACACGAAAACCCTGTCCTTCAAATGCAAGTGTTGCTTTATGAATGGAATCTGCGTTGAAAATAGCGCCCGCAGGAGCCGTAAGCGCAATAGTATTTCCGGCTTTTAACCGCGGCGGAAGAATGATTTTATCTTCCTCTGTAAACTCAAGCTGCTGCAAAGGAGTTCCGCGCAGATTACCCGCTACCAACGCAGCCGCTGCAAGTGCAGTTTTTTTCAGAAAGGAACGACGGTTATTTCCGGGAGAATTCATGATCGAATTTAAATGTTCCTTGCTCAGGTTCGGTTTTAATTGTTGCAAAAAAAAGGCCGTCTTTGTGAAAAGACAGCCTTTTATGAAAACATTATTTTTTAATTTGAAGACTGATTCAACACTTTGAATATCTCATCGAGCTTCGGTGTGAGAATGATTTCTGTGCGGCGGTTCTTTGCGCGGCCTTCGGTAGTTTTTGCCGGATCTAAAGGAAAATATTCGCCACGGCCTGCAGCGGTAATTCGTTTTGGATCGATATTTCCATTCGCCAATAAAATTTTCGTGACAGAAGTTGCGCGCATCACGCTCAGATCCCAATTGTCTTTCATATCACCGGAACCTTTGTAAGCAAGATCATCTGTATGTCCTTCAACCATGATATTAATTTCCGGATTTTGCTCCAGCACTTTTGCCAGTGATTTAAGCGCTTTTACACCTTCCGACTGCACCAAGATGCTTCCCGAAGCAAATAAAAGTTTCTCGTCCATGGAAACATAGATCTTACCGTCTTTCTGCATGATGGTAAGTCCTTTTCCGTCAAAGCCGATTAAGGCTTGCTTCACTTTTTCCTGTATTGCATTTATTGCAGAATCTTTTCTTGCGAGCGCATTTTGCAGTTCCATGACACGCGCTTCTCGTTTTTTCAATTCGATAGCCAAAGAATCGAGTGACCGTTTTTGTCCTTTGAGCCGAACGTCAAGACGTTTAAGTGAATCTTCTTTTTGAATGAGTTGCTCCTGTGATAAATTCAATTTGCCCACAAGGAGATTGTTTTCGCTGGTCTGACGATTCATCAGATCTTTATTTTGCTTGAGCAGCAATTCATAATTAGCAGTAAGCTGATCATATTGGCTGCTGAGCAAACGATAACGCATTCCGCAACCGAGCGTGTCGTTCTGGAGCAAGGCAGTTTGTTTCTTGTTTTCAGCAAGCTGGCGATCGAGCTCTGCCGATTTTGTAGCGTAGTCTGAATTTTCTGCCTTCAGTTTATCACGTTCTGCTTCTGCAGCTTCGCGATTCGCTTTTTCTTTCAAGTATTTATTGTTCGGAACGCAGGTAGAAAAAAACAGCGCAACGAAAAGTGCAAGCCCGGTTATTTTAAAATACATAGTAATTTTTTATTTCTGTTATAAGCAATCAAAGATAGTCCGGACAAAGAAATTACGGAGAATCTGCCAATGAAGTTATTAACTGTTAATTGGTGATTTCCCGCGCAACCCGGTAGGCTGATTTTCCGTTATATAACAAGAAACATGCCTTTTTGAGTGATAATGCATGATTCAGACCCAATAAAAATGACTTATGGAACGATTAAGCAAAGACTGGATTACAGAAAAGCATCTTGATTTTGAATACAAAAAATATGTTCTGCTGGCTTACCTGCAGCATGTAGATGCAAGCTTTCGCTCGGTGAAATTATATCCCGCACTCGCAGATCTGATCGAACATTACAAAACTGCAAAAGCCATTAAAGAAAATAAATCCAGCATCGCCGCTCATTTTCCGCAACGGCTGAAAGGAATGGACGGAGAAAATTTCCGGCTTGAATATGAAAAAATAGTTGAAGATGATAAGCTGATGATCGAGCTGGAATCTATTCTTGATTTTTCATTGTCAAAATTTACAGAGTGGCTGCATGAAGGAAAACAGTTGTATGATTTCCTAGAGCATGAAATTCACATGAACCAGGTTGGATTGCTGCCACTGGATGCGAGCGTTGGTTATCTTTTTCTCAAAGATGCTTCTGCAAGTACGCAGGTGTATTGTTTTACCGTTTCGCTTTTTGAACAACCGGATGCGGTGTGGCGGGGTGTGCATACGGAATTTATCCGCTCTTATTCCCGGAGTATTTCACATACGTTTGAAGCAATTAAATCTGAACTGATAAGTGCGAATAAAAAGTTGCCCAACCCCGCAGTATTCGCTGCTGAAACAGGTTTGAAAATTCCAATCGAAGAAACTTTTCTGCCGATTGCAAAACGAATGCTCATTAAGGAAGTTTCTGCCTAATGTACGAATACGAATCAAAATGAATTTGCGAAACGTGCATGTGAGATTCTCGTTTAATGATTCATAAGATTCGTTTTGATTCGTAATTCGTACCCTGCAACGCATAAAAAAAGGTTCCCATCGCAGAGAACCTTTTTTCTTTATATCAATAATGATACGTTTATTCTTTTACCGTAGTGTCTTTTTTCGCAACAGGTTTTTCTAATTCTGAATTATCAAACCAGACGCTCGTCATGTCGCGGTATTCCATTGCGTTGATGTCGAAACCACGAACGTTGCGCTGGATGAGCCTGTCATTTACTTCATAATAGATCGGCATGATCGCTGCGTCGCTTATTGCAACCTGGTCGGCGCGGCGGAAAAGCTCTGCGCGTTTTACTTCGTCGGCTTCAACCATTGCCGCATCGAAAATAGAATCGAACTGCGGGCTTGAGTAACGGCCTGAGTTCAATGAAGAAGGCTGGCTCATAGAATCAGGAATGTGACGGCTGTAAAGCGTGGTCAGGAAGGTTTCCGGGTCCGGGTAATCTGCCACCCAGCCAAAGCGCCAGAAAAGTGCTTTTCCTGTGAACACCGTTTCAAGATGCTGCGCGAATGGCATTGGTTCGATGCGCACGGTGATGCCGAGATTTTCTTTTAGTTTGTTGGTTACATATTCCGCAGTCATGGTATTACGATCGCCGCCACCGTTATTGATCTGCAAACTAATTTCCGGAAAACCTTTACCACCCGGGTAACCCGCTTCTGCAAGCAGCTTGCGTGCTTTTTCCGGATCATAAGTGTAACCTGTTACTCCTTTGAAATCATAATTCGGCATAGAAGGCGGAACGATTCCGTAAATTCCCGGAGCGGCATCACCCTGCAACACCTTTTCAGCAATGTACTGGCGATCTATTGCATAATTAAATGCCTGGCGAACGCGTACATCGTTGAAAGGCTTCAGCTTATTCTGGAAACCGAAATAAGTGAGACTCATTGCTTCTTTACTTTGCAATACGAAATCAGCGCTGTGCTCTTTTGCCTGGTCAAGTTCGCCAAGAATATCTTTTGCCATTTCTACCGGCAAACGGAAAACCATGTCAAGATCTTTATTACGGAATGCAATGATCTCCGCTCGTTTTTCTTTGATGAAACGGAATTCTACAAAATCGAGATATGGCAAACGGTTTTTCCACTCGTCAAACATCCAGTAATTCGGATTGCGCTCGAGGGAAACGGATTCACCTTCTTTTACTGTTTTCACTTTAAACGGACCGGTTCCCACGCAGTTGATGCGCATTTCGTCACCGTATTTTTGAAATGCTTCGGGTGCATATATCCAACATCCTTGTGTACATAATACAGAAAGGAAGCTTGGCATAGGACGTGTCAGTTTTAATTCGATAGTAGAATCATCCACCATCGTAACACCGGAAACGCCGCCTTTTAATGCCGCTTTTTTTTCAGTGGATTCGAAATAAGCATTTGCTCCTACAACACGATCTTTGAATGTGTTGGAAAACTGCTGGTTGTTGAGTGAAATTTCGCAGAGCTTATCGAAGCAGTATTTAACGTCAGACGCTTTGAACTCGCGGCCTTTCCCATCAGGGAAACATGCGTTGTCGTGAAACATAACGCCTTTACGCAGATGAAATACAAACCGTTTTGCGCTGTCAAGTGTTTCCCAGCTGTAAGCGAGGCCCGGCATTACAGAAAGATCTTTCTGATTGAATTTTACAAGTCCTTCATAGACCTGCGCGCCAATATGACTTCCTACAACTTCAACAATTGCAATTGGGTAAAGCGTACGGAAATCTTCCGTTTCGTTCATTCTGAAAACCCCTCCGTATTTTACCGGACCATTGGCGTCACGGCCCTGGCTTCCATCAGTTTTGTCGGGGCCGCAACTATTAAAAATGATCGCAGAAAGTAATGCGAATGCCAGGGTAATTTGCAGTCGTTTCATAGAGTTATTATCGTTTGTGGGGCAATGCAGGGCCTAAAATAAGGAAAAATACGAATTACAATTTAAAAATAAGAGGGACGGGGGACGAATGAGGGACGAGGACGAAATCCGCCGCGGCGGAGGGACGGGGACGAATTGGGTACGGGGGCGGGAAAAAGATCGACGAGTAATGTTGAATTGGTAAGTAATGCCCTCAGAATATAATTTTCATCCGTTACCCGCCCCTCGTCCCAACGTCCCTTTTCCCTTTAAAAATCAATTTCAACCAAAACAGGACAATGGTCAGAGTGCTTCGCTTCTGGCATGATTGCGGCACTTTTCAGCTGTTTTTCGAGATTTTCAGTAATCATTCCGTAGTCGATGCGCCAGCCTAAATTCCGTGCCCTTACATTGAAGCGCTGACTCCACCAGGTGTATTGATGCGGATCCTGGTTAAAATAGCGGAAACTGTCAATAAAGCCATTGGCAATAAATTTGTCGATCCATTCGCGTTCAGCAGGTAAAAATCCGGATGATCTGGCATTGCTTACCGGGTTATGAATATCGATTGGTTTATGGCAGATATTCCAGTCGCAACAAATGATCAGCTTCGGTCTTGTTTTCCTTAATTCATTGATATATTCCTGAAAAAAATCAAGGAATTCATACTTGAACTGCTGGCGGATATCTCCCGTGGTTCCTGACGGCATATAAACACTGATGACAGAAACGTCGCCAAAATCAGCACGAAGCATCCGCCCCTCGGCATCATACAGGGGATTGCCAAATCCAACTTCCACATGATCGGGCTTAAGCTTCGAAACAATCGCTACACCGCTGTAACCCTTTTTCTCCGCCGAATGCCAGAAATGATGGTTAAAACCCGCAGCTTCAAAAAGGGTAAGATCCAACTGTTCCGCATTCGCTTTTATCTCCTGGAAACAAACAATATCCGGGTTTACGCTATTCACCCATTCAATCCAACCTTTATTTAGCGCGGAACGGATTCCATTGACATTGTAGGATATAATTTTTGGCATCGAGAAGCGTTATTGGGTTGGATTTTTTAACGGAGACAAAGATACTTAAGACAAGGCGGCAGGCAAAAAAAGGGAGCTGGCGGCAGGCAAAGAAAAATCTACAATCAAAATGATGAGATTCCCATCGCAGCGTGACTGCAGGCTGCCGCCTTTTTCAACTTCCGCCTTTCGGAAGCAAGAAATCTCTCATGCTCCTAACAAGTTCCCGTCTCCGATTAAGATTTACCTTTATTAACTGTGCTCACCCTGCGGAAAATTCTTTTTATTTTATTGCTGCTTCCTGCCTTTCATGCCGCAGGACAGATGGCCACTTCATGGAGGGAAAAGACCGTTTTAGTCAGCGGCGATACGATTACACTTGATTCATTAAGCATTGTTCCGGGCACATTTTCTCTTTATCAAAACGGGACAAAGCTCGATTCAACACATTACATTTTATTGCCGCTTCATTCGCAGCTGGTATTGACAGATTCAATTTCACGTGATAGCATGAAAGTGAAATATGCCGTGTATCCTTTTCTTTTTACGAAGGAGCATACGCATAAAAACCAGGAACGGTTCACTACTCCGCCAGATCATGCGATCAATCCTTTTCTTTACAAACCCGGCGAAACTAAAACAGAAGATCCTTTTGCAACGGGCGGGTTAAATAAAAGCGGAAGCCTATCGAGAGGAATTTCATTCGGGAATAATCGCGATGTTTCTGTCAATTCCAGTTTGAATCTTCAATTGTCGGGGAAGCTGACGGATGAAGTGGAGCTGATGATGGTGGCCACGGATGATAATCTTCCTTTGCAGGCCGATGGAACTACACAGCAGCTGCAGGAATTCGATCGTGTGTTTATCCAGCTCTCTTCGAAGAATACAAAACTGATCGCAGGAGATTTTTTTGCTTCACGCCCGAATTCTTATTTCATGAATTTCAATAAGCGCGGGCAAGGATTGAATGTGACAAGTACAATTCCGTTTGAAGCATCAAAAGCAAAATTGATCGTCACCGGAAGCGCGGCTATTTCAAAAGGGAAATTCGCAAGAAGCGTCATCCAGGGCTCAGAGGGAAATCAGGGGCCATATCGTTTGCGCGGGGCAGAGAATGAATTGTTCATCGTTGTTTTATCCGGAACAGAAAAAGTTTACCTCGATGGAAAATTGCTCGTGCGCGGGCAGGACAATGATTACACGATCAATTACAATACCGCTGAATTGACATTCACTGCAAAACAATTGATCACAAAAGATAAAAGGATCACCGTTGAATTTCAATATAGCGACAGGAATTATTCGCGGTCGATGTTTCATTCCGGCCTGGAATACCAGGCTGAAAAATATTCGCTTCGTTTCAATGCCTTTTCAGAGCAGGATTCCAAAAATCAACCGTTGCAGCAAACGCTTACAGATAATGATAAGCTGAGAATGGCTGCAGTCGGCGATACGCTTTCCCTTGCGTTTGTTTCTGGCGTCGATAGTGTTGCATTTTCCGGCGATCTTGTTTTGTATTATAAAACAGATACACTTGTCAACAGTGTTTTTTACAATGACGTTTACGTTTACAATACAAATCCCGACAGTGCGCATTACCGTTTGAGCTTTACCAATTTCGGGCCGAACAGGGGAAATTATATCCAGGTTTCCTCCGCAGCAAATGGAAAAACATTTCAATGGGTGGCGCCTGTCGCAGGAATGCCGCAGGGCGAATACGAGCCTGTTATTTTATTGATCACGCCTAAGAAAAAACAGCTCGTCACTTTTGGCGGCGATTTCAAATTCATAAAAAATACGCTCATCAATGCCGAAGTAGCTTACAGCAATAATGACATCAATACATTTTCACCTTATAATTCGTTTGATGATCACGGATACGGTGCGCATTTGAATGTGAGAAATAAACAAAAGATCCGCGATTCACTTTCGCTGATCGTTGAAGGAAATTATGAATACGTGAGCGCGTATTTTTCTCCGCTTGAAAGATATCGTCCTGTAGAATTTCAACGCGATTGGAATTTAACCTCCGCATTTAACACCGGCGATCTGCATCCCGATCAGCATTTAGGTAAGGCAGGTTTCTCTTTTGTAAAAAATGGTCTTGGAACAATTGGTTATGATTTCAGCACTTTTTTGAATGGTTCTACCTATACAGGTTTGAAACATTCGGCAAATACGGCATTCACAAAAAAAGGATTTGCATTAGCTGCACGCGGAAGTTTGCTTAATTCTTCCGGCACTTACGGTTCAACTGATTTTATTCGCCAGCGCGTGGATGTTTCTCAAAAGATTTTCAGGCAGGTTACAATCAGCGCTTACGAAGACCAGGAAATTAATTCGTTGTACCGTCCTCAAATGGATACGCTTCAGCTTGCGAGCACTTCTTATTTCGAATGGCAGGGCGCAGTTACCATTGCTGATTCAACTAAAAGAAGCTTCACTGTTTTCTACAAGCAGCGCACCGATCGTTTGCCATCAGGAACCGCTTTTCTTAATTCATCCGTTGCAGATAATGTAGGCGGTACTGTTGCGCTGAATGGAAATCCAAATCATCAATTGCGTGTAACAGCAAGCTACAGGAACCTTGTTATTAATAATCCATTGCTGAGTGCTTTGGTGCCCGATCATACAGTTGTGGGAAGGCTTGAATACACTATGCGTATGCTGAAAGGTGTAGCTACCGGGCAAACTTTTTACGAAGCAGGTTCCGGGCTCGAAGTGAAAAAAGAATATTCTTATTTGGAAGTTCCGACTGGCCAGGGATCTTATGCGTGGAGCGATTATAATGGTGATGGTGTAAAACAATTGAATGAATTTGAAATCGCAGTGTATTCCGACCAGGCAAATTACATCCGCGTGTTCACTCCTACGAATGATTATGTCAAAGTGTACACGAATCAATTTTCACAAAGTCTGAATTTACGTCCGTCCACAATCTGGGCAAACAGCAAAGGCGTAAAAGGTTTTGTTGCACGTTTCTCCGACCAGGCTGCTTACCGGGTTGAGCGAAAAACACAAAGCAAGAATGCATTCAATGCTTTTTTCCCAACGCTGAATGATGTTAATGATACAGAGCTTGTTTCGTTGAATGCAACTGTGCGCAACACCATTTCATTCAATCAGCTCAGCAGCAAATGGGGTCTTGAATATACCTGGCAGGAAGTAAACGGAAAAAGTCTGCTCACCAACGGACTTGATTCGCGAAGCAATACATTCAATGAAGGAAAAGTGCGTTGGAATATTACCAAAGTGCTTTTAATTCAAACTTATTACCGCGACGGATACAAAAGAAGTTCATCAGAATATTTTGCTGCAAAAAATTACCGCATTCACTATTACGAAACAGAGCCGAAATTCAGCATTCAGCCCGGCACTACATTCCGCATCAGCTTCTCTTACCGTTACGCACAAAAACAAAACACGCCCGATCTCGGAGGTGAAAAAGCAACCATTCAAAAATTCGGAACAGAATTAAAGCTGAGTAAACTTTCCAAAGGAAGCTTTTTAGCCGAAGCAAATTTTATCGGGATAAAATACAACGGAGTAGAATCCTCCGCCATCGGTTACGACATGCTCGAAGGATTACGCACCGGAAAAAATTTCACCTGGAAAATGAGCTGGCAACGATCGCTGGCAACGAACCTGCAATTAACGATTGGGTATGAGGGAAGGAAAACGCCGGGAGTGAATACGATTCACACGGGAAGTGCGCAGGTGAGGGCGATATTTTAGTGAGGAGTTTGATCCGCAGGACTTCTACAGAGCGTAGTTAGTTCGGAATTTTATGAAGAATATGCAAATTAAGAACAATGTGCATGTTTCAAATCCGATGCGTGTGGAAATGCAAACTGCAAAATAAACCATGTGATTTAATTTGGTAATGATGCCAAAAATAGTTGGTGTTTTTCTGCTCAATAATCTTTAAACTGCATATTCTCATTTGAAATTTGCACATTACCTACTCCAGCACCATCGTCGTAGTCCCGATCATCACCTTATCTGAATACAACTCCACGATATATTTTCCCGGTGCAAGCTGATCTTCTTCTTTTGCTTTCGGACAAAGTATCAACACGCTCATAGGCTGATTCTGGTAATCAATTGTTTTTTTCGCAGCGAAGTAAGCGGTTGTGTTGCCGAACGTAAACTGCCGTGCCGGACTTCTTTCCTGCGTCAGGTCCTGCGCATCCGGTGTTATGATACGAACGTAAATGTCATGGCCTCCCGCGATGGTGAGATCATTATCGCCCACGTCAAATGTCACGCGGATCTTATCCACCTTTGAAGCTTTGCTCGTTTCCGAATCTTTTTTTCCACCGCGTGATTGTTTTATGCCAATTGCTTTTACATTCAGCGTTGACAGAATTGCCGCACGGTCAATGCGTCCTTTTAATGCTTCTCTTTCACCTTCCACTTGTTTGGTTTTGCCTTTCTCTTCGTCGAGCTGTCCCAGTACTTTTTGTTTGTCGGCAATCAAAACACCGTTCAGTGTATTAAGCGAATCGATTGTGCGCACATACCCTTGCATGATCGTGCGTAATGTAGCTGTCTCTTTTTTCAATTTACCAATAATATATGCATCGCCTTTGTGTTTTTCTGCCTGTATCATAAGCGAATCAATATAAGCCCGCTTTTCTGCAAGTTCTGCATTGAGTTCTTCGTCGTTCGACTGTAATGCGCCGAATTCATCTTTCAATTCCTGCAGATCTGTTTGCACATCACTTTTCTCTTTCACAATCGTTTCAATGCTGATCTCATGTGTAGCAACAATTGTTTTTAATTCTTTATACTGCAGGCTCAGGAAAATGCAAAGACCTGCAAGCATCACAATAATCACGAGGTATATCGCATGCAGTTTGCGGTTACTTTGCTCTTTATGCACTGTTGTTGTCGTTTCCTGATTCTCCATTTTCTTAATTCAATTGCCGATAATTTGTTACAGCAAAAAATATTCCTTTATTTAATGCAAAATTACGTTTTTATGATCAGAACCGGAATTAAGCAACTTGCAGGAGATTTTACTTCCTTATTTTTTCCGAATTTATGTGCAGCCTGTAATGGACATCTTTTGCGTGGTGAAGTTGCAATTTGTACGGCTTGTCTCATGGACTGTCCCCGCACCTTTGATGAACACGATCCTGTTGATAACCCCGTAGCGCGCGTCTTTTGGGGCCGTGTACAATTGCAATCTGCTGCTTCTTTGTTTGTGTTTACCAAAGGCGGAAAAGTGCAGGAACTCATTCACAATCTAAAATACAACGGCCGTAAAGATGCTGGTATTGCCGCAGGAAAATTATTTGGGAATGACTTGCAAAATTTAACGCCTTTTAACACGATCGATGCAGTCATACCTGTGCCGCTTCACCGCGATAAATTCCGCAAGCGTGGCTATAACCAAGCCGCCTGTTTTGGTGAAGGTCTTGCACAGGCGCTCAGCATTCCGATGTACGATCACGGCATATTACGCCTTAATGCAACTGAAACGCAGACCCGGAAAAATCGTGGTGAACGCTGGGAGAATGTGGAAGATGTTTTCGCTGCCAATAAAAAAATCAAGCTGGAAGGCAAACATATTTTACTCGTCGACGATGTGATCACAACCGGCGCAACGATCGAGGCATGTGCTATTCCATTGTTGGAACTTCCCGGAACTAAAGTGAGCGTCGTATCACTCGCAAGTGCGCGGGATTAACAATAGAACGCGGATCAAACGGATTTACACAGATAATCCGTTTTTATCCGCCCAATCCGCTTCATCCTTGTTCCATACACGCAGGAAAAAACCCGATCTTTGCCACCGGAAATCATTATGGCAGAAAATCTCAGCATTTCAGGAACCACCAAAGAAGAACAGTATCGTTCCCTTCTTCCGCAACTTGTGGGACTGACAGACGGCGAAAATGATTTTACTGCAAACCTTGCCAATATCGTAGCTGCACTCAAACAAACCTTCGGATTTTTCTGGGTAGGCGTTTATCTTGTGAAGAACGATCAGCTGGTGCTCGGGCCTTTCCAGGGGCCTGTTGCATGCACGCGTATTGCCAAAGGAAAAGGTGTTTGCGGCACGAGCTGGGCGAAAAAACAAGTACTGTTAATTCCTGATGTCGATCTGTTTCCGGGGCATATTTCCTGTAGCAGTGATTCGAAATCAGAGATCGTTGTTCCAGTAACAGACGAAAACGGAAATGTTATTTTAGTGATTGATGTTGACAGCAATAAGCTGAATGATTTTGATTCCACCGATCAGCGTTATCTCGAAGAAGTGGCAGAATTAATCGCAATGCTTTACAATAAACGTGATGCATAAATTTTTGTTCCGCAGAACGCTGCCTGCATTTCTTTTGCTCCTCCTGCTTTCTTCCTCCTGCGCACTCGTGCTCACTCCCGACGGCGGGCCAAAAGATACAACTCCTCCACACGTCGTAAAATACAAACCTGATAGCGCTGCAACAAATTTCACCGGCAATAAGATCGTGCTTGAATTTGACGAATACATTCAGCTGAAAGATCTGAATAACCAACTCATTATTTCTCCCCAGCTTAAAAACGATCCGGATGTTATTATCCGGCGCAAAGAAATTATTATTACGCTCAACGATACGTTGCTTCCGAATACAACCTACAGCATCAGTTTCGGAAATTCCATTCGCGATATTACGGAAGAAAATGTGCTGGATAATTTTCGCTATGTTTTTTCTACAGGCCCGCAGATCGATTCACTTCTTATTTCCGGGAAAGTTGTAAATGCTGCGTCGCTCGCAGGCGAAAAAGGAATTCTTGTTATGCTTTACACAAATACAGGCGACTCATCAGTATTAAATCAGCGCCCGTATTATTTCGCAAAAACAAGAGCAGACGGAACATTTACAATGACGAATCTTCGCGCTGGAAAATACAAGATGGTTGCGCTGGATGATAAAAACTCAAATTACTATTTTGATAATGCTGCTGAACGGGTCGCATTTGTAAATGAACCAATCGATCTCACAGGAAAAATTGACACGATCAACCTGAAAATGTTTAACGAACGTGCGGTAAAACAAACTCAGCTCAAAGCGCAGCAACTCGGAGTAGGAAGAGTAAACTTTGCCTATGCATTACCATTGAAAAATCCGCATGTCACCACGATTCCTGCTTTGCCTGCCGGAATGGATATGTTCCAGGAATTATCCGCTAACGGCGATACAATCGATCTATGGTTGAGCAATGTGCTGTTGGATTCTGCAAAATTTATCGTGCGTGATGAGGCCACAGGCGTAAACGATTCCATCACGATAACATTTGTAAAAGCCGGCGATAAAAAACGTCGTTCTGGTGCTGTTGATCAGCGAAAGTTAACATTGACGACCAATACAGGCGGACAATTATTTGAGCTCGGTCAACCGTTAAAGATTTATGCAAATAATCCGCTGCGCACATTTAATGCGAAAGATTTTATCCTGTTAAAAGGAAAAGATACGTTGAAAACAAACCCCGTTTTATCCGAAAATAAACACGTCGTTACATTCAACTACACATTTGCGGAAGATAGTTCATACCGGCTTTTCGTAGAACCCGGCGCAGCGATAGATTGGTTCGGACAAAAAAACGATACGCTTAAATTATTTTTCAAGATCCGTGAATCGCGTTATTATGGATTGCTGAATGTTAAGATGACCGGTTTGCCGGCAGGAAATTATTTGTTGCAGCTGGTAAATGAAAAAGACCAGGTTTTTCGCGAACAAAAAGTGTTGGGTGCATCAACAGCAACATTTGAATTGCTCCCGCCGGGAATGTATCGTTTGAAATTAATTTCTGATGAAAATAATAATGGTCATTGGGACTCAGGAAATTATTGGCTTCATCAGCAACCGGAACGTATTATCTATTATATCAATCCAGTTAAGATCCGCTCGGGATGGGATATGGATACGGAATGGATTTTTAAATAAAAAGGGGACGGGAAAAAAAGGATCAGTATTAAAAGTTGGGGAGTAAAGCAAAAATCAATTTCTTTGTAAAAAAGAAATTCCCATCGAAACAATTGATTTAAGACTACTGCAACTTTTATTTCCTGAAGAATTAAGCAAGTACTTTATTATCTCAGGTTACGAGATTTTGTGTAGCCTGGAAACGAAGGAAGAATATTGGGTTATAGATTTTGAAGAAAAGAACGAATTGCCCAGTGGCTATTCTTGTGTCGAATATGAATCCAAGGGGTTCATGGAAAGTAATCTGATACAGGATTTTCCCTTGCGGGGAAGGGCAGTTTACCTGCGTGTCAAAAAGCGAAGATGGCGCCATAAAATTACCCATTCGATTATTAAACGCGATTTCTCTTTCATTGCCGATGGTTCAAAATTTACACAGGACTTATCGGATTTTTTAAAAGAAGCAGGTGGATACGCGTCCCGATACCATGAAAAACATAGCCAGCTATTACGGGATTAATAGCCAGAAACTGCAACGCCATTACAAGCATAAAGTGAGTGGATATAAACAGTGGAGTCAACTCTCTCATGCCGGCGATTATCTGATTTATCCCCAAAACATTACCGATAAACTGAGTATTGATGAGGTGAGTTTATCTAAAGGGGAACTGTACACTTTTATTACCAATAAGATTGGCGGAGTAAAAAACAGAAGATCTATAGTAGCTGTAATAAATGGCACAGAAGCTAAAGTAATGCAGCAGGTATTGGAAAAAATACCAATTGAAAAACGTAACACGGTAAAAGAAGTAAGTATGGATATGGCAAGAAATATGGCACTTGCAGTTGAAAAAAGTTTTCCCAGCACTCAAAAAGTAATAGACCGCTTTCATGTTGTGAAATTAGTGATGGATGCCATGCAACATCTGAGAATAAAAATTCGCTGGGAAACTATAGAACAGGAAAACAACGCTGTTAAACAAGCCAGACAAAGCGCAGAAAAGTATTATCCGGAAATACTTTCAAACGGCGATACTCTAAAAGAGCTCTTGGTAAGAAGCCGTTATCTGCTTTACAAATTTGAACAGGACTGGACCATCAGTCAATCCAAAAGAGCAGCTATTCTATTCGAAAGATATCCTTTGCTCAAACAAGCATACAAGCTCACGTTAACTTTCAGAAGCATTTATCAAAACCGGTCTAAAGAGAAAGCGCTGATTCAATTTAACCAATGGAAGCAAGAGGTCATAGCAACCAAAATAACAGAATTCAACACCGCAGTAAATTCTCTTGAATATCATTTAGGAGATATCCTGAATTTTTTCAATAACAGAAGTACAAACGCAAATGCGGAATCGTTTAATTCCAAAATCAAAGCCTTCAGAGCTAATCTAAGAGGTGTATCAGATGTAAAGTTTTTCCTCTTCAGACTTGAAAAATTGTTTGCTTAAAACAACTTACTCCCCAGAAAATGAATGTGACCC
>JBDSHN010000099.1:0-44826 GCA_039918435.1 Bacteroidia bacterium | reverse complement strand
CCCTCCGAGACTATCTACGATCCCTATGCCACCCTAAATTTACTTTTTTGGCAAAAATACCTCCGCTGATTAGCAACGATGCTCCTTTCATCACATTAAAGGGTTCTTTTCTGTCTGCATTACTTATCCCGCTTCATCTACAAGAATCTTTTCACGGAAAAACATGTTCCTCCAATGGCCAGATAAATTATCTGCATTACAATTACTATTCATTTAAAATGTATTCATTTATAATGAGTGCTTTTTTTTCAAAAGCAGACAACCTTTTTATATTTATTGCGTTTTACCATTAAGTAGCGTAACCCCGTAAACGTGAAAGCGATTCAGTGCTGTGCAAAATTTCAAAAACTTATTGTTCCATTTTCTGAAACGCAGGTTTGCTTATACGATGTACACGTATAAATAAACCGGCATTGTAAAGGCGTTCGCGCGATTGATATCAAGCGCCTTTAGCATACAGAAAATACTCCTACTGAACTTGTCCACCATGGAACAGGCGGCAGTTCTGAACTTTTAAAATTAATTTTTATGAACTCTTCATATATTCCGGTTAGCGACGCTGACCGCGTTGTGTGGCTGTATAATTTCGGCAACCGGTTGTCACAATATGCAACTGCGTTAGGATTAACACCCGCAGAAATAACAAGTGTACAGCGTGATGCCGCCATGTTCACGTATGTAGTGCAAATGCAGGATGCTGCCCATCAGTACTGGACGTCTTTGTCAGGATTAAAAAGACAACTCCGCAGCGCACCGCAACAAATTGCAGCGCCCGCAATACCTGTAGCACCCGCAGCAGGGTCGCCGCCTTCGGCGGTAAACAGTGGCATCTTTAACAGGGTAATCTTATTGGTAGCCCGCATCAAACAAAGCAGCGCTTATTCGGAAACGATGGGACAGGATTTGAACATCATTCCATCAGTCACTGCCATAAACCCGAATGATATGGTACCAAACCTGAGTATTCGCCTCGAAGCCGGACACCCACTGTTGAAATGGAAAAAAGGTGATGCCGATGGCGTGCAATTGTATGTTGACAGGCGCGACACGAATGGTTTTGTATTATTAGCGAAAGTGTTTCGCAATACTTATCTGGATGTTTTGGTATTACCGGCGAACATTTTCACAGCTACATGGGATTACAAAGCGCGTTACCTTATTGGTGATGATGAAGTGGGACAATTCTCAACGGTCATTTCGATCAATGTGCTGCGCACTGCATAGTGCATAAAGGTTTAGCCAACTGCCTGTTTTCCGGAAACGGGCGGTTGGTTTTATTCAAAAATTCCTGGGTTATAAAATAACACTTGCCGGTCTTATGAAATAACAGAAACATTTCCTGTTTCATTTTGTAACTTCGTTCCTGCAACACATTCGTACATTCGTTTCATTTCGTAATTCGTACCCCCTTGCCCAAAGTTCTGAGGATCATCAACCGTTTCAACATAGGAGGGCCAACTTACAACGTAGCTTACCTTTCGAAATATCTTGCCCCGGAGTTTGAGACTTTATTGATTGGCGGTGCAAAAGATGAAACGGAAGACAGCTCTGAATTTATTCTCGACAAGCTCGGTTTAAAGCCGGTCATCATTGCTGAAATGAAAAGGGAAATTGATTTTCGCAACGACCGCATCGCTTATAAAAAGATCAAAGCACTTATACAGGAATTCAAGCCGGATATTGTTCACACACACGCAGCAAAGGCAGGCGCGCTTGGTCGTTTAGCTGCGGACGCGTGTAATGTCCCTGTCATTCTTCACACGTTTCACGGACATGTTTTTCATTCGTATTTCGGGAAAACAAAAACAGCTGTTTTTAAAACGGTGGAACGTTACCTTGCAAAAAAAAGTGATGCGATCATTGCCATCAGTGAACGGCAAAAACAAGAACTTTCGCTGGAGCATAAGATTTGTCCGGCGGAAAAAATAAAAATCATTCCGCTTGGTTTTGATCTTTCACGATTCAGGGAAAATGCAAATGAAAAAAGAGCAGCTTTCCGCAGTGAATATTTTGTAGAAGAAAATGAAATTGCTCTTGTGATTGTCGGGCGGCTTGTGCCTGTAAAAAATCATGACATGTTTCTTCGTAGCCTGAAAGCCGTGCTTGAAAAAACAACCGTGCCTGTTCGCGCTTTTATTGTTGGCGATGGAGAAGAACGGCAAAAGCTTGAAGAACTTGCGCACGAGCTTGGTTTTGATTTTGCCACAGAAAAAAAGCGGGAGAAAAAAATGCTGACGTTCACTTCATGGATCAAAGACGTGGATCGTGTGCTTGCAGGAAGTGATATCGTCTGCCTTACTTCCTGGAATGAAGGAACGCCGGTTAGTCTCATTGAAGCACAGGCTGCCGGAAAAGCAATCGTGACAACACAAGTTGGCGGAGTTGAAAATGTTGTTGTTCCCGGAAAGACTGCTTTGCTTTGTGCGCCGGGTGATGTAGCACAATTCACTGAAAATCTGATTGCGCTACTTCATGAACCGGCTAAAATACATGCTTTCGGAAATGCGGGATGGCCGGTTGTTGCAGAGCGGTTTCATTATACCCGGCTCGTATCGGATATGGCCGGATTATACAACAGCTTGCTCAGCAGGAAATAGCATCTTTTCAGGGCTTTTTTGATACCTTTGCTCTTCCTAAGAAAAACACGCCCTTTCATTATGATAAAAATGTTGCTCCCCCGGTTTTTATTCCTCGCTTTACTGGGAACTGTTTTTTTATTGAATAGCTGCAAAATTCTCAACCCCAACAACATGCTTTATGCCAACAAAAGCTATAAGTATGATACGCTGTCAAAAGATTCTACGGTAGCAAAAGAATTTATTCTCGGACCAAACGATATTATTGAATTCCGTCTTTTTGCCAATGATGGTTTTCGTTTGGTTGACGTTATCTCATCCGGTGGCGGCGCTGCGGGAAATGCATCTTCACTTATCCGCCAGGGATTTGAATATACGCTGGATGCAAAAGGCACTGTGCGGCTTCCTATTCTCGGAGAGGAATCACTTACCGGTTTTACTATCCGCGAAGCTGAATTGTATCTTGAAAAAAGATATTCCGAATTTTATGTAAGGCCATTTGTCATTGTCAAGATCCTCAATAAGCGCATCACCATTTATCCGGGCGAACCGGGGCAGGCAAAAATTGTTCCGTTGACCAATAACAATACCACCATCCTCGAAGCGCTCGCTATTGCCGGTGGTATTCGTGCTGATGGAAAAGCATATAACATCAAACTCATCCGCGAAACATACGATCCAAAAAAACCTTACAAAGTTTACAAAATTGATCTTTCAAGAATTGAGCAGGGACTCATTGACGGATCAACCGTGGTGCAGTCGGGTGATATAATTTATGTGGAACCACGTCGCCAGCTTGCATCAAAAACATTAAGGGAAGTAACGCCAATCCTTTCGCTCACCACAAGCTTGCTTACTTTTTATCTTCTGATTACACGACTGTGATCCACTCCCAGAACTATGTTGCAGGCACAGCTGAATGATAAAAACGAAACACTCGAACGCTATAAAGAGCGTTTAACGAATTTCAGCGGGGAATTCGAGCTGGGGCTTTTCCTTTTTATCGCCAAAAAATCACTCCTGTGGATCATTTTATTTTTTGGAATTGCCATTGGCGCTTCCTGGCTTTACCTGCGTTATGCACAGCGGGAATATGAATCCACAGCAACCATGCAGATCAATAATCAGAACAATGCAAGGGTGCTGAATGTGGATGGTTTCGGCATGGAAGAGCAGAATGAGCTTGCAAGTGCCATTGAAGTGATCCGTTCAAAAGTTTTTTTAAAGCGTGTTTTGTCCAAGCTTCCACTCGAAGTAAGCTACTACGCGCAGGGGAATATCAAGACCAACGAGCATTACAAATCTTCCCCCTATACAATTGGTATTAATGTCAAATCGCAGGACCTTTTCGGAACGCGATTCGACATTAAGTTCAACCCGGACCTGAACACGGGAGAGATTTCTTATGCATTCGGCGGACAGCTCCACAGCAAAAAGTTCATTGCAAACCAATGGGTGGAATTCCCCGAAATCTCTATCCTGGTTACTTTGGATAAAGCACGCCTTAAAGCGATGCTCAATACCACGGGTGATAACAATTATTATTTTGTTCTGAATTTAATTGATGACCTCGCTGATATTTATTTCCAGCGGCTGAACGTTGCAATCATTAACGAGGCGGCAAAAACAATTCACATTTCATTCACAGACAACAATCCGGTAAAGGCGCATGATGTTGTAAATTCTATTACGGAAGAGTATATCAATTTTGACCTGGAGCGAAGAAGTGAAAGCGGAAATAAAGTGCTTGCCTTCATCATGGAAGAACTTAAATACCGTGAAAAGCAGATGCAGCTTGCTGAAGACAGCATTCGTTATTTCCGTGAAAAAAATCACATCCGGGATAACGAAGTGCTCAATACGTTTAACATGACGCGTTTCGGCTCCATTGAAGATCAGCTCGTGAAACTGCAGCTTGAAAACAAAGTGCTGACCGAAATTCAGAAGAAGCTGGTGGAAAAAGATGTGGATGTTAAATCGCTTCTTGCACTTGTTTCAGGAACAGAAAACGGAACCGCGCTTGCTTTGCCGATGAGTAATTTATACCGGCTTGTGACAGAGCGCGGAGAAGCGCTGATGGCGGTTACTCCTGCGGCTCCGGAAATAAAAGCGTACGATTACCAGATTTCCATTCAGAAAAGTTTGTTGCTTCAATCTGTTCAGGCCATTCTAGACCAGGGCAAGATCCGTGAAGAGGCTTTGAGCCAGAAGATGAAAGACTATGGCGAAAAGCTTCCTGATGCTGATAACCTCAATGTGGAATACACAGCGCTGCAGCATTTGTATGACATCAATGAAAAATTCCGCAGCACATTTATTGAAAAAGAAATTGAATACCAAATCTCTGAAAAAGGATTTACTTCGCAGCATGTTGTGCTTGAAAAGCCGCGCATTCCGGCCGCACCATTCAGCCCGAGCAAACGCTCAACATTTATTACCAGCATTCTTCTTGCCGTAGTATTAAGCCTGATTGTAGTCGTGATCCGTTATTTCCTTCATGATACGATCACATCACTTAACCAGATTTCAAAACAAACACAGGCTTCAATAAGCGTTCTTGGAATTATTCCGAAATACAAGCAGGACGTTCCGGTTTCACAGCTGCTTGTAGATAAAAATCCGAAATCGCTTATCGCAGAATCTTTCCGTTCACTGCGAACAAACCTCCAGTTTATTTCAAATGGAGAGGGTTCAAAGATCATGGCCGTTACCTCCACGATTTCAGGAGAAGGAAAAACATTTGTCGCAATTAATCTTGCCGGTATCATTGCGTATTCCGGAAAGAAAGTCATCATTGTTGACCTGGATATGCGCAAGCCGAAAATTCACCTTGGCTTTAACGTGCCGAATACAAAAGGCATGAGCACAATGCTGATCGGCAGAGATAAAACCGCAGATTGCATTCAGCACAGCAATCTTGAAAATCTTGATTTCATTACCGCCGGACCTATCCCGCCGAATCCATCTGAATTAATTCTCAGCGCGAAAATGGAAGAAATTCTGACGGAGCTGAAAAAATCGTACGAGCTGATCATCGTGGATAATCCACCGGTCGGATTGGTTACAGATGGCATTCACCTGATCCAGATGGCCGATTACCCGGTTTATATTTTCCGTGCTGATTATTCCAAACGTAATTTTATCCAGATCGTTGATCGTTTGTATAATGAAAACGGGATCAAGAAGCTGGCTGTGGTACTCAATGGCGTGGACGTTGACCGCAAAGGTTATGGTTACAACTATGGTTATGGTTATGGATATGGCTACGGATATGGCTACGGCTATTACGATGAATCAACAAGAAAAAAAGGCTGGTTTTCAAAATTCAGATCAAAATAAGTATGCAGATAGAACGTACATTCATTAATGACTTGCTCATTATTCATCCAAAAGTTTTTAATGATGGCAGAGGTTATTTCTACGAATCCTGGAACAAAAAATCATTTCAACAGGAAGGAATAAATGCTGAATTTGTACAAGACAATCAATCGCTTTCACAACCTGGAGTGCTAAGAGGATTACATTTTCAAAATCCACCATTCGCCCAGGCTAAACTTGTAAGAGTAATTGCCGGCGCGGTATTGGATGTTGCAGTTGATATCCGTAAAGATTCGCCGACTTACGGAAAACATTACACCATAAAACTGACGGCAGAAAACAAGACCATGTTTTATATTCCGGAAGGATTTGCACATGGTTTCCTGACGCTTGAAGAAAATACAATCTTCGCTTACAAATGCGCCGGATTTTACAACAAAGCTTCCGAAGATTCCTTGCTGTGGAATGATCCTGATCTTGCCATTGACTGGGGCATTGCTTCTCCCCTGCTATCGGAAAAAGATAGTACCGGAAATGCATTTAAAAATTTTGAAAGCCGGTTTTAGCTTCATTTCACAATGCATCATCACAAAAAAAAATCCCGTCTAGGTTAAACCGAGACGGGATTTTTTCTATATAAAACAATTCTATTAATGATTTACGGAGAGTTTCTTCACCTGTTTTGAAGTTCCTTTGTCAACAGTAACCAGGTACATTCCTGATGCAAGCTCTGCTGTTGAGAATGCAATAGAATGTTCGCCCGGCGCCATTTGTCCATTTGCAATTTCCTTCACAACACGTCCGTTAAGATCTGTCAATGTGATCTTCACATTTTCATTTTCCTCAAGGGCAAAACGGATAGTACTATTATCAATTGCGGGATTCGGGAAAAGATCGAAATAAGAAACTGTGCTTGTTTCATTTACGCCAACACCGTTTCCTGTAATATTGAGATCATCCAAGTAAAACTCGTTGCCATACGCGCCCCCGGTCCATTCGAATTTGAATCGCACCTGTGCCTGCGCATACGTTGGTGCAAGATTAATTGTTGTTAATTTCCATAGCTGCGGATCGTTATTTGCAGGAATGAAATAACCCGGTACCAAACCAGCGCTTACTAATACTGGTCCGGTGCGGGAAGTAAGCACGCTCCATGTCTGTCCACAATTCGTTGAAGCAAGAATACGCAGTTTCTCAGTAAGGTTGCCTGTATTTTGAACCTGCGATGCAAATGAACTTTTAAAGCTCAATGTCAAACCTGTCAGGAAACGCAGATCATATAACGGTGTGATCAACGCATCAACATCGCCGGCTGTGTTGTAATAATTATCTACAACCATACAACCGTTTCCTGTTGCAGCGCATGCATTGGTCTGGTGCCAGTAAATTCCATCATTATTACTATTGGCAATGATCCAGCCGTGTGTTGCTACAGCAGGATCATCAAAGCTTTCCATAACCGGGGCCACGTATTCAGCAGTTGGAACTCCTATGTTGATATATCCAATCTTCAGAAGGGAATCTGAACCGGATGCATTTGAAACGGTTAATGAAACAGAATAGACTCCCGGAGTATTGTAAGTAATAACAGGGCTCGCTGATGTTGATGTTGACGGTGTACCTCCTGGGAAAGACCAGTTTCTTGAAGTTACTGTTCCTTTCCATGAACGATCGGTATAGGTAATAGTTCCGCCCTGGCAAACCATTGTACGGTTGCCGCTGAAATCAGCAACAGGCACACAAGTAGAAGGTGCAAGCACATACGTACCCGTCGCTATGAGATTTGCGGTTGTCCATAAACGATTACGGTCAGAAACGCTGGAAGTAAGTGCTGCATGCATAGCCAGTTTTTGGTAATAGGTGAACATAACAGAACAGTATGAATAATCCATATAATTCTGGTAATTCTCTGTTACTCCTGCATTGCAAACCTGCGAGCCAACTGCTGACGGGCAAGAAGTAAATCCTTTTGTTTGTGGCGTATCCGGAATTCCATCATCACCACAATAAACGCCGGGGTCATTGGTGCTCCCCCAGGTGTGCGAAAGATCCAGCCAGTGACCGATCTCATGCGTAAGGGCGCGCGAATGGTTGGGTTGACTGGAACCAATGCTTCCGATATAATCATGAAGAATGATAACGCCGTCAACGGCTAACCCAAGGCCTGTAACTGAGGAGGGATAATACGCATAACCTGCAACACCTGCAGCGCCAATGGTATTTACAACCCAGACGTTCAGATACTGGCGGCGCGGCCAACCATTAAGCTTGGAGCCATCATCTGCATTATACGTGAGTTTCGAAGCTACACGGTCAATTCCATTCGTGCAATTTCCATCCGGATCAATAGTTGCAAGGCGGAATTCAATATCAATTGCAGCAGCAATAGTCTGGAAAGGCGGAACAATAGCTGCTGTATCCGCATTCAGCTTAGCATAATCGCGGTTAAGGATTGCAACCTGATCGATTACCTGCGCATCGGAAATATTTTCAGCGCCATAATCATGGATAATATGAAAAACGATAGGAATTATGTACGTCGCGGTAGAACGGGTCTCCTGGTGTTCGAAGAGAAAATTACGTTCTGAATTAAGCTGGTCAGCTGCCTGCTGAACTTCCGCAGGATGAACCTGTTTTAAAAGTTCGTTATACTGCGATGCTCCACAGGGCAACTGTGCATTCAACATTCCGGCAGAAGCCAAAACAGCAATAATCGAGTTCCTTACTTGAGTAGCTTTTATCATTTCATGTTTGGAAAAAGCGTTGGACATTCCTTAAAGAATGACATTAACGCATGGTTTTTACTAATTGCAGAGGGATGCTTGTAGTAGAAAAGATCCCGTCCGGATGAAAATCTGGACGGGATCTTTTATTTTAACTGTTAATGATTAACAGAAAGTTTTTTGACTTGTTTTGATGTACCATCATCTATGGTTACAAGATACATTCCGGCAGCAAGTTCAGCAGTAGAGAAAGCAACTACGTGCTCGCCCAGGCTGAAGTTCTCATCCGAAATCTGTTTTACTACACGTCCGTTGAGATCAGTCATTGTGATCTTAACATGCTCTGACTCTTTCAGATTGAATTTGATGGAGCTGTTATCCTGTGCCGGGTTCGGGAAAAGATCGAAATAAGAAACGGAACTTATTTCATCTATACCCACATTAACCGAATTGATATTGATGTCATCAATGTAAAATTCGTTACCATAATTGCCACCCGTCCACTCGAATTTGAAACGTGTTCTTGAAGCAGCATAAGTAGCCGGAACTGTTACAACAATGCGTTTCCATACCAACGTATCACCTTGTGCAGGAATGAAGTATCCTGGTACCAAACCACCGCTGATTAATGTAGAACCGGGTTTAATTGTAATTACGGCCCATGACTGACCGCAATTAACAGAACCCAGAATTCTCAGCTTTTCTGTAATGCGTCCTGTATCCTGAACCTGCGATGCAAAAGCAACTTTAAAGCTCATCTTGATGCTGGTCATGAAACGAAGATCGTATTGCGGAGAAATCAGATCATCTACTTCACCGGTTTGATTATAATAATTGTCAATCACAACTGCACCTGTACCCGACCATGCAGCTGCATTTGTCTGGTGCCAGTAAATGCCATCATTATTGTAATTTTGAACGTACCAGCCATTGTTTAATGCGTTTGTATTATCAAAACCTTCCATAATCGGTCCTGTTACTTCGCCGCTAGCAACGCCCACAATAATATATCCTTGTTTTGTAATTGCATCTGATCCGTTTGCATTGGTTACTGAAAGTGTAACCGGGTATTGACCAGCTGTATTATAAGTAACAATAGGGGAAAGTGAGGTAGATGTGGCAGGTGTTCCTCCAGGGAAAGTCCATGTTCTGGAAGTAACCGTACCATTCCACGAATCATCTGTAAATGTTATTGTTCCTCCTTCACAAACCATGAAGCGGTTTGGATGAAAATCTGCTTTAGGTGCACATACAGAAGGTGTTGTTGTAAACGTACCAGTCTGCATCAGGTTAGTGGTGGTCCAAAGGTGATTTCTGTCAGAAGTAGCAGAGTTTAATGCTGCGTGCATAGCAAGTACCTGGTCTTCTGTAAACATGTGGGAGCAATAGGAATAATCCATGAAATTCTGGTAATTCTCAACAATCGCTGTATCGCAGACTTTTGCCTGTGCCGGAGTTGGGCAATGGTCCCATCCTTTTGTTTGTGGCGTATCAGGAATTCCATCATCTCCGCATGCAATACCAGGGCTGTTTGTATTTCCCCATGGATGAGAAAGATCAAGCCAATGGCCGATTTCATGTGTGAGTGCGCGGGATGTTCCCGGGCTGCTGGTTCCAATGCTGCCGATATAATCATGCAGGATGATAATGCCGTCAATATTTGCACCAAGTCCCGAAACAGAAGCTGGCTGATAAGCATATCCCGCAACACCTGAAGCGCCGATGGTTTTTACTACCCAAACGTTCAGATAACTACGGCGTGGCCAGGGATTCAATTTAGACCCATCATCACCATTGTTTGTTCTTTTTGACGCGATACGATCAATTCCATCGGTGCAATTTCCATCAGGATCGATTGTAGCCAAACGGAATTCCACCTGCACATCGCCGATAATTCCCTGGAATTGCGGAATGACAACAGAAAGATCTGTATTGAGCCGTTGGTAATCCCTGTTGAGGATAGCCATCTGGTCAAGGATCTGCGCTTTTGAAATATTCTCAATACCATAATCATGAACAATGTGAAAAACAACAGGAATAATATAAGATACTGTAGCCCTGTTCCGCCCATTCTGAATCATTTCGGTTTTTTCCTGATCCAACTGATCCTGCGCTTGCTGCACTTCAACCGGGTGAAGTGCTTTCATGCGACGGTTGTATTCATCAGAACCGCATGGCAATTGTGCGTTCAACAAACCACCAGAGGCTAACAGCGCAATGATGGTGTTACGTAATGTAGTAGTTCTCATTTAGATTTAAAATGTTGCTGCATTGTTGGGCAATACAACTGTTAATAATTTTTACAAAGGGATGCTTTGTATTCGCAGTCAAAGTACTAAAATAGGTCAATATTTCACTTGATTAACAAAGATATGAGGTTCTTCCAAAGAATCAAATATCAAGACAACCAAATTGAGCCCAATTACGTAATTTAGCAGCGAATCTCACTTGCCCAAGAGTAAGAATTTATGAACAACGACCTCGTCCTGATTTATGCAGGATATTTTATCTGCTCGATTATACTTGCTTTCCTGCTGAACACATTGTTCCTCAGGTTCTCCAGAACACTGGGAATGAGGGGCGCACCGGAGCTGGTGAGGTGGAGCAGTCTTCAAAAACCTGCTGTGGGCGGAATTTCCTTTTTTGTGCTTTTCCTGCTTTCTATCGCCTGCTTCGGAGTGTTTTTTCCCTACCGCCTCATGCCGCTGGATAAACAGCTGCTCGGAATGCTTGGCGCGGTAACACTGGCATTTCTTATGGGACTGGCTGATGATGCCTATAATACAAAGCCATTTCTTAAACTTTTTGTACAAATTGCCTGCGGACTTATTTTAATCGGAACCAACCAATCTATAAAGCTTTTTGACAATGAAATGCTGAATAATTTACTGACCATTGTATGGGTGGTAGGGATTATGAATTCTATAAATATGCTAGACAATATGGACGCTATTACAGCCAGCGTATCCGTCATTATTCTTCTTGAGGCGCTTTTAACGATTTATATCAATCATGATTTTTATAACGTTCACATTCTAATTATTCTGGGAGTATTGGGGGCGCTGGGGGGGTTTTTATTTTTCAACTGGCATCCATCCAAATTATTCATGGGTGATACCGGCAGCCAGTTTTTAGGCATTTTGCTGGCAGCTATTGGAATTCATTATTTCTGGAATAATCCGGATTTCGGTGGCAATTATTTTCATTCCAAGCAGATTCTTGTTACCATTCTTGCTTTCATTATTCCTATCTGCGATACTACAATTGTAGTGATTAACAGGACAATGCGTCGTCAGCGTCCTTGGCATGGTGGAAAAGATCACACCACTCACCACCTTTCCTATCTTGGTTTCAGCGATAGCCAGGTGGCCATTGCTTTTACCGGAATATCATTTGTATCATTAATGATGATCTTTGTGATTCAGGGAACAATTGTTAACTGGGCACTTAAACACATTTTACTATTCGGTGGTTATATCCTGATTGTTTTCGGAACTTTGCTGACGGTAACCAAAGTTTCAAAACCACCGTTGAAAGAAGATGAAGAAAAAGGCCATCCAAAGCCTGAATAGATTTATCAGACGCTGGTACAGGCATTTATTTGCACTGCCGGTGTTTTTCCTGCTTTTTCTCATCACCCAGCTTATTTATTCCTCTTTTAACAGTGCAATATCCGATTCAGACTATAAAGACCTGCTTTTTTCAGATTATAAGCTGGAGGGCGTCACCATTCCCAAAGACCTGAATTTCTGCGGCGAAAAAGTACCTTTTGAAAATTACAGGGTTAAAAGGGCACTCGAAAAAGCATTTTATAACAAAGCCTTCTTTCAACCCTCCACATTAATCCTGCATAAAAAAGCTGCAAGATGGTTTCCGCTTATTGAATCCATTCTCAAAAAAAACGGCGTGCCTGAGGATTTCAAATATGTCGCCATTCTTGAAAGCGGGCTTACAAATTCAAACGCGCAGTCGGGCTCGGGTGGACTCTGGGGGATTATGCCTCCTGTTGGAAGAGATTATGGATTGCAGGTGGATGCACAGGTGGATGAACGCTTCAATATTGAAAAAGCCACTGAGGCTGCCTGCAGGATATTCAAGGATGGTTATAAAAAATACAAAAACTATACGCTTGCAGCAGCGGCTTATGATTTTGGTCCTGGAGCATTAGACAGGCAGATTGACCGGCAGGGAACCTCAAATTATTACGAGCTTGATCTGAATGATGAAACCGGAATGTACATCTATCGCCTGCTTGCATTCAAAGAAATTATTTCAAGGCCGGAAGCTTATGGCTATAAGCTAAGCAAACGCGAATTGTTCGGACCAATTCCTACAAACGCAATAAAAGTCGATTCATCCATCAGTGATCTTTCTCGATTTGCGGTTACACAAGGATCGGATATTCTTGCCATAAAAACGTTAAATCCATGGCTGCTTCAAAACTCGCTTCAAAATCCTGATCATAAAATGTATGTCATTTTATTTCCGCAAAAAGGTGTAAAGCTTTACGGAATGGATGTTGATTCTTCCCTGTCAATTCCGGTGGTGATCGATTCAACAAAAAAATTTCCTGTCAGGGAAAAGCTGCCTGATTCGCTCTTTCATGTAAAAACGTAGCAGATTTATTTGCTGTTCTGCAACTATATTTGCTCCGGATAATTATTTATATGAATATACAATCACGAATCTTTAACGCCAGGGCAGTATTGCCAGTTGTTGTAATTTTTCTTTTCTTTTTTTATGCCTGCTTTAAACCGGTAAAAAGGTTTTTGCGTTATACTCCTCCTCCCTCACCCGATTATGCGTTGCAAAAAAACTGGGCTGCATTGCCTGATGTAAAAGACAACGCTGATACAGTTCCATACGGTTCCGGTTTGAAAGATGGACAAGCAGATGCAAAAGTGGATGTGTTTTTTATTCATCCCACCATGTATTACAAAGGCAAAAGCTGGAATGCTGCTATGGATGATAAACGCACGAATCACCTGGTAGATATTTATCCGATCCGGCAGCAGGCGAGCGTGTTTAATGAAAGTTGCAAAGTGTATGCACCGCGTTACAGGCAAGCGACTTTGTATTCATTTATGGAAGGCAATGGTGATGGCGATCTTGCATTAGAAATTGCTTATGCAGATGTAAAAAATGCGTTCGAATATTATCTCAAAAATTACAATCATGGCCGCCCGATAATTATTGCCGGACATTCGCAGGGAACTTTTCTTGCAGAAAGATTGATGAAAGATTTTTTTGACAATGATCTGAAAATGAAAAAGCTGCTTGTTGCTGCTTATCTCATCGGAGGAAATGTTGGTACGGAGAGTTTTACTACGATCATTCCCTGCGATTCTGCTTCTCAAACCAATTGTTACGTGGCGTGGCATACACGCCGTGAAGGAAGCTATATTAAAGATCCTACAAAAAAAATGGCAACCGCACCTGCTTACCAGAATTACAAACAATACGTTTGCGTTAATCCGCTCACATGGAAAAGAGATACGCTTAAAGCTTCCGCGTCACTGAACCTGGGAAGTATTCCTTCTTCCTTCGACAGGGTTGACAAAGGTTTGATCAGTGCAAAAATTTCTCCGCAGGTAATTCTCTGGGTGAATAAGCCCGAAAAAAAAGGATACGCAAAAGGGAAAAATTATCATGTGAATGATTACAGTCTTTTCTACATGAATATCAGAGAGAATGTGAAGGAAAGATGTTCTGTTTATTTGCAGCAACATTAAGGACAGAATTTTATAAATGTCGCTATAATAATTACTTCTTTTTTCAGCGACTTTTATTGGTCACACGTTCCCTTTTCTTTAAAAGACAGTTCCTGTTCCGTATAAAATTCCCCAGCTATTGATTCCTATCGAATAGCTGGTGCCAACGTACATGACGAAATTATTTCTGAGCAGCCGCACTCTTGCTGCTCCGATCGGGGCGAAACGAATGGTGTTTTTGGTATCCATGAGAAAGCTGCATAACGGATCGGCTTCTAATTCAACTATTGATCCGGGTTGTCAAATAATTCAGGCGAAGGAAGTTTTTCTGAATTTTTTCAATAGCTATTTTCCCAGCTCTTCATTTTCGACAATGGTTTTATCTTTTAAAAATATGCCTTACGCGAAAATTATTT
Organism: Bacteroidia bacterium; assembly: GCA_039918435.1. Lineage (GTDB taxonomy): Bacteria > Bacteroidota > Bacteroidia > Palsa-965 > Palsa-965. The sequence continues at coordinate 30,082 of JBDSHN010000099.1, read as the reverse complement.
TTCAATGAGATTTCAGCAACTCAAGAAAATATTCTGTAAGTGTGTCGGATGTCCAACTTTGAAAATGACCAGCTTCATTTGCTGACAATGCTCTTCTTTTTATCCGTCGCTTAAGGTGTGGGGTTATGTTCACTTTTTTTCAATTCAATTTCTTTTTCTTCAAGTGCGATTTCCGTTTTCTCTTTTTTAATATCAATCCGGATGCGCGAATACAAACTTATATACACATTAGCAATCCATACCAGTGAAAAACCTCCGATGACATAACCACGCCAATCATCAAAAATCAAGTGATAATCTGTAATTATAATCATCAAGATAGTGACGTAATGACTAAAGCAATATTCACAGGTAAAAAGATAAAAAAACTTGCGTGAAAAAAGTGATTTGCAGTTTTTACTTCTGTCAATGCAATACTCACGCGGTTCACGAAAAACTTCTTCGTGCGTAACTGTCCAGGCAATACATGCGATTGGAATTGATAAAACAAAAAGCAGGAAAAACTGCAAATAAACAGACTGTGCCATTGAAAAGTATCAGCAAAAATTACGCCATTGAAAAATTCCACATACCGGGTAATCAGGATTGACCCGAGATTAAACGCATTGTGCAGAATTATATCAATAAATCATAAATAAGAAAATGGTTGTGTCAAAATCTGTGAAATCTGCTAAATCTGTGGCCAAAAAGCCTTACAATGCCTTACCTTTGCACACTATTTCCGGAGATAATTACATGTCAGATATTCATACCCTTCCACCTATTGCAGAAAGTGAAAATGAGACGCTTGAAGTTTTTGGCGCACGCGTTCACAATCTGAAAGATATCAACGTTTCTATTCCACGTAATAAGCTCGTCGTTATTACCGGGCTCAGTGGCAGTGGAAAATCTTCGCTTGCTTTTGACACTATTTACGCCGAAGGACAACGTCGCTATATTGAAACATTTTCAGCTTATGCGCGTCAATTTCTCGGCGATCTTGAACGTCCGGATGTAGATAAAATTACCGGACTTTCTCCCGTTATTTCAATTGAGCAGAAAACTGTAAATAAAAATCCCCGTTCTACAGTCGGAACGATCACTGAGATCTACGATTTTCTGCGTTTGCTTTATGCACGTGCTTCTGACGCTTACTCGTATGTGAGCGGTGAAAAAATGGTGCGTTACAGTGAAGAGCAGGTATTAGAGTTGATTCTTTCGTCGTACAATGGCAAAAAAGTTTTACTGCTTTCACCTGTTGTAAAAGGAAGAAAAGGACATTACCGGGAATTATTTGAGCAAATTCGTAAACAAGGATTTCTTCGAGCCCGTGTGGATGGTGAATTGGTGGAGCTTACCGAACGCATTCAACTTGACCGATACAAAGTGCACGATATTGAAATTGTTATCGATCGCATCCTGGTTAATCCGGATGATCGTCAACGCATTTTCGATTCGGTGAAATTGGCTTTGAAGCACGGAAAAGGAACGATGATGGTTTCCGAAGCCTCCAATGCAAAAGGACCCACTGGTGAAGCGAGGCATTTCAGCAGGCAGTTGATGTGCCCGACTTCCGGAATTTCTTATGATGATCCGGCTCCGAATATTTTTTCTTTTAATTCTCCTTATGGCGCCTGTCCGAAATGTAACGGTCTTGGTCATATTCTTGAAATTGACATTGACAAAATTATTCCCGTAAAAACAAAAAGCATCAAAGCAGGCGCTATTGTTCCTATTGGAGAATACCGCAGCTCGTGGATCTTCAAACAACTCGATGCGCTTGCTGATAAATATAAATTCAAGCTTTCTGATCCTGTGCGTGATCTCTCCGAAGATGCGCTTAATGCAATTTTGTACGGAACGGATGAAATGCTGAAAGTAAAAGATGAAAGCAACAGCACAGGTACAAGCTATGCTTTGTCTTTTGAAGGTGTTGTAAATTTTCTTGCGCGCCAGGAACAGGAAGGTTCAAGTGGCGTGCAGCGTTGGGCGCAGGAATTTATGAATGAAGCATTGTGCCCGAAATGCAAAGGCACACGCTTGAAGAAAGAATCATTGTATTTCCGTGTCGGCGAAAAAAATATTGCGGAGCTGGCGGGAATGTCATTGACCGAATTAAAAGTATGGCTGACGGGAATTGAAGAACGCATCAGCGAACGTCAGCGAACCATCGGCATTGAAGTATTGAAAGAAATACGTAACCGCCTGCAATTTTTATTGGATGTAGGGCTCGATTATTTATCCATCGATCGCAGCTCGCGTTCTTTGTCGGGAGGTGAAGCGCAACGCATTCGTCTCGCCACGCAGATCGGTTCACAGCTGGTTGGCGTGCTTTACATTTTAGATGAGCCAAGCATTGGTTTGCACCAGCGCGATAATGTGCGTTTGATACAAGCGTTACAGGATTTACGCGACATTGGTAATTCCGTTATTGTTGTGGAGCATGATAAAGAAATGATTCTTGCAGCCGATCATGTTATTGATATTGGTCCTAAAGCAGGAGTGCATGGTGGTTATGTTGTTGCAGAGGGAACGCCGGATGAACTTTTAAAATTCGGCACGCTCACAACGGATTACATCACCGGCAGAAAAGGAATTCATGTTCCAGCAGAAAGAAGAAAAGGAAACGGAAAATCAATCGTGCTTGATGGCTGCACAGGTCACAACCTGAAAAACGTGACAGTAGAATTGCCGCTTGGAAAATTCATCTGCATCACTGGTGTAAGCGGCAGCGGAAAATCTTCGCTTATCAACGAAACGCTTTACCCGATCCTTTCGAAATATTTTTATCGCAGTCAGCAAAAGCCGCTTCCGTATAAAAAAATTCACGGGCTCGAGCATATTGACAAAGTCATTGAAATTGATCAATCGCCGATCGGACGCACACCGCGTTCAAATCCCGCGACGTATACAAATGTTTTTTCCGACATCCGCACATTATTTTCCGAATTGCAGGAAGCGAAGATCCGTGGTTATAAGCCCGGGCGTTTTTCTTTCAATGTAAAAGGAGGTCGCTGCGAAACATGCCAGGGAGCGGGATTGCGCACCATTGAAATGAATTTTCTTCCTGATGTGTATGTGCTTTGTGAAACGTGTAATGGCAAACGTTACAACCGTGAAACGCTGGAAATTCGTTACAAAGGAAAAAGCATTTCTGATGTATTGCAGATGACGATTGATACAGCAGTAGGATTTTTCGAATATCATCCCTCTATTCTTGCGCGGGTAAAAGCAATGCAGGATGTTGGTCTTGGCTACATTACACTCGGACAACAAAGCACAACATTATCAGGAGGCGAAGCGCAGCGTGTAAAGCTTGCTACCGAGCTTGCGAAAAAACAAACGGGCAATACATTGTATATTTTAGATGAGCCGACAACGGGACTGCATTTTGAAGACATCAGAATACTGCTGGAGGTGTTGGATAAACTGGCCGACCTGGGAAATACTGTGCTTGTAATAGAGCACAACATGGATATTATTAAGGTAGCAGATCATATAATTGATTTAGGTCCGGAAGGTGGTGTTGGAGGCGGGGAAATTCTTGCAATCGGAACGCCCGAGCAAGTTGCTAAAAACACCAGGAGCTTTACTTCTAAGTTTTTGAAGGAGGAATTGGAGGCGTCGGTTACTGCGCGATAATTACCTGAACTCACAATCGATTTATTGATATTTATAATTTATGAGCAGCAATCTGGTATTTGATTTGCCAACAAAACTCAACAAAAATAATTTACATTATTTTATCGAACGAATTCGAAACGAAAAGCCAACATCTGTTTTATTTGATTGGAGTGAATGCTCTGATGCCGACAACATTGCATTATGCCTTTTTATAAATCTATCTTATGAATGCAAACAGAATAATGCCAAAATCAGACATACTTCTCATGAAAAAAACCAATACTATCGACTATCAATATTCCCTTTCATTTCTTCTACCGTAAATTTATTAGGGGTTCAGGAATCTGATTTGGGTGTTTTCATTGCCAGCGTAGATAAAGCTGAGGCTATTTTGTCTCGCGTAATGTCTATGCAAAAATACTTACGTTCTCTTTCCCCATTGGATGGATTAAATATAAATCCTCTTGAAACTATTTTTTCGGAATTATACATGAATATATGCCAGCATTCGTGTTCAAATGGAATAGTGCTTGTTACAATTGAGCCGGAAAATAACATAATTGAAATGATAATTTCCGATATAGGTGTTGGTATTCCTATTAATATAAAAGAGTCTTTTAGTGAATACGGGGATAAGTCCGATGCAGAGGCGATACTTTATGCAACTGAAGATCTTGTTACCACAAAATCAATTGAACAAAATTACGGCAGAGGACTTAGTACACTAAGAACGTCTGTTATTTCCCTGAAAGGATTTGCTGCTATTTTTTCGGGTAATGGTGGATTACTGATTGATGAGCACGGAATACTTTTCGAATCATACGATCAATATCAAAATGGCACACAAATACAAATACGAATAGATTTTTGTAACTTTGAAAGTCAGGTTAATTCTGACTTTACGGAAGATATCACTTTCTGATGGCCAATTTAATTGCAAATAAAATAACGAATGATTTCCTGACAAGTTCAGGTGGGCTTGCTATTGGAAAAAGCATTGAGTCAATAATTAAAAATGACCCGTTAAATAAAATTGAAATTTCATTCTCAGGAGTCAAAAACGTTACTCCATCCTTTGTAAATGGTGCATTTTTATATTTAATTGATAATTATGGTGTAGATTATTTCAGAGAAAATATTAAAGTGGTCAATGCATCTGCGGAGGTAGCAAAAATTATTGGTAATTCTGTTCGCGTTTATCTTAATTGGAAAAAATAGCTTTTAAACCTATTTACGGAAGAATTGAAACAACAACTTATCAAATGAACTTAGAATTAAAAGAGTTTCCCGTACAAAACATCCGTTTGAATTTATGCGAAGTCGGTTTTGAAGAAAATCATTACCAGCTTGATATGCTTTTTGACGATGTGGCTTTTGAAAATTTATCGGGCGTTGAAGATTTCGCTGAGTTTAATGTTTGTTTTGAATTTGATCCCGGTTTCAAAGCTGGGGAACATATAGAAAATCCGATTTCTCTTATTGCCAACAACTGGAAATTGCTCGGCCACACGCCAGAGCTTATCGATAATGTTCCGTTTATACATACAGGCTACACCTATTCTGTATTGCTTAGCCGCATTGATATTGGCGAAGTAAAAGAGGATAAGATCTTTCTTGACCTGGAATTGTTTTTGAATTTTGAAGATGGATTTCCTCAATTCAAAAACGCTTATTTCCCGGTGAAAGGCTGGTTTGATTTTGTTATTGCTGCAGAATAGCGCGTTAATTTCGATCGCATACAATTGATCTTGATTTACTTAAACAAGACTCAATCGTTGCACATCTGATTTTGAAAGGTTGTGTATAAAAATAACTTCACTTTTGTATTCTGACTGTTGCATTTCCGTGACCATTGATTAATTTTAAGTCTAAACTTAATCGTATGAGTGAGCTTAAGAATAAATTACACGAACTGATCGACAGCACAAATGACACTATCTTCCTTGAAAATATTTATAATGCATTAAAGCACAATGCAGATTTAAACAAAAGAGATTCGCTTGATGATCAGTCTTCGGAACATTCATCAGAACCGAATGAAGCTAAGGCATCCTATCAGCGTGGTGGCAATCAGAGAAAAGATTTCCTTGCTGAACTTTCGCCTGCTCAACTTGCTGATCATCATAAAGCAAATGATGAATATGAAAGAGTTGAAACGATACCTTACGAGGTAATTTTAGAGATATATAAGCGATGGGAAGGAAAATAAATCTGTCGTTGCAAATGCACAACGCGCTTTATTATCTGTACGAACACCATAAACTCATTATCGTTAATATTTGCGATACGAGAACGTTCAATTATACCATTTGAAACAATCGCATCCTATTCCTCGTAACAAAAGCGAATGCTTACTACAATGTAAATTTCCCTCTCTTAAAAAAAAACGGTACGCCGTTTGCAGCAATCCTGCTATAAATCATTCGATTTTCTTATTTTCACCTTCCCCCAATCATTAATTTTATGCTTAGTATGACCAATGAAGATAAAATCCGCCGTGCGTTTGCAGAGAGAGACTGGAATGAAATCAAGGCGGGAGATTCCTGGCAGATCTTTAAGATCATGTCTGAGTTTGTTGAAGGATTTGAAAAAATGGCGAAGATCGGTCCGTGCGTTTCTGTTTTCGGATCGGCGCGAACAAAGCCTGACAATAAATATTACATGCTCGCTGAAGAGATTTCTGAAAAGCTTTGCCGCGAAGGTTATGGCGTGATCAGTGGCGGCGGTCCGGGAATTATGGAAGCCGCCAACAAAGGTGCAAAAGCCGGCAAAGGAAAGTCAGTTGGATTAAACATTCGTCTTCCCTTCGAGCAGTTTTCAAATATTTATGTTGATTACGACAAGAGTATCAACTTCGATTATTTCTTCGTGCGTAAAACGATCTTCCTGAAATATTCGCAGGGATTCATTGCTATGCCCGGAGGATTCGGAACGCTGGATGAATTGTTTGAATCACTGACACTTGTACAAACTTCCAAAATCGCAAACTTTCCGGTTATTCTTGTCGGAACAGAATACTGGAGTGGATTGCTCGACTGGATCAGGCAGACGATGCTTGAAAGAGAGCACAACATCAATGAAAGTGATCTGAATTTATTTCATCTTGTAGATACTGCGGATGATGCTGTGAAGATTATCAATGATTTCTATTCGCAGTATATGCTGAAGCCGAATTTTTAAGAAATGCGAATTACGAATCAAAACGAATATACGAAAGGGTTGAATCCTGTACAAGAGACCCACCTCTTCGTATTCGTAAATCGAAAGATTCCTAATTCACAGTCGCTTTCAACAATCAGATGTTAACAAGTGCGCGCTTCGATTTCCTGTTTTAAAAACGTTGCGCATTCCCCTGTTTACTAAGGAGAAAAGAAGATTATTTCTCCTCTCTTAACAAATCCATGTTTGTAAGTACGCGCTTCAGTTATTAATGAAGCTGCCTGTTCGAATAGATTTGCTCTGATCCGCACATTCCTTTTTAAAAGCGGATTCAGACCATGGTGAGAACGCAACTATCCTGGATGTTTCCTGCCTGCTTTGTGGGATTTTTTGCAGCTGCTCAGCCTGCTGCAAAAGAACTTCCGCTCGTCAGCGTTGGATTTGGATTAACGCAGTTTTCCGGCGATGTAGGACGCACCCCAAATACAGGAGGAGCTTTTCGTACATCCTTGCGATTAGGTATAGAACAACGTTTTGGAAACTGGATTGGGGCGGAAGTATTCGGCCAGTTTGGGAAAATATCCAAAGGCGAGCGCAGCCTTACGTTAAACAGGAATTTTGAATCGCAGTTTTTATTCATTGGAATAAACGGAACATTTTATTTTGATAATGATGTAATTATAAAACGGAATGCGCCTTTCGTTCCTTATTTATCTGCTGGTTTCGGATGGATGAGCTTTGATCCGCATGGCGATCTGAAAGATAAAAACGACAGCAGTTATAATTATTGGAGTGATGGTTCAATACATACACGCCCTGAGTCTTATCCGCTTGCAGTAAATTCTACTTACATCAACCGCGATTATACTTACGAAACGCAGTTGAAAGACAGTACAACAAATTATACCCGAAGCACATTTGGCATTCCATTAAGCGCAGGCTTCCGCTGGAAATTTGGTTCGCACGCAGGTGTAAATATCCAGGCCAGCTATTTTCTCACGCTTACCGATTACCTCGATAATGTAAAAGAAGGTGGTAACGACAGCTGGTTGTATTATGGCGTTTCCGTTTATTACAAATTCGGAAAAGAATCGCGTGAAAAAGAATCTGTGCAGGATATGCAGGCTTTCCTGAAAGAAGATTTTGACAAAGATGGAATTCCTGATATCAATGATAAATGTCAGGGCACACCTGCGAATGTAAAAGTGGATAATAATGGTTGTCCGCTTGATGATGATAATGATGGTGTTGCCGATTACCTGGACAAAGAGCCGAATACAAAACACGGTTCGATCGTAGATGTAAATGGAGTGACACTGAATTATGAAAACATACGGACGCAGGCGGAACGCGATTCGATCAATGAAGTGCAGAAAACTCAATTCGGACAAAATCCTTCGCTTGAAACATTAAAGCAGGGAAATGAAGATATCGTTGTGAAATCGGGACCCGATTGTATTCCTGAAGAATTCCGCAGCGCAGATTTTAATGCAGATTGTGTTATAACAGCAGATGAGATCAATACTGTAATCGATAATTTCTTCGATGGTATTGGTTCATGGACAGCAGACAGCATTAACAAATTAATAGATTATTTCTTCGACCAATAAAACCAAGACAAACGGAAAATTATGATCCGAGCACTTATTATTGTAGTTAACCTGGTCATCGTAATGATGGTCCGGCTTTTTGTAGCCTCACCATCAGCAGAGGTGAAAGCGCCTGCATCTGTAATAGCAGGTGAATCGTTCGTAGTAGAAGTCAGTATAGCTACCAACGGGGAAACTGATTTCGTACGTTACTCAATGGAATTTCCGCAGGGCTGGCTGGTAGAAAAAATAGAAACGGCAGGAAGCACATTTAAGTATGAAAAACAAACCGTGAAATTTTTGTGGTCACGCGTCGGTGTAGTAAAAGAACTGAATATTTCGTATCGTGTAACTCCGCCCGCTACTGCTTCGGGTGAATTTGTAATGAATTGCAAACTGTCACATACGGTAGATAATTTACCTGCAAATATTCAATTAACGCCAATGGCGATTACTGTTACGCCAGCAACGCCAGCAGTAGCAAAAGTGGTTGCAGATTCAACAGCGAAACCGCCGGTTGTTATTTCTGTTGACAGGTTTGTGCCGGAAAAAGAAGCCGGAGAAGAATTTGTTGTGAGCCTTGTCATCAATAAAGACGATCTCACAAGTTTTGGAAAAGTAGAAGACACTTTACCTTCAGGATTTACAGCGAAGGTGATTAAAGCAGATGGCGCTGATTTTAAATTTGAAAATGGAGTGGTTAAATTTTCATGGTTTGTAATGCCGGCCAAACATGTTTTGAATGTGCAATACCGCGTTACAGTTGCTCCGGGAGTTTATGGTAATCAATCAATCGGCGGACATTTCTCTTATGTAGAAAATGAAACAGGGAAATTAATCCTGGTAGCGCCTTCTATTGTAAAGTTGAAAGCTGCACCTGTAGTTACGAAAGAAGAACCTGTAGTTATAAAAGAAGAGCCTCTTGTAATAAAGGAAGAACCTATAGTTATTAAAGAAGAACCTGTAGTTAAGAAGGAAGAGCCTGTTGTTATTAAAGAAGAACCTGTGGTTAAGAAGGAAGAGCCTGTTGTTCTTAAAGAAGAACCTGTAGTTAAGAAGGAAGTTCCTGTTGTAATAAAAGGAGAGCCAATCGCAAACACTGCGGCGCATGGTATAAACTTCAGCGTGCAGATCGCCGCATTCACACGCAGGATACCTGTTTCTTATTTTACAGAAACTTTCCATCTTTCTGCAACTGTAAATGCAGAAATGCATAACGGACTTAATAAATATACAACCGGCTCCTTCCCTACCTACCAGGCTGCCCATGATAATCGCAATCAGGTGCGCACGAATGGTATCATTGATGCTTTTGTTATCGCTTATAATAATGGAAAACGCATAACAGTTCAGGAAGCGCTCATGATCACCAGCCAAAAATGGATTCAATAATCCGTCGGGCTTTGCGATCTTCTTGCTAAATTTGCTTTAATGTCAGCACCCCGGCTTTCGATATCGTTAATAGCGGCCTTTTTTTTATTGTTTTCCACTGTACAGTTAATTGCGCAGCAGGATACTGTATCTGTTACACTTGCTCATACACAAGAGCAGCCAAAACCTAAACCGAAACCTTTTGTTTTTAAACCTACGCTCGGACTTGGAACCGGAATGTTTTCTGTGTTCGGAGATCTTTACCAGCGCCACGCCATTTCTCCTTCTGTCAGTCGTGTCGGGTTTGAGCTATCACTCAGCCAGCCTTTAAATCCTTATTTGCGTTTAGGTTTTTATACTATGTTCGGAAAGCTTGGTGCGAATGAACGCCTGATCTACCGCAACCTGAATTTCGAATCAACCATCAGGATCGGTGGACTGCATCTCGAATATAATTTCGCTAACTGGATTCCACCCTCCCATTCTATTCATCCGTGGATATCAGTTGGTTTTGAATCATTTGAATTTCTTACCAAAACAGATCTGTACGATGGAAATGGCATTCGTTACAATTATTGGTCCGACGGTTCCATAAGAAGTCTGGCAGAAAATGATCCGTTTGCAGCGCAGGCTTCTTTTCTTGTTCGGGATTACACGTATGAAACAGATGTGCGCGAACAAAACCTGGATGGATTCGGAAAATATGCGGAGCGTTCATTCGCAGTTCCGATCGGCGCCGGTATGCTCATGCAGCTGACAGATAAAGTGGATATGAAAATCGGAACCACATTTCATTTTGGTTTTACAGATTACCTGGATGGTGTAACTTCAAAGAGCACCGGAACACGAACAGGCACAACGGGAAATGATAATTTTGTTTTCACTTCTTTTTCGCTTCGATATAATTTAACAGGCCCCGGAGAAACCATTGATTCCACCGGTAAAGATCCTTTCAGCGATGTGGATTATTATGCACTTGAACAATGGGATTATGATCAGGATGGAATCATTGATATTAATGATTCCTGTGCAGGAACACCTTTTGGTGTAAAAGTTAATTTAAAAGGTTGTCCGCTAGATGAAGATGATGACCTCACTCCAGATTATCTTGACAGAGAATCAGGCACTTCACGCGGAATGTTTACAGATGAAACAGGCGTTGGCCTTACCGATTCCGTCATTCAGCGACGTTGGGATATGTACAATGATTCAACCGGTGCTATGTTTGCTGTAATCGAAATTGTAAGAACAAATAAAAACTTTATAGCAACAGGTGGTGCTGAGAAAAAAGTCTACATGGTTTCTCTTGGAAATTATTCAACAGGAGTTTCCAACGATGTGCTTACACGCCTGTTAAGTGTTCCGGATCTGACAGGAACAATGCTTGCTGATTCAACAACGATTTATACTGCCGGTAAATTCACTGATCTGCGTGATGCGGAAAAAAGAAGAAAACAATTAGAAGCTCAGGGATTCGTAAATCCTAAACTGGTTTACAAAACACCAGATGGAAAATATGTAGAAGCAGCCAACATATTTGTAAACGGCACTCCGGTAGGTTCAACAGGAAGCAGTGGTGCTACAGGTTCAACTGGTTCTGCCGGATCAACAGGAAGCACCGAAGCTACAGGCACAACTGGAATTACAGGAGCTACAGGCACAACAGGAATTACAGGATCAACAGGCACAACAGGAATTACAGGATCAACAGGAAGCACAGGATCAACGGGCACAACAGGTTCTGTAGGGACAACAGAATTTACAACTGACCCGGAAAATACAGACCAACTTGTTTTCAGGGTTCAGCTTGGCGCATTTTCAAGGCCGATTTCAAAAGGAACATTTTCTGACGTGCCTGATCTGACTGTTGTAAAAACAGAAGATGGTCTTTACAAATACCTGAGCGGATCGTATGCTACTTTTGAGCAGGCTGCAAATGCAAAAGCACAATTGCTTGTGAAAGGATATGGCGGTGCCTTTATTGCTGCATATAAAAACGGCAAGCGCGTTCCGCTGGAAAAAGCGGGTGCTGTTTACATCAAGCAGGAAAAAGAAAATCTATCCGACACCACAGAGCAAAGTGCCAATGTAAAATCGCTAGTTGAATTCAAAGTGCAGCTTGGTGTATTCAGAAATGCCGTTCCAACTGATGTAATGGCCAATCTGAATAAAATTGTCGGCGTTCAGCATGATATTACTCCTGCAGGATTAACCAGGTACACGAATGGTAACACCAATGATTACAAAGCCATTCTCACATTAAAAGATCAAATGAAAGCACAGGGCTTCCCGGATGCATTTGTAATTGCGTTCTTTAAAGGACAACAGATCTCTGTACCGGAAGCATTGGAATTATTGAAATAATAAATGGCATTATCTTTGTCTTACTACTACTAAACCATTATCATGAAACGTTTTTTCACTCTTCTCCTCGTTACCACAGGACTTCTTTATGCCGGCAGCCTCAGTGCGCAGACAACTACACCACAGAAAGCTTCTGATTCGACCACAACAAACAAAAAGGCAGAAGCTAGTAAACCATCAAATGGAAACGGATCATCAGAAATTACCATTGATGAAAGTGGCGCACCTAGACCAAGGAAAAAACCGAACGCAGCAAAGTCGCGCGGTGAAGCTACTTCGGGTTCGGAAAACAAAGATGCTGGCGCTCCTGCCCCGTCCTCTGCTCCACCCGAAATTGCGATTGATGAGTCGGGGACTTCAAGGCCAAAATCAAAACCAAAAGCACAACCTGCAATACCTGAATCCACTCCGAAAAGCGATAGCACAACTATCGCACCGGCCAAGCAGGTGGGAAGACCACAATAACATACTATCTCTTTTTTAAAAAAAAGCCTTCCCTGAAAACAGGTGAAGGCTTTTTATTTATTTTTTAGTTTTGTTATAAGTGAATGAACATTCATTTATATTTGTGCCGGAATGAGAGCACGCGACGAACAAAAAGAGAATGCGATCCGCCATGAAGCGATGAAAGCTGTGGTGCAAAAAGGGCTCGACGGACTCAGCATGCAAAAGCTTGCGGTTGCGGCTAATGTATCTCCAGCAACTATTTATATTTATTTCAAAGACCGTGAAGACCTTATCATGCAGCTTTGTATTACTGAATCGGAGCGCATGGTGACGGCGACATTAAAAGACTTTGATCCTGAAATGCCGTTTGGAAAAGGATTAAAGCTGCAATGGAAAAACCGGTTGAATTACTGGATGAAAAATCCGCTTGAAGCGCAATTCCTGGAGCTGGTTCGTAATTCGCAATACGGCGAAAAGGTTTCCAAAATGACGAAGCGGGAATTCTCTGCTGCCATGCGCAAATTTGTTCTTGGAGCAATTGAACGAAAAGAAATGATCAGTCTTCCTGCAGAAGTGTATTGGTCCATTGCCTTCTCCCCTCTTTATACGTTGATCAGGTTTCATATATCAGGAAAAGGATTTCACCCTGAAAAAAAATACAAGCTCGATGATGCGCAGGTGAATAAGGCATTTTCACTTGTGCTTAAAGCGCTTACTCCATAATAAGTGGTCAGAAGCACTTATCAGTTGCCGGTAGTCAGTAATTTCTAATAAAATAATCAGTTAAATAATTTCAGATGAGCAGTACTATTAAATCTAACGGACAGGTTAAAGAAGTTTTTACGCGTTACCAGGTTTTTATGATTGCGATATTGGCGATCCTTCAATTCACCATCATTCTTGATTTTATGGTGCTTTCACCGCTTGGCGTAATGTTGATGCCGATGCTGCATATAACTGCGGCGCAATTTTCACACGTGGTCTCAGCTTATGCTTTCAGCGCAGGAATTTCAGGCGTGCTTGCTGCAGGATTTGCAGATAAGTTTGACCGCAAAAAATTACTGCTTTTCTTTTATTTCGGATTTATAGGCGGAACAATCTGCTGTGGATTAGCAACAAACTACCACCTTCTATTAGCAGCGCGCATCGTTACAGGCATTTTTGGTGGTGTTATCAGCTCCGTCAGTTTTGCGATCATTGCAGATCTTTTTAAGATGGAAACGCGCGGACGTGTGATGGGTTTTGTGCAGATGGCATTTGCAGCGAGCCAGGTGTTAGGATTGCCAATCGGATTAATTCTTGCTAATCATTTTGACTGGCATGCGCCGTTCTGGCTTATTGCAGGATTCGGAATTGCACTTGGTGTCGCCATCGTGATGTACATGAAACCGATCACTGAACATCTGAAAATTAAGTCGGACCGGAATCCATTCCAGCATTTGAAAAAAACAATTTCAAACTCACCTTACATCAGCGCTTTTTTAGCAACGTCATTACTCGCAACAGGCGGATATATGCTGATGCCATTCGGAAGCAACTTTGCAATTTATAATCTGGGAATGACAAACGATCAGCTGCCATGGCTGTATGGAATTACAGGTGTATTCACTATTATTTTCGGGCCGCTTGTCGGATCACTAAGCGATAAGATCGGTAAATACAAAATGTTTCTTATTGGAACGATCATCAGTTTGTCGATGTGTTTGTTTTATACCAATCTTGGCTTTACAGCATTCCCGCTTATCATTATGATCAATGTCATTCTTTTCATCGGAATTTCTTCACGTATGATTTCAGCTTCAGCATTAATGACCGCAGTTCCCGAACAGCAGGATCGTGGCGCTTTTATGAGCATCAATTCATCTATTCAGCAAATCTCCGGTGGTGTTGCTTCATTTGTCGCAGGAATGATTGTGTACCAGCAACCATCCGGACACATGGATCATTATCCTGTGCTTGGATATGTTGTTGCTGGTTCTATGATAGGGGCGGCAATATTAATGTTCGCGGTAAATAAATACGTGAATGAGAAAAAAGCAAAAGCGTCTGCAATGCAATCCACTGCTCCTTTGGCACAAAGAGTTTAGAACATTTTCCGCATGAACGTCTGAATTATTATCTTTCTGCATGGAATTGATTTTACCTGCTCCTAAAAAGTGGACACAGCTATTCGGAATTCTCCTTTTACTGGTGTTTCTTTTTTCGCTTACTATTTTTGCTGGCAACGCATTGCTTTCATTTTATAAAGTAAAAGAGCTGAATGCCACCGTGTTTTTTTCTTCCCGTATTTTATTCTGGCTTCCATTGCTTTTTATTTTCATTTACGCGCGAAAAGCAGAAGGGCAAAAGCTGCTGATCTGGGAAGAAAAGAAGCTCCTGTTTTGGGAATATCTTGTTTCTGCCATTGCTATCTTCTTCGCGCTTTTTATCGGATTGCTCATCATTATTGCGGTTCTTTTACAATTCGGATTAGAAAGGGAAAGCTCTAAGTTTTTAAAAATGCTGGTGATCTTCCGCGAAAATCCCCTGCTGATTTTTCTCACAGCAGCAACTGCAGGTATTGTAGAAGAACTTACTTTCCGCGGTTATATGCTTCCTAGAATGGTGAATTTATTTAAAAGCCCCGCTCTTGGAATTATTTTTTCGTCTTTATTATTCGGGCTTTTACATTTCAGCTATGGAACGGTGATACAAGTTGTAGGTCCGTTTTTTATCGGATTTATTTTTGCGTTGTATTATTATAAATTCAGAAATATCAAGATCCTGATCATCTGCCATTTTCTCTGGGATGTGATGGCGATATATCTACAGTTGTTGGCACAGGATATAAAGACGTTGGAGAAGCTTTGAATCTTCTCATTCTGTGCTGTATTTCTCATACTCACACTGTTCAGAAAATCCATTTAATGTGATATACGTCGGGCATTTTTTGGAAAAGCTATGAGTGACTTCTCCCTTTGTTTCAGTTGGATTCTGAAAGTATTTTCCTGTTATGCTGCCTGGGATCGGATCCGATATCCATTTATACACCATCACCAGGTTTTCTTTCATCGGAGTTCGGAAAAGCTGCTTTTGTGAAGAGATTCAAATACAGTGCAATTGAAATAGAAATTTTATACTCCTCGAGATGAAGTGTCAATTCACCAAAATGGCGATCGTGAAGAATTTACTCACAATCCACTTCTTTCTCCTCAAACTTAATCCCAAAACCTTCCAACTCCTTCAACACCGGCTCATAAATATCTTTCGTAACGGGCACACACACTCCCACTCTCTTCAGCTCGCCGGATAAAATTCTCCGCACCGCAATTGCTGCAGGAAGTCCAACTGTCTTCGCCATTGCCGTGTGAATTTCATCATCGCCTTTGATGACAAAAGATGAAATCACAGTATGACATTTTCCTTGCAACGTATACTCAAACTTATGCTGCATCACGATCATGTCTTTGTCGCCGGGTTTCAACTTCCACTTTCTTTCGAGCAATTCCTGGAGAATTTGCGCAGGCGTTGCATCATTCAATGTAATTTTTTCATTGGTAAAAATGCCGAGCCAATCGAGCTTCGACATGATTTCGCTGTCTTGTGCTTCATCTAAAAATGCAGCGAGCCGTTCTTTTACACTTCCTTTTCCTGCCGGAAGAAATGATTCTGCCAACTCAGCATAAGTAAGCGATGCGGAATTGTGAATTTGCCAGGTGTCGTCTGTCCAGCCTAATTGCACAAATACATTCCATGCTTTGCAGAATCCGGGCATGCGTAATGTTCCGCGCAGCATGGTCGGAATATTTTCCAATCCGTAAATGGTACGATAGGAAAGTGAATCGCGGTTTGCATAAGCCTCAAAATTTCCGTGACCATCAACATTGATTGTTTTTGCCTGCGTGAATAAACGGGAATAAGGCAGGTATTTGTATTTACCATTCAAAATAAATTGTGCTGTTCCTTGTCCGGCAAGAATTACATTGCGCGGGTTCCATGAAAATTTATATCCCCACGGATTATCATTGGATTCAGGAGCAACTAATCCGCCACAATAGGAATAGAAAGCAGTGATTGTTCCGCCTGAATTTTTAATACTGTCAATGATCTGCATTGCAGACATGTGATCAATACCAGGATCAAGGCCGATCTCATTGAGAAGAATAATTTTCTTTTGTTTCGCTTCTCCATCCAGCGCACGCATTTCGTCATTGACATACGAGCACGTTACCAAATGTTTTCCGAAACGAACACAAGCTTTCGCAACAGCGCCATGCATAAAAGCCGGCAACATCGAAACTACAAGTGATGCTTCTGAAATTTCTGTTTCTCGTTGCGTTTCATCGACAATATCGAAGCGAAAAGCTGTACCATTCGGATGTCCGCCAACGCGGAGTGCTGCGTTTTTTTCATCGACATCACCAACGCGCACCTGCCAATTTTGAGCAGCGGAATGATCCAGCAAATATTGAATAAGCGAGGAAGAAGAACGACCCGCACCGATAACGAGAATTGTTTTCATAACGGTACGAAGTTACGGAGTTTCGGGTTCGCGGGATTTAATCCTCTATGCAACTTTTGAAACTTTCATTGGAATTTTCTTTGTTGCGGCGACGCGGTTTTCGTTGAGCATAGCAACTAAATTCAAAGCTCTGCGGAAGGAGAAAACCAGGTCGGAGGAAACGGCTTTGTATAAAAGTTTTTCTATCTCTGCTTTTATCGCGACAATTTTATCGGCACCTGAAGATGGCGACATAACGAGCAGCCTGTTGTAAATTCCCAGATTCATTTTATTAAAAACGGACTGCGTGATTTCCTGTTCCATTAATTTTTTCGCAGCTTTCCAATCGCCGTTCATAAAACAAAAGATAGCCAGCGTGGATAATCCTTCTCCCAACATAGTGGATTCATTTTTCCTGAGCACGCTTACATACGATTTTAATTGCGAAGTAAGAAATTCAGGATTCGGGCATTTCAGCAACGGATAAGCATAACTGTAAATCACGGCCATTTCTGCATAACCTTTCAGCCGCTTTTCCTCCTGGCGTTGTTCTTTTTGAAATTCGATCAGGTCTTCTGCCGATTTTAACGCTTCCCGATAACGGCCTGTAGCGATTTCAATTGCGATACGGTTTCCGAAGTAGCTATCAGATTTCCGGACACGAAGATTTGGCGTACGCTCCATTATATTCCATGCCTCACGGAAATAATTGTAGCACGATGCAACATCGCCTTTCATAAACAAATGCGTGCCTTCTGCATTCAGCAAATAAAACTGCATTAGCGCGGAGCCATTCGGTTCATAATAACCTGCAGGCATTCCGGGATATTTAGCCATCAGTTTTTTCAATGCGCCCAGGTGCCTTGCATGTGCGCGCGTGCTGAATCCCGGAATTCCAACTGTGTGAACTGCTATTGTAAAATGATAAAGTATTTTAAAACGCGGGAAGTCAGTTCGTGCGATTGCCAGCCTTCGCAGGTGTCGCAACAAAGAAGGAATTGCTTTGTATTGCTTCGTAAGAACGCAGTGGTATACTTTGCGCGCACTGGTTTGTGCATGACGAAGATCATTCAGCAAAAGACTTGCATGCGTAAATTCTTCAAAAAGCTGCTCATCTTCTTTAAGCGCGTTCATTGCCATATTGCTATAAATAAGCTGGCTCAATGCTTCCGGTAAAAGCTCAAGAATATTCAGCCGCCGGGTTTCCGAAACCAATTGTTTCAACTCAGTTCGTGCCAGCTGAAAGTGATTTTCAGCAATGAGCTGACGGCATTTATATAATGATTCTTCAAGCGGCAGCAGCGTAAATCCACCAACAGTTTTTGTTGTGCCGTTATCTTCAAAATATTCAATGACCTGCTTTCTTAATTTAAAAAAACGATTGCGCAACGTTTCAAAACTTTCCTTTTCGTCTTTATAAATAAAATCTACTGCGTCGGAAATATTTATTTTTTTATCACGTCTTTTTTCAAGCAGGTCAAATAAAAGAAGCGCCCGCGGAGAACCAGACAGTTTATGACGAAGCTGGAATATTTCGTCAGGCCCCAATCCATTATAACGGCTTTGAAGTAATTGATTCATGGGAAGAAAAAGTTAATTCTGTTTTGAGTTTCGGGTTTGTGTTTGTGATGTGTTTGAACTTGTGTTTAGTGTTTTGAGTTTCGCTGTTTGAATTTGAGTTTAACCTAAAACTCCGAACACGAAACTCCTTCTGTGAACTCACAATCGACATGCCATTTCATTTTTTCTTATTGGCAAAAAACCTCTGCTGGTCGAAATTAACGCTTAAAAGTACCATATTTCGTACATCTAAAAAAGTTAATTCTGACCGTTCGTATTATATTTGATCCGCATTTCAAAGACATGAAGTGCAAATAGAAAAACATCCTTTCGTTCTTTATTCTGAATTTTATTTCTGCTTTAAAACAAGCATGCTATTTCGAAAGGTGTGAACTCACACAGTCTTTTGGCATAGCAGTTGAAAGAAGCATATCAATTCCGTTAACCCGGAAAACAACAACTAAACTAAACTCAAGATGAAAACCAATCTCCGCAAAATCTCCCTGCTGTCTGTATCTATTCTTTCAGCAATGTTCGCCTTCGCACAAGTAAGCAATAATAATCTTGTTGTATTCTCACAGGATGGCGACAAATTCTCCCTGATCGTTAACGGCCTTCGCCAGAACGAAAAACCGGAAACCAATGTAAAAGTAACCGGTCTCAATGCCGCGAATTACAAAGTGCGCGTGATCTTTGAAAATGGTAACCTCGCTCCTATTGATCAGAATATTTATATGATGGATCAAGGCGAAAATGTAACCAATAAGGAAATCACCTATGTAATCGCAAACACGAAAAAAGGAATGAAGCTGAAAGGACAAAGCGTTGCAGATATTACACCACAAGGCGCTGCTGCTCCGGGACAAGTGATTTATGTTTTTAATCCTTCCGGAAATGCAAATCCCTATTCTACCACTACTACAACTACATCTACAACAGGAACAACAACAGGAACAGGTGTTATCATGACCACTACAACTCCTGTGCCTGCGCAACAAACTACTACAACTGTATCTGACGGAATGGGTGGTACAACTTCTTCTACCACAACAACAACGACTACAGGAACTGTTGACAATGCAAGTGTGGGAATGAATGTTGGGGGTGTTGGAGTCGGTATCAACATTAACATTAATGACGGAATGGGTGGAACAACAACTTCTTCTACAACAACCACTACCACTTCTTCATCGAGCACCTCCACATCCGGAACAATGCCAACCGGAACCACAACTACAACAACTTCCAATCAGTGCATGTACCCGATGGGTTCATCTGATTTTGAAAATGCAAAAAAATCAGTTTCAGGACAATCTTTCGAAGATCAGAAACTGAAAATTGCAAAGCAGGTGCTGAATACAAATTGTATGAGCTGCGCACAGGTAAAAGAAATTATGAGCTTGTTCAGCTTCGAAGAAACCAAACTGGACTGGGCGAAATTCGCTTATGGAAAAACGACAGATTTCAATAACTATTACCAGCTGAATGACGGTTTTACCTACTCCAGCTCGGTTGATGATCTGAATTCATACATCGAAAGCCATAAGCACTAATTAATAAGGTATTCCCAAAAAAGTCCTGTATCAGTTCCCGGTAGAGGACTTTTTTTATGCCTCCGTCTGAGCAGTTCAACTTATTACCTTTGCTACATGGCAAAAAAATGGCTCATCACCGGATTTATCTTCGCAGCGCTTGCAATCATCATTGGCGCATTCGGAGCACACAGTCTTAAGGAATTAGTTGCAAACGGTTCCCTGGCTGAATCGTCGTTACAGAATTTTGAAACCGGCGCACGTTACCAGATGTATCATGCGTTTGCAATTATTATTTGCGGCATCCTGGTTAAAATTTTCGGCGAAGCTCGTTGCATAAAAATCGCCGGAATACTTTTCGTAATGGGAATTATTCTTTTTTCCGGGTCGCTTTATTTATTAAGCATGAGGGGAATTATCGGAATGGAAAACTGGAAATGGCTTGGCCCTCTTACCCCATTAGGCGGAGCGTGTTTCATTGCCGGATGGATTACCCTTGCCATTGGAATAACAAAGAAGTAATGGTTTAATGTGCTAATAATATAACGGACAACGGACAACGGAAAACCGATAACTGACTACTGAAAACTGAAAACCGACAATTGAATATGACCCATTACGAAGAATACAAGAACCAGATGCAGCGAATTGCTGATGTAAATTATTCCTCCGCATTATTAAGCTGGGACCAGGAAACATACATGCCGGAAGGTGGCGCAGAATTACGTGCAAGGCAGCAGTCAACGCTTGCGGGAATTTCGCATGATATGTTTACCGCTGAATCATTGGGAAAAGTGCTGGAGCTTTTGGAAAAAGATGATTCGTTAAATGAAATTCAAAAAAACAATACCAGGCAGACGCGCAAAGATTACCTGAAAGCAAAAAAATATACGCGCGCTTTTGTAGAGGAAATGAGTCAAAGCATTTCAGAAGCTTTTAATGCGTGGCAGGAAGCAAAATCGAAAAGTGATTTCAGCATTTTTGCGCCGAAGCTGAAAAAATTAATTGAGCTCAAACGGAAAGAATGTGAAATGCTCGGCTACAAAGAACATGCTTACGATGCATTGCTTGATCAGCATGAGCCGGGACTTACTACCAAAGAAGTGGAAATCTTATTTGATGAAGTGCGTGAAAGCTTGGTTCCGTTTGTAAAAAGCATTGCGGCAAAACCGTTGCATTCCGCTGCGCTGCTTCATCAGCAGTATGATAAAACGAAGCAGTTCGATTTCAGTGTGCAGGTTTTAAAGGCAATGCAGTTCGATTTTAAGTATGGCCGCCAGGACCTTTCGGTTCATCCGTTCACAATTAATTTTGGTGCACAGGATGTGCGTGTCACAACACGCGTGGATGAAAAAAATCTTTCGGATTGCATTACCGGAACAATTCATGAAGGTGGACATGCGCTTTATGAGCAGGGACTTCCCGCTTCTGAATATGGATTGCCGTCCGGTGAAGCGGTTTCACTTGGCATTCATGAATCACAATCTCGGCTGTGGGAAAATAATGTGGGAAGAAGCATGGCTTTCTGGAAAGGTCAGTTTGCTGAACTGCGGAAGTATTTTCCGGAGCAATTAAAAAATGCTTCTGTGCAGGATATTTTTTCTGCGATCAATGTGGTGCAGCCTTCGTTTGTCCGCATCAATGCCGATGAACTGACGTATCACTTTCATATCATGATTCGTTTTGAAGTGGAAAAGGCGTTATTCGAAAATAAATTACAGGCTGAAGACATTCCTGGTTTCTGGAATAAGCGCTACAAAGATTATCTCGGCATTGATGTACCGTCGGCGGCAGAAGGTTGTCTTCAGGATGTGCATTGGTCGCATGGAAGCTTTGGTTATTTTCCCACTTATTCGCTGGGAAGTTTTTATGCGGCGCAATTTTTCAATAAAGCGAAACAGGATATTCCATCACTGGAAAAAGAAATTGAAGCGGGAAATTATTCTTCGCTGGTAAAATGGCTGCGCGAAAATATTCATCAGTATGGCAAGCGATATGAAGCGAAAGAATTGTGCGAACGCGTAACCGGTGAAAAATTAAACTTCCGTTATTTCATGGAATATGCGAAGGAGAAATACGGAGCCCTTTATTCGGTTTAGCGGATTACGAATAAAGAAATCAGTACAAAAAACGAAAGCCCAAGAAATTGTAAATTCGTAACTCTTCGGAATCATTCGCTCCGCCACGGCCGATCGTACTCCATCAATTCGTAATAATAAATTTCCTGCTGCTTTGCCCAAGCGTACTTGTTATCGTTGCGATGTACGTTCCTGCTGCTAAATTTAATTCTCCGTGCTTCAGCTTAAATTCGTGGCGACCGGCAGGATAATTTACATTGAACATTGGCTGTGCAACAACTCTTCCGTTGATATCTGTCACAGTCATTGAAATCGCTGAAGCATCTGAAATTTCAAAATCAAATGTTGTAAAATCAATGGAAGGATTCGGAATGGCGGGAAAAAGTAAAAGTGATTTTGAAACATTCAGCTCTGCGCCTGCCGAAACCAATTGAGATTGGGTAACGCATGCCGTCCATGTTCGTTGCACTCCCGGGCCGCCCACCCAAAGCAAATGGCATTTTCCACCATAAGCATCCATCCCCATATAATCCGAATGAATGTAATTGACAGTGGAAGATTGCTGGCTGATGCGCAGGTTCTGAAAAGTCATTCCGCCATCCTGCGACCATGCGAGATAATAATTCAAGGTATCATCAAATCCGTCTGTGTTCAAACGTCCATCGAGATACGCGACGTAAACCCAACCTGTCGTAGGATCAACTGCAACTGTCGGCACTACTTGATTTCGCGTTGTAAGGTCATCATTGATTCGTTGTGTAGACCATGTTGCGCCGCCATCGGAAGAACGTGCAAGAAAAACATCCGCATTATCCACTCCGTTTCGGATATCATCCCACACACAATACAAATTCCCATTGTAAGCGCCTCCGCTGATGTCTGCAGCAAGTGAAGTGAATTGTGCGGAGAAGTTGATAGCGTGATTAATATTATCATAATAATCCGAAGCAGGCTGCACATTATTATCAATGACAACAGCGCTGGATGGCCAAGTATTTCCTCCGTCAGACGATTTTTTAAAACGGATTGTATTCGGCAAACCTCCGCCCCATGAAATTCCGATTTCTCCTGCGGGACCTACTGCGAGCCCGGTTCCGATTGGTGGAATTGCAGGCGAAGAAAAATCAGAGAAAAGTGTATCGCGCGGCACCCAGCTAATTCCCCCATCAGTAGAATGGTTCACAAAAATATAGCCCGGGTCACCGGGACCACTGCTACGGCGTGTCCATGCACAATACAAACTTCCTGCGTAAGGCGACGAAGGTGTGCGATCTGCTGCCAGCCAGTTTTTATCTTCCACCCATCCTGCATCACCGAAAACTGTTTCTGTATTCCATGTAACACCAAAGTCAGAAGATTTCAGTGTTCGGAATAAAAAAGAACCGTCAAGATCCTGGCAATAATAATTTCCATTGAGATCAGCTGCCAGCGCTACATCTCCGATCAGGCTGGAGGAAGCAAAAGGTGTAAGTGCAAATCTCGTCCAGGTAAGTCCGGCATCAGAAGAGCGATAAAGCACATCCGGGTTTGCGGCGGCGAGAATATTATCGGGATTCACAGGGTTGATCACGATTGTGCATTCACCATCCGTAGCATTCGCATCGACGAGCACATTTGTAATTGCCTGGGCATGTAAATTAACATGAAAAAAAAATGCAAAAAGAAAGCAAGCGGAGAGAAAGCGCATGGGAGAAATTTTTATTCAGAAGGGAAGTTAGCTTAAATAGGCTTGACGGGAAAGCTTTTTTTATGGAAGAAGATGAGAGGAAAGGGAAAAATTATTTCTATCCCAGGTCCGGGTGCATCTTTTTAAGCTTTACAAGTGCGTCGATAATCTTGCTGTTTTGCTCGTGAAAAACATCAAGGTCAAAGTGGCCTTTTGAAATTTCGTTGATGGTTGGAATCAGCTTGATCACTTCATGATTTTGCCCGAGGCCGAGGTAGGCCTGCGCGAGCGTTTCATAAATATATTCCTTGTCATTCCTGACTTTAAAATCCGGAGCAATAATTAAATTGATACAAATTGAAATGATGGATTCATTAATAAAAACCGACCGTGTATAATAAGTTGATGCAGCAGTTTTTTTTTCTTCATTTGCCGCTTTTACCAAACAGAGAAACGCAAGGTTAATTCCGTTGTAATGGTTTTTCGTCAATGAAAATCCGCGGTCATAAAACCAGATTGCTTTATCAAGAAATGCTTCATCTTTTGTTTCTTCGTAAAGCTTTTTGTAAATTGATCCTGAAAGCCCTAATGTTTCGGGATCAGATGATTTTGCAGGATCTAAAACAGAAAGTATCTTCAGTGATTTTTGCAGCGCATCGAGCGGATCGGGTAATTGAGATTTATAGGTAACAAGTGCGAGACGTTGCAGAAGAAATGTATCGCCCGGGTTTAATTCAATTGCGCGCTCAAAAACTTCACGTGCGCGAACAAAATCTTTTCGGTTTTTAAGTATTTCAGCGTGTGCTATCAATGCGGATAAGGAATCAGGATGCTCTGAATAATTTATTTGAACGGTCATACTTTCTTCAAGCCTTTTTAATTGCATTATTAATAGACTCAAGCTTGAATGATAATGCCCATGCGGCTCCTGCACCATAAAGTTCGTCAGGAGTTTCATTACAGCGATCGATCTTAACCGCGACGATCTTTTTCTTTAATTCTTTGGCTTTTGCAATTTCCCATTTTACCCATTCACATTTACGGGTTTCCTTTCCGACAAGCACTACAAAATAATTGCCCTTGTTGATCTTGGTAGAGATTATACGTTTAATAACAGCACCTTCCGTACTATCGATGGAAACATCAGCTGAATAATCACGCATGTGAAAATCAAAGCTTCCTTTGCTATCCCAGGCAAGTAACAAATTTTTATAATGCCTGTCCTGTTCGTAATGATAACTGATAAACACTTTTCTTCTGGCAGCCATAGGAGAGAGAGATTTGCCAGCAAAGCTAATGTGGATGACAGTTAATTACAAGAACATTTAACGCTATTTTCAGGTAACTGCTTCTAATTTAAACAACCGAAAGATTAATTTTCAATTAAACAGCAAAAGACAAACCAAAGAAATCAGTGATAGCGCTACTCCGGAAATTAACAGAACTGCGACAAAATTAAAACGCTTTTCCTTTCCGATCTTCTTTCCTTTATACCAGAGAATCAAGCTCAGCAACCCAAAAGGAAATGAAATAAAAACATTCGCATAATAAACCCAGAACCAACTTGTAAGCAGGAACCAGATTGCGCAAATCAATGCTACATAAAAATAGCTGTTGGTGTTTGGTCGTATTGTCGTCATTTAGTATTGATTCAGTGAAAATTAAGAGATGAATTAAATCACCCTAAATTACAACTTTAACAACGTTTGCATATCAGGCAATTGCAGTATTCTCAGTCATAATTCCCTGCTGGGCAAAATCAATTGATTAGTTTTTTTCTCTTCATCTGCTTCTTCTTCCGCCCCTCGCCCCCGTTTTTTTTTCGTCCCACGTCCCGTTTTTTTTCCGCCCCTCACCCCTGTTTTTAGCGGATTAAGTAACTGCTTCAATAAATTGGCACGTATTTGGAAAGTGTATATTTACCAACCAACTCAAATTACATGAAACTGCTCCTTTACTCCGCTCTTCTACTTTCAATTTTCACAGCATGCAAACATCAAAAGTCTGTAGCCGCGACAGATGCAACCAATTATAGTCAACCTCCCGCACAACCCACACCAAACTATACAATGACAACTACACAAGGTGACGTGCAGATTCAGACTGATGAATCAACAACTGCGACTATCGTGATTTACAATCCACCCGATTCTGTGGTGACCACTGTCGCTGCTCCTGCTACAGATAGTGGTCAGGCAATTTATCGCGTTACGATCTCTTTTATCAGCAAAGGAGAGGGCATTGATTACAAGACAAAGGACAATTTTGAAAACTGGCTGAAAGCGCAGCCAAAGCATCCGGCGTATGAAGTGACACATTGGGGTCGTGAAGGGGAGATAAATTACTGTTTAAAACTTAATGAGTTATCAACAAGAGAACAGGAAATTTTCGTACGCGACGTCCACACTCAGCTGACTGACAAAGAGTTAGTATTTATTTCAGAATATGCGGTCTGTAAAGGAACTAAATAAATCCGCAGTTATTCGTTACGAAGGAATCCGTAAATTTGCAACCTGTTTATTCATTATTTCTTAACCCGGGATTATCAGGGCTGAAAAGTTCTTTTCCCGATTAAAAAGCAAAATAAAATGAAGGAATTTGGGTTCAAAGGAAAGCATGCTTCACTTGCATCAATCGGATTAGGAAAAGTGGAAGCTGCTTATTGGAATCTGTCACCTGCCGAACTGGTAGAAGAAACCATTATAAGAGGAGAAGGCGTTCTTGCAGCTAATGGCGCACTGGCAGTTGACACCGGAGAATTTACCGGTCGTTCCCCGAAAGACAAATTCATGGTATACGATGATATTTCCAAAGACACCATTTGGTGGGGCGAAATCAATATCAAATTTGAACCAGCGAAATTCGACGCGCTTTATAACCGTGTCACTTCTTATCTCGAAGGAAAAGAAATTTTTGTACGCGATTCATACGCTTGTGCAGATCCGAAATACCGTCTGAACATTCGCGTTGTGACAGAAACGCCCTGGGCAAATCTTTTCGCGAACAATTTATTTCTTCGTCCGACACAAACTGAATTGGAAAATTTCAACCCCGAATGGACCATCATCTGTGCGCCCGATTTCAAAGCTGATCCGAAAATTGACGGTACACGCCAGCATAATTTCGCAATGCTGAATCTTACCCGGAAAGTAATTCTTATCGGAGGAACAGCTTATACCGGCGAAATCAAAAAAGGCATTTTCACTTTACTGAATTATATTCTTCCGCAGGAAAAAGGTGTTTTATCCATGCATTGCTCTGCGAACCAGGGAAAGAATGGTGATACCGCTATTTTCTTCGGACTTTCTGGAACAGGTAAAACAACATTATCTGCTGACCCGAACCGTATGCTGATCGGTGATGATGAGCATGGCTGGTCTGATTCAAGCGTTTTCAATTTCGAAGGCGGGTGTTACGCGAAATGCGTTGACCTTACCAAAGAAAAAGAACCGGAAATATGGGAAGCAATTAAATTCGGTGCAATGCTTGAAAACATCGGCATGGATGAATTGACTCGTGAAGTGGATTACAAAGACACAGCGAAAACAGAAAATACGCGCGTTGCTTACCCGATCAATTATATTCCAAATGCACTGGAGCCTTCCGTAGGTGCAGCGCCAAAAAATATTTTCTTCCTTACCGCTGATGCATTCGGAGTTATTCCCCCGATTTCAAAGCTCACGGTAAATCAGGCCATGTATCATTTCATTTCAGGTTACACAGCGAAAGTTGCAGGAACAGAAATGGGAATTACTGAGCCACAGACCACATTCTCAGCTTGTTTCGGAAAAGCATTTCTGCCGCTTCATCCGGGTAAATATGCTGAATTGCTTGGAAATAAATTAAAAGCGAATCCTGATATTAATGTCTGGCTGGTAAACACAGGCTGGACCGGTGGCGCTTACGGCGTTGGTTCACGCATAAAACTTGCTTACACACGTGCGTTGATCACAGCAGCGCTCGAAGGAAAACTGGAGAGTGCAGAATATGGTGAAACTCCTTTCTTCAATTTGCGTTATCCGAAAGCTTGTCCAGGCGTTCCTTCTGAAATTATGGAGCCACGCAATACCTGGGCAGATAAAAATGCATTCGATATACAAGCGTCAAAGCTTGCATCAGGCTTTATAAAAAACTTCGAACAATACGCTGACGGCGTTTCAAAAGAAATTCTTGAAGCTGCACCGAAGCTCGAAACAGCAAACGTTTAATAAACATTCTCTTATCAGAATCCCCGATGACGAAAGTCGCAGGGGATTTTTTTCAATACCTTCGCAGAATATTGAAAATAGTAATTCTGAATTCCAATAATCTACTTTTATACGCTAATTTAAAAATATATCCATGAAGACAAATTACAGTTTCAATTTTTCCAGATCGTTTTTTGCATTTGCGCTTTTATTTTCTACCACAGCTTTTGCGCAGCAATCCACACGCGATAAGATTTCAACAACACCTGCCATAGTTTCATCAGCTGCTTCGGCAAGTTACCGCAGCGGTGATGATGGCGCACAACATTTATTTACACCCGGCGCAGGCCATACAACACAAGGCACAGGATGCGACAGTTTAAAAACAACTTTTGCCGGTGGAAACGGTAATGATGGGATCATGTTTGATGTTGTAGCAAATTTACAAATCAAAATTTCCTTCATTGATATTGTTCTCTATGGTACAACTGACTACGTTTATATTTATCACAGAACAGGAACGCATGTCGGGCATGAAAGCTCTTCAGTGGGCTGGACAGTCGACAGCGCACAGGTAAATATTTCGGCGCAGGATGTACTTTACAGGGTTCCGTTCTATCTTGATCTGCCAATGAATGTCAATGATACAATGGCATTTTATGTTACAGGATCCGGAACTGCGTCTGTTGATTACACAGACGGCATTAACGTTGGCAATGTTTATTCCCAGGACTTCGGAATGAAAATTCTGGAAGGAACAGGAACTGTATTTCCATTCGCAGGTAGTTACACTCCTCGTATTTTTAATGGTGTCGTTAACTATTGTCCGACCGGAATACAGCCATGCGAATCCACTTCAACAACTTATGCAGGCGGAAATGGGCATGACGGAACAATGTTCGATGTGACTTCTGATATTGATGTTACGGTAAACTCAATTTCTGTGAACATGAACGGAGTCGGTTACATGAAAGTTTATCGTCACACAGGCACTTATGCTGGAACAGAATCAACACCAGCAGCATGGACACTGGTCGATAGCGCCCTGGTGGCTTCGGTGGGTGCGAACATGCCAACGATCATTCCTGTTTCAATGAATATCAATATCAGTGCCGGACAAACAATGGCATTTTACGTTACCGGTAATGGCTCAGGAGCTGATGTAAATTACACAAATGGAACCAGCGTCGGAAGTGTTTATTCCAATGATGGAATTGTTTCGATCAAAGAAGGAACTGGTTTGGGTTATCCATTTGTCGGCCCCGGTTCAACACCAAGAGTCTTTAACGGAACAATTGGTTACTGTGTAGCAACTGGAATTTCTTCTGTCTCTGCTACTAACCTGTTAACATCATCTGTTTATCCGAATCCGGTGAGCACTACTGCAACACTTGAAATCGATTTTGTAAATCATCCCGAAAATGTAAGTGTTCAGATCATGGATGTAAGCGGACGTATTCTTCAAACTATTCAGAACGTAACCGTTAACAAGGTTACTATCGACGCAACTGCAATGTCATCCGGATTATACTTTTACACGATATACTCAGGAGCCGGACAGATGAGCACCGGTAAATTTATCGTCGAATAAATTTACCATTTAATTGAAATCCCGGGACTAGCTTCCGGGATTTTTTTTTGCAATTTACTTACTGATAACAATCATATATAACGCATTAATTTCATTGGAATAAGTCATAACTTTTGGTATATTTGCTTGTCGTTGAATCCCCATTTCTCCCTCATATTTATTTACTAAACCTCAATGAAGCAAAAAGGTCAGGTTAAATTTGTCGGCAAGAATAATGAATTCTGGTCGGAACTGAAAAGCCGTGTAGAGTTGTATTTTATTGAAAACAAAGTTTCAAGAAATTACAATAGATCGATGGTGATCAAGTCGATAGTACTGATGAGCGCCTATATTTTTCCATTTGTGGCCGTGCTTGTTTTTCAACCTGAATTCTGGATAAGCCTTTTATTATGGAGTCTTTGTGGTCTTGCAATGGCAGGCATCGGAATGAGTGTTATGCACGATGCAAATCACGG
>JBDSHN010000098.1:0-13837 GCA_039918435.1 Bacteroidia bacterium | reverse complement strand
CCTGTACTGTTGCTGCAGCATCAGAATAAATTCCCATACGCACTGTCAATGACGTATTGGCTAATTCTGTTCCTGAAGAATTTCGCGCCACAGCCTGGTAATTTATTCCCTGCGGGGGAGCTTGTGCAGAGAGAACATTACAAATCATTATCGCCACAAAGACAATACTGAAAACTTGAAAATGGAATTTAAATTTCATCACGGAAATCGTATGGGTAATGTGTTTGATTATTTATTTTGTTTTGGTGCCGGTACAGGTTTTTGAGTTCCGCCTGCAGGTGTTTCACCCGCTGATGGAGCTATAGAAGTTGGTGGTGGATTTATGCCTTCGCTATCAGGCTTTCCATAAAGTTGTGGATGCAGGTATTTGCCTTTGTCTTCTGGCTTTTTCTCTTCTTCAACAATAACAGGATGAGCTAAAGCAAATTTATCATTACGTACACCTGTTACCT
The DNA here is from genome assembly GCA_039918435.1 of Bacteroidia bacterium. Taxonomy (GTDB): domain Bacteria; phylum Bacteroidota; class Bacteroidia; order Palsa-965; family Palsa-965. Next base: position 13,385 of record JBDSHN010000098.1, on the reverse strand, counting down.
GCCAGCTGACTTTCACATTAGGCTGATCGGTTTTGATAACGAACTGGTTATTGGCAACTTCTTTCCAGATCACCGCTTGTGCAAACTGCCCGATAACGGTTAATTGATACTTGAAACTGACATTCTCCGCTTCGAAATACGAAGGAAGATCAACAATAGCTTCACCATTTGCATCGGTTGTGATATTGCCATTGTAGACGTTCATCATGTCAGGACTTTCAACAAAGCTATGTACGAGATATTTGTTTTCAGGATCCTGTGGATGATCAATACGGAACGTTCCGGAACCTTTGCTGAGTACACCTGTCACGTTTACATTCCCATTAAAATAACCACCATAATTAGTGGTGCCGCCAGTTGCATAACCATATACGCCATAACGTGTTCCGCTTCCGCTTGTACCATGCGAGTAAGCATAAGCGCCATAAATATTACCTGAATAACTAGGTGCATTTGCATCGAGATAAGCACCCATGTAGCCACCCACAGTACGAATACCATACCCGCTTCCTGAAGTAGTGGCCGCATCAGCATACAAAGCATAAGAACCGGAAACTGTATTTTTAAAATAACCGGCATAGGCAAGAGAGCTTTCAAGTACATCCAGTTTAACACCCGATTGCGGGACACTCATTCCAATACCCACTGTTCCAGCTGGATTGATCACAAAACGATAAGTGCCCACTGTGTTATCCCAGATTGCCCAATTGTCAACGCCAGTAGCAGCTCCTGTGCCCGTCGCCCCAATGATATCATAAATATGTGATGCGCCACTGAAACGAATTGTTGGTCCGACGTTACCTGCTGTAGAAGATTCAATGATAACGGCACCATTTGACCATTCTGCACCTTTCACATGCAGGAAACCGCCGGGTGTAGTAAAATTATTGCCGATGCCCACGTAGCCATTATTGGCAATCATCATTTTTGTATTTGAACCGACATTAAAACGCATTGTTCCGCTCGGGCGGTTATTGAAAAGGGTCATCGAAGAACCTGTAGTTGATGTAATATCAGACATCATGATACCTGCGATGCTGCCGTTTTCGTCATCAAAAGAAATACGTTCACCTGAAGAGGATCCAGGATCTGTGTTTTCAATGATGAGACCAACTTGTGAATTCACATCTTCTTTCAGATGTAAACGTTCATTTGGATTGTTGGTACCGATACCAAGATAACCCTGCGTGTTTAGCGTCATACGCAATGTATTAGCCGTAGCAAAATACATTGGATTCGAAGTTACAGTCTGGAGCAATAACGCACCTGCACCGGTTCCGGTATACAGCTGAGAAAGGTTCGCGAGGTTGATTAATCCGCCAGCGGTAGAACCTGAAGCTGCAGAACCATAATGAATCATTTCAAATACATCGTTAGTACTGCTTGGGCCTTTTGCTGTGATTGCAGCAGCTGCTGATGTATTCGCATTCTCCATCATTATCCGTTGCGTGGTAGCAGCTACTGAGCCGTAAACATGAAAACGTTCTGTAGCTGATGAAGTATTGACACCGATAAAACCAGTGGTGCCTGAACCAGTAATTGCGTTTGTGAATGAACCGACAGCTAAAAACCAATTGTTGGAGGCGTTAATCCCGGTATATCCGCGCAACGTGCTCTGCCTTTCGAAACCGATCATAGGAGTGGCTGTACCGCTGGTTGCGTTGATATAAATGGAAGAATAATTTGCATCTGCTGATTCTGCAAGGATAGATACCGGACCTGAATTTTCTACTACATGCAATTGATTTGCCGGCGATGTAGTGCCGATCCCGACACGGTCATTGGTTACATCATTTGTTATTGTACCTGTTGCCACCCAGGTACTGCCATTGTTGTAAAGTGTTTGTCCGTAAGTACCTGCCACCAAAGGCCCGGTTGCGCCTGTTGCACCGGCAGTTCCGGTTGCACCGGTAGCGCCATTCGCACCCGCCGCACCTGTTCCGCCTGTTGCACCTACAGAACCCGTTAACCCGATTGAGCCAGTAGGACCCGCAGCACCGGTTGCACCTGCAGCGCCAGCCGTACCTGTTGGACCAGCAGCACCTGCAATTCCCTGCAAACCTGTCGGGCCTGCTGCACCTGTTGATCCGGCAGTGCCGGTAAGACCTGTTGCTCCGGATGCCCCTGTTGACCCCGCTGGCCCTGCAGGACCAGGCGCACCGTTCAGATTCACGGACCAAACCGAATAGCTACCCGTTCCGCTACAGCCGGTAATAGTTATTTGCATAACACCAGAAGCTGATACGTAAGACACAACTGTACCAACCATTTGGTTCGATACCGAATTGGCCACGATCACTGTTTGGCCGGCAGAATAAGCCAGGCCTGTTCCGATAGTAAATGTTTGATTACCTGAGCAGGTAATGGTCATTGTTGTGATTGATGAGCTGGCATACCTGTCGCCGACCGGACCAGTCGGACCAGCAGAACCGGTTGACCCTGCTGCACCGGTTGATCCGTTCACTCCTGCCGCACCATTTGGACCTGACGGACCAGTTGCGCCTGTTACGCCGGTTGCACCCAATGCACCCGCAGTTCCTGTTGGACCAGCCGGACCTTGTGAACCTGTTAATCCGGTCGTACCTAAAGCACCTGTGGCACCAACAATTCCTTGTGCGCCGGTTGAGCCGGTCAATCCAGTTGCGCCGGTTAACCCGGTTAATCCAGTTGCACCCACCGGGCCGGAAGGGCCTTGCCCGCCTACTGCCCCTGTTGAGCCGGAAGGACCTGTAAGTCCGGTTGCGCCATTTGCACCTGTTGCTCCCAGGGGACCTTGCGCTCCTGTCGGGCCATACAAGCTGGAGGTGGTTGTTGACGTGCTTCCGTAGTTTATGGTTATTGTTCCGTTTCCATTATCAATTACACTTGTAACTCCGTCGCCTGTCGGGCCTGTTGCACCTGAAGGACCAGCTCCACCGATCGGACCGGAAGGACCAGAAGGGCCTGCGGGACCATAAAGACTAGACGTGGTGATGACAGCGCTGCTTGCATAAGTAATTGTAAGTGTTCCGTCACCGTTATCAATGATGTTTGTGATTGCATCTCCTGCCGCGCCGGTTGCACCCAAACAATCAAGCGAATTCCAAAAGCCATCGTTATTAATATCTTCAGCGGCATCATTGACTCCATCATTGTTCAAATCCCAGCAATGAATTCCTGTTCCGGTTGCTCCTGTTACACCAATAACTCCTTGTGCGCCGGTTGCACCCTGGGCACCTGCAGTTCCCTGCGCGCCGGTTGCACCTGCTACACCTGTTGCACCCGTAGCTCCAATTGACCCTTGCGGACCTGTTGCACCTTGCGGGCCGGTGGGTCCGCCTGCGGAGGAGCCTGCGTACAATGCATAAGGAACAGACATCAGCTGCGTTGTTCCCATATCTGTAAATCCTGTTCCACCGTTAATTTCCACTTTCATGTAATAAGCAGAATTTGCCCAGAGAATAGCATTGAACGCACCCACAGAGGTTTGTGTTCCCTGCCCGATAATGACGTTGAACAAACCGAATGCATTGGTAACAACGGTATGTGTTTCTTCATACGCCAAAACGGTTGCAGCGGCATCAGAATAAATTCCAAGGCGAACTGTCAATGAAGTATTGGCTAATTCTGTCCCCGAGGAATTACGTGCAACGGCCTGGTAATTTATTCCCTGAGGGGGAGCTTGTGCAAATAATGCGAGGTGAATTACCAGCATCAAGGTTACAACTACAATTCTTTTCATTGGTATTTTATTGTTATTCAATTTCAAAATATTCAATGTATTTATTTGGTGCTATTTATGCGACAGTTCAATCCAACCTGTTTTGGTATAATTGAAAGTGTGCAAAATGTAATACTATGTGTAGCTGAAAATTCAATCGAATTATAGGTAACACCGCGCGTTGCGCCATTTACATATATCGAATAAGGGCAAGGATCATTCGGACAGAACCATGGCTTATCAAGCGTTCCAAGGTCGATTGCATTACACATTGAATCATTCACCAACAGTGCAGGCAGAGGAAGAAACGCCAGCGCATGGGTTGCACCAAAAAATAAAAATGCAAGAATGAAAAGGTTAAGTAAAGTATTTTGCATTCGCCGGAATTAGTCCTGAACCTGGGTGAACGAGAACCCCGGCAAATTACAAAAAATGCTAATACGAGCAATCGAAAAAGAAGCATGAAGGGGGAAAAAAGGCAGATGAAAGAATCCGCCGTGGCGGAGGGACGAGGAGACGGAAAAAAAGGGGACGGGCGACGGAAATGGGACGGGCGACGGAATCCGCCGCGGCGGAGGGATGAGGGTCGGAAAATGGAACCTGGAAAGGAATGAATTATTGACAATGAGATTGGAAAGGCAAGGAATAAACGATTAAATTTTTATTCAGAATAAACCCTCCCGCGTCCCTTGCTTTTCGAACCTTCGTCCCTCGTCCGTTTTCCTTAATGGTATTTGAATCCTATTACCAGGATATCATCCACCTGCTCGAGATTTCCTCTCCATTGCTCAATCGTTGCATCCAATGTGTGGTGCTGTTCGTTGAGCGGCAATTTGTGAATCTGGTTGAGGAACGTTCGGAATTGTCCGACCATGAATTTTTTTCCTTTTGGCCCGCCAAACTGATCGGCATATCCGTCGGAGAATAAATATATGGTGTCGCCTTTTTGGAGTTCAATAGCATGGTTGGTGAAGCTTTTCGAATTTCCTTCTGCGTAACCGATCGGAATTTTGTCGGCTTTATATTCTTTCATTTCTCCTTCACGGAAAAGGTAAAGTGAATTATTCGCCCCGGCCATATCCATCGTGCCGTTCGATTTATTCAGGATGCAAAGCGTCATATCCATTCCATCACGCACTGCACCTTCTTCCGAATGCTGATTGATTGTTTTTCCGGCGAGAATATTCAATTCATCGAGCATCTGCCCTGCATTCAAACCCGGACGTTCTTTCACGATTTGGTTGAGCATGTTATTTCCGACAATACTCATAAATGCGCCCGGTACACCGTGACCTGTACAATCGACAGCTGCAATGTAAACGCGGTTTTCTTTTTCGAAGATCCAGTAAAAATCACCGCTTACAATATCTTTCGGTTTGAAAAGAATGAAGGAATCCGGCAAATGTTTGTTTACAAAAACAGCCGGTGGAAGGATCGCATCCTGCAAACGTTTTGCATAACGGATACTGTCGGTGATGTGTTTGTAAACAATTTCAAGTTTGCGATTCTGAATTTCAATTTCTTCTTTCTGACGTACTACTTCCTCCGTACGCTCAATTACTTTTGCTTCCAGCACGCGTTCGTTCTCACGGAGGTCTTCCCTCATTTTTATGAGCGCATGCCCGAGTGAATCTTCTTTGGAAAGAGGTTTGTAATAGGAATCAAAATTTCCTCCACCTACTTCATGTGCAAATTCAGTTGTCAACTTCATCGAATCGACAAGGCTATTCAGCGCTACCGACATTTCTCCAATCTCATCATTGCGGTTCTTCATTTTTTTGGCCGGCAGAATTCCGCGCGCCATAGAAAGAAGAATGTCCTTGATGTATTGAACCGGTTTTGTAATTGACCTTGCAGTAAGAAACGCAATTACAATTCCACCGATAGGAAGTACGATGAGTAATAATACAACCACGAAAGAAAGTGTCTTGAACGACTGAAGCATTTCACCTCGCTTTTCATCGGCAGCTTTATTTTGACGTTTAATCAGGTTGTCAAGCAGGTCGCTGATGTTACGGGTAATTTCAGTTACATCACCGTCTTCATCGAGCACGCGCGGCTTTGCGAGAAAAACAATTGTCGGATCATCATAAGCGTCAAAATCCTTCAGGTCGTTCATTACTTCATGATGCATGATCCAAAGTGAATCGCAACTTGTAAAAATATAATTCACAAGGTCTTTATCGCCCGGTGCCCAGCCTGTGGAAAGCTGTTGAATTTCCGTTTTTATTTTCGGGTATTCAATGTCAATAAGATTTTTGAGCTTGTTTTTATCTTTTGAATCTGTCTGGATATTCACCCAATTGGTGAGCAGCATTTTGGACCGTGTAATGATCAGCCGCATTTCCTGTAGCTTGTCGACGGAAGGTGTATAAAGGTTTGCGATCTTATCATTGATCTCGCGGCCCTGCCTGATCGTGAGGAGCGTCAACGAAAAAGCCAACACCACCAAAAAGATGAGGGCACCAAATCCAAGTAAAATTTTACGGCCAATCGTAAAGCGAAATTTCATAGAAACGCGGCGCGAAATTGATTTGGTGATTATTCTTATTTACGTAGATCTTCAAGCATTTGCTGGTATGCTTTTGATTTCTGGAATTCATTCAAGCTGTAATAAATTCCTGAAAGCACCACCAGCGTTTCTTCACGCTTAGGCGCAATTTCGTAAGCTTTTTCAGCAAAAGGCAATGATTCTTTAAACAGTTCAACAGAATGATCCTGCACATCCATTGCGCTGTCAAGATTAATATCGTAATCGATCTCGTACATCAAATCAACACCTTTATTCCAGAATAATAGACCAAGATTATAATTGGCAGTGTAATTATTCGGATTCCAGCTCAATACTTTCAGATACGTCTCGCGGGTAAGATCGAAGAATTTAGCGTTTGTCTTTTTGTCGAGGTTATAAATAGTGTAATACATAGAGGCAAGCGCAACATAAAACCCTTCGTCTTTTTCTTTGATGTTAATTCCCGGGTCAGCAAGCAAAACGGCTTCACGGTAATTCTGGTAGCAGGTAACCGAAGTTGCATATCTGGCAGTATCAAGTGTTGCTACAGCATCGTTGTAATAACGCAATGCTATATAGCGGATATTATCACGCACCGTTCGCTGGTGCTCAGGAATGGTATCAAGCGTGAGGGAAATCTTAAACGCTTCAAATGCTTTTGTACGGTAAGGCGACAATGAATTATTGTTCTCGTACTTCTTGTACATCTCTTTATAAATCACGCCCTGCAAATACCAGCTGTCGGCAGATTTCTGCGCGCCTGGTTCTTTCATGTGCAGGTCAACTTCTTTCTTCGCGCTGTCCAGCTCGCCACTTTGAACAAAAAGCAATGCCGCGTTGTAATGAAATAAAGTTTGCGCACACAATGAATTCATGCCGGTAAGCAGCAGGGCCGCCAGCAGGATCATTGTTCGTATGCAAATTAATTTTTTCATTTTCTATATTGGGGGTCTTAGTTTTCTACGGGTATTGCAAGCGCAAGCAGGGAGGAACTTACTTTAAGATTATTTTTTTCGGCATTCATTTGGTTCAATTCAAATTTTTGGCGGTTTTCCACAACCACGAAATTTATGGCAGAACCTTTTTTAGCCAGGCCGGGCTGCTCCGTTACCAATAACGTTGCTTTACCTTTCAATCGTACAAGAATGTCGGAGATGGGAGTACTCACATCATTGCACACATACAAAATATGGCACTTCCCTATTCCATCAAGCGTGGTGGTGTTCCTGATCACAATTTTCTGCGTACCTACTGTTTTGGTGGTAGCCATCTTGTTCAATTCTGTGAGCATGGCCGCATTTGTGCCGAACATGTTAATCACAAAATCTCCCGCTTTATAATCCGCAGGCCAGTCGATGTAACGGGTAAAATTGTAGATGAAAACCGATTTGAGACGCGCATTTGTATCCCCGTTGGGTATGGTTTGGAAGCCAAACACCGCAGGAAATACAAGCAGACTTAAAAAAATCAAAAGGCGTCTCATGGCCCAGTTAAGGCAAAGGTCAGGCCAATTCTTTTTCAGGAAATATTCCTGTGGGGGAAAAGGCATTTGTCAAAGTTAATAATTCCGCCACATTCAACAAGCCCGTATGGGTTATGAACATATTGTGAAGGATAACTCCGTTTTGAGCACGAAAAAGGCTTTCGATCGCGTTTTAAATTTGAATTAATGAGAATTTCAGCCCTTTTTCAGTCTTTCTGCCTGCTTTTGCTTGTTACCGTCATGGTTTCCTGCAAAACAGAAAAGCACATTTCTTCCGGAAGTGATCCGCTCGAAATGGCGTTGAAAAAGAAATACGCCGGCCTCATGGGCGTCAAAGAAAATGAGATCACCAACATCGCACTTTACAAGTTTATCGATAATTGGTATGGCACTCCATATAAATCGGCTGGCAAATCCAAAGCTGGTGTCGACTGCTCCGGTTTTGTTTCCATCCTCGAAGCGCAGGTGTTCAACAAAACTGTCAGCGGACCTTCCACCGCTATTTTTCAATCGTGCGAAGTTGTTTCCGAAAAAAATCTGCAGGAAGGCGATCTTGTTTTTTTCAAGATCAATTCCGACAAAGTTTCTCACGTGGGAGTTTATCTGAAGAACAGAAGGTTTGTACATGCCTCCACGCATAAAGGAGTTATGATCAATACGCTGGATGAAGTGTATTATGCGAAGTATTTTTTTAAAGGGGGGCGGATTAAATAATTTTCCAATCAAGATTCAAAGTTTGATCACTCATCGGGCGTGTCCCATGAAGCAATGCTCCTTCGCGTTTACTTCATGGGTCGCGCTTCCGCCGCGGCGGACGTTACAAGTCCTCGTTTCCCAGCGCAAACCTCACAGATCACAACAGCGCAAAATGCCTGCTGAGATCTGTGAGGTTAGCTTGCGCGCACTGCGGGCTTTCTACTACTATCGCTCACGCAGCTCCGCAAAAAAAAAGCAGTAATCACTGAAAATTAAAATAACATCAATTTATATTTTAACCGCTTGTCTATTGCTTCAGGCCGTTTCTCACAATTCAGTTTAACGGGTAGTATGAAATAGGTTTACTTTATAGCATCAATGTATTTCGCATACCATTACAATTAAAAAAGCATCCTTTCACGGAAGTTTAATCCAATCGAATAAGCAGCTTGCCGGAATTGCAATACGATCTTAATATCACAAGCTAAAGCCCTCTCTCCGGGGCAAGATTTACTACAACGCTTATTTCGTTTTTTGTGCTGTTAGTTTTTCAGTTAACACAACCTGAAGGCCTGCACAAATGAGCTGGCATTGCCGGCACTGAACTTTCTTTTTGATTTTATTAAAAAAACAATCCTATGAAAAAATTATTTTTCGGGCTTGGAACGGCTATGCTTTTATCAAGCGCTCAGCTTCCCGCCCAGATCATTTTTCAAAACTATTATCAATGGGTCAATCCGCAACATGTTGATCATGGTCCTTTCAATAAAGTAAAAACGTGGAAAAGTGGAAACACGCCCTTTTATTTTATTGTCGGCGGTGCAACAGATCCATCCGGCAACTTCGACGCACCTACGTTTTCCTGCATAAACGGTGCAACAGGCTCAACCGTGTTTTCAGAATTGATCGCTCAGCCTTTTTTTAGCCCGCCTATCACCTTCGAAGCGGTAAGCCTGGCTATCGGCACACTTCCGTCAAACCCAAGCATCGCAGTTTTATGCAACCATCTGAACTCTTCCGGAATTAATCAGGTATTGCTCTACGAGTTTGATGTAAGCGGAACTGTTCTTGCTGCCACTAATCTCGGGCCGGGAAAAGGTATCGATGTTGTGTTCAATCCGCAAGGCAATGCATTCGATGTATTGTGCGAAGTGAATGGCACGAATGGCACAGATTACGAATTCACCGGTGTCGATGCGTATTCTTTTTTCACCAGCTGGAGCAAAACATATAATTGGGGCGCACTTGATAAGCCAACTTCACTTGCTATCGACAATGGCGACATTGTTGCAGGCGGTTACACCGAAGTGGGCGCTGACAGGCAAATTCTGATGATCCGTACAGATGTAATGGGAAATATTATCTGGGGGCAGGCATTCGGACTTCCCAATCGTCGTGAAACAATTACAGATATTGTATTTTATTACAATACAGATGGCTTCTTCCGTTATGGCTTTTGCGGTTGGGATGAAACCACGGACCAGGCATTAGTTGGTGATGTAGCTATATCCGGTCCGCAATCCGGTTATACCGAACGTTACATTGCGACTGTCAATGGCCAGCACTTCAGAAAAACACATGCCACCGCCATTGCCCGTTCCGATAATAATGTTTTCATCTGCGGAGCGTACGAAGACAATTCTCCTTTCATCGCTACATTTCTGAAGAACAATAATCTCACGCCGCAGAATTTTGACTTTTTTGATGATAGCGAAACCATTCCCGAAGGATTGAACGATATCACCTGTGAACTGGGCACAACCGCACGCGTGGTGAGTGTAGGTTTCCAGCAGCGAAATGTAGCCTGGGGCACTTCGCCTGCCAACCAAAACTACAGCTGGATCATGACCATGAGCCAGCTGGGCACTGCCAACTGCAAGATATCAGCCAATGCCGTCACAACGCTTTCCAGCGGCAAAGATCCATTCCAGATCGTGAGTACGGCGGCGGGCATCAGCAGGGGGGCATTTTCGGGGGCAACCACCAAAACAAATTTCAACTCGCTCGATAATTGCGTCAATCCTGCACGATTCGGTGCGGAAGAAGAGACGATAGAACAGGCAAAAGTTACAGATCGTTTTTCCGCCTTGTATCCGAACCCGGGCAACGGAACATTTTACATTGACGGTGCAGTAGCAGAAACCGAAAATGCAATTATTTCCATTACTGATCTGCAGGGCCGCGCTGTTGCATCGCAGCAATTAGTTCCGGGCGCTACCCGGCAAACTATTGAGTTGGGCAATCTTGCAAACGGAATTTATTACTGGTCAGTTCTTCTGAATGGAGAAATTCTGCGAAGTGATAAATTGATCATTGCCCATTAAGTAAATGCGCTGTTTCCCCGGCAGGAAACAGGAGCACAAGGGCTACCCGCCGCTTTTTGGAGAAAAAGTGGCGGGTTTTTATGCGCGGCTTCGTAAGATAAACTTCGCTGCATTTTTAGTTATGAAAAATGATTGAAAAGTAAAAAAACCACATGGCAAAAAACGCGAAGTGTGACGAAAGAATTTAATCCTAGAATCAGCGAATGTTTCGTAAAGAAATCGTTTTCGCAAAGAAAGATTCAATTCGCGGAATGCATTGAATTCTAATCAATAAACGCCGAAGATTTTCCCTTTATATTCGGAATCACATACCGCAATGAAACTTCAAATCCGCCACGTGCTTTACTTGCCGTTTTGAGATCAGAAAGATTTACATCATAGCTGATCCCGAGACGAAAGTTTGAAAATTCATACGCAGCAGCAATCACAGCAGCATCGGCAAATCGGTAATATCCGCCAAGTGAAAATGCAGCAGGTTTTTTTCTGTCGGTATAACGCGATGCACTTTGCATAATATATTTAAACATCATACCTGCACTTATTTCATGGTGTCCTCCCTGTATCATCACGAGGTAAGCGGGCTCAAGTACTAAATTTTTATTCTTCAAACCGATCTCAGCATTACCATGCGCCACAAATTTCATTGGCAATCGTACATCACCTGCGCCATAATAGCTGTACACAGGTTTGTTGATGTGCTGCAATGCAAATCCGGCAGTGAAACTTACGCCATCGTTGGAGCTTAATGTACCATGGCCTTTTCCGTAAAACCATGCGAGACCTGCGCCAAAATCTGCGTAGGTATGATTTCCATAATTCTGCAATTCACCGGTCGGGCGGGAAGCATCGAATGACATTCCATCATACTGCTTATCCCAATTCAGATTACCATACGTCAGACTCCGCTGTCCAAATCCGCCGTAAAGTCCGAGGGAAATTAAATTATTCTGATCAGCAGCAAGCACGCCCGATAAATGGAGCTGCCCGGTTGTAGTTCCCATTTGTCCTTCGCCCGCTTTATCTGAAAAAACGTCAAGACCCATTCCAAGATGCGAGCCGTTTGATTTTTTCAGGTAGATCATATCCGCGCTTACATTAAATGTTCTGTAAGGTGTGCTGCTTACACTTTTCCATTGATCTTTAAAATTGACAATGGCGCGCATCTTATACGACAATCCGGCTGTGGCAGGATTAAGCAGTAAAGGAGATTCAGTCTGCTGCGAAAAATGCACATCCTGCCCGAACGCAAAAACAGGCATTAAAAAGGCAGCAGTGGCAATGAGAGAAAGTTTAATGTGTTTCATGCTATATCAGGTTCAAAAAATTCTTGCCGGATTTTTATTTTACGAGTGAAATTGTTCCTTGTTTATCAACCTGTGTTCCATCGAGTAATGTGGCACGCAGGAAATAAGTGAAAATAGCAGGTTCGCATTCTTTTCCTCTCCATGTTCCGTCCCATCCCGACTGCGGGTTAGTAGTGGAAAATACTTTTTCACCCCATCGGTTGAACACCTGGAAGTCCATGAACTGGATACAATTTCCGCGCACAAAAAGCGTGTCGTTCTGTGTATCGTTATTCGGCGAGAATGCATTTGGAATAAATATTTCTCCGCATGCAACATCTACGAATACGGTAACAGTATCGGTTCCAATACATCCGTTAATGTCAGTTACTGTCAATGTATAAACCGTTGTAATAGTTGGCGAAGCAACCGGGTTCGGACAAGTTGAGCAACTTAAATCAGCAGCAGGCGACCATAAATAAGTTACACCACCAGTACCGGTAAGCACCGTTGTTTGTCCTGAAATAATCGTAACGGCTGAACCGGCATTGGCATTTGCATTACCGGAATTTCCGACTACAACAGTTGCATTCATTGTACATCCGTTTGCATCTGTAACTGTTACTGTATACGAACCTGCTGCAACATTTGAAAGTGTATCACTAGTTGTTGCATTGCTCCACGCATAGGTATAACCCGCATTGCCTCCAGTCACAGTTGCAAAAGCGCTTCCATCTGCATTACTGCAATTTTCAGGAGAACTTGTGCTTGTTATTGAAATTTGCGTTGGCTGGGTCAATGTTACTGTTTGTGTTTGCGGACAACCTGCACTGTCCGTAACAGTTACTGTGTATGCACCTGCCTGCAGTCCTGTTGCCGTTGCAGCGTTTCCTCCTGCTGGCGACCACGTGTATGCATAAGGAGAAATTCCGCCTGTTGCATTTGCGGTTGCGCTTCCGTTAGTTCCTCCGAAGCAAGTGATATTGGCAGAAGACTGAATCGTTACTGTTGGATTCGGATTGACAGTAACAATAAACATTGTTGTATCCTGTGGTGTACTACATCCGTCAGCAACTACAAGCGTATATGTTGTAGTTGAAGCCGGTGAAAATGTTTGTGTCGCCCCGTTCACATTTCCCGGATTCCAATTGTAAGTGAAATTTCCATCGCCGCCGGATGCACTTGCATTAAGTGTTACTGCATTTCCAAAACAAATTGCTGTATCGGGAACTGAATTAATTGCAAGCGCAGGATTCACATTTACAATAATGCTCTGTGGTGCAGAAGTACAACCCAGTGAATCTGTAACAGAAACTGTGTAGGTAGTTGTAGTTACCGGTGAAACAGTTTGAGGCCCCGGACCAACTAAGCTGTTACTCCAGTTATA
>JBDSHN010000097.1:0-31799 GCA_039918435.1 Bacteroidia bacterium | reverse complement strand
AAAAAATAAAGGGACATATTGCCAATGAAAAAGAGCGCAATTGAGCACCCGATTATACGATGAATTTCAACACCCGGTTGCATTTTGATTATAAAACAGAAGTGAAGTTTCCTTCGCAGCAATTCTTGCCACCCGCCGCATTTTTTGCCTGCCTCTTTTTTCTAATTAGGATTAATCCTCGCCACCGAAAGCACACCATTTACCTTCTTCAGCTTTTTCATCAGCTCGGTAAGGTGTTGCGCATCGTGAACGAAAAGCATGATCATTCCATCGAAGATGCCGTCGTGCGTGTCGAAATTGAGCGAGCGCATATTTACGTTGAGCTCGTTGGAAATAATTTTAGTGACATTATTCACAAGGCCAACTTCATCGATGCCGGAAACTTTAATTCCTGCAAGGAAAGAAATTTGCTCTTGCCCGGTCCATCTTGCTTTTACAATACGATACGCATAATTCGACATCATTGATAACGCATTCGGACAATTGACACGATGAATTTTAATTCCTTCACCGATAGTAATAAATCCAAACACATCATCTCCCGGAATCGGGTTGCAGCAGGGTGATAATTTATATTCAATTTTAGTAAGATTATCTCCTATGACAAGCGCATCATCGCCTGCTTTTTTACCACGGGTTTCTTTAATAACCTGTTCAAGTGTCGGTTCATTTTTTTGTGGTTTTACGGGCTTGTCTTTTTCTTTTATCCATACTTTAATATGCTTAAGTGTAATCACACCTTTTGCGACACGATAAAATAATTCCTGCGGACTCGGCAAGCGTAAAAAAACATGGAGATCATTGATGTTTTTTACTGTAAAATCAATTTTCTGGTGATTGAATTTGCGTTCTAAAATCTCACGACCTTCTTCAGCAATTTTCCGTTTTTCTTCTTTGAGCGCATTCTTGATTTTAGATTTCGCACGCGCCGTGATCACGTAGCCAAGCCAATCTTCTTTCGGTGTCTGTTTTACTGAAGTAAGAATTTCCACCTGGTCGCCGCTTTTTACCTGGTGACTCAATGGCACAAGTTTATGATTCACTTTTGCGCCGATACACTTTTCACCGACTTTGGTATGAATATCAAAAGCAAAATCGAGCGCAGTAGCTCCGAATGGCAACGAGCGCATTTCCCCTTGCGGCGTGAAGACGAAAATTTCTTCTGAAAATAAATTCAGCTTAAAATCGTCAATGAAATCAAGTGCGTTGTCTTCCGGATTTTCAAGCACCTCACGGATTTTACGCAGCCAGTCCTCCAGCTGATCGGCCTTGCCTGATTCAACTGAAATCGTGTCTTTATATTTCCAGTGTGCGGCATAACCTTTTTCTGCCAGCTCATCCATTCGTTCCGTGCGGATCTGAACTTCCACCCATTTTCCATCTGGTCCCATCACAGTGGTATGCAGCGACTCATAACCATTGGCTTTCGGTGTGGAAATCCAATCGCGCAAACGATCAGGACTAGGGTGATAAAAATCGGTGACAATGGAATACACTCTCCAGCAATCCGCTTTTTCACTTTCAATCGGCGTATCGAGAATGATTCGGATGGCAAAAATGTCGAAGATCTCTTCGAATGGAACACCTTTGAATTTTATTTTATTGTAAATGGAAAAAATGCTTTTCGGTCTTCCGATTACACGCACTTTGAAACCCTGCTCTTTCAGAATTTCGTTGATTGGCTGAATAAATTTCTGGATGAATTTTTTTCGTTCAGGTTCACTTTCCTGAAGTTTTCGTAAAATATCATCATAAATTTCTTCTTCCGTATATTTTAATCCAAGGTCTTCAAGCTCGGTTTTAATCGTGTTCAATCCGAGGCGATGGGCAAGTGGCCCGTATAAATAAAGCGTTTCAGAAGCGATCTTCAATTGTTTATCGCGTTTCATCGATGCCAGCGTTCGCATATTGTGCAAACGATCTGCCAACTTGATAAGAATTACGCGGATATCATCCGAAAGCGTAAGCAGCATTTTACGGAAATTCTCTGCCTGTAAAGAATTTGTCTGTTGGTCAAATACACCGGAAATTTTAGTTAGCCCGTCAATAATTTTCGCCACTTTTTCGCCGAACAATCCTTTGATATCATCGAGTGTAATATCAGTGTCTTCAACAGTATCATGCAACAATGCGCAAACGACAGAAGTGGTTCCCAAACCAATTTCTTCAGCACAGATCTGTGCTACAGCAATAGGATGATAAATATAAGGTTCGCCCGATTTGCGGCGCATGTCTTTATGCGCTTCAAGGGCAACGTTAAAAGCTTTGCGGATAATTTCTTTATCGCCTTTTTCAAGCTTTCTTTTGCAGGCCTTGAGCAGATCGCGGTAACGCTTCAGGATTTCTTTACGTTCCAGTTCAAGGTCGATAACAGGAGCAACTTCTTTTTCAGCCATATATCATTCTCCGGGTTACCTGGGGAATTCAGCAATGAAGTTACGGAAATTTGTTCAGGATTTTTATTATAATCTCATCGCAGTAAAAAGGCCTTTAATCCAAACAATTATAGGATTTGTACCTTATATATGAAAGCAATTAAATTTTCTCTCTCACCTTTTCTCCATCACCATTAGTTTGCTGCGTTTTTTTTACGTGATAAAAATGCCAGCCGATGCTTCCCTGCAATTCATATTTATTTCCTGCAAACGGACTATTGAGGTTCGGCTCTTCCATGAACGGATAATAGAAAGGAATTACTGCACGCATATCGATGTAGAGATGTTCTTTGAAAAATGCAAATTGCCAGCCAAAATGTGTGCCGGCTCCCAATGCATTAAAAGTATTTATGCCTGAATAGGAAAGGCGCGTTTCGTCAAAATCGGATTTGTAGGTGACCGTCTGTGATTCAATGATCTTTGAAAACATCGCTTCCACTCCGAAATGCGGACCTGTAAGCGGATGTCTGTCGAGCGTGTCATTTTTGCGGATAAATACTGTGAAACCTAAACGAAGCTGTTGGATTTTATAACCGGAATTGCAGCTTTCGAGATAAGCATTTGCAGGAATCATTGCAGGATAAACAGTCTGGCTGCCTTTTACTTTCTGCACTACAAGTCCATCATCCATCTGTCCGTCTTCCAGAAACTGGTTGTCGTTTCCTGTTCCGAATCCTCCACTTACACTAAAGCACATTTTGCGGATACCGAGATCATAGCCCAGCATGTAAATATCCTTACCGCTAAATTTTGCATAATGCGCTTTAGCAATAGATGTGAATGTTTGCGCCGGAGAAGGAAGTGTAAATGCAAAAAGAAAAACGAAAATAAAAAAGCGAGAGTTCATTTGTCGGGGGTTATAACAAAAGTACTCTAAATAAAGCGTAATGTCAATGAACACTACGTTAGCATTGACTGATCTGGGTTTATTGTTTTGCTTTCTTAAAGCTCTCCAGGATTTGCTGGAAAACGCCCTGATAATTTAAGAAGTCACCTGGTTTATTATTTTGTGCTTCACAGCTGAAAAACCAAACTTCATTACCAGAAATTATTATCGCGCTTAAAAATCCTACGGTGCCGGTTTCTTCTGAAAACATTCCGTATTGTCTTGTTGCTTTACAACCATCCACAATAAAATTACTTTTTTCAACAAGATCAACGCGACCCACATTTTCATGTAAAATCTGCAGCTGCATGTTTGCCAATCCTTCGAGGCTATCTCCTGCATGCAGTTTTTCATGACGGAAATTAAAATTAGGATGCAGCTTTATATTCGGATCAGTAACGTTTTTTGAAAAAGCGGCAAGCTGTGAAGGAACTGGTGAAGGTGTTTCAGTCCAGTTTGCAGGGACGGAAAAGGTTGCACCAAAACCTGGTTTTGCACAGGTAACAAAATTGAAATCTTCCGGATCAAGTTTGTGGATCGGTTTTCCGTTTGAATAATGATAAGCGCTGATTACTTTTCCTGCTGCATCATATTTCACCCAGGCACCGGCAGGTTTATTCTCAAAAAATTTGCCCTGCTGTGTGATCTTTCCATCTTCAGAATATAAAGTCGCTTCACTTTCTTTCCATCCGGGAGTGGTAGTGATCTCTAGCTTTCCGCTGTCAGTATTTAAAATTTTTACGGCTGAATCATTTTTGACGATTATTGAATCTGTTTTTGTCTTATCAGTTGCATCAGAAGAGCAGGAAACGAGAAAAGAAAAAATGCACACGCCGGAAAACAAGAAAGTTTTTTTCATCGGATTAATTTTTTGCCGGTAAAACAGTGGATGCACATTCGCCAAATCCAATACGCACACCCTCTTTTTCTGACCATCCGCGAAAAATTACGGTGTCGCCGTCATTGATGAATTTCCGTTCGCTGCCATCCTGAAGTTTCAATGGTTTTGTTCCGCGCCATGTAATTTCCATCATAGAACCGAATGATCCTTCTTCCGGGCCACTGATTGTTCCCGAGGCCATAAGATCACCGACATTGATGTTGCAACCGTTCACTGTATGATGCGTGAGCTGCTGCTCCATTGTCCAATACATATATTTATAATCTGAACGGGAAATAACAGTTTCGCCAATGGAAACCTCCAGGTTAATGGCAAGATTTTTATTTCCCTCATATTTTAAATACGGAAGTACTTCAGGAATCTGCTCATAACCTTGTACACGAAAAGGCTCCAGCGCATCAAGCGTTACAATCCATGGCGACATGACGGAACAAAAATTCTTCGCAAGAAATGGTCCGAGCGGAACATATTCCCAGGCCTGAATATCACGCGCGCTCCAGTCATTAAAAAGCACCATCCCGAAAATATGATCATCCGCCTCTCCGGTAGAAACAGCATCACCCATTGAAGTAGATTTGCCAATGATAAATCCTGTTTCCAATTCAAAGTCAAGTGATTTTGTCGGACCGAATGAAGGAGCAGTTGCATCAGGCGCTTTTGTTTGTCCTTTCGGGCGATAAAAGCTTCCGCCTGAAACCACAATCGAAGAAGAACGTCCGTGGTAGCCGACAGGAATATGTTTCCAGTTTGGAAGCAATGCATTTTCAGGATCACGGAACATCTTGCCCATGTTTGTTGCATGGTCGATGCTGGAATAAAAATCTGTGTAGTCGCCAATGTGAACAGGCATTAATAATTCAGCGTCTTTCATCGGCACCAAACATTTTTCACGCGCACCAGATTGTCCCTGCAATGCTTTATTTTTTTCGTCCAGCAATTCGGAAATACGTTCGCGCACAGCACGCGTAACACCTTTTCCCAATGCGATAAAAGCATTCAATGTCGGTTGCGTAAAAACTTTTTTATCAAAACGGATGGCATCAAAATATCCGAATTCAGCAACTGCATTGAGATCAAGAATATGTTCGCCAATCGCAACACCTGCACGCGGACTTCTTTGTGCATTGGAAAAAATACCGAAGGGAAGATTTTGAATTGGAAAATCACTGCTTGCAGGAACACTTACCCAGGAACGTAATTTCGGATCATTTGCTTTGCTCATACCTTAGAATTTATAGGGGACAAAGGTAATATAAAGTGGGTTGATTCGTAATTCGTTTCGCTCTGTTAAAGTCCCCTTAATCGTTTATTCTCCTCCTCAAGCTCCCTTATTTTAATTCTTCTTTGTCTTAATACCATCGTCATCATCGGAAACACGATCATCATTCCTAATAATAAAAAAGCAACCATAATTATTAAAGTGCCGATGCTGGAGATGGTTGTATCTTCTTTCACCATTTCCAATTCCGATCCGAAGAAAAGGATCAATATTCCTGCAAGCCCGCCGCCGATTGCGCTCAAAAGAAGAATTAAGTAAGAGAAAAATTTTCCAAACAGGATTTTTCCCGTGATCATGATAATCAGAGCCGCCAGGGCCGCCAATCCGAAGAAAAGAACAATAGCGAGAAAGTTTAAAGTATCCGTGCCGGTTTCCATAGCTATAAAGTTAGGGGATTAGGTAAATGCCTAATTAGGGTAATTTGCAATTATCGAACGGGTTTTATGAAAGCTTGATTATCAGCCATTCATTTCATGCCCGAATCCCTTAATTACTCCATTTACCCCAACTTCACTGATTGCTTTCTGGTATGTATCTTTTTCATAATTGACAGTTATAGGAGTAAATTAAGTAAGTTGCGATGCGGTCAGTAACACTTATACACCCGCCTATGGAGGGTATTTCAAAATATCACGCCACCAATGAGGACATGCTTAATGAGCAGGTTTTGGTGGAAAGTGCCAGGAAAGATCCTGAGCAGTTTAAAGGTTTGTACAACAAATATTACGAACGGATTTACCTGTTTGTGTGGCAGCGCGTTGATGATAAGGATCTGGCGCATGATGTAACCTCACAGGTTTTTTTGAAAGCAATGATGAACCTGCATAAATACGAATTCAAAGGAGTGCCTTTCGCTTCCTGGTTATACCGGATCGCGAAAAGTGAAGTGTATACCGCATTCCGCAAAGAGCAGACGAAACGTACGGTGAATATGGACACTGCCGGACTTGGTGAGATGGTGGAAGACATGGAAGAAGACAAGTACGGGCCGTACATCGAAGTGTTGAAAGAATCGGTTACTGAATTGGAAGAAGAAGATATGCAGTTTGTGGAAATGCGCTTTTTTGAGAAACGGGCATTCCGGGAAATTGCGGAAATTTTTGGTATCACTGAAAATAATGCGAAAGTAAAAACGTATCGCATATTGGAAAAGCTGAAAAAAATAGTGGTGGAAAAAGCACGGCTGAAAAAACAAGAAGCATTCACCAAAAAAACGAAAGACTAAATTTCTACTTGCATCACATCGCCATGAAAAAATATAAAGTCAATATCGATCGTCAGAAACCTTCTTCGGAAGAGATCTCAGCGGGTCGTAATTTCGACGAATTGATGAAGCAGTACAAAGCTGCGCCGGGGAATGTAGTGAGCAAACCGTTTTGGAAATCTGCCTGGTTCATTGGTTCATTGGCGACTACATTTATTGTTGTCAGCGGAATTTTTATTTACCAGGGACAAGAGCAGGATCAAAAACAAAATAAACTCATTCCGGTTGTTCAGGCACCCGTTGCACCTTCATCCGATTCTGATTTTACACGTACAGGCGTTCAGGCTATTTCCGGTTCATTTATTCCGACAAAAAGAAAAGTTGCCCCACCTTTACCAGGATTGAATGTGCGCAATTTCGTTTACAAATTCAAGACTGCAATAGGAGGAACATTCACGCATAACAGCGGAACAAAAGTTACTTTTTCTGCCAATGCTTTTGTAGATGCGAATGGAAAACCGGTTTCAGGGAATATTGAAATTCAATACCGTGAATTCCGTGACCAGGTAGATTTTTTCATCTCAGGAATTCCAATGCAATACGATTCAGCGCAGCAAACCTACCAGTTTGAATCTGCAGGCATGATGGAAATTACCGGCTCTCTCGATGGAAAACCTGTTTATCTCGCTAAGGGAAAAACAATAAATGTTGAATTTGCTTCTAAAGAGAAAGACACAAAATTCAGTGTTTACAGATTTGATACACTTGCAGGCAACTGGAATTATCTCGGAAAAGATAAAGTGGTTTTGACTCCTGCACAGAAATTTGATTCTGCCTCATTGGTTGCACAGGCGTTAAAAGGTCCCGGCTATCCGTGTGCACATATCAGTGCAATGCAAAAACCTGTTGAACCATTGAAGCCTTTAAAAGCAGACCGGCACAAAAACAGGTTTACAATTGCTATCAATGCGCTGGAGTTTCCGGAAATGAAATCGTACAAAGACATGATCTTTGAAGTGGATGAATCCAATCAGAAATTTAACAGCGCCTGGTATAAAGTAACCTGGGAATCGATAAAGCTTTCCAAGACTGCTTATGAAAATAAATACCAGATTACGCTTGCAAAATCGGGAGAAGTGGTCGTGCTTGATGTTTACCCGGTATTTGATGATAAGAATTTTGAAAAGGAAATGTCAGCGTATAATCTGAATTTGATCGCTTATCAAAAAGAGCTAGATAAATATAATCAGCAGCTGGAGCAACGAAAAGCACAGACTATGGGTGTGTATGATAATGGTAAGGGTTCTGTTATTCGGATGAACACAGATGGAAGTTTTACTTATTTCGATAAACCTACGCCTGAAGGATTGGAAAAATCGGAAGAGGTGAAACGTTGCTTTACAATTTCCGGATTCGGTATCTATAATCTCGATGCAAAACGACCAGCGCCGGTAAACACAATTGTTTTGACAACAAAAGACCGTGACGGCAAAAAGTTTGAAGGATTCACAGTTTTCTCTCATGTGGATCGTAAAATTTATGCGTTGTTCGGATATGGTTATGCGAACCCGGTGCCTGAGTTTGCTTTCGATCCAAAATCATCCAACCTTGCTTGGGCAGTAAAAGACGGAAAACTTTTTTACGCAGATAATGATCAATTCACAAAGCTTCCAGCCTCCGGTTCAGGTTCAATAAAGCTGAAACCGGTGAATAGAGAATTTAAAACACCGGGAGAGATGAGAACATTTTTCAAAATAGACCCGGGCGTTTAAAAGAATCTGCTGCGATGAAGATGTTACGGATCCTGCTTGCTGCTTTTGTGTGTTTTGCTATGACATTGCCTGCACAAAATGCCGTCAATGAAATTTCGGATGTTACATCCATATCAAAAACACCGCGCGATACTTCTGCCGAAATTCCACAGGGAATTATTTACGTGCGCAAGTCCACCATTATTCCTTATGTAAAAGTGGAATACAAATATTATTTATCGCATGTCAATATGGTGCGCGTAAATATTCCTGTTGATAATGGAGTAGAAGGAAATGTAGAAACAGATAATGTTCCTGTTTTTGATTCATCCGTTTATTCCAAACGAGTGGTACGCGTATTTCCCAGAGAAAAGGAATTACTTTCTAAACTATTCGTGGAAAACATGATGTACCGTTATAATGCAAACGATACACCACGTGTAGACACAATGGTAATTGGTTTATGGGTAAATACCAGGGGCAAAGTACAGCGTGTGATGGACGATCCTGAATATACGTTGAAAATGTCGGATCAATTGGCAAAAGAACTTACGCGTACCAGCCAGCTGATAACTGATTGGGGAGAAGCCGGCGGATATTATGGCAGAAAGAAGCTATTTAAAAAAGCGCCATTGATTCCCGAAAGTTATTACTGCGAAGTATTTATTATTGTTTCATCCTATCCGTTAACACAAGAACAAAAGATCACGCGTTATGCCCCGTTTGATTATCCGCTGAATTCCCCTCCGCTCGACGAACAGCAAAAAGTCTCCGGCGAAAAAAACGGAACTCTGCCAGCGCGATAGCCATGCATTGAAAACAATTTACCCCCGCCGCGGCGGACATCAATCACAGAAAATCAAGTACTTTCGGAAATGCGCTTTTACTGCGGGGTAAATTCTTTCATTTTATTTTTTGTCCTTTTTTCGATTGCCCTTTCGGCACAGGTAATTCCTGATTCCATTCCTGCTGGTGTGATCAGCGTAAAGCGGCCTGCAATACAACCTGCCTATCGCGTACACATAACAATGATGTACCCCGAAGCAAAACGAAATCCAAAACGCATCACAGAGTTTTCTTCCCAGCAGATCGTTTTATCCGATACCATTTTTAATCCATTAGCGCCGAAACCTTCTCCCGGTTACATGGTTCCGGGAAATGATTCAAATCACATTGTTCTTGGAGAAACTTTTACAGGCGCGCAATTCAACTGGCAATCCTATCTCAGCCGCATTTCATTTAAGTTCGCTTGGTCAGATTCCACCAAACTCGACAGCGCACGTTTCATTTATAGAATCGATAAAAACGGAAATGCTGAATGCACATTTCTTCCCTGGATAAATTCAGATTCAAGTGGAAGTGAATTTGCAGGAAAAGCGGCTACATTCTTTTTGCGTTTAAAAATCTGGAGTCCTGCCAGACGGGTAAAAAGAGTAACAAGCGACGGCAAAACAAAAAAAGCAAAGAAAGTAGCTTGTATGATTATTCTTACTGTTTATGCTTACGATCCGAATGCGGGAAGAATATTGCCAATAGAGTTAATGGGGAAGTAGTATGGGGATATTTGAAGGAAAAATTAATGTTTACCAGTAAAGCCAAGTTGAGCTGGTAATTCGTAGTTTTTTTCCTGCAAAGGGCTGATAAATCTGCATCTAAATCAAAGGTAAACACTAAATTCTTTTTGCCTGTGAATCGGGTAGCAAGTTTCAAAAGCTGAATTCCCTATACTATTTCTCATTTTCTCTTTTCACTTTTTTTTCTGAAAGTTCCCCGATAATTTGATCAAAAGTTCCCCGCATTTTAATCGGCCAAATAAATTGGCAGGAATCATTGTATATTGCTATAAGGTCAAATTTTTAGCATAATTCGTAGGGTTTCCCCCAAAAAAAGTGATAATAAATCTGCATGTAAATGAAACAGGCCTTTAGAATTTTACTTCTAAAGGCCTGTTTATCATTTCATTAAGTACTTAACGCTACTTAATCCAGTGGTCATGTAGGGATTACCAATATGAATATAAATTTTATAGGGTTTTTATTGCTGAGTAGGCTGAAACCATTGATTCTATTGGTGTTTATGAGTTGTTTAATTTATGTTTGAGTTAAGTATAGTAAGATGAAGTTAGATAAATTTGCTTAAAAAGTGCTTGTAAAAGTGCTTGTAATTTATGGTACTTTAGTATATCAAACTACTGCACATGACCAAGGTTAAAGATAAAGTCAAATTTTATCCTGCTACTCGTAAAGACAAAGCAGGGGAGGTTAAAAAACTAGATGTCCCTGTTTTTTTATTCTTCAGCTTAAAAGGAATCCGTCTTCAATACTTTACCGGAGTTCGCGTAGAAGAAAGAAAATGGGATTATGAAATCATGCGTGTTAAAGCTGATCAAAAAGAGGCGGCACGTAATAACAAAATACTGGATCGATTAAAAAGGTGGGTAGAAGAGATTGCGGATAATGCTAATGCTCTTGGAATAAAATTAACCCTGGAAGAGTTCAGGAATAAATTAAAGGAAAGAACTGGAGATACCAGTGCTACCAAAAAACCTTCAGGAAAAACATTTATTGAATTATACGATGAGTATATTGAAACATCTAAACTCAGTAAAAAAGAAGGCACGATCAAGGCATTAAGGACAGGCTATAATAATCTCATTGCATTTAGCAAAGCAACGCGGACATCTTTAACATTCGACAAGATCAATCAGGAGTTTTATAATAAGCTTCTTGAATACTGTTTCACAGTTCGGAAATTTAAAAATAATAGCACCGGAAAACTTATAAAAGATTTAAAAGCTTTTCTTAATTGGGCGACTGAAGAAGGTCATAATACAAGCCTCGAGTTTAAAAAGAAGGGATTTAAAATGCTAAGAGAAGAGCCGGAGATCATTTATTTAACTTATGACGAACTAATTTTACTTTATGAGCGTTCTTTTGAGAAACCCCATTTAGAAAATGCGAAGAATGTGTTTTGTTTTGGATGTTTTACCGGAATGAGATTCTCAGATATACTGGCTTTAACCCACGAAAACATTCACAATCAGGATTGGGATATTCATTTTTTATTTCTTGAAAGTAACTGTCGAGTATTTTCGGCGTCAATACACCTCTAAAAAACTTTACAGTATTAGTTGTGTAATAAACTATTTCGATTGCGCTATCGAGTCCAAGGAATTTTGTTGCTTTCGCTAATCCATATCTGAAAGCATCTGAATTATGTTCTCTTACAATGTATTCAACAGTCTTACGAACATAAGAACGAGTACTCGCATTTTGTGGCCTATTCCTAACTCCAAGGTATTTGTAATTCGGGAAAACATCATCACTATTATAAACGGGAAATTTATCCGTAAGCATTATGGAATTCGCTACAATTGCAATAGGTAATTGGATTTCATTGAATTCTACCTTTAAGCTATTTTTTAATAAATAGGCAGGATTTTTGCTTGTTAAAAATTGGATATCATTTAATTTATCCGAATAGATAACATTGGAATATTCATACACGTCACCATGGATAGAAAATTTTAAATTAAATCTTCCATCTACATTGTAAGCGCGTTTCCCATTTCGGCTCAAATCATATAATTCTTTAAATAGTTCAATAATTACTCTGAATAAGTTGCTCTTCCCCGTACCATTTGAGCCGATTATTACTGTAGAATAAATGGCATCCTGCTTATCTGCCTCGTCAACAAAATCATAAAAAATATTGTTTTTTCCCCAAAGGGTATTTTCTCTTAATTCAAGAGAAAGGAGTTTAAGCCCATTATTTTTATACATTTCACGTTATTTAGAATGGTAAGCTTATTTGAAGCACATACTTCTTAATTTTCCTGAACAAAAGTTAACACTGGTCTTTCCAGTTTAACTAAATCAATCATGGTTGAAGTAAAAGTTACTTTAGCATGTTCATAGTCGTGACCACACAGAAGTAATATAACCGGTCCTCTATTTCTCCAGATTTCAGAATATTGAGAAATTTGCCCTTTAGCCCTTTGAACTGCACTCGCGCTAGTGTCACCTCGTTTCATCTCAATAAGTATAGAATCATCGATTACAATATCCGCACGCCCTTTATTCCCAAGAGCTTTATCCCCAATCGGGTATTCCAGTTCGATTACAGAAGCTGGCAAAACATTTTTCAGATGTCGATAAAGTTGATCCTGAAATTCATATTCGTAATGACATTTTACCGGATGCCAGCTTTGCATAGCATTTACGAAACCATTGAAAAGTATAGACTTATTGTTTGCTACCACAGCAAGCATGTGTTCATCTCTTTTTGAATTTAAAACGAGGTTATCTGTCTTTCCAGTTTCAATTTTGAAAACTTCAGCTCTGTTATTTTCTAACTGTCGTCTTCGTCCGAATAGCTGAAGTAAATCTTTTTTTATGCGTTCGATAATTTTAGGATTAGAACGAAATAGATAAATCATAACCCCAATGCCCAAAATTAGAGGAAGCCAGTACCAATGAATTGTGAATTTTTCAAAGCGAATAAATCGAGTCATGGTATGTCCGGTTACATTTTGAATGGGCTTTCTTACGAATACAGATAAATTTTGAAGTGATTTCCAACCAATAGCTCCGAAAAAAAGCCACCATCCTGTATTATAAAGCATCTCATCTTTAGAAGTCGTTTTTGTTTTGGCAGCATTATCCCTGAATGTTTGATAGTAAGTTGAAAGTCTCGAAACGGCTCGTTTTAATGTCCATTTCCCTGCATCATCCCGCCATCCGCTGATCCACGCTAGAACGATTATAAAAACATAAATCATAAATACGAAAGTAGAAAGCCAGGTTAATCGATCGTATGGTACTTCAAGCGCCCAATCAAGAATTGGGGCGATAATCAAAACGCAAATTGATCCTATCAAGAAATTTTTCATTTTCCTTCCGTATAGATAACGATCGATGTTGTCTATAGTATCGAAAAATTTTGAAGAAGAGGTTGTTGGTTCCATCGAAGTAGGGATAAATAGTCGATGAAATATTACAACAATTCTTTGACAAAAACAGCGCTAACCGTTTGTAAACGGATAAAAAGTTTAATTTGAAAGGCAGAAGTTCTTCATTTATTGAAGAAAACTGTCTGTTTTAGAAATAAAATATGAGAATTAATAAAATAAACAGAGTTTTAATAGAAGTAAATTACAAAGCCTATTGAATATTGATGAAGGATTCGATACTTTGTATTCCCTAAACCCTTTGTATGAAAATCCTCCATATCACAGATCTCCACTTTAAAACAGGCAAGGCAAATGATGATCAAACTCATATATGCAGAGCCATTGCTGATGGCCTAACAAGAGAATCTGCACCTGATCTTGTTTTTTTTACAGGGGATTTAGTGCACAGCGGAAATAAAAAAGAAACCTTCGAAACTGCTTGGAAAATATTAACGAGTTCTCTTATTGAAAAGTGGGGGATCTCTCCAGATAGATTTTTTATTTGTCCAGGTAATCATGATGTTGATCGAGGTAAAGAATTACCTATGGTGGCAAGAGGCGTAGATGAGATATTCAACTTGGAACGATTAGATGATTTTACCACAAGTCAAAATGACAAGGCTGAATTTGATGTCAGTCTTAAAAATCTCGAAAATTACCTTGCGTTCCAGGATAATTTAAAAACGACTCATTTTTTAAGTGAAGATTTAATAACCCCACTATTTACTTCTCATAAGAGAAGTATCAACAATAAAAAGGTTGGAATCGTTTCTCTCAATTCTGCTTGGCGCTGCAAATCATCAAAAATAGATAGAGGTAACTTAATGTTTCCACCAAGTCATTTGCATATCGCATTTGAACATATTCAGGATTGCGAAGTTCGCCTAATATTAATGCACCATCCTATATCAGACTTCAAAGAATTTATTTCTAGGGAACTTGAAAAAATTATTTATCGCGATTTCCATGTTTTATTCACTGGTCATATACATGGAAAACGTCTCGATGCACATTTGTTAAGCGAAGAGGGTATTGCTATAGTAGTTGGCCCAGCAGCTTTGGTGCATTATGAAACATGGTCCAATGTTGGATGCGGGTTTTATCAAATAGACACGGATTTATGGAAGTTGAATGCCTCGGTGTGTGAGTATGATAAAAACGCTGGAACTCTAAACTCACCACGCTATTATGGCGCAATCGAAATCCCATTCAATTCTGTTAAAGCAGAAAAAATAGCACTTTTAGAGAAGCTTCGCCAGATTTATGAAACAGAAGTAGAAAAAGCAAATGATCTTATTCTTCCTCAACCCGGTGAAACTGTCAAAGCAAAATTTTTGGAAGTATTTACTGACCCCGTAATTTACGATGCTCCGACGAACGTTATTAGCGAAAAATCTAAACCATTTGATTTTGATTTAATTCGTGACGAACATAAAACTAAAATAATTTACGGAGAAGATAAATCGGGAAAAACATTACTCCTCGAAAAACTTTTCCTCGATTATCTTTTCATGTTCACATCTAGGCAAGTACTTCCACTTTTAATTGATGGTAAAATTTATGAATCAGCACCTTCAGAAGTATCAATCGAACAATTACTTGCAAACTGACGACGAAAAACTAACATTTCGTGTAAATGGAATATTTCAATATTCCTTAGCGCTTTGGTCGTATCAAAACGAAGAGTTTAGAAATAAACTGTTTAACGAAGCTTTTCTTTTACATCCAAATATTTGGGAATATTATTCAGGTTTAGCGAAAAGTGATGTTGACTTTTTAAGGAAAGTAGTGAGTCGTGTTTCCGGTATTTTTGATCCGCTTGTTAAGCAATACATTGATGATATCCCAGAAGACTCTTTACTTCTTAAAGTTCCAGGTTCATTGAGAGAAGAAATTTCCCTTGCCATGCATGGTGAAATGGAAACAGATAGTATTAGTCCTTTAGCTAACAACGAGCTAGATGAGATAAATGAGAAATATTTGAATCAGTTACCCTCAGAACTCAAAAACTCAAATAGTTATCATGCTTCAAATCTTGTTACGAATGAAACTGATTTAAATGCTATTGAAAGAGCCTTTAGAATTGTTTCACGTGTATTCAGAAATACTGATCTTAATCAACAAGATGAGGTTGTATTGATATTTGATAAAATATTAGTTTGGGGTATGTTATTTGGAGCTGCAATGGAGGATGAACTCAAGGATACTCCATCTGATACAATCCCTTTCCCTGGTGAACATGAAGATAAAGAATTTTGGAAAGAATTTGTTCGTCAATATATGCCACTTGTAATTCAAGGAATGATTTTCCATCATCTTGCACAAGCTAATATGGAACGAATATTTGAATTGGTTCGGGATAAATATGCCGGTGATGTGCAGAAAAAACAATACAAGTATTTTATATCAGCACTTCTTGTAATTGAATTAAACCCCGCTGAACACGTTGCTCAAATAAAAATTTTAATTAACAGTATTACGAATTCTACTTTAAGACATGTTCTCTATTATAAACTCATTACCTATCATCTTGTTAAAGGGCATGAAAACAAAAATTTCGCTACTAACATTCGACCACTAATTATGTTACTAGCTGAAAGACTTTGGCCAAACGGACGCGCGATGGCAGAAGCGCAATTGCGGCAACAAGAGAAACTTGCCCAAATAAAACCAGATTAAATGACATTACTGTATCTGATTGAAAAGGCTCTTCAATCGCTAAGTTCATCTGAGTTCGAAAAAGTTGGGAATGCCTATTTAAGATATTCGCAAGCGGGGAATTTCCGTAATATCCATTCGCCCGGGACTATGGTTGGAAAGAAACATCCATTACCAAGAATACCTGATGCATACGTAATTTGCGATAATGGTCAAAAAATTTTAATACAACATACAACAAGATCCAAATCAAGTAAGGGCAAATTTATTTCAAAACTAAAGAAGGATTTACTGGATTGTTTTGATACAAAGAAAACCGGTATCCCCCTATCGGAGCTTGATTCTGTTTTTCTATGCTTCACTGAAAAGATAACCCTTAAGGAATATAAAGTCCTTGAAAAGGAAATTCGGAAACGCCACATTCATTTAAGATGTTTTGATGGCGCAAAAATAGCAGAGGACATTTTTCGTTATTACCCTTTCATTGCTCGGGATTATTTACAACTTCCTGTCCCGGATCGATTAATTCAACCGATCGAAGAATTTATTCAGCAATATGAAAACAAAAATATTTCAACGCTGAGCAATGAATTTATTCAACAAGGGGACTCTTTAGGTTCATTAGCTAGTATTATTATCAATAATAAAATAACAATAATCGGCGGAGAAGCAGGGACAGGAAAAACAAGGATCGGGATTGAGGCTATTAAAAAAATATGTTCTGAAAATAATAATATTCGTGGGTGTTGTGTGTTTAGCAAAGCAGCAATCGCAGATTCAGAATTTTCATTGTTTTTTGAAGCCGGTAAAAGCTATATACTACTAATTGATGATGCTAATCGTAATATTATTAACCTACCACAAATCATAAATCGACAATTTGAAGAGACCAATTATGATATCCGGCTTGTATTAACGGTTAGAAATCATTCTTTAAAACAAGTTGAAGGTTTTCTTCATTTACAAGAAGTGTTATTTGGATCGTTCGAAGTGGAGGCAATGGACGATGAAATTATTGAAAAGATAGTTTCTAACCTGGGAGTAAGTTCTGCAACTGTTATTGATGATATTTTTAGAATTAGTCAAGGCAATGCACGTATGGCGATTATGACTGCAAAAGTTTTTCTTGATAAGGGGAAACTGGGAAAGAAAATTACTTCATGGGACATTTATAAGCGTTATTTCCAAACTTACTTGGAGTCGAGTAACATTTTGAAAGAGCCTAATGTTCAGAAATGTCTTGCCATTCTTTCATATTTCTATTCAATAGATATCAATTCTGAAAACGAAGAGGTATTGACTGCTTTTCAATTCACTAAGGAAGAGTTTCGAGAAATAATATATCGACTTGAGAAGGAGGAGTATATAGACATGCACGATCATATCGCTAAAATCAGCGATCAAGTACTTTCGTCCTATTTTTTTTATGTGGTCTTTCTCGAAGAAAAAAGTATTGATATACAAATTCTATTCAGATCATTTTTTAGAAAGTATGAATCACGAATTAAGGATACGATTATCAATTCATTGAATACTTTCGGTATAACTGCTCTGGAAAAGTTACGCCCCTCCCTTAATTTACATTTAAGCACATTACGCATAGACCAAGATCGATTTGATTTTCTCAAAATCTTTTGGTTTGAATTTATGTCAGAAACCTTGTCAACTCTTCAACAACGAATAAATTCAACACCCATAAACGTTACTGATTTTTCCGTTATTGAAAACTATTCGAATGTGTATGATTCTCTTGGGGCGGAAGGGAATCTTTTGAAGGACATTTTACAACAGCAAGTGGCGGAAATTGATGTTGCAATTCATTTGTTTGTTGAGTATTGTAAAAGACGCTCGCAAGGTGCTAGTTTGTTAGCAAAAGAGCTTTCAATAATATTCAGCTTTACGTTTGAGGATTATGATTTTGCATTTTATAGACAAAAAGCTCTATTTGACTATTTAGAAGAGAAAATAATTGAAGGTGACTTGTTCTGTGAATCTGTTTTTTGTGCAATAGCTTCTAAGTTTATTGCTCCGGTTCATCAAAATGCACGACACCGAGGAGGAAATAAAGTTAGCATTGTTACTTATAAGGCTCAAGTCGCAGGACCTATGAAAGATATTCGCGATAAGATATGGTTTCTAGCAGCAGTAGGGATTAAGAAAAACAAAAACTTATATTTTCGAATACTCAAGGATTATCCTGGGACTTTCTGGCACAGAAATGTAGTTGCAGTAACTTACGATTTACCCTTCTTAGTTAAAGTGACAAAGAATGGATTTAATAAGACCGATTTATCTGATTGCGTTTTTGTAAATTATCTATTTGGTCAATTAGCGAGGCTTAAAGTAGATGTTTCACCCTATACTTCTTTCATACATACTTTCGAAACCTCTATGTACGAACTTTACTGCGTACTTACCTGGGGATTTATGATGGGGCGAATGAGAAAGCAATACTACATAGAGTCAGGAGAAGATCGTGAAAAATTTATTAGACAAAAAGTAATTAAAAGCATTCCAGTTAAAAATATAACGGATTTTAAAAAATTTTACACCAAATTTAAAATTGTTGCATCCATTAGCGGTCAAAAATTTTGGCATGTAGGTATTTCAATGGATTTTATTCTTTTGTCTATTGGAAAAAAGTCAATACCGTTATTTGAAAATTGCATTAAAATAATTATTGATGATCTTAACCCAACAGGGTATTTTCCACGGCGCAATATTTTCGATGTGCTTGCAAACAAGCAATCTGATTCTATTTTTAAGATGTGGAAATTAATTAATAAGACGACATATGGGAATAATGAGTTATTTCGACATAGTTTTCTCATGCAATTACCTGTACAGGTTTTAAATGATAATTATTGTAAAGGGCTTGTTGAAGTTTTTATTAATCCAACTAATAGTTTCAACTTAATTTCACCGGTAGTAGAAAAGTTTATTGCATACCGGTCAGAGATACTTGTTGAAATATTGAGTGCGATTCGTGAAAATGATCAAGCAAACGGTAAAAAGATTTATCTGTGGAATTCTTTTTTTAGTTCTTATTATACCCATATAGAAAAAAATAATCACAAGCTTTTCGAAGAGATTTACTGTATTATGCTAAGGATCACTCCGCACTTTGACTATAATGGTGAAGCATTCGGCCACATTGTAAAATTCAATCAACGTTTTATCTTGGATCTCGTAGAGCGATTTAACAATGGAGAAAAAGAATTGCTCAAAGAACGAGAACTCGACTTGGGATTAGTATTCGAACTTAGCGATTATAAAAGGTACTTTCTTCGTATCCTCAAGTTGAGAGAAAGGAAAATTGAACTTTTTAATGAGTGCCATATTTTTGAGTTATTGTTTCACAACATACAAAGTCATGAAGAACGACAACAACGAGCAGAAGAATGTCTTTTCGCTTACATCGATAAAAACATAGAAAATCCTAAAAACTTAAGCTGGCTATTCAGAAATATTCGTGAACACGCTAATGGATTTCAAGATGTATGTATGAAACATTTATTGAAGGGCAATACTAATTTAAGCCTATTTCAAAAAATCGATTGGTTGCCAAATTCATATTCGTATAATGGTGATTATTTTCTGGGAGACATACAAAAAGGATATTGGATGGCAATAAGGTCAAAAATTTCAACATTGCGTCCAAAGGGGAATTATTTAGGTCACCTGGCATATATTGACAATCGAATTCGAAACGCTGAATACTCTGTTGAAGTAGACAAAAGGCATAAATTCGCGTATGGTCGTTAATAGAACGGAGTGTGAATCCAGTTATTTCTGTGTTGTACCAGTGGGGATAATGGTTTTGACAGGACTTAAAACTAGAAATTCACTCGTTTGTTGGAAAATTCGACGCGTTAGTTGGTTTTGGATAAACTAAAAAATAACCGAGTGACGGATATCTTAATATTATAATATTTGGTATACCTGTGTGATGTTAATCAGTACTCACAATTAATTTCCATCTAAAACTTTCAATTGAACTATTAAGTATCACAATGTATGTTCCTGTAGTTATTTGCAATGGGAACGATTCGGAAATTTGTGCTAAATCAAAATTATCCGCCAAAATAAGTTGCCCAAGTTGATTATAAATATTCAACTGGTATTCCCCGCTTGGCAAATTGATAAAGCTTAATTGACCATTTTCCACTGAATAATTACAATTCGTATTTGCAAGCAATGGATTTCCAACTCCAGTGGAGCCAAAGAAATAAATTGCGGAAGTAGCACTGCATCCATTCAAATCAGTATATACGACTGTGTAATTTCCATTCTGTATAGGCGTATAAGTTTGTCCAGTAGCGCTATTAATAATACTACCATTCAAATACCATTGATTGCCTGTTACCTCGCTTGAAATTAAATCTGTTGTATTCTGTGTGATAATAGGAGTGGTCGGTGTAGGATTCACAGTCAACACTACCGTTTCTGCAGAATTGCAACCATTCGCATCAGTTGCAGTTACGGTATACGTTGTAGAAGAACCAGGAAAAGCATTTACGTTATTCCCGGCAGTCGTATTTAACCCTCCAGAAGGCGACCATGATAAATTTGATGCAGAAGTAGTTGCAGTCAACGAAACAGTGTCACCTGCACATAAAGTCTGATCACAACAAACAACAACAGATGGCAGTGGGTGAATTGTAATGGTAACCGTATCGCTGCTTTGACAGGATAAAGCATCCGTTGCGGTAACGGTATAAGTTGTTGTTGAAGTTGGAAAAGCATCAACCATCGCTCCTGTTGTAGCACTTAATCCTGTTGCGGGTGACCAAGAGAAATTTGAACCGCTTGAAGTTGCTGTGATTGAAGCTGTATCATTCATACAAATAGCTTGCGAACAGCAAACAGAAATTGAAGGAAGCGGATTTACTGTTACCAATACCGAATCACTATTTTCGCAACCATTTAAATCAGTTACAGTTAAAATATAATTCGTAGTTGAAACCGGTGAAGCTAAAGGTTGGCAATCTGTAGAAAGATTCAATCCTACTGTAGGGGTCCAGGTACAATTCATCCCGCTTGCAGTTCCTATAGCAGTTTGTCCGCCAGAACAAATGCTTTGAGCCGATCCGGCTTGTGCGATTGGCAGAGTGTTTACAGTAATAGTAATGCTATCTGAATTACTACAACCAAAATTATCCGTGACGATAATTGTATAAGTAGTATTTGACGATGGACTTGCATTTACAATACTGGAACTAGGATTATCAAGTCCTGTTGACGGCGACCATGAAAAAGTAGTTGCCGGTGACGTTACGGAAAGTTGCGTCGAATCATTTACACAAACGGAATTGCTTCCGTTGATTGTAATGCCTGGTAAAGGATGAATAGTTAGGTTGATAGTATCAGAAGAAGTTCCAGCAAGATTATTTATTCGTACCCAATACGTTCCACTGCTTGTTGCATTAATAGTTTGTGTCGTTGCCCCATTGCTCCAGAGATAATACGACCCGTTGTTACCTGCATTTAAAACGGTGCTGTTTCCGCAAATCGTCTGATTAGGACCAAGATTTGCGACAGGTACTACTGAAAATTCGTAAGCACCCGGATCAGGATATTGCGGATGGCGGGGTATTCCACTCAAATCAGTTGTTACTCCTGCCCAAGGAATCGCTAAACCATCAATTATGGCATTTGTAGGATGGAGATTATTCGGGATATTGATAAACTGGGGATTAGCATACACAGAATTAAAATCCATTTGGTATGTGCTTTGCCACTGGGCAAACGTGGATATTCCAGGACTGATCAGTGTTCCATTTGTGTAAATCGTATTATAGTCTGAATATTCATTATAGACGTTTACAGTTACTTGATAAGCGTAACCATTACCATTGTTCATTATAATATTATTATAAATGAAACAGGAATCCAGGACATCGATCTTCAGTGCCGCTTGATAATTATAGTTCGAGTTGAAGTAAATGGTGTTGTTAACAAATTCTAATCCATCCACCTGGTAAAATGAAGCGCCATAGTTAGTAGGCTGAGAAGTTGCGGTAGTTAGAACAAGATTGTTGTAAACACGCACCCTGCCATTTCCCGGACCATAACAGTTGCCCATAATCAACGCCGCACCTCCGCTTGATCTAAACGTATTGTGATGTATTTCCTGAACTTCCACACCATCTGCCTCTAGTCCCCTATAGCTACCTTGAATGTAATTGTATTTAATAGTAGTGTTGCCTATATCATGAATGTACAGAGCCTCATTTACAGAAGTAATTGTATTGTTCTCTATCTGAACATCTTTTGTGTAGGGGAGAATTCCGTCTGAAATAAACATGGAATAACTACAGTTATATGCCCAACAGTTTTGAACATAAATTGCGGAGTCACATCGTGAGCAACTTAATCCATATCCTCCGCCTCCTGAACCTCGCATCACACAATTCTGAACTTTAATATTATTACCATAACGGATGTTCAGTGCTATGTAGTTTGAGCTGGTGTAGGTTGTCCAGAATGTCATTTCCCGAAACACTATATTACTTACAGTATCTCCCCAAAACACATTCGCTGGCCCTCCATATGTCAAGGTGACTAGTGAACTGTCTCCGGATTCAGATTGGAACGTGATTGTGTTTGCTGGGGAAGAACCTGTAATGCTGGTCAAATAAACGGCTTCAGTATATGTACCGTTACGAATATTGAACGTTACCTGTCCAGAAATGCCATTACTTTCAAGAGCCGCTACCGCAGTTGTAAAATTCGAATAATTTGGAGAGCTGCCTCCAATAGTATAGATACCAGAAAGCGGTTGGGCAACCGCACTTTTAACAACTAACAGTATAATGATTATTAGCAGACGCCCATTCATAACATAAAGATACGATAACCTACGTGGCTAATCAAGCCAGGTAGGTTATCATGTAGCGATATGCTGTACCTCGTGTGCATATATCCGTATACAATACCAAGGTAATGGAGTAGGAAAGATCAATTGAGCTGGAATTTAGGGCTATGTTGCCGTCACCATGGTTAAACGTTACTGAAAGTGTTGGAGCTGTAATTGACTTAACCGAGATGCCACCTAAGCCATCTTCCAGGATAACATCAATGCGGCCAAATGCGTGTCCCAGCGGCAATGAAGTGGAAACTATATCTCCAAAAGTCATCGAACCACCTGCGTGGTGTGTACTGGCAATGTCATGCGTACCTAATGGATCGAAAGATGAGCCATTATTGTCCGAAAATTCCGCAATATCCGTTAGGGTGCTAAGCTGACTGCATGGAGAATACGCGTATTCGACATTATAAACGTAGCTCGTCCCGGCTATACACAGGTCTGTAAAAAGTGCCACTTCAATGTTATACGCCCTGTTCGGATCCGAGTTATCTAAAATCAACCCGCCATCATTGTGATGAAAGGTCACCGTTCCTCCCGGTTGATTGGCTGCAATCGAACGCGTATATGTATGCCCGTAATCGTCCGTAACCGTAATATCCATTCCGTTGAACAGTTGTCCTAGGGAAGATACATTCGAAATGTCAGTAAAAGCCAATGAACCAGGCTGAGAAGTACCATTACTGATATCTCCACTGCCAAGTATCGCGATCGTATGGGAGCTATCTGTTAGGCTGACAAGCTCCGTCAGCTGGTGCAGATCATTGCACGGTCCCGAAATATATTTTAGGGCATATGTTCTCAGAGCACCGCCCGTACAATAGTCCGTTTCCGTTATGGTAGTTATGGTATACGTCCGGTTCGGATTGCTCGTATTGAGAATAAGTCCTCCGTTGCCGTGAGTGAAATTAACGGTCTGTGTAGTAGGTGTGATGGTTTGGGTATAAGAATTTCCGAGATCGTCTTTAACCGTTATATCCGTTTTCACAAACGTATTGTGGCCTGCCGGTAATTCCGTAAGCAGGTTTACAAATTTCATTGTCAATGGATTTCCTACCCCTTCATCGACATCCTGGCTCCTCAGCGGATTGATTATATAATTGCTGTCTTCGTAACTCACGATGGCGTCCAATTCCTGCAGATCGCTGCATCCTTTTGCGAGTGTAAGCAGCTTGTCTGTAAGATTAATCAATCCTGAGGAATTGATCACCTGCACCCGGAACCGGTGGTACAGCGGGTTGCCGTCTTCATCTTCCCGCGCCAGCAATTCGGTTTCCGGAAAATTGGTAAAATCCGGTTGACTGTTTTGATCTAGTGGAGGATATTGCATTGGAGCGTTTGATTTTACGCTATAGATCTCTACCCAGTTTCCTTTTGCAGTTTGTTGTTGTAGCTTATATGTCGCATTATATGCGGTCGTCTGCCATTTAAGAATCACTTCCTGAAGTTCCGTTGACGTAGTCGTTCCATTTACAGAACGCAATTGTGGCGCAAGAGGATTTATTACGTCTACTACATTTGTAATTGCAGTATTAGACGGTTGTGAAGGCACTCTTAGTACAGCGCCGTCTTCGTCACGCGTAAATCTTACGGCTACAATACGGTAATATAAAGCTTCTCCATATAGTGGATAAGTCACATCAGCAAATTCATCAAAAAGCGTCTCGCCTACTGGAATTGTTGCCACCAATATCATTGTTCTGACATTTAACGCATTTTTTGCATTAGTGGTCCGATACAGTTGATACTCACCAATTCCATCAACAAGTAAATAAGAGTTAATTTCGAATAGCACAGCGGTAATAATCTCCAATGAAGGATCAGCCAGCTGTGTTGTAACCTTACGAATTTGAGGAGCGTCAGGAGCAAGAGTATTTACCAGCCGAACCGCACCAAGAATAGGACTCCGCCCACTGAACGTATTAGTATTAGAAAATTCGAGGGCATAGTAGAAATAAATATTTTTGGCTGCGCCATCGATTGTATAATCAGTAAATCGTACAAATTTATCACCGCTGTCAGTGTAAGTAACTGCCATCGGAAATGGATCATATTCATCCGCATCATAATTAGGATCCGTAGGTAAAACCGGGACGATTAGTTGACCATTCTCATCGCGGAAAAGCGGTCTCTTTGCCGATGTTTTTGTTCCCGGCTTCAGGTAGCAGTAAGTAACTGGTTGTTCTGTAAGCGGCTGAAAAACATGTGCGATTGCAGTCTGAAGTATACCCGGATGAATACTTTCATCGACAAGATCAGCAAGAGTATAAGTGCCATCGAAAGGAGTGATCAGCGTATCATTTATTGCAACATTCAGCGGATGGGGTATGGAAAATTCAGCATTGTCCGGTTCAGGTAAGAAATATGTTCCAGTGCCGTAAGCCTTAAATGTTCCGTTTGTTGTATCAATGTTTCCGGTAACAATGTCTTTGATACGTTGCTCATAATAATCGGCATCATCACCAGTAAGTTCAGATAAGTCCTCTAGCACAATTGCAAGTGTCAAAGGTGTGTATAAAGTTCCCAGGATAATACTATCACTCGCGCGGAAGAATATTAGACCGAACGGAACACGCCCACCAGTTGTGTCAAGTTTAGTGTCGAATGTATAAGTAGATTTCCCATAAATATCAGGACGTGTCGCGTATAACGGGCCAGATAATTCTTCGGGTGCAGCAGGGGTGACAATTTCACGTGCTAATAGAGGTACAGGTACTGAGAGGGGCGAGAAAAGATCCGACGGTTGGGTGCTATCTATGGACCGGATTCCCATATAAGTGATTTTTGAGCCGGTACCAGTTGCCGGAAGTATAGCTGAAGATGTG
The DNA here is from genome assembly GCA_039918435.1 of Bacteroidia bacterium. Lineage (GTDB taxonomy): Bacteria > Bacteroidota > Bacteroidia > Palsa-965 > Palsa-965. Next base: position 6,041 of record JBDSHN010000097.1, on the reverse strand, counting down.
AAATTATTTCCGCTCAGGTTATCCTTGTAGAGATAAACGCGATAAGCCGGGTGATAATTAACATTCACACCTGAACGACTGCTTGTATTGCCTGCTACAATAGGGTCTGTTCCAAAAGCGGGATCAAAAACAGTAAGTATTAGATCGCTTCCACTTTGTTCATGTGACCATACCTCCAGCTTTTTCATAACAGAAGGTGTGCTATCAGACATAATTCTCACTCCGCCTTTATACCACTCCACGGCACTGTCGCTATGTGTTGGTAGACTGTAACTACTGAAAGTAATATCATAAACGCCAGTAGGTATAGTAGTCGGTGGATTATCGGGATCGACTTCAAGATGTTGCTCGATCAAAGCTGTTCTGTATATCCCTCCAATATTAAGTGTGTGTTGGTTACCGTCAGCCATTGTCACTGTTTCAGTGTGCAATGGTGTGAACGTAATTACATTCACCTGTTTTGCAAGATGAGTGCTCCAGTTATCTGTGTTTCGCATATTCTCTACCACCATAACAGTATCGCCAACATTTGGCATGAGATAAGTCTCTGTGGTAGTGAATTGATTGCTCCCTATTGGGTATTCTTGTGAAGCGGTTTGCCGCGTTTTTTTAAGAACCAGAATTGGAGTATTACCGTTTTGAGTTACACTCTCGACGTCAAACAATTGATTGCCGGTTGATAATTGGCTACCTGCAAAGCGAGAAGCATTACCTGAACTTATTGTTGGAACGATCGCCTGCGCAGGATTTGTACTGTTAATTGTAAGAGTCCCAAGCAACACCTCTACTTTATTATCAGTAAGATCAGTGACTGCTGTGATTATCCCACGCACAATAAGTGGCGTATGATCGCAGAAATAAAAATCAATTTTATCGGCTGTTTGATAGGCTATATTGTGAGATTCATTCCATTCGAATGTTGTACGTACAAAAGTTTTATCTGAACCAGAAACTTGAGAAAGATTAAATTGCTCACCCGAAGTTGTCAGCAAAGGAGGATCTTCTGTCTGTATAAGTTGAACCTGGAAGTTTGATGGTGGTAATAATGTATTACGTTTTGGAAAAGCGGTTGCGTCGGTTAATCTTGTGTTGCTGAGATCGGATACTCGTGAAAATAAGTTTATCCCGTAAATTGCATAATCATGAACTCCTTCTTCTTTTTCCATGTGCAAAAACAATGAAGCATCTGTTTCAGGAAATGGAATAACTTCATTTATTGAAGCAGCATCCTGGTAATCCGGATCGCTATTCAATTCAGGTGAACGCCAGTTACCTTCCGAATCCTCCTTGTACTTTGTTCCAAAAAGTACAGGCTTACTTATATCAGCTGAATAAAAATCAATTGTGTTTTCATAAAATGATCCAAGAGGGTGCTCGTACGGATAAGGTTCTTTATTCAGATTAATGAAACGAACATCATCGTAAAGCGCATAACCGTTTTCATCACTGAGTTGCGTTGCATCTTCTGTTGCATTATCAACGCTTAATCCATAAGTGATCGGTTTTAAATATGGTGTAACAGGCAGACGGTAATCCGAACTGGTAGTGGGCAAACACATGAATACATTAAGATTCGAAAGGCTTTGCGTTTCATCTGCCGGATCCTTGGCGCATTTATAAATCGCAGCATAAATTAAAGGACCATCTGCTCTTGTCCCATCAATAGCGCCCAAGCCAAACATTCTTGCGTAATGGAAATCTAACGCCATCAACTTAATTGCTTCCAGGTAACTGATATCATAATGTGCGCTGTCGCCTGAGGTATCCGATGCCAGAGACTCCGTTGCGAAAACATCTGTCTTACTTTTATCCAGGTAACGAATAACGGCTTCTTTAATGCCTAATACAGGAGTAGCGGCAAATGGAGCTCCGGCCCATTTATCAAGATAATTAGGGACACTTACAGTATATTCTCCTGTAGAAGGGTTGCTGCCAGCATACCTAGGCCACAGTTGGTCAACAGTAAATGTTGCGGTGTTTTCAAGACGTGCATCAGTAATTGCATCAGTAATGGAGAGGCAGTAATCATCAATTTTTGTCCACTTATTCGTATTCTCTTCATTCATCCCCAAAATGTAATCGTAGTAGCACTGAAAACTAAGACGAATCGGATAACGATTTGAAGATGAAAATCTCACAGATTCAAGATTTTCCCCTCTTAATACTACACTAGTAACATTTCCATCAGTTTCGGTTTTTCTACAACTGAGGATTTTAGAAGAAGGTGCTGTTGTGTCTGGAACAGCTATTCCTTCACTTCGAAAAATTGAGACAGAAGGACGCGTTCCATCGAGTGTGATAAATACTGAGAAACAAAGCTTGTCTTCTACTTTGGCTTCAATTACCCCAGTATAGTTTTGTAGAAATGTTTGTGGATATATCGATGGATCGTGAATAGCTGCCCAATAATCATATTGGATGGTATCTGAAAAGTTTACAATTATTGTATTCTGATTTGTTGTTATTGTTGCTACTGGAATAATTCCTTCAAAATGCCATTCACGTGTAGAACCTGAATTAATAATCGTATCTGGTATTGCAGTTGAAAAGTCAACTACTGTACGATACGCATCAAGAAGATAAGCTGCTTTGAATAGAGTTACATAATCGCTCTTCTTGTTATAAGCAATTGTAGTGGAATAAGTTCCGCTATTGGAAAGCATTCCTTTGGGAAGGTGCTTGCGTCCTAAATTTCCAAGTAAATTCCAACGCAGATGATATCCTTCCGAAGAACCATCAGCACCATCGGAACCGGCTGCCATTAAGTGCAGATAAGCAGATTGAATATAATCTGTAACACCGGAAGTATTTATAGGAATTTTTACGGCCATAATATTTTCTGATTAATCAATTGTAAGGGTTGCGGTTTCTGTTGATACTACCTGATAGTTTGTTCCATCGTAAAGCTTATACTGGAAGGTAAATACAGCTGATCCTGTAGCGATAACCGAAGTGGCTTTCGTCACATAAATCTTTGACCGGTCTTTGGAGAAAACGATTTGATAGCCTGACGTACTTCCACTATTCATCGAAAGCGTCAAGGTCGATAGCAATTCTGTGAGTGGAAGTTTCGGATCATTCAATGGTTCAGTACTGCGAACAAGAATGCCTATGATTGAGTTATTGTCACTGCTATTCCTTATGACATTAAATTCAGTTGTCTGTGCAGGATCAAGTTGAGGTAATTTGAGAATGCCATTCATGATCCTATCGAATGGATCTGCATACTTTAACAGTAGCGCATTAGATGCAGACTCAGTACCTGCAATTACATTCTGAACATCACTTAGTTGACCAGATGATAATGGTAAGTCAACATTAAATCCCGCGTAACGCTCATTTCCTGTTTCGCTTGAAAGAACATAACTCTGAATTTGTTCTGTAAAATTCTCGTAGCGTGATGTCTGGAACGGATACCGATGGACCTCATTCGAAACAAAGGAAGTAGGAGGTGAGATTGATGACTTTTTCCGCACATAATAAACAGCAGTGTACAACTTTTCCGGAAGTAAATATCCAGGCTCTATTTCACTATGAATACCATTAGGTTGCACAGGTCCTTCAACCTCTGAGCAAGGATCTCCATTAGTTACGAGATTATTCAGCGTCTGAATGTCAATTGACTGAGGGCCTTTGTTTGAAGATAATCCAGCCTGTAAAAACGGCGGTGAAGAAAGTGCATCTGCCGGATCCTTTATAATTGCGTGTAATTCAATATCAACGCCATTATTGCCATTATAAGAATTCCAATGACGCAACATGGTGTAAACATGTGCATATTTATAATACAACAAAAGTTTTGGCCCACCATAAAAAAGTGGTTTGGCATTCAGGATATTTCCATCCGCATTCGGATACGAAGTTGTATAATCTATATATGGCTTTAATGAAGATAGACGGAACTGATCAGCTTTATCCTTAAGAACTAGATCAGTGTATTCAACTCTATGCTCGTGAAAATGTCCTATAGGACCAGCTGTTCTGAATCCAAATCCGTGATGGTTAGTGTAAGGCCCGGGCGGACTATTAATATTGCTGATAGTATCTAACGTTTCTACCACAATCATAAAATCTGTATAAGGCCGCCAGACCGGAGGAGTGATTTTCAAAATAGCATTCAACATCGCTTCATTATCACCAGTTACTTGGGATTGGGAAGGAATGGTTTGATTGTATTCAAAATTTGCGAGTGATAAGTAACAAATTTTGTGAAGGGATATATAGCAGCTATCCTCACAATAAGAAATCGGATAACATGAAACCCCTTTAAGGATATATTCATTCTTGCCATAAACGGCCGTTATAAGAAAATGGTAGTTCGGACCATTCGTTGCATAATCAGGATCAGCCTCTATGGTTGTAAACTCTGTAATAAGCGCTATGTCAAATGCTACATCGTATTCCGATAATTCAAGTGTCATGTCGCACGTAAAGCCAAGGTTGTCTTGTATTTGAATTACCAACTTAGTGGTCGATAAATATTGAACTATATAATTAATATCGGTGTATTCATAGGCATGATCATACAGGGCAGTTTCTTCATACACATAGTCATAGATTTCCGAATTATCAGGGTATAACTTAAATGTGGTAATGAGTTGATTATTTGTCACAAGTGTATTGAAAAAGTTTTTCAATAAATCTGCTTCTGCAGTTAACTCTCCGCATGTTAAAGATGATTCTTCACACGCTCCGTTAATTATCAAAATTCTTTCTGTCGGATTTTCTGCGTCATTATAACAGATCGTATCGCTTAATGTACTCGGAGTTACTGTTGTTGTTGTAATTAAACTCCAGAGGAAGATTGGTAAACCACTACTTGTGGTTGTATCCAGAATATTTTTCTTATAATATTCGATTATGAGATTTCCATCATTTCCTGATAAGGACAAACAAACAGAAGCACTGGATTCTGGAAGAATGATTTCCAACGTATCCGCGGCCGCAATAGCTACCGCATTCTGAAGGCTAAAATCCGGTTTTAAAAGATTGAGCCCGTTTACAGAATCCATCTTTAACATTAATCCGCGATAATAAATTGGATACGTTGATGGCACCTCAATAATGTTCTGTAATGCGTCTGAAAAATCAAAATCAATACACACTGCAGCGAGCTCTTCTTCTTCACAGAAAATGGTATTAGCTGTTATCCCCAATTCTTCAGGAATAATATTTCCTGTTCCCTGTGATAAAAAGCTAAGTGTATGTTGTGCAAGTACACGCAGTTTTGTGTACTTGTTCGGCGTATCCTTTTGCCAGAAACCGTATTTTAATTCGTCGAGCTCAGTTTGGGTTAGCTGTTGAAAAAGTGGATCATTCAGATCCACATAAGCAGCAAATGGATCATAGGGTTTCCATGTTGAACCATTGTAGGAAAGTACCCGTATGTTCTTTATCTCATACTTATGCTTTACTTGATCTGATTTGCCGCGTTGTGGTGGAATAAGCTCAATATAGCTAGCAGGACTTGTTACGCCTCCAAAATGGTTGACATTTGCATGGTTCGGATTTGTAACATTAATATCTGGATAAACTCCTTTTGTTAATTCAATATCAATATAACTATCCATCGGAATGATATACTGTTCCCATGAAGAATCTGGTGTGGGCAAACTTGATCCGATATGGTAAATCACATCAAAAGTTTCGTTCGTTACCATGCTTAACGCTTTCGCCGGTGGTTTGAATGCCAGGTCAGAAGTGTCAATCACATGTTCTTCATTCGCGTTTAATGTTGAATCAAATGTCCAGGTAAAATCAATGTTGACGCTGACATCTTTTAGTGGTTTCGGAAGATCAATTGCAACTGCGACAGACCCTGTCACAATAAAAGGTTGTGGCGCCTCTGCTGCAAGCGATGCAGAGATGGTTAATCCAAGTTTGAATTTGAATATTTTAATGTTTGCATAACCACCTAGTGTTAAGTTAAATATAATATGACGTAATATTTAAATATGTATATTTGTAAAAAACCTTTACAAATGATACGGTATACAATTAAATTAACAAAGACAGAAGTAGAAGAACTTAAAGAAATAATC